>JAFLDV010000023.1 GCA_017302255.1 Gammaproteobacteria bacterium | reverse complement strand
GGGAGTATAACGACGGCGACGTTGTTCGCCAGTTAAAATTTCAATACGTTCCATAGACACTCCTTAAAGATAGGTTTAAGCCTATCGCTTAATTAAAAAGTGTCCGTTTTAAAAAGGGGCTATTACAATGCAGTTAAGGTAAGCTGAGTGTATGGGTTGTGATCTATCTACAAAGTCTACGTGAGTTGCAAGGCTTGACCGCGGATGGCTTTTTGTAGCATTTGTTGTTGTAAGTAAGCTGATAATCGGCACAAAAGTGACGTGTTAAACCCAGCTCGAAATCAAACATTAAGTATCATAAGGATGTTAGTTGTGAATCAGTTGTACGATCAAATTTTAGAAGGAATGTTGGATTTCATCGACGGTGACGATGATGCCGATTACACATCAAGCGACGTAGAAATTTGCGGATCATTACTCAGCAAATTCATCTCAAGTGTGCCGGAAGGCATTTCGCACGACAAAGCCATGGTCGAAGTCAAAACGCTGGTGTTGGCGCTTAATGAATTAAATGAACAGTGTGATTTTTCGCTCATTGAGACTGACCAACGGGAAGGAATTTGTGAGCTTATTTTCCAAACACTGGCATCTGCTGGTGTGGAATTTGATGAGGATGTCACAGAAGAGTGGCGTGAGTGGTAAAGCTGAGAAAGTTGAATTTAGGGGCAAGACTTGATCTCTTAGATCCTTCTTGAACATATCAAGCGTTGGACCCTCCTCGGTTGCAGCGCAAGCTCGTTAATAGCAAAAACAACAGGAATAGTTATGCAGATAAGTATTGAAACTGAAGTGAAAGCCACACTAGCTCAAGTTTGGGATGCTTGGGTAACCCCAATGGATATAACCAGTTGGAATTTTGCTATCGAGGAGTGGTGCTGTCCTAGCGCCGAGCTAAATCTTGAGGTGGGTGGCGCATTTAAGTATCGAATGGCAGCAAAAGATGGCTCAATGGCTTTCGATTTCGAAGGTACCTTTATCAAGATCATTCCACAAAATACCATCCATTTTGCACTCGGCGACAACCGCGTCGTGACTGTTGAGTTCACCGAAACTACGAGTGGCGTGAGGGTGGTTGAAACCTTTGATGCAGAAGACGAACATTCTGCGGAAATGCAAAAACAAGGTTGGCAAAGCATTCTCAACAACTTCAAAAAGCACGTTGAAAGTAAAAATAACTAACGATTTGGTTCGGTCCTGCTGTTTTCGCTGCATGCCAAATTTGCTGCGGGTTCATTCTAAAAGTTTACAGGGACATTTATGAGAAACCTATTATTTCTATGTTTACTCTGTATTGCAGGGTGCGCTTCGACTGAAAAATATCAATCGCCTGAAGGCTTAAATTTAAGTAATTCAGCAAGGGTGTTTTTGTATAGAACGGCAGTTTTGTACCATTCGGCAAACCCAGAACAGCCATTTTTTTATTTGAACAATAAATTAGTCGGCAATCTCGGGACCGGCAGCTTCGTCACCTTTTATGTGAAGCCTGGCCAACACGTTTTAACGTCAAAAGAATCAATCTTGTTTATGCCAAGTAATGAAAGCGGCAAAATCTCCGGACAGTTTGAGGCCGGTAAAACCTACTATTTTAGATACTCCAAGGACTTCGTTAGCGTCACTGGTTTAGGCTCGGGTTTTGTTATGTCGGATAGCTCATCTTTAACCATAGCGACTGAGCAGCAATTCTTGGATAAAACATAAAGAATTAGCCGAGTGACGTTCGGGCTAGGCCGATTTTGCAAAGCTTTAGAGTCAATCGGAGCTGCTATTTTTTGGACAAGCAGATGAAATACCAAAACGGTACTGAAATCCATATAAACGACAAAATCATGTTTGAAGATGGCAGCTTGGGGGTTGTCGTTTTTTCAATAGATACCGACGAGCACTCACGTGAATATCCAAAGGACCATTGGGATTATTTAGGGTCTGGTGTATTGGTATTTAGTAAGGTTGCTGGACTAATCTATTACGCCTCTGACCCGGTAGACTTTGTAAAATCATAAGCAGCGGGCGATTTCTCTGCCGATATGGATTATCGTCATGCTAAACGCGAAGATTACCCTAGATTAGCCACAATAGAACAAGGAACACAACGAATTGCACGAGCTGAAAGCTGCATTGAATCAAATCGAGCGTTTGCTGTATGGCATGAATTACGCAGTGTTTTTGCGCCTTTATGGGCCTGCAGCGCCAGAGCTCGGGTTATCCTCAGTGCTAAAAACGCTTGTTTCAGCTGCAAGTGAGCCATCTCTGGTGGCACCTGCTTCCGCTTTGCAAGCGATGACGATTATTAAGGATTGTCTGTTGTATAAAGGCGATGAAGGCTCAGGTCCTTTAGCGCTCGAGCTAAAGACCGCGGAAATACTGTCTTTAATCGACAAGGTGTTTTCAAGTATCGATATTGAACACGCAGACATGGTTGTTGAATTTGCTTTTAAACAAGGTCATCCAGATTATCCAGTGTTCTGGGATTTTGCTTTTGATCTTCACGTCAAAGATAAACGTTGGATCTTGGTCGGGTCTAGTAGTGATTAACTTAGCTGGTCGGCTGCAAATCGGCGGTAAATAGTCGATCTCCGAAAAATACCAATAATCCCAATTTGGTGAGCAATAACGGAGGTTTAATATGATAAAAACGCTGTGCGCTCTGGTGTTTGCCATGACTTGCGTTTTATTCGTGGGTAAGAGTCTGGCCGATGAGCCAAACTGCGGCAAAACTGAATTATTTGAAGGCTTGATGTTTGAACTGTCAGTGCAAAACTCACTCGATAGTGATTTGCTATTTAGATTTTGCGTTGGCGAACATGAAAGCTTTTTGCTGTCGGAGCTAGAGCAGACGGCAGTGGTCAGCGAGCGCTCCATTATACCCGGTGTCAAATATCAGTCTAAAGTGAGACTGACTGCAGATGTAAAAAGCAAAATCGATGATTTGTATAAAAATGCGCTGCTCCGCTCGCGCCCGGACAATATTCAAGGGAAGGACGGCTCAATTTGGTGCTTCCGGCCAAAGTCAGGCAGTTCTTATGCTGAACTTTGTTATTGGTCGCCAAGCTCTGCCCGCAGCAATGAAAGAGCTTTGCAAGATATCGCCAACTTAGGTGAGTATCTACTTGGACTATCGGGATTGCAGGCGCATGGTGCAATGTTGCAGTAATCAATAGTTAGGGCTGCAAGCTATTGTTTAGCTGTTGTGCTATCGACAACATCTACCCATCGTTAATTGCGTGACCAAACGAGAAAAACTATGCAAATTGCCGTCCCTGCTGAACTTCAGAATACGCAAAATAAAAGCGTCTTAGCATATCTTCGGCCGCTGAGTTGCCATGGCGATATTATTGAACCAATTTATGCGGTTTTGAAAAAACAGCCCGCAGTTAAGTTTTTTTGCCCTGATCCACGCAATTTTAAATATTGTTTTTGGTATGTGGATACCTCGATTTTTGCCTTTGCCCAGGGCATGCAACATATTGGTTTGTTATTACCAGCAGCTTTGCAGAGCAAAGCTATTGCCAGTGGTGCATTAAAAACAAATGATGTCGCGGGAGATTGGTTTCTCTTTCCATACAACCATGCTGAGTTAGCAAAATGGCTTGGTATCGCGCTCGCTTTTGCCAAACAGTAACTTGAAAATATCGCTGGCTACGCGCTTACTGCAGATGGTTGTTGGTTTTTGTTATTGGCTTTAATTGTTGAAGCTCATGGCTCCCAAGTGTTTACATGCAATAGCAGAGTCGCTTTCGAGATTCAGGTTTAGATTGGCCTGTCGGGTAGCTGGCGGGTTTTTGTCGGGTTGCTGACGCTTAGATTTCGTCACCGCCACAGTGATTTGTGCCACATGATCTGCAGGCACTGACTACAAAGGAATACCATGATCCTCAAGCAACTTCGCCTCAGCCGTCTTTTGTCTCAAGAGCAACTCGCGCAAATGTCTGGACTTAGCGTCCGGACTATTCAGCGGATCGAAAGCGGTCACAGTCCTAGCTTGGAATCTCTTAAATGTTTGGCGTCAGTGCTGGAAGTTGATGTCAAAACCTTAACTCAGGAGAATTTCGAAATGGACAAAAAATCAGCGAGCTGGCAACAGTTACCGACCAGCCTGAAATTGCTGTTTGCTTTCAATTTTTTTAGTTTACGGCCAACCCGAAAGTCGGCAGAAAACGTGGAGCTTATCTCGCATTGCTTTGGCTTTATGTTCTGCGTGCTGGGGCTGGTGAGTGAGCCCGCGTTGGCTGGTGGGATTATTTTGCTTGCCAATGCTTATCTGTTTCGCCTGCATATTTGGCTAGGTGATAAATATGGCGCATGGTACGACGGCAGTGATGCAAGCTTACCGGCACATAAAGATAGCTAGTTCACCGAAATCCTATCCGCGCGTTCAAGGCGGTTTTGCGCAGTAAGATGGTTTTCAAGACGAACAGCCATTCGCGAGAAGTGGCTGTTCATATTTGATAGGCTAACTCGGCGTGCTTTAGCTGTTTTTTAGTCCTTTTTTGCCAGTAACTGCTGATAAAGCGGCAGATAACGGCTGACACTGACTCGCCAGTTACGAACTTGTTCAACAAACTCGCGGCCCTGCGCAATAATCTGCGGCCACTCGGCGCTATGTTGCGTCAAGCGGATAATAGTGTCGCTGAAGGCTGGTACATTATCGGCTGGAAATAAAAAGCCGTTTACGCCATCGGTAATTAACTCTTTGTGTCCACCAACATCAGACGCCAATACCAGTTTGCCTTGCGCCATGGCTTCGAGCGGTTTTAGAGGAGTGACTAAATCAGTTAAACGCATTGATTTTCTTGGGTAAATCAGCAAATCAACCAAGCTGTAATACCGATCAACTTCGCCATGTGGCACCCGTCCAGTGAAGATCACATAGTCGGTCAAACCCAATTCTTCGGTCAGTTGTTTCAATTGCTGTTGTTGCGGCCCACCACCAACTAACAATAATCGCACATTTGGCTGCGCTGCGATGACGGCTGGTAAAGCGCGGATAGCGAGATCTAGGCCTTCATAAGCGTAAAAGGACCCAAGAAAGCCAAGTACTAAACAATCTTGTAAACCAAGTTGCTGTTCGAGCTGTTGGTCACGACCGGCCGAAATTTGGAATTGTTCGGTATTCACTGCGTTTGGTATTACGGTAAATTTGTCTGCGGCAAATCCACGACTAACGAGATCGAGACGCAGACCTTCACAGATGGTGGTGACCGCAGATGCGCGTTTGACCACGTAATTTTCCATTTGCCGGGTTAACTGGTAGCGTGCGTCACCTTCTTTACAAGTGCCGTGATCCACTGCTGCATCTTCCCAAAATGCCCGAATTTCATAGACCACTGGAAGTCCACAAATTTGGGCCGCACGAAGTGCCGCCAGACCATTTAATGCTGGCGAATGCGCATGTAAAACGTCTGGCTTTTCAATGGCAACCGCCTGCAAAATCCGTTCAGTCAGCGGCTTGATTAGAGCCAGTTGGTTCAAGCCCGGTACTTTGGTCATCCAACCTTGAGGCTGCGCAGAGCGATAAAATTTTAAACCATCAACAAGGTCTTCGCCGACTTCGGTATTGCCCTGCTTCGGACTAGTGACGTGGCAGGTTTCAATACCAAGTGCCTGTTGCTGCTGCAATATTGCTCTGCTGCGAAAGGTGTAACCGCTATGCAGTGGAATGGAATGGTCAAGAATATGTAAAACCTTCACTAAGCCTGTCCTTTAAGCCGATTGGCTTAGAAAATTTTGAAAAATTAACAATGTCCAGAGCGTGTTACTGTCGCTGCAATGCGCAGATTGGCTGTCTCTCAGCCGGCGGCGCCCTAGAATCCATGTTCTGCTGGTAATGAATAGTGTTGGGTACACAAATCATGTACTTAGTTTTTGGAACCTGTTTTCACCGAGTCTATGGATGGGTAGTGATTATCCGATACTTGCACTCAGGTGATGGCAGTACCAAAGCAATTTTTGCTTCGATTTTAACTGAGAAAAGCCAGAATAAAACAGTTTTTCTTTATGCTACACCAGTATCTTAATGAATTTGCGGCTGACAATTACGTGAGCACTTGCTGTTTTTCGCTTTCTTTAGCCAAAAGCCGCAGAATCTTTGCGTTTTTGGATCTAAGATAGCTAATCCAAAGAATTTGTCTCACCCTGAGAGGGATTTCTGCGAGTAGCTTGCAGCTAAGAAATAACGGAGATCGGCGTGCACTCAAATAACATAGCGATACCGCAACTTCCCGCAAGATCTATGGCAGGAACGCTGGATTTCTTCCGTCGGCTTGGCTTTCATTGTGCAATCGTATCGCCGACCAATGATTACGCAATTGCCGAGCTGGGCTCACTGGAGGTGCATTTTTTCTTGCACGAGAGTCTTGTCCCGACTGAATCAGCATTCGGCTGCTATTTCCGGGTTCACAATGTCGATGCGCTTTACGCACAATTTTCGCAACTTGGCTTGCCAAGCGTTGGCATACCGCGCCTAACCATTTTGGAAAATAAGCCTTGGGGGATGCGTGAATTTGCAATCATTGACGAAAATGGCTCACTTATCCGCGTAGGTCAGGTGCTTTAGTTATCCTTTAAACAGGTGAGTCCAGTACTTTATGTTGTGCTGCATTTTAGGCTGGCAAAAGGCCTTGTAGGATGCAAACACTTGGCAAGTAAAACAAATTGAGGGACATGCAATGGCGCTGATTAATCCGCATATCAACTTTAATGGCAATGCTGAAGAAGCATTCAATTTTTATAAATCGGTTTTTGGCGGCGAATTCGCCAAGATCATGCGGTTCAAAGAGCTCGCTGGTCCTGATTTTCCAGTAGATCCAGCCGAAGAAAACAAAATAATGCATATTGCCTTACCAATAGGCCCAAACGTTTTAATGGGCAATGATGTTCCGGCAATCATGGGGAAAACCAATGAAAATGAAAACAGAAGCAAAATTGCCATCGGTGCAGCGAGCTTAGCCGAGGCGGAACAACTGTTTCATGGGCTTTCAGCGGGTGGCAGCATTGAATTCCCTTTTGGTGAAAGTCCTTGGGGCTCTTATTTTGGTATGTTTAGAGACAAATACGGCATTGAATGGATGGTAGATTTTGACCCAAAACATCAAGGAAAAATATAATCAACTCGCAACGGATGTTAGGCAGTATGTGATTGCAGCAGATTATTATTGGTTGCCACGTGGGATGAGTCGTAATCGCGTATCGAGGGAATATGTTTGACGAAGATCGTAATGCAGGCAGAGCTTTAGAGATAATCGTTGGTTTAATAACAGCTTTTATCTCGATAGCTATAGTGGCGCTACTGACCATGTTGGTCGCTAAAGAAACGCAGTCATTGGCGGTAGTTGTTGGCTGCGCCATTCTTGGTGTTTTGCTTTATTGGTTTGGTCAGCTTTCTTATCGTTTGCTGTTCAATAAAGCAAAGTCTAGTGGTGGCTTATTATCGCCAGCAACCATCAAGTTCTGGTGTGGTTTATTTGGCATTGGGGCGCTTTGTGGCTGTGTGTTTGCAATCATCAGTGGCGAGTTCAATGTATTGCTTATCTGCGTTTTGAATTTGGGTTCTTGTATCGTTGGCTGGCAAGTTGCCAGCAAAAGACAGCGCAGAATTGAATAAAATCAGAGAGTTGATCTAAGCACTTGCTGCGTAACGTCCTGTGTCATGCGCTGAGCCCGCGGTAGCATGAGTCATGTATTCCAGCTTACCCCTCTTTACACACGAATTAACTACATATATTTTACATGCCTGCGCTGGTCATCGTCGCCGCAGGACCAATAATATGGAAATTAACAGCCGCAAATCATCCGCCAGATGATGCGTGAGTGATGGCGTTTTGCCTTCTCCCTCCCTGATCTGCCTTACCCATTGCTGTTTGTGGGAATGGCGAACCTTTGAGGTTAAACAACAAAAGGATTTGATGAATGTCGTCTACTTATGTGCATTTAAAACTGGTATGTAAAGACGCTAACGTCGCTAAGCAGTTAAAGACTAATCTGAGTGCATTTGACCCCAAGACGGAGTCTATAAAGTCGCCGCTAGCTGCTGTGTTTGCTGAGCCTGCCGAATTGCAAGCGATCAGCGTGGATGGGGTGGGCGTTAAAGCTGAGGTCGTGTCATTTGATTATCAAGATGATAACCAAGCAGATTCATTAAGCAATGCGCAGTGCCAAGCATGGACAGATTTGGGTGTTTCCTTTTTGCATTTTAACGTGGCCGATAGCCAAGGTGATGGCGAGGCGACGGAGTATTATCATGGCTGTCGGGTTATCAGCGCGAAAGAGTTTAAGGCCCGTGAAGTCTCTACTGATATTCCGGATCCGAAAAAGGTAGTCACTATGGCTAACCAAGGTAGTGACAGCAAAGTTGCGAACGCCATCCAAAATGGGGTGAACGTCAATGCACTGGTCGATGGTATGCCACTTTATGTGCATATTATTAGCGCCAAGTATCCTGTGCCTTTGGCTATGGCAGCACTGGCCAAACAAAACATTGACTGGAGCCTCAGTGTGCAATGGGCCCACTTGTTTACCTCGGGCTTCGTTGAATTTCCGCCATCTAAGATTGAGAAATTACTGCTAGCTATGCTGCAGGCGGCCGGACCAAATTTAGCGGCTTTGGTGCGTCATGAAGCGGTTTGGACTTTTTTGCTGGCGGTACCTGCAGCACTGGAATGGGTCTGCCAACAGCCAAACATTGATTTGAATGCGCCAGTGTTACATGCTAACCCTCATGGCGGCAGATTTGGTCGATTAGATACCGGGTCTGCGATCGCTGAACACTACTGTAGCTGCGGCAGTTTACTGTATTACGTTTCTGAAGCAGGCGTCACCCGCAATTTAGCCTCTCAGATCCGCGATTATATGATTGCGATGGAGCACCAATCCCAAGATGTTTTGGCTGAAGGCGCGACAATTCTGCAACGTTTTGGTGCTATAGCCGTCGCGCCACAGGGGTATTCGTTAGAGCAGCAATTTGTCCATTATTTACAGGATGTTGCCGATGCGCCTTCGCTCGAGCAACTGCAGGCTGCTGGGCTAGATTTGCAAAAGCCTTTGCGAAACGGCGAGATTTTGTTAGAGCTGGCCAGAGAATATCCGGCGGGATGGCCAGCAAAGATGCAGAAAATCAATGAGCTATTAATTGCAGGTGCCGATGCCAGCCATTGGTCATCGCAAACACAATTCCAGCAGAGCTTATTGGTGTATCTATTCGATAAAAGCTATCGCCTAGAAGTGTCGCCGACGGTGGCTGAAAAATTTGTTGCGCACGAGAATGCGACGACGGTCGTGAGCATTTTGGCGCAAATGGCAAGGCGTGGGGTTGCGCTGAAAAAACCATTGAAAATCTGCTTTCAAGGCAAAGATTACTTGAATTATCAAGGCAGTCTGTTGGGTGCTGTGACACTACTGCTTTGCAGTCGCCATAGTGATTTACGGGCATGGTGTGTTCCGCTAGTGCAGTTGCTGCTTGCGCATGGCGGTTCAGGACAGGACGTTGTTGAGTGTGTGTCGGCAAGTAGTGCGTTTAACCATACTACCGCACTCACTTTGGCTGGGAAATGGGGCAGCGTGGTTGATACTTTTAGTTTTTCGGCAAAAGCGACCATCTTGGAACGCCTGCAACAACGCCAAGCCTTACGCGGGTTTGACGAGATTGATGATGCGGTGATGCAGCTGCTACAAGCTAAATAGTGTGCGCTAAAAGCCAGTGTGAAAACAGCGACTGCTAGTAGCACATTGTAAGCTGTGCCGATTATAAGGTGTGATGGCAGGTCGAAGTGAGTTCGCTCCGACCTTCAGATAAAATTTAAAGGTAAAAGAGTAGGAAAATGATTTCAGGTCTTATTTCAGGCTTAATTGGTGCGGTAATTTCAACCCTTATCTTTGTGGTTATTGCACAGAAAGCACGGCGTAAAATTACCGATGGCAAACTCCAATATGGGCTTTTTATGCCGGTCATGGGTTGGCTTTGCGCGATTTTCGCCGTCGTGGCTTTTTCGGCATATTTTTACGATAAAGATGTGTTTAAAAAGGCTAGTGAATTTTGGGCAATCACTGGCCTTTTCCTATTTTTTGCGGTGAGCGCATTCGGCAGCTTTGCCGAATACTATAAAGTGTATGGCGAATTCGATTTTCATCGCATTAAATTTCACACCCCTTGGACTGGCAGCAAACACGAGCTATGGGACGACCTGATTTCTGTGGAGTATGTTGACAGTATGTATTGGTACGCACTGAAGTTCGAATCGGGCGCTATCATCCGGATGTCGAAATATCTGCACGGGAATTCTGAAGTTTTAGAAATTTTGCAGGCCCGTGGTTTTGATGTCGAGTAAGGTGAAGTCGATTTGTCGAAGCAGCCAAGTACACAAGGATGGTTTTAGGCTTTGGGCTGCTAAACAGCATTTATCTAAACCCTAATGTTTAAAAGGATTTGTATGAAAAATTTCATTTTCATGATTGCCAGTATGGTTTTTCTCATTGGTTGCGCTGCTACACCGCTGCCAGATCGTGCCGATGCCTCACTCCAAGCTAGAGCCAATCCGACTTACCCTGCCTATGCTGCGAAGAATAACATCGAGGGCTACGTACAAATGCGTTTTGATATTGATGAGGATGGTGATCCGGTTAACATCAAAGTGATCAATTCGGTCCCGGAAAAGATATTCGATCAAGCGGCGATTAAAGCCCTGTCTAATTGGAAATACGCACCGAAAGTGGTTAATGGTGTTGCCGTGGTGCAGAAAGATCAGGTTGTTCGTTTGGACTATAACATCGGCTAATCCCGGATGAGTGAACAGATTGTGTTGCGACAACAGATTGATATGCAACCGGATAGTCATCATTTGAAAGTTAATTTCGGTGTTTAGCTGCCAATCAAAAAGGCTTTTATTGTGAAAAGACGACCTACTATTGCTTTTGCCAAATGGCGATTGGCAGTGCATTTGGCAGAGACGCAAAAAGTTCAAGGTCATGCGGCGATGCCCGCATTTCAATGCCAATGCGAGTTGTGCCAGAGCTGGCAAGTTGCACACCTGCATGTGATCCCAACAGACACTCTCAATGAATTACGCCGACTTGGTGTGCAAGTCGCAACGCCAAATGAATTATATGCATTGTCATCCGGGCCCGGGCAGCGTGAAGCTAGAGCTATCTATCATGTTGTCGGCAAGGTGTTATCAGGCCCGAGTGCTACGGTATTTGATAAAGCACTTGCAATAGAAACCGCCAATTATGAACTGCTGCGAACTGAACCTTGGTTCGCAGTGCGGGTGACAAAGGCTAGTGAATCCGTTGCGCCCTCACCCAGTATCGACGATAAAAATGCTGGAGATGTTATCGTAATCGACTGCAGATTTACGATATAACAATATGAAGCCGACTAGCCGCACCGGAGGGATTGTGAGTGTGATTACAATTGAAGGCGCGAGTATTGTTGCAATGCCAATCCTGCCATTTGGAATAAAACAATCAGTACAAGAAAACAAGGTCGCTTGATATGCAAATAATCGTCGATGATTTAACTGGAATTGAAGTGTTCAATTTATTAAATGAACATCTGCAAGATATGTATGCGACATCCCCAGCTGAAAGCGTACATGCATTAGATATTAGTAAGTTACAGGCTCCCGACATTACTTTTTGGACCCTTTGGCAAGGTGACAAACTGGCTGGTTGTGGTGCGCTGAAAACACTCAATTCGCATGAAGCTGAAATCAAATCAATGCGCACAGCGACTGAGTTTCGCCGGATGGGCGTAGGTTCGATGATGTTAAGCCATATCATTGCCGAGGCAAAAGCCAGAAAGCTGGAAACGCTCTATTTGGAAACCGGCTCAGTTGCTTATTTCCAACCCGCAGTTGCGATGTATCAGCGTTTTGGTTTTGAAATATGCGAGCCATTTGCCGATTATGTCTCTGATCCATTTAGTATTTTTATGAAGAAAGCGTTAAATTAAACGCAGATTATTTGATAGCCAAAAGTGGCAACAATTGTCTAACTCGACAAAAACGATTTTACCCAGATAAGGAATTTAATATGACTATCAAAACTATGTTGCTCGGATTGTTGTTTGCAGCCTCAACGGTCGGTGCAACAGAAAGCTTTCGAGTGACAACTTCGGTGCAGCAAAATGGTAAGGTTGTCGCATCGCCTATCGTTGAAGTGAAAGCTGATACCAAAGCAACCATCCGCATTGGCGAAGATTTCGAACTTGAAGTTACAGTGAAGCCACAAGCGAATGATACGGCGGTTGTTGCGACTTCGGTACGCGTCGGGAAAGAGCGGATGCAGCCGTCTTTTGAAGTGGCTTATGGCAAAAAAGCCACAATCAAAATCGATGCACAGCAGCTTGAATTGCAAGTGGATAAGGTCGCCAAATAACTAAGCAAATAACTAAGCGCATGGATTTTTCGTGCTGCTCGCCGCCAAATTTGTCGGCGCCTTACTAAAGCTCTGTAGCCTTAGTACCCAAATCTGCAATGCATAAGGTTTTACATGCAAAGTGTTGGCTTCACATTTATCGTCATTAAAATTATCGGTGCTGGGTTTATCTTTTTTGGCTTAGCTAATGGTTATGTGGCCTGGCAGGGGGTCACTGATCCCGAGTTTTTTATCCTGGTAAATGGCCGCAAGCATGCAGATTTAGAAGCAAAATATCTTTACCTTGCATCGCACCTGTTGATTATTCTTATTGGGGTTGCGCTTAGTTTAATTTCAGCCAAGCAGATCGCGGCTGTGCAAGATATTCGACATAAATTCTGGGCTATTTTTCGCAAATAGCTGGCGATTTATTTCACGGTGTCGCATTGAAACGTTGGGGATTTTCATGAAAACGATCGGGCTTTTGGGCGGTATGAGTTGGGAATCGACGACTAGCTATTATCAACTGATCAATACTGGGGTTAACCAAGCGCTCGGTGGTTTGCATTCGGCCAAGATTGTGATGTATAGCGTTGATTTTCATGAGATCGAACAGTTTCAGCGGCAAAACCAATGGGCTGAAAGCGCGGCATTATTGGCAAATGCGGCAAAATCTGTCGAATTGGCTGGCGCTGATTTCGTGCTACTTTGTACCAATACCATGCATAAAGTTGCCGCAGAAATTGAGCAAGCAATTTCAATTCCGCTGCTACATATTGCTGATGCCACGGCAGAATGTTTGGTTAAACAAGGCATTAGCAAAGTGGGTTTGCTCGGCACGCGTTTCACCATGGAGCAGGATTTTTATAAAGGCCGGCTCACCGAACGTTTTGGCATCGAAGTGATTGTGCCATCAGCGCCAGAGCGCGATTTGGTGCACAGTGTCATTTATGAGGAACTTTGCCTAGGTCGCATTTGTGAGAGTTCAAGAGCGCAATATATTGAAATTATTAACACTCTTCATCAAGCCGGAGCGCAGGCGGTGATTTTAGGCTGTACTGAGATTGGTTTGTTAGTCAGTCAAAAAGATGTTGAAGTGCCGCTCTACGATACGACGAAAATCCATGCCACCGCGGCGGTAGTTAAAGCCATATCAGCAGGTTGATACTTGTGCGTCGCTAAACTGCTTGTCTGAGCGCATTTATCAACGCGGAGCGAGCATCGTGACGTTAATCAGCTAGGAGTTTTGCGATGAAATGTTGTAGGGAAGAATTGTGCAACCCAGACATCATTGATGGTACTGCTTATTTTGTCTGTGCAAAGTGCGGTAATGTGCAAGAAATCCAAAACTACCGAGTTTATACAACCGACGAAGCAGTCCGTTATTTTGCGGAACAAACCGGCTACCAGCTCCCGCATGGTTATGTGAACTATATTGAGTCAACTCAAGGCAAGGTCATTGCATTGCCTGAGTGTGAAAATGAGATTTCAGCCTTTTATTTTGGCGAGGGTTTTTATGTGATGGCAAAGCTGGCCAGCATAGATCCCAATCATCAGAATTCTATTTACAACGCCATTAGCATTGCTCTGGACTGGGGAGTGTTGCCAGGCTTAGTGCCATTAGAAGGTGATGGCCATACTTGGCTGGCGCTGGATTATCGTCATTCAAACGATGAGCCCAAAGTCGTGGTGACCGAAACCGACGAGGGTAATATCTTAACTGTCGCCAACAGCTTCAATGAATTTGTATTGAAACTTCGACCCTATGCAGATGTTTATGATTTTGATGGGAATTTGATTTGTCGACATTAGCGGTAAATGGCAACAAAAAGTTGTTGTATTGTTAATTTTAAAATTCATCGTTAATATAATGGCGAAAACACACTAAACGGCACAATTTCGCGCTGCACTTAACAGTTAAGTAAGGGACTATTTAAATGGGCTACAAACTTTTTAATCGTGAAACCAACCAACTCATTGGCTCAATCACTGATCAGGATTTCAAATTCCTCGAAGACGCGTTGGAAGAAGAGTCTAGTGATGACAACGACTACTATATCGACCTAAGCACAATCCTGCTGCTGGAAAACGCTGGCGCAAGTCATTATTTGTTATCGACATTAAAAGCGGCAGTTGGTGAAGATTCAGAGGAAGAAGCATCTGAAGGTATCGACGTGCGTTGGGAAAAAGTCTAAACCTAGCCCTACTTACAATCACTTGGGGCAGCGGCTTTGATTTGCACTCATAGCAATCAATAACGTTTGCCGCCAGTGGTCTTTGTGAGGGTGGATGACAAAACACTGCATCAGCCGTCTTGTTTAGCTAATAAGGAAATGTGATGTTGCCAGAAAAAGTAGTTGCACTTAGTAAAACCAAGCTCATTTTGTTAATGGTCGCGGCCATCGGCTTCGTTGCTGTCGGCATATGGTTATTAACTTTAGATGCCCAAGTAATTGCCAGTCAGCCGCGTTTTAATAGCCCAACATTTATCTATGCTATTGCCGTTGTGGCAATCTTGTTTTTTGGCGCTTGTGGTTATATTGGCGTTAAAAAATTCTTCGATGATACACCTGGCTTAATTCTGAATGCTGAAGGTATTTTCGATAATTCAAGCGGCGTGTCGGCCGGATTAGTGCCGTGGTCGGATATTGCTGGCATCAACGAATATACGATAGGTCGGCAAAAATTTATCTCCATTTTAGTATATGACCCTGAGAAATATGCCGAGCGCGGCAATGCGCTGCGTCGGATGACTAACAAAGCAAATATCAAAATGTGCGGCACGCCAATCAACATTTCGGCAAATAGTCTGCAAGTCAGTTATCCGGAGTTGTTGGCGATGGTTAATGACTATTTCCAGTATTACCAACAGGGTGATGCTAGAAAAGGCTAAGAATCAGAGTCGGTTTGTAAGTCTGCTCAATACTTTTACGGTAAATGTCGACTGGTAAAAAGTAAATTTATCTATTGTTTTTTTTAAAGCTAATTCCCCTGAAAATTTCGAGGTTAGCGCTGAAGCTCTCAGTGCTTTCGCTCTATGGTAACTCACGGTATTTTGACCGCGTTTTTTTAATTGAAGAAGTATGAGGATGTATTTTGAATAAGTTTGTTTTAGTTTTTTCGCTTTTTTCTATGTCAACGCTTGCCAGCGAACAGCTTAATGAGAGTTCGGTATCGTACGGTATCGGTGCTGGTGCACCATATGCTGGGCTTGGTGGTCATGTCGCAAAAGTCTCTAATACCGATATGAAATATCTTGCAGTGGGCTGCATTCAATACAGTACTTTGATGGGCTCTGCCTGTGGTTTAGGTGCGGGTTGGATGGTCACTGATTTATTTGGGGCGACTTCAAATAAACACGGTTTAGGTATTTATGCTTTGCAAACAGCAGGTGAGGAATTATATTTCGAAAGTGAAGGCTTCTTTGCTCAGGACAAACATCGGACTTATTCTGCGCTTGGTTTGAATTACACTTATTTCAGCAATGGCATCAATCAATCCGGTTTTACCTTTGGTCTTTCAATTCATGCCACGAATGCGGATTATGATGAAAAAATCAACGGCGTTTTCCAGATCGGTTATCAGTTTTAAGCGGTAAAACTAACTTTGCTGGTCAGGTTTTGTGGTGGGGTGAGATGCTAGTTAATCGCTATGATTGGATCTTGTTTGATGCGGACGAGACCTTATTTGAGTTTGATGCCTACCGCGGCCTCCAGCAAATGTTTGTTCGCTATGATGTTGATTTTTCAAAGAACGATTTTATCGAATATCAATCGCTCAACAAACCGCTGTGGGATCAGTATCAACAGGGCGCAATTACTGCAACGCAGTTACAGCATCAGCGGTTTCAAGCTTGGGCGCAGCGGCTATCGCAATCACCGGTACAGCTAAACAGTGATTTCTTAGCGGCGATGGCGGAGATTTGTCAGCCGCTACATGGGGTTACCAATTTACTGAATGCGCTGCGCGGGCGGGTCAAACTTGGCATTATTACCAACGGATTTACCGAGTTACAGCAGGTCCGTTTGGAGCGCACTGGTTTTCTTGAACATTTTGATTTATTAGTGATTTCTGAGCAGGTTGGCGTAGCCAAGCCGCACCCTGATATTTTCGAACATGCGCTTGCAGCCATGGGCTCGCCAGCGCGTGACCGAGTATTGATGGTTGGGGATAACCCCGATTCGGATATTGTTGGTGGCCATCTCGCTGGATTCCACACTTGCTGGCTGAATGCCGACAATAAACCAACACCAAATTACATTAATCCGCGTTACCAAGTTGCTTCGATGGCAGAACTTGAGCGTAAATTATTTAATCTGAGTTGATATTTAGCTTTTTTCTTTAAGCATCCTGCCATGCCAGTACTCATCAAGCTATTGTTGAACTGCCAACTAATGATCAACAGCACCTATAAATTCCTGAGTTTTTTCTTGGCAGCATATTGCAAATAAATATATAAAAGGCACACTGAATTTTGTAAATTTAATGTATTCAGCACTCATGAATATATTTGTGTGTTGGATATCTAGCAACAAAAAATATATAGGGCGTCGAGCCACAACTTGCTAATTATTATAACAAGGACAGGTCATGAAATTATCACACGTCGTTGTACTCACTGTGTTATGTGCAACAGCGCTACCTACTATTGCCCAAGATATGAGCAGAGAAGGGATGGGCAATTACATTAAATTTTTCCGCAGTGTTCGTACCCCAGCAGTGCTTGAAGTTTGCTCGCCAGTGGTTAAAGACCCTGCGGCATTGGCAGCTGCAGCCGATGCTTGGTTAAAGGCGAATAGTAAACAAATTGCACTTGGCAAAGAGTACTCTTTAGCGGCAGGTTCGACCGAAGAAACTTTGGTGAAAGACTCTGCCGACATGCAAGAAACCATCAAAAAAGAATTTGCCGAATATAGCCAAGCTAAAAAAACTGAATTCTGCGAATCAGCCATCAAGAGTTATCGGCTCTAAAAAACTCTTGCATTAACATAGATATGGATGTTGCCAATGAAATACTACTTACTACTTCTGGTGTTATTGCTCACAGCTTGTACTAGTACGCCGAAGTCTAGCGCTGACCGCGAGAGTAAGGAACTACAAGCAATAGCTGTCACCAAACCTGGTTCGCAAAGTGGCGAGCAAAAAATGGCGCTGCCGACCGAAAATAATGTGTATGGACTGCAGCATGTGCTGATTCCGCATTGGACATATAACTCTGATGGTCAGTTTTATGCTGCGTTACAAGCAGGCGACACCGACAAGTTAAAGGAAGTAGCGACCAAGCTGATTTCAAAAGAATATGCCAACGGAATTAAAGTTGAGCCTTTGGCATCAGCAGTATTAATTGTCTTTCCAACCCCTGAAAAATTTACAGAGTGCTTTTTCGTATTAGTCGTGAAAAAAGATCAAGATTTCACAGTGTATACTTATGAAAAAACTCTTAATTTAGAAGGTCTTGAGGAGGTCGCGGGCGTTGTTGGCGGCTGGTCAAAAAATAAAGAACATCTCAATTATGGACCTCGTGGTTATAGCTCCGCCGACGATTTCGTCAAAGATATTCTGTCGACAGCCAAGTAGTGCTGGCAAATTAATTAAACAAATTTAAATGAGACCCTTCCATTGAAGATGGCCACAACTTTCGATTTTTCAAATCATGTTAACAGACTTTAAATTCGTCTCAGCCAAAGAGCTACACAACTGCGTTGAGTAAAATGTCTAAGTTGTTACGGGGCGGAAGTAGCTCGGAGTTGGTTGATACCTTGTTGTTTTTATTGTGATCTTTAATTTTGAGAGTACTTTAATATGAGTCGTCCGGCAGTTGTTACGCTGAGTAATATTTGGTTTGCGTTTTACAGCTTCCTCATCGGATTGTTTTTCATTGTTTGCGTCGTGTCGTCTCTGGTGTCTGCAGAATTTTTCGCGGAAAGTGCGTTTCTGCAGGCGCTTTGGCAACGACTGGGCGTTTATGATCTGGCGGATGTCGATTTTCCGCTGCTGTTTGGCAGCATGATTTGGAATTTAGTGGTCGCTGTTATTTTGTGGGTGGGTATTGGTAAAAAACTCCCTGCCGTTATTCAGCTTGGCTGTGTCGTCGGTATTATTTTTAGCACAATCTTCGGGCAAGTATTGTTTGGTCTCGCATTGTTAGTGGCATTCCTGCCGTCCTATAAAAGCTACTATAGCGACGCGGTTCGGCTGAAATCTCCGGATACGCCAACAGCCGCGAAAGTCGATTGAACTACTAAGAATAATCAGCGGTTATCGTGCGATAAAGGGAAATACTTATGTTGAATTTGCGGCTGTTGTTTGGAACTCTGTTGATATTGGCTTTGGCATTGCCGCTCTCGACCTGCAGTTTGCAAACTGAAGATAATTCACAGACGGTGCAACATGACCGCTATCTGCTGAGTGACAACAGCCATCTGCAAGCGTGGGCTTTGGGCTTTTTGTTGCCGGCCGCTCTGGCTTTTGCACTTCGAAAACGTCGGCCGTCGCTAGTCGGTGAAGCGCTGTGTGTACTTTCCGTGGTTCCCGCTGGTTTGGTAATTTGGTGGCATGCAGGGACTGGGACTTTGACTATTGGTGGCTATTTAGCACTGCTCGCAATTTTGCTGTATTTGCTGGTGACGCTTTTGATGATGTTCAGAATTATCCGTGGGGCCCAAATAGCTACTTCGGCCCCCGAGGGTTAAGACAACAATAAGGTTTTACGCCTGCATACAGATTGCTTTCACCAAAGCGGTTGTTTTGATACCGCTAACCACATGATCAGCAAAATAGTGGCTGGCATCACAAAAAGCGCCAGTTTAGTAAAACCCTGATGGTAAAAATGCAGCAATTGCTCTTGGCGAGCACTCAAGGGGTGGCCGAGGCTGCGCAGCTCGACAATCCGTTTGGCTTGCCAATTACCAAGCCAAATATCGACGATTTCTAGCGGTAGAATCACCAATAGTACGAGCCATAACTTTTGTTGCAGCCATGGCGTGTAAAACCAACCCGCCTGATAGGCCATTAACGAGCCGGTAAGCAACAGCGTGACAAATGCGATGTGCTCAAGCGTCAATGTCAGGAAAAATACTTTATAAACCAAGCCTGTTGCTGGACTCGTTTCCCCTTGTTGCTGCTGCATATAACGCAACACCAACCAACTGCCGAGTGCCGGCCCCAACCAGAGCATAAAAGCGCCGATATGCATCACTTTCAGTAGGCTATACATTCGGTTTTCCCCACAACTGATAAGCAATTAACACAAACCATAAGGTGCTTAGCGCCATGCTTGCGGCTGTGAGGATTTCGGCCAGCGCCAGTTGCTGCAAAGCGATGGCCAGCGATAAACCAAGTCCGAGTACCCAGGCTAGAACTCCGAGATAAAGCCAACTGGCGAGATGCTTATGTTGCTTGAGTAGCAACAAGGTTAGCAACAGGCCGCCAAGATTGTATAAGCCGTTGCCAAGGAAGCCGGTCAACAACATGGCGAATTGGTCGATAAACTGCAGCGTATCAAGCGAACTGCCTTGTTGCGCCAACATCGGCAGGGCTAATGCGTATAAGGTTTCTGCGCTCAAATCAGGAATGATGCCGAGCCCGACTAAAGTCAGAGCAAATTGACGCCACACGCTTGGGGTGAGCGCTGTGGCCAGTAAATGCGCGAACAATAACAAGCTAACCGCAGAGATCATCCAGCTCAACCAACCGAGCTGCCACACCACTAAATTTGCTTGGATATACTGTAAGCGAGTGGGTAAATCGCCGCCGACTGGCAACCCGGCACGCATTGGACCTGCCATCAGCAAGCACGCGATAAAAATAATGAATGCAATCAGAAGGGTACAGAGAAAATAACGACGATTTTGCATAATAGCTTCCTGCTAAGACTGATGAGCGCGCTAGTGTAAGCTTTCGTTTGGTCTGCCGCTAGCTTCGAAGCTGGCATATTAATGCAAAGGAATAATCGTTGCACGCCTTTGGTTATTGAACTTTCCCAGCTGCTTAAAGTCTGGTTTGTATTGATTGTTTTCGTCTATTGTCGATGCCTAAAAATTTACTGAAAGCCTTGGGATACTCTGTTTTATTGCATGCACTGGTCATTGCAATATTCAGGCACAGTTATTTGGCCGAGCCACTGGTACTGCCATTGGCAGAATCGACGCCGATAGCCGCATTTATTTACCAAGCGCCGTTAGTGCCCACACCGGTGCCAACTCGCTCTGAACCGCAGCTACCTGCACCTGCGCCAAATGTTCCAGTCATTAAAAAAACCGTATTGCCAGCAAAGAGTAAGCCCAAGCCGACAACAGCGCGAGTTCAAACAAGTGAGGAAGTTAAGTCCGCCGCCAAGCCAATTGCAAATAGCACAAAAGCGCAGAGTGCCATCGTCACCAATGTTTCCGAGCCTGTCACCGCCAATTTTAGCCTTGCAGAGCGCAGCTTAGCCCTTGCAACTAGGCAGCAACAGGAGGTTAGTCGTGAGACTTTAGAGGCAAGCCAAATTAGGCCTGAAATGCGCGAATTAAGTAACAACCGAAGCCAAAAAAACGCCCCGGCGCATGTTGCTGGTAACGTCCTCGATGTACAGGACGATGGCAGTTTTATTGAAAAGATCGGAGATTATTGCTATCTCGCCAATGCCGGTGCTGACCTGCGCGCGGATATTTTTAGCATGAAGCCCGTGTCTTGTGGCGAGAATAAAAATGACGCCATGTTTGAGCGGATCATGAGTGAAGTGGGTGGCGGGCGTTAGCTCTAGCAAATTTAGACGCGCAGTTTACTGCTCAGTTAAAATCAATAGAACTACGATTGCGTTGACGAATAATTGTACTTTTAGTGGTGCAGGTTGATGGTGAACTGTTTGAGTGTAGTCATGGAGAATATGTGCTCAAAATCCGAAAATTCCAAGCCACAGACACTGCGGCGCTGCGCGCGTTGTTCGTTGAGACTGTGCATCAAGTTAATAGTCGTGACTATAACGCCAGTCAAATTGCCGCTTGGGTGCCACTATCGTACGATTTTTCCGCTTGGTTGGCGCGATTATCCGCAATCAATCCTTTTATCGCCGAGTTAGATGAAGTCATTGTCGGTTATGCCGATATTCAAGCAGATGGTTATATTGATCATTTCTTTTGTCACGCTCAATATCAGCGGCAAGGAGTTGGGAAAGCTTTGATGCAAAAATTACTGGAAACCGCACAGCAACAGGGCAATGCTCGGTTGTATGCGCATGTGAGCATCACCGCGCGGCCATTTTTTGCTGCTTTTGGGTTTGTTGAAGTCAAAGCGCAGCAGGTTGAGATCCGCGGGCAATTATTGACAAATTTTGTGATGGAAAAGCGCTGCTGATGTCTTTGCTTACAAAATCTAGTTGCTGGCGCATTGTCAAAATATCTTGGTGAGCAGACACTGTGCTGAAAGGCAGCTATTGCCACCAATTTCCAAGGAAAAGGCACTCTAAACATGTATTTCATTGCCGCATTTGCAATTTTGATGTTCGTTTTATGCCTGTCAATGGCAGTAAAACCTAATGTTTTTGCCGATGGCATCGTCAGTTTCAGTGAGAAAACCTTTTTTCATCCCTTTGAGATTATCAGTCGTTTGCTTGTCGGAGTGGTGTTTGTTTGGTTTGCTGATGATACGTTGGCACCAACGGTGATTCGGTTGCTAGGCAGCGGTTTGTTATTGGTAGGTATTGGTTTAGCGCTAACGCCACCTGCTCGCCATCGTCAGTTTGCGCGTTGGTCGGCTGATAAGTTCCGATCGCAGTTTCGGCTGATCGGCCTAGTTTCATTGCCTTTGGCGCTGACGCTGTTTTATATTGCTTTAGGTTAATATCTAAATAAATCAATGTGATAATCGTAAGTTGTCGTTGAGAGTGCCTACCTGCAACGATCGCTCATCTGCGAACTACAACAAGGAAGTTATTGTGAAATTACTGAAATTCTTTGAATCATACGTCTTCGGCATAGGCTTAATTGTCGTCGGGGAGGTTTGCGCAGCACCGTTGCCGCAGTTACCGACCGCAGAACGTGTTGAACAAGATCTTGAACGAGTGTTCAAGCAATGTATTGAGGAAGTTCTTGCGGTAAAACCTGAAGGTAATCAGCTCATTAGTGATGGCATTGCCAGCTGTTATCAGCAGATGGCGGAGCAATGGTTAGAGCAGCATGAGCAAGCCAAAACACTGATCAACCAGCGATTTGGCAGTCAATGCTCGGTGATGGTGTCGGCAATTGATACACAGGTTGACGCTTACGCTCAGCAAATAGATGCGTTGGAAGTGCTAGGGCAAATGCCGCTGCATACCAATTATGATTTGGCGCATTTAATCGCCAAACATCGTTATAACCTGTTTTATTATCTAGCGACTGGAGTTGGCGGTTGTGGCTAGCACAGTTAAAGGAGCAAACTCGCGAACAGTTTAGATTGATTGATCAGAATACCAAGCGCCAATACTTTGGTATGGCATAGACCAATTTTAATCTAAATGAGGCCATCCTCAATTAAAAAGTGGATGGCCGTTGTGAGGTACTGGGTTCTGACCAAAAACGGCTCTGCAGCAAAAGCGATCTAGTTAAAGTTTGATGTGACCCTAAATTCTAATTTTTAGATATAGTTGCTCTTAGAGTATTTAACGGATAGTTATTTTTAATTTGGCAATAACTTACGGTTTTCTGCCGCTAAAAAAGAGTGTATCTAATGGCTCCACTTCGTATTGCAGCACTTGTACTTGCCTTTCTATTTGCTCCATTGCAAATTTTGTATATGAGTCAAATGTTAGCCAGACTTCCCTTTGATGTAGTGTCGATAGGGTGTGCAATTATCATCATTTTGCTGATTGTTATTCCCTTACGCCTCTTGTCTATTAAATCAAGCGTAGGTATTGGTCTTTCTGCTCTGTGCATTATATTTGGCATTTTGGTTTTACATCGTCTTCGTGATGTGGTGATAGTTGCGATTCCACTTCTGAATATTTTGGCTTTAGCATGTCATCGCTGGCCCCGTGTCGAGCATTATGCGGTATTAATCGGATTATCATTTTCAATAGCTATCGCTGCCTACGCACTTGGCACAGCGCCCTCGATTGCCATTCAACTCTTGGCTGGTGATGTCCAAAATGTACATCAACTTATTGGGGGGCTTTTTCGCGGATACCATCTTGAGCTGGGCTTAGCTGCAGTAGCCGTCCTTCCGTTTATTGGTGCCACCCTCGCTATGAGGCAATGCCCTAAAACTAACATTCTAAGTAGCTAGAACTGCTGTACAAAATTAAGTGGTAATCCGCTTTTGCGGTCCAATGCTCTATGCCTGTCAGCGCTTGTGCATGACTTGGCAAGTTGCGGTGTGCATCGATTGCAATGAGTGGTAAAACTCAGGCGAAACTGCTGGTAACTTGGGGTGATCTTTTTTAATCTACAGCGAATTTGGCATTCAAAATGGAGTTGCGATGGGTCATCGTGAAATGCAGAAGTATCGTGGCAGCTGTCATTGCGGCGCTGTGCAGTTTGAAATTGAAACCGATTTTCCTGAACTCACCATGTGTGATTGCTCGATTTGTCGGCGCAAAAATGCGTTGATGGTGAAAGTGCATGAAAGCCAGTTTAAGCTGCTTTCAGGCGAAGAGAGTTTAACCAAGTACCAATTTCATACGCAGACAGCGTCGCACTTTTTTTGCAAAGTCTGCGGTATTTATCCGTTTCACCGTAAACGAGTGACGCCGGATAATCTTGGCATCAATGTCTATTGCCTGCATGATTTTGACCCTGCCGGGATCACAGTTCGGCAAGCTGTTGGCGCTGCGATGACATGAACACACAAAGTGTTTTCACGATAAAATTTCGACGTGCACTGTCGCTAACTTGCGGGCTCGCAATCGCAAGTTGCACGGTTGCTGCCGACGAAACCCCAAGCACCTGCTATGGCACCACTGCCAAAGGTCGCTTAGAACATGGTTGGCAGTTGCCAAGTTCCGGCGAAAACTATGTTGCTTACAGTATTTTAGGGGTTGGCGCTGGTCGCACCTATCTGCATAGTGAAGTGCAAAAAATTGTGGTGGAAACCTATGCTGAGCTGCAGCGCAAAGCACCAAATAAAGTGTTTGTGTACGGTGAAACAGGCTGGGAAGAAGGCGGTCAATTTCGGCCGCATAAAACCCATCAAAATGGCTTGTCGGTTGATTTTTTTGTACCGGTGCTCAATAGCGATGGCGAGTCAGAAGCCTTATCTACCAACACTTTTAATAAATTTGGTTACAACATCGAATTTAGCAATCAAGGCCAATATGATGATTATCGAATTGATTACGACGCGATGGCGCTGCATTTATTGACGCTGAAACAGGTCGCCGATCGGCATGGCGTAAAAATCTGGCGGGTCATTTTTGATAATACTTTGCAAAAACAATTATTTGCCACAAAGTACGGCACGCAACTTCAGTCTGCACTGACCTTTTCGAAGAAAAAGCCTTGGGTGCGACACGACGAACACTACCATGTGGATTTTGAATTGCCTTGTCAGTGAACTCGCCGCTATCACTAAAGAACAATCTGTACTGAGTCATCAGCAATGAGCCATCAACACTGCGTCATCAACACTGCGCAATCACCGCAAAAAGTATAAAAGATTAAGCCGGATGATCCGGCTTAGTCTTTTATAAGGTACTGCGAAATATCCACCTCATCGATTTGCTCGGGTCGCATAAAGCGTTTGGCGTATTCCAAATGCAGGCCTTCGCTGAGGAATAATGCAAATAAATCAGGGTCAATATGCTGATCTTTGAGCATAAAACCCATGATTTTGATGGCCTCTGACAAGGTTTTACCTTTTTTGTAGGGGCGGTCGACCGCGGTCAGTGCTTCAAAAATATCAGCGATGGCCATCATCCGCGCCGGCAAACTCATTTGCTGCTGCGTTAGTCGTTTCGGATAGCCAGTACCATTCATTTTTTCGTGATGGCCGCCGGCGATTTCCGGCACTGCCGTTAAATGCCGCGGGAACGGCAGTTTTTCCAGCATGATGATGGTTTGGATGATGTGCTCATTGATTTTATAACGCTCTTCGTTCGACAAAGTGCCGCGAGCGACTGCTAGATTGTAAAGCTCGCCGCGATTGTACAAGTGCTCTGGCACATCCACCTTAAATTGCCATTGATTGTCCGCCGGCAGTTTGTCACGTTCCGCCCTTGTTAGAATATGCTCTGCTTTATCGGCGAGTAGTGACTCTGTGGTCGGAAGTACCGGCTCTTCGGTGCGTGCTTTACGTAATTGTTCTTCATGGGAAATGCCAATCCGATCGGACAAGGTGCGTTGCCAAGTTCGAGCGGCAATCTGCTGCAACCTCGCCACAAGTTCCGGTGCCATAAACTCGCCACCTTCGTTACAGCTGGCAATAAAGCTAAATTCTTCATCCAAGGTTTCGAGTTCTTGTTTCAGCTGTTGCTGGCGCTCTGCAGAAGCGCCATGCGAGGCGACATCTTGCCAGTAGCGGATTTCAGCATCGCGTTTGAGTACTTCAAAACGCATTCTGACTTCATGGATCCTGTCGTAAATCGTTTCGAGTTTGGTTGCTTTGTCGACGACATATTCGGGCGTGGTAATTTTGCCGCAATCATGCAGCCAAGCGGCGATATGCAGCGCTTCCCATTGATCTTCATTTAACGAAAAATCGGCAAAAGGCCCAGAGTTTTGCTGCTCGGCGGCGTGCGCCAGCATTTTGGTAAGTTCCGGTACGCGTTGGCAGTGACCACCAGTGTATGGACTTTTAGCGTCGATAGCGCCAGCGATTAGTTGGATAAAGGCTTCCAGCAGCACCTTTTGTTCTTTGATTAAGCGCTGGGTATCGACGGCGACAGCGGCAGTTGCGGCGATTGTTTTCACAAATGCCAGCAAATCAGCGCTTGGAATGCGCGAGCTATCGATAAGGAGTGCTAGTGCGCCAATCAAGGTGCCTTCGCGATTACGCAGCGGTAATGTCAGTTGGTTGTATTGTTTGCTGACTGCAGGAAACCAAGGAAAGGCCGTTTGTAATTCCGTCGGACTGATGGTTTGCAGCACTTGCTCGGCTTGCAAGGCTTTGGCAATGACGTGATTGCCATTCATGGCAAAAAACAGTGGTGAAGCGGGCTGTGCTTTGCCTTGCCAGAAATATTGTTCGCTGGCTAACTGCGCACCATCGTTGTGTGTGACGAAAATCGCCCCACCATCCGCCTGTACCACGCTGCCGAGCTCGTCCAATATTCTCGCCAGCAGCCGACCAAAATTGGTTTCAGCGGCAAGTGCTTGCGACAGCTCCATAAAGCGATGAATGGTGGTTTTCATCGAACCCAAATTGTTGGCGAGTCGGGCAATTTCGCTGATATTGGTGTCCACCTGAACCGCTTCATCAAATTGAAATTGCTCAAGTTTATGGATTTCAGCAGTCAAGGCATTGATAGGGTTTGACGCTTTACGCGCTAGCCAAATTGCTGCGAGCAGCCCAAAGGCGACAATTAACAACGATATTTGCAAGCTACGGTTACGTTCGGCAATCGCGGTAGCCATTAACTCGCGATGTGGGGTTGCCATTAATAGCTTGAGCGGCGGCATTGAAGGTGCCTGAATATCAACCGCTAAGCCTTCCCAAGTTTCGCCGTCGGTCAGCTCAAAGCTTGTAGTTCCGGCGCTAGGCTGCAAGGCCTGTATTGCCTTTAATACTGGCGCATCAAAATCAGTTAAAGTTGGCAGGACGCCGTTGTCCATTGCCATTCCATCCGGCGTGCCGTGATGGCTTGCGAGTACTTGTTCTTTGTGGTCGAGTAACACTAAGCGAGTATCGCTAGTGATTTTGTGGCGTAGCAAATAATCATTGATCCGCGCTAAGCGAATATCGCTGCCGACCACAGCCAGTTGATCGCTACTGTGTTGGACAAAGCTAAGACCGGCCAAACCGCTAGTTGCAAATAGATAAGGTTCGGTGATTTTGAGCTGCGCCGAAGCTAACGAGGTGGCCGTTTGGTGTCTATCAAGCGCCGGAAAAGTCCTGCGTTCGAGCTGCACCAGTTGCTCATTGAAAAATAGCAGTTCAGCGACAGGGTGTTCCGCTGGTGTAGTCAGGCTTTCCACAATCCAAACCGTGCCTGCTGGCGGACTATATCGCTGTTGCACCAACGCACTGCCAGAATATTTACGCACGCCAAAGTAGTCGCCATTTTGATAGCTTAGGTATTGCGTCACAATTGCCGGATTGTATTGCAAGGTAGTGGTCACAAAACCGAGGTTATCTAAACGTTGGTCTAAGGTTCTTGCAGTAGTTAGCGGATGTTGCGCCAGCAGTGTGGTTTGCTGCGCGCCGCTTTGGTAAATCGCCGCTATTTCTGCGACAGTGGCTTGCTCTGCCAAACGAAATTGTTGGTCAGCCTGCTGCTTTAACAGCTGGTCCATGCTTTGAAATTGATTCCAGCCATTAATCAGCGCAAAACCGAGCAAAAACGCCACAAATAAATAGGAAATATGAATATAAAAGGGAATTTTTCTGCGGAAAATCTGCTGCATGTGACCAGCCTAGCCTGTTGATCTGGATAGATAATAACCGACTATAAGCCAAATCAAACGGAACTGTAAGTTGAGATTATCGACGGTAGCTGATTAATAGCCAAACTGATGCTTAGTTTCAGCAAGATTGTTATCTCGCAATGAGGCAAGCTTTTGCTAGCCTGCCTCATTCGCTGAAATGCCATGCAAGTTAAAGTTTACAATTGGTCGTCAGAATTGATACTTCGCCCCTAACTGCCAAGTAAAGGGTTTGTAATTCAAATTAGCGAACAATGCTTTGTTTTGTTCGCCGATTAAATCACCCGATTTAGCGCCTGCATGGCGCAACTCTGTATGGATCGACCAAGCTGAAGAAAGCTGGTATTCGAGACCGACAAAACCTTGGTAGGACAACTTGCCACTATTAGAAAAGGACGTTTCCACTCCACTGCGCTCTAAATCTATATCGATCTCTTGCATCCAACCCAGACCCGCGCCGAGGTATGGAGTCAACTTGCCAATTGGATCAAAGAAATAGATGCCATTGAGATAAAACAGATTTGAGGCATAGTTTCCTTCGGGATAAAACTCAGTACCGACTTTAGTTTCGCTATCGTTGGTTCGATATTCCCAAGCAAACTCTGCCGCAATATTGGCATTGTAACGGTAGCCAAAAGCTGCGCCCAACACTAAGCCTTTGTCTAGCTCGACTTCAACACTGGATGCCCCCGACATTCCAGTGACATCGTTCATGTAACTGATGCCCGTATAGGGCTTCAAGTAAAAATGGCCGGATTCGGCAGCTTGCAAAGTGGTACTGCACACTGAGATAGCGACTGTGGTAAAAAGAATTGATAAGTTGCGATTGATAGCCATAAGATTTATTCCTTATTGAATGAAATGAACTGTTTTTATTATGCGAATTTATATTGCTTGGTTTTTGCAATTGCATGAATGGGCAGTTTTTTGCACCAATGGGCAGCATGGATAGAGCAAGGAGCTCACGATGAGTCAGTATTCGTTCGATTTGGGTGACGTATCGCCGACCAAATACTTCGCGAGTATTAGCATTTTGCTTGCGCTGTTGTTTGCATTGATTGAAAACAGCAACGATGTAGCGTTTGGGATCAATCTTTTACTTTGGTTATTCCAAAGCATTGGACCCATGCTGCTCATGGTCGTTAGCTACAAACTGGGGATGTCATTCAGGCGCTTTAATCAATTGAACCCTTGGTTTAGATTATTCATCGCCGGATGTGTTGGAGCATTGTTTTTTGTGCCATTTGCACTGCTCGCCGATCTCATGCTTGGCAATGATCCTTTGCCGCAAGGGCATTTAGAGGTTTGGCGTGCACTCGCAGATGAAGCTAGCGGGGTAATGCCCCCTGTTGTTTTATGCTGGCTCGCAATCAACGCACCATGGATGCTGGGTTTTAAGGTGGTGAAAATCCAAGATCAGACCACATCAGCGGAGGTGCTGGCAGAAAAAACTGATATGGCAGAACCGGCAATCCAATTATTGGCGTTACTTCCCGAGAGTAAAAGAGGGCAGATTTTGTATTTGAAATCTGAATTACATTATTTAATGGTTGTGACTACTGCCGGACAAGCTTTAATTTTATCCAACCTAAAAGATGCAATTATGGCCTGCGATGGCCTTGCCGGTATGCAGCCGCATAGATCTTATTGGGTTAACAAAGCGGCTGTGCAAGAATTTCGCAGACAAGGTCGTGAGGGCATATTGGTGTTAGTGAACCAAGCCGAAATTCCGGTGAGTCGAAGCAAAGTCAGCGAAGTCACAGACTTCTTGGCTAAGCCGATATAAGCCGATTACTGTTGCGTAAACGCCTGATAAACCTTGCTGCTAATCTCCGCAATTAGTCTTTCGGTATCATCAAAGCTTTCGTAACTGTTTTTCACAAATATGGCAATTGCGTATGCGCGGCCATCAGGCAATTGCACAATGCCGATGTCGTTGATGCCAGCCAGTAAACCGTCGGTATCTTGACTTGAGGTGCCAGTTTTATGGGCGAGTAAAGCGTCGTTGCCGATGCCAGCTTTGAGCCGTTTTTGGCCTGTAGGTGTTTCTAACATCAGATCCCACAACAATTGTTGGCTATGAGACGACAATAATTCTGCGGCATAGAATTTTTCCAACAATTCTAAGGCTGCTGCGGGTTTTATCCAGTTTTCATATTGGGCGCTGAATTTCTGATTCAAGCCAAATTCGTTGATGCGAATTTGCACGTCGGTAATGCCTAAGTCGACGAAATATTGTTGTAGCGCAGCTGGGCCACCAATCAAATTAAACAAAATGTCGCACGCATTGTTGTCACTTAAAGACACTGAATATCGAAGTAACTCTTTCACTGTTAATGAAAATTGTTGCGCAGTGTGATCCTTGAGCATCGGGCTCCAGGTTTTTAACATCAGCTGGCGACGGTCGATAGACACTTGCTGGTCGAGCCGTAATTTACCTTCGTCGACGTGTTTGAGTACCAATATGGCCTGCGGAAATTTGAATACCGACATCAGTGGGAATTGCTGTTGCGGGTTTAGTTGCCAACGCGAATTAGTGCCAAGTTCCGACACGGCTAAGCCAACCACCAAGCGTTTTTCTGTCAGCAGTGCTTGTACCGGGGCCAGTGGCAGTTCGGTTTTTGCTTGCGTCTGCCAAGCGACGCCAAGCAGTAACGTTAGCAGCATGGCTGTGCCGGTCCGACCTAGTCGAAGAAAACATAAACTCAGCAAAAAGTACTCCGCAACAGATTAATAATCGATCTAACTTTGGCCGCACCATTATTTTTCGGACTATTCGGCGGCGTTGGCTGTTGATCTAATTCTGTAAAATTTTGGGCATAGCCTAACTGCATATCATTGCAAATCGATGGAAGGCTACGCTTTTCTTACTTGTCATAAGCAAATAAATTCTGCCGATTGTCGATTAATTGAGCCACGAACTCAAGCGAACTTTGCAGCGCAAACGCCACTAGCCAAAAAATATTTCAAAAACTTTGTCACACACAGCTTTGCTCAGGGTACTTGGGAATAAGGACCTGCATTTTTACCAAGCGTAGCCAGACATTGCAGGCCACTTCGTCGAAATTCGACGAGGCCGAAATCACCATCATGGAAGGAGTTGCTTGATGATCAAGTGCAAATCCAATACTAAAGCAGTGTTTATCGCATTATACGTGTCACTTATTTGTTATTTAAATCAACCGGCAAATGCTAAGACAGCGGAATATCAAAGCTTTTCGGTTTCGGTAACTGAGTCTTCAGCATCGCCAAATACCGTTGCAGCGCCGGTTATATTAATTCCGGGTTTAATGTCAGATGGTTCGGTTTGGCAGAGTACAGTCGACGAGCTCAGGAAAAACCATCAAGTGCATGTTGTGCATATTGCTGGTTTTGCTGGAAAGCCGGCTATTGCAGGACCTTTGTTACCGGTCGTTAAAACCGAACTGCTGAATTATATTCGCGAGCAGAAGCTGAATAAGCCGGTAGTTATTGGTCACAGTCTTGGCGGGTACATGGCATTTGCGCTTGCAACTTCTGCCCCAGATTTGATCGGGCCAATTGTGGCGGTGGATGGTTTACCCTATTTAGCGCCAGTGTTTACGCGTGACGCCAAAACGCAAGTGTCTGATATGCAACAACAAGCTGCACAGATTAAGTTGATGTACCAGCAATTTTCTGCCGAACAATTTCGCTCGACAATAGCTCAAGGGTTATTTATTCAAGCCAGTGCCGGTAAAAATGCCGACCAGGTCTTAGCGATGGCTATGGCTTCAGACCGCAGTGCAGTTGGGCAAGCGATGTTTGAGCTATTAACCAGCGATCTGCGACCAGAGTTGGCGAAATTACGTCAACCGGTATTATTGCTTGGCGCAGGTGGCGCGTTACCAGCAGAGAGTATGCGTCCTGCCGTGACCAGCCTTTATCAACAACAATTAGCGGCGGCCCCACAAGCTACTCTTGAATTTAATTGGCAATCACGGCATTTTATTATGCTCGACGATCCGCAGTGGATGTTTAATAAAATCAATAAGTTCCTGCAAGGGGCACGCTAAATGATAACAAGTGTTGAACAGACCTTAGTGCCGGACGTGCTTGCGGCAACAGAAGGTAATGTGGTGGCGTTCGAACGATTGGTGAATCGTTGTCGACAAACAGTTTCGGGGATCGCTTTGGCCATATTGCGCGATTTGGATGCCAGTGAAGAAGTTGCCCAAGATGTATTTATCTATGTTTGGCAGCAGCTCGGTACATTAAAAGAACCGGCGAGTTTTTTGCCTTGGGTTCGTCAAATTACCCGTTACCGAGCCTACAACTATTTACGGGATAATCGAGTCAGTAGCACGGTGCGTGGCGAGGAAGCCGAGTTATTGCTAGAGAGTTTTGCCGATCCAGATGCCTGTTTAACGCAAAATTTTGAACGCAGTGAACAGTCGATCATCCTCAGCGAGTTTATTGATGCGCTGCCGGATGATAGTCGCGAAATTGTGTTGCTGTATTACCGCGAGGAACAATCGAGTCAGCAGGTTGCCGACCTGCTGGGTTTAAGCGAAGCGAATGTGCGTAAGAAATTGCAGCGTGTGCGGGAAGCATTAAAAGCAGAACTGCTGGCAAAATATGGCAATTTGCTGCTCAGTACTGCACCAGGTTTAGGCCTAACGGCACTGATTATGGCCAATCTGACTTTTGCACCTCCAGCTGCGGCAGCAGTAGCAAGTGCTGCTGCCAGTAACAGCAGTGGCTCGAGCAAGTTAGCCATCATGTTTGGTGGTGCCATGATAGGCGCTGGCTTAGCGGCCTTGGCCGCTTATTGGGGGATGCGTCATTCGTTGAACGCGGCCGATAGTGAACAAGAACGCATTTTGCTCCGGCGACTGCGGATGCAAAGCATCGGATTTATCTTGATGATGGGGTTTTTGCTGACGCTGGCCTATGAAATGACGAGTGGAAGCTTCGGGCCGTTACTGGCAATGACTGTGCTGGTGGCTGGTGTTGTCGTGAGTTCGTTACGGTTATACCAAATTATCGGCCCGAGGTTGATGCGCCAGCGTATGAACGATCCTGCAGAGGCAAAACGGCAGCGTATGCAGTTTTGGGGTTGTGTGTTTGGCTCCGCAGTCGGGATTATCGCTGGTTATGTTGGCATGATCATCGGGTTGATGAACGCTGGGCGTTGGTAGTTCATCACCACGGATCTGATGAACCTAGCGCCAAAACCACCAACGACTGCGTTGGACAGGTGCTGCTGGTGCAACAGGTTCTGCGTTGTCTGGGTTGGCTTGGTGAATGACACTTAAGTCCACGTCAACCGAGCCAGCAATTTTCCAACCTTGGTTAAGCTTTTGATTTTTTGGATCCGCGTTTTTTTGCTCGGCGGTTTCACCGGCTAAACGAAACGCCCAAGCAGCAATTGGTGGTCCGACAGTTTCAAAAAGTGTAACTGCACCGAGCACTATTGCGCTGATGAGGCCAGCCTGTTCAGGAACCAATTTGGCACTGGTTTGGGTGAGACCGATAGCCAAACCTGCCATCGGAATAAGCAACAAGCCACTTGCGGTGGCTGCAGGCCAACGAACACCTTGCCAGCGCAGCGCAAATGCCACCATCATGGTTTTTAGCAGGCTACGCACCAGCACCAAGACCAAAATAACAGGCGCAAATTGCCATAAATCGGCAAGGTGCAAGTTAGCGCCGGCGTAGACAAACAGCACGATAAAGAACAATTCAAAAGCGCTGCCAAATTCAATGGCAGACACTACTACTTTGCGTTCGATACTGCGCACCACTATCCCAACTAGCAAGGGGGCAAATAGTGCCGATAGTTTCAGCTGTTGGGCCAAACCAAGGGTGAGCATTAAGGTTCCGACCACCAAAGCAACTTTATACTGTTCAGCGTGATGGGTTCGGCTGCTTAAAAAATGCAGCAAATAGCCCATGACTAAGCCCAATAATGCGGAGCCGCCCAACAAGTACATTGGCTGCAGCACCACGGTGGTAAAGCTGACATGTTCTTGCAGCAACAGCGCCGGGATCACCAGTACAAAGGCTAAAAACGACCACAAGTTATTCAGTGCTACTAGGGTTTTTGCTGATTCGGTGACCGGACCTTTAGCGCCAACCTCGTGGGCAACGTGCAATAACACTGCAGGTGACGAGGAAATTAAGATCGCAGCGATGACCGCAGCGATAACAGGGGGAAATTGCAAAGCCCACAACAAAGTGAAAACCCCGGTGAAGCTGAGCACGGCTTCTGCAAGAGACGTCAGCAATAATCCAAGATTTTGTCGAATAAAGCGCAAATCGAGCGAGGTGCCAAGTCGATATAAAATAAGTGCAAGTGCGATATCAATTAAAATACGAGCTTGTTGCAACGCTTCTTCGTTTAACAGGCCTAAACCACCAGGCCCAATCAAAAAGCCGACAGCCATAAAACCGGTGATACTCGGTAACCAAGACCAGAGATGCGCTAAATAACCGCCCATAGCACCCACGACCAACAAACAACCGAATGCCAATAGGGGGCTCATATTCAGCCATTCTGATGGCAAAAACTCCATACCAACTCCTGATTTCTCAACTGGTCGCGGATTTGAAAATGAAAAGCTCGGCTAAGTGTTGGCCGATGTTGAATTTCGCGAACCGAAAACTAACTCAATTTGTCCCAAACTACCAAAGTGCAATTGGATTGGAGTATCAAGCGGAAACTCTAACACACCAGCATAAGAGCCGGTAATGATCATTTGACCTGCGCTTAGATCGATCTGGTGCGCAGACAGAAAATTAACTAGCCAATACAAGGGTAATCGTGGCGCTTGATTGGGATGCTTGCCGGCAAGGCAAACCATATTGCTAGTATCGTCAGCGGCTGAATTGCCTGCAGTTTCACCTTCGCTAGCGTTGGTTGCACTAACTTGTGCGCAGCCGACGTGATAACGCAGCTCAAAAGCACTTGCTTCTTCGCCATGGATTTTTGGTCCAAGCCACAACCCTTGATTAAACAAACCATCGGCAAGTTGGTCGAGAAATAAAGCCCCTGAATCGTTGGCATAGCGACTTTGAATAAGTTCTAAAACGATATGAGTTGCGCCAATTGCCGCATCAATTTCTTGGGGGGAGTAGGGCAAAACCCTTGCCGGCAATGGCTGTTTTAGCACAAAACATAACTCAGGTTCGACACGAGCCAGACCATTATTGCTTGGCCATAGTTGGCAGGTTGATGCCGTTTGCAATTCAGCTTGAAATAGTGGCGCTAACACCCAACGCTCGCTGCTGGGCATACCACATTTCCAACCGATAATTGGGTTTGATAACAAACTGGCCACGGCTTGTTGCGTTGCAAATGCTGCGGGCAGTGAATCCGGACGTTGCGATAATAATGGGCCGACACGGCCATGCTGACGTCGGTCGACTAGCTCAGCTACTAAGGCTGCGGAAAGTTTGATCTGTTGAGTCATTCCATTTCTCTTCGACACGTCGATAACAATAATCTAAGCATGAATGCTGGCGTTTTGCTTATCGCAATGTAGCACATTTGTCTGAACTTAGGCGTATGCAGTTTTTAGGAATGATCATGCGATTTTTGGAGCGGGCGATGGGAATCGAACCCACGGCACCAGCTTGGGAAGCTGGGGTATTACCATTATACGACGCCCGCTAGCTGAATTGTTTTGACAACAAGCGGGCAGAGTCTCGCAAAAAAACAGAGTAAACTCAAGTAGTAATAAGCCCCTGCCAACAATTAGTGGCTGCCTAATTTTTCTCACAGTTAAGCCGTTGCTAGCGCTCATGACAAAGACTGAAGTCGTGACTATAGCTTTGGTTGCTAAAGTGTTATGGTTTTGTTTGTTTTTGCTTTAATGTCGAGCCACGGCATGAGCAAATTCAGCCGAATTAAATCAAACCATCGTCACAAAAATGGAGCAAGTGATGCGTATTGCATTGATAAGTTTGTTATTACTGGTTCAAGCTTGTGCTAGTACTTCTAGTGGAGTGACCGCGCAATCTTATGTTGGAAAACATCCTTCAGAATCGATACTCACCACGGCAGACTTTGATGCCGTTGTTGGCGCAGTGCTTAGTCACAAGGATGTCGCCATGTATTTGCATCCGGAAGCCGCAGGGCGAGTGCCGGTTCGTGTCGCTTTCAAACCGCCGTTTGACGGCCGTCCAGTAAATTTGCAGCTGTATGGGGCTCAGGTTGTGACCCAAAGTTATGCCGATGGCAATGCGGACGCGGTTACGCTTGCTCCAAGCTGTGATGCAACTCAGTGCATCGTTGGAGTTGTGTATAACCCAGAAGGCATCAAAGGCAGCGTGGTGTTAACCAAGCAAAGTGGTCAGTGGCAGGTTAGCAACACAGAAATTTTTGAATAATAAGCTGATGGACGACCATGCGGAAATCGTAAATTCTATGTAGTTCTCAGCTATAAAAAAGCCCTCGCAATGCGAGGGCTTTTTGCTAAGCAATAAAAGTGCTTGGCTTAGAAGAAGCTCTTCTTGAACTCAACACCAATAATACGCGGTTCATTGACAAAACCGGTGTTGTTGTTGAAGTCGATGGCGCCTTTGACGTTGTCTTCGTCAGTGATGTTGCGGCCAAACATGGCAACTTCGTAGTTACCGTCATAGTTCATGTAACCGACGCGTAAACCTGCTTCTTTGTTGCCGCTAGTTTGGAACTCTTCAGCTTCGTATAAGAACAGGTTAGTTTTACCTTGAATTGCCAGATCACCGTAGATGTACACTTCACCTGAATCTACTGGGAAGTCATAACGACCGTTCAGAGTCAGGATGGTTTTTGGCGCTTGTGGGAACGGGTTGCCGTCAACAAAAGCACGATCTTGGGCATTTAACGGATCTGTTGGAGTACATTGGCCAGAACCACAAGTTGCCACTAATAAATCGGCATCTTTTAACTCAGTGTGGTTATAGCTAAAACCTGCGCCTAAGGTCAGATTACTCAGTGCACGCCAATCGCCATCAATTTCAAAACCATAACCAGTACCTTTGTCGGCATTTAACAAGGCGTTACCTTGTGAAGCACCGCCGATAGCTGATAATTGGATGTCATTGATGTTGTAGTAGAACACAGCACCGTTTAAGCGCATGGTGCGATCTAACAAGTCAGACTTAGCACCGAATTCTACTGAATCGATTGTTTCTGAATCAGCCACCGAAGGGTTACCTTCAAAGGCTAAGTCGCGACCTTGGATTGACTGCGCGCGGAAACCACGAGCCAGTCGGCCGTAAACAGAAGTTAAATCAGTCACGCGATAGTTAGTTGCTAATTCCCAGCTCACCTGACCATCATTCGCATGCACTGGCGCATAATCTTGGATCTGCGCTGCGCCAATAACTAAAGCAAAACCATTAACGTTCTGGTCGCCGACTTCAAAGTCTTTTTTGTCGTCGGTATAACGAAGACCAGCAGTAACATCCCATTTATCGCTTAGCGCATAAGTGGATTGACCAAAGACTGCAAAACTGGTGTTTGCGTGGTAAACCGTTGTAGCACCGAAGAAACCATCGATACTGGTCACGCCAAATGACGAATCGAAGTAAAATGCACCAACTTGCCATTCAACATCTTTACCTGAATCACTGGCTAAACGAATTTCTTGAGTAAACTGTTTCAAGTCTTTCAATTGGTCTTCTGTTACCGCTTGGAACGGGATAAAACCAGGACCTGCAGGTGTGCCGCCGTCGATATCGCCTTTACCTTCGCCATCAGCATTTTCTTGTGCTGTGATGCTGGTCAGCGTCAAGTCGCCTAAATCAAAATCAAGCTTTAACGACGCACCGGTATTATCGTAACGTTGGAAGTTACCGTCGCCTTCGTTGTAAGCCACGCTGTCACGGTCATAGTTGCCGTTTAACTCGTTATCACCTTTAGTGAACACGTTTGCGCGGAAGATAGATGAAGTGCCATCTAACTTGCGAGTATGGATATTCAGCAACGCTGTAGTGTTGCCTTGCTCGTACAAGAATTGCGCGCGAGCTGCTTTCTCATCAAAGCCACCAGTAAAGTCTTTGACGTTGGTGAAGCTGTTGTCGATGTAGTCATCGCGATTTTGCGACAATACTGAAACCCGGGCAGATAACTCGTTAGTTAAGCTGCCGCCGGCTGCGCCTTCAAAGTTAAATGTGCCTAAGTTACCAACGCTTAACTTGGTATAAGCATCAAATTCTTGGCGTGGTTTAACAGTGCCAAATTTGACCATACCGGCAGTGGTGTTACGACCGAATAAAGTGCCTTGAGGGCCACGAATTACTTCGACTTGGTCGATATCAAACAACGGGAAACTTTTCAGGATGACGTTTTCCATCACCACGTCATCCATGATGACTGACACTGGTTGTGATGCAGCCAAATCGAAATCGGTGTTACCTAAACCACGAATATAAAAACGCGGTGCAGCACGACCATTAGAGGATTCTGCGTATAAACCTGGGACTTTTACCCCAAGCGCTTGAATATCGTCACCACCAGCGAAAATGGCATCGAATTTCTCACCTGACAGCGTCGCAACAGAAATAGGCACTTCTTGTGTACTTTGAACACGCTTTTGCGCCGTGACCATGATCACTTCTAGTGCTTGATCTTCCTGTTTGGCTTTGTCACTTTCCTGGGCGAATGCCGCAGGAGAAAGACCAATGGCGGCCGCGATTAAGGCGGCATGGATCTGTATGGCTAACAAAGAATGTTTGCTTTTCATCAATGGATTACCCTTAGTTTGGTCTGTTATGCGTCTTATGCGCTTATGCTCAGAGACTGCTTTGATGAACGTGCACGCAGCGGCGTATAAGTTGTAGCAGCTGGGCAGTCAATTGTCAGTATGTTGGAGTGACCACAACTAGCAGTCTGTCTGGCGCTTCAGTATATCACCATGCTTAAGAAACTGCTTATTTTCCCTAAAGTTAGCGGAATTGGTCAGCAAAATGTTGAGAAGTTAGCAAAGTTGTACAATTGATGAAAATCTTCACGGGTGTTTTTGCTGCTTTGCATAAAACTTCGCCGATTTTTAGCCGAAAATGAGGGGTTTATCGAGCTATTTAAGCGGCGGTGTTGCTCTGGCAACAGATGAAATAAACTGAGTCATGCCGTAAAGCCAGCCAAGACGAGTGAGCGGCAATTGTCACTCACTCGACTCATACTCATCACTGGCAGGCGTTGGATAGCGCTCTATAGCTGCGCCAATATTTGGTCGATATGGTGGAATTGCCGATAACCCAAAATAAGTTTCTCAGCTAATTGCAGCATATTGTGCTCAACTTGTAAGCGCAGATTTGCATCTTTAACCTGATTGAGTTCCTTGATTGGTTCCATACCAATGACCCGGCGCATCAATTCAATGCCGGCAAAGCCGAGTGCATCACGTTGGATACTTGTCACATATCGTTGTTGCGTTTCATCGCTTTGCAATGCGCTATCCCGAGTTTCGCGTGTCGCTAGGGCTAAAAACTCAGCGGCGAATTGCTGCCAAAGCTGGCGGATTTCCGCACGGAGAAAGATCTGTTGGCGTGCAGAAACGGCAGGGATCACTGCAGGAACACTTAGGTAAATCGCTAAGAAACTGCCGATTAGAGTCCCCAAATCGAAGGCGATAGGCCCGTAGCAGGCGAATTCGGCGTCAGTGACTTTGACTGAACTATCAGTGACAAAAATACTGCCGCAATGCAAATCGCCATGGATCAACGCTTGCGGTTGACTGGTGAACTTCAGTTTAAGCTCAGCCACCTCGGTTTTAATTTTTTCGTCTAACCAGATACGTTGCGCTTGCGGACGAAGTGCGGTTGAGACTTCGTTGCGCTCGTGGTGGCAATAGGGATCGGTAAAGGCCAGCTCTTCGGTGATTAAGCAAAGTTCTGGATTTAAATACTTGGCGATACCGGCGCGTTTGCTTGAGCTACTTTGGCCAAAATCACTGGTATAAAAGCTGCTGTGGGCCAAGTAGTGAGCGAGTTGTTCCGCAAGACCTGGCAGTTCACGGCCGACCAATAATGCTTTATTAAGCAATTGATGGTCATGCAAATCCTCCATCAGAATTGCTGACTGCTCCTTAGAAAAATGCAGAATCTCCACGACTTGATCGGGGGCTAATTTACGCTGGCTAATCAGTACTTCAGCTTCGACACGGGCACGGTCGACAGTTAATGGCGTTTGCGGGCCAGCCGCATGATTATAAGGCAGCGCTTGTTTCACTATTAGGCTGCGGCCAAACTGGTTTTTTACCCGGAATACCAAATTCTGCCGACTTTCTTTCAGCAACTCGGTGGTTAATTTACTCTGACTGCCGAATAAATCGCTGTATTCGTTGGCAAAGTGTTCAGCAAGAGCTTGGGTAAAAATTTGATAAGTCGACATGTTATTCCTTGGCGTTAGCCGCAATGCTGCGCAGGCTTTGATAATGTGCGAATTTACCGAGCTGATGTCGTTGTGGCAAGTGGCAACTGCAAGCGGATTGCTGTTAGCACAAGCAAAGCACTCTATGCTTTGGCAGTGCTGAGCATTTGTTGTGCGCGACGCTGGTCAAAGATCTGGCAATCGGCGAGAATTACATACTTTATGTCTTGAGGACCCGCTGATGCACGCTCAGAATTTCAATTTAGACCTTTATTGCCGTCGGATCGGTTTAGACCATACGCCAAGCCAAGTGGACGCAGCGGTATTGCAGCAACTGATGCAAGCGCAGTTACGACATATCACCTTTGAAAATTTAGATGTTCAGGCTGGTAAGGTAGTGTCGCTAGTGCCAGAAACTATCGTTTCGAAAATAGTTGGTGATGATGGTCAAGCAAAGCGCGGCGGATATTGTTATGAACTCAACGGCTTATTTGCCATGGCATTAACTGCGCTAGGGGTCAGCTACCAGTTTGTCTTTTGTCGTCCGATGTTCTATCCAATGCGTCGCCCAAAAACGCATATGGCACTGATTGTTACTTTAGGGCAAGAACGTTATTTATGTGATTTGGGTTTTGGCAGTTATGGCATGCGAGCGCCTATCGCCTTGTCAGCAGTGAATCTCACACAGCAGCAAGATTTCGATAGTTTCCGCTTAATTGCACCGACACCGACGGACTATGTGCTGCAAGCGCAGATTGATGGCCTGTGGGTGAATCAATTTGGTTTTGATTTATATGCGGCCGAATGGATTGATTTTATGCCGGCCAATTTCTTGAATTCGACCAATCCTGAAACCATTTTTGTGCAGAAATTATTATTGATCCGGCAAACAGCGGTGGGGCGTTTAGTGCTACTTGGAAACGAGCTTAAGATCAGTGAAGCTGGCAAAACTACTTCGCAACAAGTTGCTGCGGCAGAATTGCCAGCTGTACTCTCAAATTATTTTGGTTTAGCCCAGTAAGCCTCACCAAAAAGTCTGCAATTATTTGCAGACTTTTTTCGCCAAGCGACTGCCAACTTGCGCTGGTTTCTCTTTGCAGACTTTAGTGCTTTCAGCATTGGTGTTCGCTGAAGCAGTAGTTTCGGTCTGTTTTACAGTACTACCACATCCTGCCAGCATTAAGCTGCAGAGGGTAACGAGAACGATTGAACGCATGCTGTGATTCCTTTTTTATGTGACTGTGTTCCGAAAAAAGCATCTGTATTTTTTCAGACGCTGCAAGGTAACGATGTTTAAAGTTAATTTCAATCGAAATTGATTATTTTTTTGTTAAAATTTGCACGATTTCACCGCACCGAAGACTTTTAAGCGACGACCAGTACTTTGCTTGCGAAAATCTCAGCTACCTTTAGTTGATGAACAGTCAAAATTTGGCATTTGACGCCTGTGAAATTACTAATGGATAAGCTTTGGCTGCGCAGCTTTTGCCGCAATTTTTGCGGAAGGTTATGCTGGGCATATTTGCTGTGCAATGTAGCGCTAGCGCCTGTGCATGCGACCCAGCAAATACATGTGGTTACTGCAGCTTGGTCAGGTTTTACCAACGAAGATTTATCTGGTAGTTACTTTGATTATTTGCGTTTGGTATTGCCCCCAGAGCAGTATTCATTGCAAGTTGAATTCAGCAATTTCGGTCGCGCCATTGCCGCGATTGAAAAACAGCAAGCAGATCTCACCTTTGGGCTAACCCCGAAAGATGCGCCGAAAGCACTGCGTGCCAACCTCCCTTATGATTCTGATCGGGTCATCGCCATTTATTTGCCGGAAGTGCAAGGTATCACCTCGCTAAAGAACATGTCGGTTCAGTCATTAAATGGCTTTCGTTTAGCCTGGGATTTAGCCTACAACTATGGCGAAGCGATAGGCTTGAGTTCTGATGGCTACCAAGTTGCAAGTCCCGAACAAGGCGTGAGTCTGGTGATTAACCATCGCATCGATATTTATCTCGCAGAGCTTGGCGATTTGCGCTCGGATAAGGTGCAAGCCGTACTGAAAAAAACTGCAGTACGCCAAGAAGAAATCCATCAAATTCCTGTATTTGTCGGCTTTGCCAATAACGCCAAGGGGCAGGCGCTGAAAAAGCTTTGGGATGAAAGATTGCTGGAATTGAAAAATAATGGTCAGTTGGCCGAGTTTTACCAAAGCCATCCGCAAATGCGCGTTGCCGAAGATCTGATTAAGCCTTGAGTTTTGCTAGAAAAGCTTACAGGCTATAGCAAAAGGTAAAATCGGAACTGTTATGCTGCAAGCTATTCACCATGTCGCCATCATCTGCAGTGATTATTCGCGCTCTAAACACTTTTATCATCAAGTGCTTGGGCTAAAAATCGTTGCGGAAAATTATCGGGAAGCCCGTCAATCCTGGAAACTTGATTTGCAATTACCAAATGGTGCGCAACTGGAGTTGTTCTCGTTTGTCGATGCGCCGCCAAGACCTTCAAGACCAGAAGCGCAGGGCCTTCGACATTTAAGTTTTGCGGTGGCGGATGTCCAAGCGACAACCGCTTGGTTAACCGCGCAAGGCGTCGCTGTTGAGCCTATCCGTGTTGACCCATACACCGGAGCCGAATTCACCTTTTTTGCTGATCCTGACGGCTTACCGCTGGAAATCTACCAGCAGCCAGTGCTTACGGACTGATCCGCAACTGCGCTGGCGCGGCTGGAGTTGCCCATGCCAGTGCTGTCGCCGCTTTATACTGGAATTGTAAAAAGTCATAACCCAACAATTGGCTAATGGTGCTGGCGATCTGCCGTTGCTGCCACGGCTCATTGGTGGTCACCAAGCCTCGTGGTGCAATCGAAGGCCCGATCATTGCCAACCAAATGCCATCAGCACCGAGGATTTGCTGATCGGTAGTTTTAGCATTCAGTTGCCGACTGACGCCATGGCGTGACCAAGTGTCGGCGCTATTGCCGCGACCGTGGTCAGTGGTGATGATAAGGGTCGTTTGGTCTTTGTAGTAAGGGTCTTGTTGCAGTTGTTGCCAAAGCTCGGCGATGAGTTGGTCAGCGCGCTGTGCCGCCGCTAAATATTGGGGATATTGGCCGGCATGGGCGTAGTCATCGGTCTCGCCAAAGGCGACCAGCAATAAACGAGGTTTCGCCTGCTGCAAGTATTCCGAAGCGAATTGCTGGGTAAAAATGTCCTGTCGCACATCGGCAAATGGACTTGGGGTTTGTCGTTGTAATTTATTGAGCCAATTGATTTTATCGTTGGTGAAAGCCGTGAAATTTTCAAAACCAGCATTGATAAAGAAGCCGCTGCGCTCACGGTTCAAAATCCATGGAAACAGTCGCCATGAACCAAAAGCTGCGACTTTGTCTTGCATGGCGGGTTGTTGTGCCAACCATTCGAACACCGATACGTTTGGATTATTAATCGCGTGGTTGGAGCTTATTCGTGGGTCGGCAATACCGGTCAGCAATTCGCTATAACCCGGGTAGGACACTTGCCATGGGTTAGTGACTTGCATCACCGAATTTTTCCGTTGGTCGCCGACCAGCAATCCCTGTTTTTTCACCACTTGGTGCAGAAAGGGCATTAATTTTTCGGCTTTATTGCCATTGAGGAGTTGCTGAATTTGCTTTGGATTTGGTACATAACGGCGCTGACTGGCTATCTCGTCATCGGCACCGTAGAACACTTCTTGCCAGCGCATCCCATCTAAGGTCACCAGCACAACTTTAGGCTCAAATTCAGCGCTGGTTGCGCTATTGGCAGACATCGCGCTCCAAGACTTGGCGAGCGGAGCGCACAGCATCGAACAAAACATCAATAAGCGCAGCAGCATGTGCGTCGCCGAACTCCGGGGATTGGTTGCAAAGGATAAGTCGTAGTCGCGCAGTTGCAGATTGTTCACAGCGTACTCCACTGATATGCGATTGCGTGCTTGCTGCGGGCATTGTCTGGTGGTTTGATGACAATTCGGTCAAAGTTCTGCGACGGTTTGATGAAACCAGACAATTTCGGCGAAAAACGCATAAGTTATGCGATTGGCGGTGGGTTTTTCTCGGTGATTTTCCAAGGCAAGCTCGGTGGGCTGTGGTAATCTCGATTCTTTTTGTTCCAGAGATTTCCAGATGTCTAGCGATTTTAGCTTCCAGCAGGCTTTTGAACAGCTAAGTTCAGCGATTGCCAGTGTGGTTTTTTACTCATTTAATTTTCAGGGAGTCGCCATTCCAGTCACTGTGTTGTGGCTGATCACTGGTGCCATCGTCTTCACGTTCTACCTGAATTTTATCAATATTCGCGGTTTTCGCCATGCTGTGCGCGTGGTTCGTGGTGATTTTGCTGCGAAACAAGATCCCGGCGAAATCAGTCAATTTCAAGCATTGTCGGCGGCGTTATCCGGCACCGTTGGCACTGGCAATATCGCCGGTGTTGCTGTGGCCATTAGTTTAGGTGGCCCTGGCGCAACTTTTTGGATGATAGTGGCCGGTTTTCTCGGCATGACCACGAAGTTTGTGGAATGTACATTGGCGGTGAAATATCGGCAAATTTTGCCTGACGGCACTGTTGCTGGCGGACCTATGTATTACATCAAAGCGGCGTTGGAGAAATACGGACTGCCTCGGATCGGCAAATTTCTCGCTGGCTTTTTTGCTATCGCCTGTGTGTTTGGCTCCGCGGGTTTTGTGCATGTAAATCAGGGGTTTGTGCAGGTTAAAACGGTCACCGGTTTTGACAATGCTTGGGCCTTTGGTGTGGTGTATGCGCTCTTGGTGGGTTTAGTCATTGTCGGTGGTATCAAAAGTATTGCGCGGGTGACTAGTAAGTTAGTGCCGCTGATGTGTGGGATTTATTTGACGGCCGCTTTGGTGATTTTAGGTTTGCATTGGCAGGATTTGCCAGCGGCATTCTTGACCATTATTAAAGGCGCTTTTGCCCCAGAAGCGGCTTATGGTGGGGTTATTGGCGTGTTGATCCAAGGCTTTCGCCGCGCAGCTTATTCCAATGAAGCCGGCATCGGTTCATCGCCAATTGCCCACGCTGCAGCAAAAACCAAAGACCCAGTGTCCGAAGGTTTTGTTGGCCTGTTAGAGCCATTCATCGATACTGTGGTGATTTGTACCATTTCCGCCTTAGTGATTATTGTCACTGGCACTTATCTACAAACCGGTTTAGACGGCGTGCAGATCTCTTCCGCGGCCTTTGCCTCGGTGTTCTCATGGTTCCCTTGGGTACTCATGGTGGCGTTGCTGTTGTTTGGTTATTCGACGGTCGTTAGCTGGGCGTATTATGGGCAAAAGGGCTGGGGCTTTTTATTTGGCGAGAACAAAACCAGTATCAGCATCTATAAAGTATTGATTTGTATTGTGGTTGCCATGGGCGCTGTGCCTAATGTGCTGGCGGTATTTGATTTCATCGATTCGATGATTTTCTTGATGGCGGTGCCAAATATTCTGGCGTTGTACTTGTTGTTGCCTGAGGTCAAAGCTGACCTCAAGGCTTATCTAGCGAAGCAGCGTTAAGCAATTAACGCTGCAGCTTTAACAGTTCATCCACAGTGACAAACCGATAACCTTTGGCGCGCAGGCCTTTTACCATCGCGGGTAGCGACGCCAAGGTGTTTTCACGGTCATGCAGCAGTACTATCGAGCCCGGTTTTACTTTTTCGAGCACGGTTTGTACCATTTTTTCTGGCGCTGTGCCTAAATAGTCCCGTGGATTAACGTCCCACAGCACATGGGTTTTTTCCTGCATCGACAGCAATAACGGTAACACGAAACGCTTTTTGCCCATCGGCGCGCGGAAATGAATGATCCCCTTGTAGCCGGTTTTTCGGATCAGCGCGTCGGTATTGATGATTTCTTGATAGAAAAACCATGGCCGTTCAGTATTCATCGGCTGATGGTGATAGCTGTGATTTGCCAGTTGATGGCCAGACAGCCACAAATCGCGCGTTAACTTTGGATACTGTTTGATTTGGCGTCCAACCACAAAAAATGTGGCTTTGACCCCAAGTCGGTTCAGCTCTTCCATTAATAGTCTGGATAAAGGCCCACGTGGGCCATCATCGAAGGTCAGCGCGACGACTTTTTCGGTGGCGTCTATGCGATGGACGAACTCACCGGCGATCTGAAAGTTGTTGGTTTGTGATGCGTGACTAAACCAGTACCAATTCCCCACACCTGCAATAACCAAAAGAACAGCAAACAACAACCCCCGATACCGCACGATAAACTCCGTTAAAAATTAATAAATTAAGTAAGCGTAAGCCGTAGTAAAAGCCACTTCTTGAAAACCTTTTAAGCCGGTTTCTTTAAAATCAATTGGCACTGGATTGGTCGCCAATTTATCTTTGAGCGCTGCATTGGTGGCGATAATAGTCTCGACACTTGGGATCAGCTGCAAAGCCGCTTCGATTTTAAAACCGATAGCAGAACCGGCAAATTTGCCTTTTTGCGCACGTTCGCGCACGATGAATTTGCTGATTTTGTAGTCTTCAGCAAGTTTGGCCATAGTGAATTGGAACTTGCGCATTTGCTCAGTATCTTGGTCTTTCACCAACTGCACGCGCACCGTCCGGCAATCTGGCAATGCCATCAGACCATCGGTAAATTCCATAACACATAAAATGGCTTCGCTGCCTTTAATGTCGACTCCACATACCCGCATGTTGTTATCCTGCATAAATTCGTCAAAATGGCGGCTATTATGCCACATTTCGTGCCATGACGTTGCGCAAAATTAAGACAGATTTACGAAGCAAGCCCCACCAGAACTGAATTAGTGAGGCTTGGCTAGATGATTAATCCCTAAGTCTTGCTAGATCTAGGGTTTAGTCCTTTTCGACATCCCACTGGCTAACCGCGATATGCCGACATAGATACCAGTGCTCTTGCACTTCCCGCCATAGCGCTCGACAGAATTCGACGAGATTACTGTTATGGCTCAAAAATAAAGTTTCACTTGCTTTCATTTTGACCTCCATTGGCGATTAGTTCATTGCCATTTTCAGGCTGAGCTGGCGCTAATCCAAGGCAACTTGTAGTGGTTGCGTTTGGTTTAACTCATTAACCAGCTTCATCAAATTATGTTGATTGATGTCATTCGGTGCCAAAGCCACTGCTGCCTGGAAATCGGCAAGGGCGCCAACTCTGTCAAATTGCTGTGCTTTGGCAACACCACGATTGCTATAAGCGTAAGCACGCAGAGTTTTCAGTTGGTCGTTTTGACCTGCGGCACTGTAGCGAGCTTGCATGACCGCTTGATGACACGCATTGGCAGCATCTGCAGCACCAACTCGGGTGTAAGCGACACATAAATTCATTTTGCGACCAAACTCATCGTCGGTTTTGCTCGCGGCAAGACGCTGGATGTCGGCTAATTCAATTGTTTGGCTGGCGTTGGCTTGGCTGGCAATTGGCGCCAAAGCATCTTCATTGATTACCACCATTTTGTAGCCGTTTGCTTGACTGGCAAAACTGGCTACCAACAAGGTGAGCATTGTTAGTGGGTATTTCGCTGTCAGTTTCATCGTAAAGTCCTCAGTGACCGCAATCGGCTGATTGCGTAACTACAGACTAACGCTGTCCCTGCAACACTGACAAACGAGAAAAATGCAGCCGTTAGGTGAAGCAACTTCACCTATTCAAGCAGCTTATGATTGCAAACGAAATTTCTGTAATACCCAGTTAATCAGCAATTGGATTTCTGGTCGGTTATCCGCAATTTCATGTTGTACTAAATAGTAGAAATCGCGAGTCGTCAGCTCATCATCGAACAACTTAACCAGACTGCCACTTTCAAACCAAGCGCTGCTAATGGGCAGTGGAATTAATGCGACGCCAAGACCTTGTTGTGCGGCTCTGGCGACACTAAACATGCTATCGAGTTGAATGATTTGGCGTGGACGGAAATCTTCGAAGCCATTTTGGTCTGCCCATTGGTGCCAGCACCAAGGTCGGGCCTGGTGCACAATTAAGGGCGCATTTTCCAGTGGCGCCAATTGCGCTTCATCATCTTGCAAACGCAGATATAACTCTGGACTGCACGCTGGCACATAGCTTATTGGAAAAAGTTGATAGCTTGGTTTATCCGTTGGTTTTGAACTCGCTAGCACAATTTGTAAGTCGGTGTGACGACCCGGCTCGCTGCGACTTTTCACCGTTTCCAGCTGTAAATTAATATCGGGATGCAGTTCAGACCAACCGACTAAGCGTGGCACGAAAAATTCGCTGGCAAAGAACTCTGGCAAGCTAATACTGACGCGTTGCTCGCGCTGTTGCTGACAAAATTCGCTAACAGTGCTGGCAATGCCTTGCAGTAACGGGTTGATCGCCAAATAAAACCGTCGACCTTCCGTTGTCAGCACGACTGCACGAGTTTGCCGTTCGAACAAGGCGAAGCCCAAGTTCTCTTCCAATTGTTTGATTTGGTGACTTACCGCTGACGGTGTTAGATACAACTGCCGTGCAGTTTCCTTAAAGCTCAAGCACTCGGCAGCAACACAAAAACAGCGTAAGCCACGCAGAGGGGTGTGCACAGCCATAACTTACTTCTCCATTGCAATAGAACTAGAAAGAAGCAAACATCAAGCCATTCATTAAGTTATTGATTTTTAATGGATGTGATAAATATCGAAGCTCGGAATGCTTAGAAAACTACCGCTAATGCACCTATTTGGTGCGATGGCTTTGGTTTTTCGGCATTTTGCATGGTCGAAAAAAGACCCAGCAAGGTAATTGCTAAGATTCCGTGGTAGCATCAACTGCACTCGAGTGGATCAGAGAGATGGTATGGATATTCAAACAAAGTTGCCGTGGGTGGGAACCACCATTTTTAGCCAGATGTCGCAATTGGCTCAGCAAACCGGCGCTATCAACCTGTCACAAGGCTTTCCAGATTTTTCAGCAGACCAGCGGTTGCTATCTGCGGTCAACGAGCATGTGCTGGCTGGCCGTAATCAATATGCGCCGATGATTGGTGTTGCCACATTACGTCAGCAAATTGCTGATTTAACACAAAATTGTTACCAACGCACTATAGATCCTGAACTCGAAGTCACAGTGACCAGCGGCGCCACTGAAGCTTTATTTGTGGCGATCCAGGCTGTCGTGCGCCCAGGTGATGAAGTGATCGTATTTGACCCAGCTTACGACAGTTACCGTCCTGCGGTGGAGTTAGCTGGCGGTAAAACTGTGCATATTCAGCTGACTGCCCCAGATTTTCGTCCAGATTGGACCGCGGTCGCTAAGCGCGTAACCGCCAATACCCGGTTGATTATTGTCAACAGTCCCCATAATCCAACTGGCATGGTGTTTTCTGCCGAAGATTTTGCGGCTTTGCAGGCATTGGTCTTGGCGCATGATTTATTCTGCATCAGTGATGAAGTCTATGAGCATATGGTGTTTGCTGGTGCGCAAAAGTTAAGTGCTAATTGCTTTGCCGCGCTAGCTGCCCGTACTTTTGTGGTGTCGTCGTTTGGCAAAACCTTTCACGTCACTGGCTGGAAGTTAGGTTATTGCGTTGCGCCTGCGGCTCTCACTATTGAATTTCGGAAAATCCATCAATATGTGACCTTCTCGAGCTATACCCCTGCCCAATTTGCGATTGCCGATATGTTGGAGCAACAGCGAGAACTGGTTCATGAGTTAGCGGCATTTTATCAAGAAAAACGCGATTTATTTCAGAGGCTAATGGCGAGTAGTCGCTTTACATTGTTGCCTTGCCAAGGCACTTATTTCCAGTTGGCAGACTACAGCGAAATTTCAGATCTGGCGGATGTTGAATTTTGCCGATGGTTAACCGTCGAACATGGCGTTGCCGCTATTCCGTTGTCGGTGTTCTCCAAACAACAACAGTCGGCAAAAATAGTACGGTTTTGTTTTGCCAAACAAAATAAGACTTTAGAGCAAGCGGCGGAGCGTCTATGCAAACTTTAACAGTTGCGGTGCTGCAAACATCGTTACATTGGCAAGATAGTGCGGCGAATCGCGCGCATTTTAGCGAGTTGCTGCCGCAAGCATTGCCGGCTGATGTCATTGTATTGCCTGAAATGTTCAACAGTGGCTTTTCCATGCAGGCGGAAGTTTTTGCCGAGTCTATGTCTGGGCCAACGATGCAATGGCTGCGCGAACAAGCTGCGCAACTTGATGTGGCGATTTGTGGCTCTTTAGCCATTCGCTTGGATGCGCCAGTTGATGGCCATAGTGGCGTCGTCAACCGATTGGTCTTTGTACTGCCATCTGGAGAAGTGGAATACTACGACAAGCGCCATTTGTTTCGGATGGGACAAGAGCATCGGCATTATCAAGCTGGGCTGCAGCGCAAGATCGTCAGTTTCCGCGGCGTGCGGTTTTTACTGCAAGTTTGTTATGATTTGCGTTTTCCGGTATTTTCGCGCAATCGCGGCGACTATGATGCAATGCTGTATGTCGCGAATTGGCCGCAAGAGCGCAGCCGAATTTGGTCGACCTTACTTGCCGCGCGCGCTATTGAAAATCAGGCATTTGTGATCGCTTGCAACCGCGTTGGCCAAGATGGCAATCAACTTAACTATTCCGGTGATTCAGTGGTATTGGATTTTGTCGGGTTGCCGCTGGCGTCGCTGCCAGCAAACGCGGCAACGGTGCTAAAAGCGCAGTTAGATGTATTGCAGTTACAGCATTTTCGTCAGCAGTTTCCGGCAGCGCTTGATGCCGATACCTTTGAATTGATTGAATAGTAAAATTTTCCGATGAAGTTTTGGTAATTTACCAAAGGAGTAGCAGTGATTTTAACTTGGAATTTAGATCCAGTGGCATTGAGCTTCGCAAGCGTCAGTATCCATTGGTATGGTCTGTTTTTCGCATCAGGCTTATTGCTTGGCACCCATGCGATGAAAGGCTTTTTTGTCCGTGAGCAAGTGCCGCTGGCGCTGATGGACCAGCTATTTTATGCCATTGTTGCTGGGGTGATTATCGGTGCGAGGTTGCTGCATTGTTTAGCCTATGAACCGGATTATTACCTCGCGCGGCCACTGGAGATTTTATATTTTTGGCAAGGCGGATTAGCCAGTCATGGTGGTGGTTTGGGCGCGTTAATTGGCGCGGCATTGGTTTGTCATAAAAAGCAGATCTCGTTGTGGTGGTTGCTAGACCGGATGGTTTTTCCAACCTTGATTTTTGCGGTGATGGTGCGGTTAGGCAATTTCTGTAACTCGGAAATTTACGGGATCCCTACGAATCAAAGTTGGGGCGTTATTTTCGAACGCATAGATCAGGTTGTGCGTCATCCGGTGCAGCTATATGAAGCCATCGCTTATGCAATTGCGCTTGGCATTATGGTGGTAAGTTGGTCGCGTCTGTTAAAACATCGGGCGGCGAGCTTCGGCCTATTTCTGGTGTTAGTGTTCTTAATCCGCATCGCACTTGAGTTTTTCAAGGTGGAGCAAGCGACTTATCAAGGCGCGATGTCGCTGACAGTCGGCCAATGGTTAAGCGTGCCATTTATTGTGGTTGGTCTGTTTATTCTCGTTTGGAGTCGCAAGCAGACGCCAGCACTGCCAGTCACGGCAGTGCAAGCGCAGAATAAGCGGAAGTAGTTTATTTGGTTGCGGCAGCCCGCAGTTTCTTTAACGTCTCAGATAACCATTCTTGGCTCGAGACTGCGGCTGATCCCTTGCATTGCACTTGATAGGCTTTACCACTAGAACTACTGGTGCTGGCGCCATCTCGAATGAAGTCTTCCGCACTTTGGATTAGCATATGGTCTTGCAGATAATCGAGTTTCCGCTGTAAATGTTTGCGAGCATCCGCGCCATCATACCAACGACCATTTCGATTAAACTGACAGCCGGAGTTTTCTAAGGCGCTCAGCAGTTGCTGGATTTCGGTCAGCGCTGGTGCCGGTAATTCGGCGGCGCGCGTACTTGGGATCACACTCAATAAGGTGATTAGAGCTAAGCTTCGAATAAGTGATTGCATCGGAATATCCCTAATTGTGCAACTGTGACTGGCAATGAGTCGCTAGTTTGCCGCAAAAGGTTTAAATCGAGCAAGCAACCCGGTTTTAATTTGTGCAAAGACTGCATTCGTATGTTGGGCATAATTTATCTTCCTTAGAAAATGTAAGCTCTTACATTTATTGTTGATGGGTTATACTGCGGCCAAGACTCACACTGGAGAGTGGCATGCTGACGCAACGATTTCACACAACAACGCTGATTTTTATTGGCTTTTTCCTGCTTGGTTTATTGATCATTCTCTGGGGTGTAGTGCTGCCTGATTTAAGTCGCGATTTGACCATGAGTCCTGCGCAAAGCGGTTGGTTTTTCTTAACGATGGCGGTGGGCACTGTGACAGGTGCCTATCTCGGCGGCAAATACGTCCAAAAATTCGATTTCCTATTGTTGTTTGCTGCATTAGCCTTGATTGAGGCAGTGGTATTAGTGCTGGTTTCTATGGTGCAGCAAAGCTGGCAATTGTTGCTCGGTATTTTTGGCTTCGGTTTATTTTGTTCGGTGATGTTTACCATAGGTCACACTTTAATAGCCCGTTTGCATGCCGATCGACGGGCGAAAATGATGGGCTTGATGGATTTTATGTTTAGCCTCGGTACTCTCGCTGCACCGTTTTTGGTGGTGGCCATTTATTGGTCGGAAGCAGACTGGCGCGATTCACTTAGATTACTTGCAGCGTCGTTACTGCTGCTTGCACTTTATGCCTATTGGTTGACAAAGCAGCATGTCGAGGTGCCGGAACCCGCGTTCACTGGTGCTCGCCACAGCTTGTCTTACCGAGCAGTACTCGCGCAACCGGCCTTTGTTGCGCTGGCTTTCGCCATGTTTGGTTATGGTGCAGTGGAGTGGGGTAATGGCAACTGGTTTGTCAGCTATGCAAATTCTTCTTTAGCTATTGATACCCAGCGTGCTCGGCTGGTATTTGCCTTTTTTACCGCAGGGATGGTGGTGAGTCGACTAGCCTTTGCTTGGTTTATTCCGTTGTTAGGTTCAAGGCGACTACTGCAGATTTTAGCGGTACTGATGCTGTCAGGCGCGTTGGCGATTAAGTTACTGCACGGCGAGACTGCTTTAGCGGTTGGTAATTTATTATTAGGGCTTGGTCTTGGCGGAATTTACCCATTGTTGTTATCGAGTGCTATGGACTTAGATCCGGACAATGGTCCGGTACTCTCGGGGTTGTCGAATATCGCCGGTTCTTTAGGCTGCCAAGTGGTGGGGTTAGGCACTGGCTTGTGGGCGCAAGGCCAAGGGATCGGCACCGCATTTTGGATGGTGCCGATGGTTGCCGCTTGGCTTTGTTTGTCGGCGTTTTGGTTTAGCCGATATGTCAAAACTAAAGCAGTAGTGGCTTAATCAAATAACCAAGGACATAAAACATCTTTATATTTTTTGTTTTTGCGGTTAGCGGCAGCACATTCAGTGCTTTTACCACCGCAACTTGTAACACCAGTTTTTCCGGTGACACAAGTGGTTGCTAAACCACCACAAGCAACTGCGCCCGATTCTGTTGAAGTACAATGATCCGCTAAACCACCACATGCAGCACCGGTTTCGGTGCTTTCGCAAATACTGGCTGATGCGCCACAAGCAACTTCGCCAGTTTTCGATTTAAGACAATAAATGGCTTCATCACCACAGGCAACTGTGCCATTTTTGGCGGCACGGCAGTAGGTTGCTTTACCTCCACAGGCGACGTTGTTGTCGTCTGCCAAACAGACCGTGGCGTTTGGTGTACAAAATGGCCGACCAGTGTGCGCAATACGACATTCTTCAACCGGCGGGGATTTAATTAACGAATTCTCATCGACAAAGGTATGTTTTGCACCAGTTTCATCTGTGCTTTGTGCAAAGACGTTGCAGCAGAACATCAGCGCAATAACCAGTAAATATTTCATTTTAGTCTCCAAACTATTGTGCTGGCACGATCCGTGGCAGTCCCGATATCACTGCACATCATACGCTGATCTAAAGGTTCTTGCATGTCTGTCACCGCACGAATCATTGCTATTGCTGCGGCAGATATTTGCCGCAGGCGGCGAAATTTTGCTGGGGTGGCTAAAGTTTTGCCAAGCTCAGTCGATAAGGAAATATGCAGCAATGACGGACAACTATCATGGCAAACTCACAATCTTCAAACGAACTGATTTTAAAACTAGTCGATAAAACCTGGGTGCAATGTTTGGTATTACTGACATTCATCGCGGTATTCGCCCTGATAATTGTCGGTGTTGAACACTTTGTGTGGCGCACTTTATTAGCCTGCGGCATGGGATTGCTGCTGTTGGTTGGCTACGAACATTTCCGTCCGCTGGATGGCAATGAGCGGCAATTAATCCAGTTGCAAGCTCGCCAATATGGTCAGCCGCATGCCATTCAATACAGTTACCGTTGGCGGGTGAGCCGCGAGTTTGGCCGCTTAATTCAACACTAATTTCCAAGACCGCCTTTCGGCGGTTTTTACTTTATAGCCCCTAGTTTTCCTCACGATTCACTGCCCAAAAGCGCATAATTGATAAAAGTTGTACAATTAATTAGCATTTGCTGGTTCAGATCTTGATTCTTTTTGCATTTAGGCGCATAACAGGCTGCCCGAACAAAAGAGAGATAGTTGATGAGTGCATCAATTGATTGGGCAGCCCTGCAACAACACGCTAAAACCGCATCTTTACAGGCCTATGCCCCTTACAGTCGTTTCCCAGTTGGCGTCGCTATTTTGGCCGCTTCCGGTCAGATTTATACTGGCTGTAATGTCGAAAATGCCTCTTATGGCGGTACCACTTGTGCCGAACGTAATGCGATTGCCGCGGCAGTGGTTGCTGGCGAACGTCAATTCCAAGCTTTAGTGGTTTATACCCCGCAAGAAAAACTGACCCCGCCTTGTGGTATTTGTCGGCAAGTGATCGCAGAGTTTTTCACGCCAGAAAGTCCTATTGCCAGTTGCAACCATTTAGAGCAATTGCAAAGTTGGACCTTACAAGAATTATTACCTGATGCATTCACACCAATGTATTTACAGGCAAGTCAAAAAGTTTAATCGTTAATCCGAGGACGGTTTATGTATTTACCTCAAGAAATCATTAAGTTAAAGCGCAATGGCGGCCAATTGTCGACCGCGGCTATCCAACAGTTTGTCAACGGCCTGACCGATGGCAGTTTTAGCGAAGGTCAAATTGCCGCGCTGGCGATGTCGATTTATTTAAACGGCATGGCTACCGAAGAAACAGTTGCTTTAACTCGTGCCATGCGTGACAGCGGTGCAGTGCTAAATTGGCGCGGTAAGCTCGATGGTCCAGTAGTCGATAAACATTCAACTGGTGGTGTTGGCGATAAAGTCAGTTTAATGCTGGCGCCTATGGTTGCTGCCTGCGGCGCTTATGTGCCAATGATCGCTGGACGTGGCCTTGGCCATACCGGTGGTACGGTAGATAAATTGGAAACTATTCCAGGTTATAGCTGCACCCAGCCATTGGAAAAAATTCAAGCGGAAGTCGCTCGTCTTGGTTGTGTCATCGTTGGCCAAAGTGGTGAGTTGGCGCCGGCAGATCGTCGTTTATATTTAATTCGTGATGTGACGGCCACTGTTGAATCGATTCCACTCATCACTGCCTCAATTCTGTCGAAGAAATTGGCGGCAGGTTTAGATGTATTGACCATGGATGTGAAAATCGGCTCAGGCGCTATCATGAAAAACATTGATGACGCTTCTGCCTTAGCAACCAGTATTGTAAATACCGCCAAAGGTGCCGGTGTACCGACCCAAGCGCTGTTAACTGACATGAATGAATGCCTTGGCGCGACAGCCGGGAATGTCCTTGAAGTGCTGGAAACATTAGATTATCTGACTGGTAAATACCGTGAACCACGTTTGCATCAGGTAACTTTGGAATTGGGCGCCAGCATGTTGCAACTGGCTGGTCTGCAGCCAGATAAAGCGAGCGCCATTGCGGCGCTAGAGCATAGTCTGAGTTCAGGCAAAGCAGCTGAGATATTCGCGAAAATGGTCGCAGCCCTAGGTGGTCCAGTAGATTTAATGGAAAAACCAGAGTTGTATTTAGGCACAGCGCCAGTAGTACAAGATATTGTATTACCAGCAGAACTTGCTGGAAAAGGTCAGTTCTTAGCGGCTAGCGATACTGTGGCTGTTGGCATGGCTGTAGTGCGTTTAGGCGGTGGTCGTGCGCATCCTGCGCAAGTGATTGACCCTGTTGTTGGTTTTAGTGATGTCAAACCACTGGGTTCTAAAGTTGCTGCAGGTGATGTAATTGCGCGAGTTCATGCGGCATCTGTGGAAGCAGCTGCCAAAGCTAGCAGCGAGTATTTAGCGGCATTAACGCTCAGCGCTGATGCAGTGACCTTATCGCCGATCGTGCATAAAATTATCGATTGATGGCCTACTTGAGCTGTTAAAAAATAAAAGGGACGTGCGCGTCCCTTTTTGCCATCTTGGTTTCACACTGTCTTTTTATAACTTAGATAAAAATACTATTGTACCTTTTGGTATGAAATAGGCAGAATGGCTACTTCTTTTTACGAGGTGTGTCATGTCGAATATTAATGAGTTGCTGTCGTGGCGTTATGCCGCGAAAAAATTAGATGCAAGCCAAGCTGTGGCTGCTGATGATTTAGAATACATTCTTGAATCTATCCGTTTAAGTGCCAGTTCGAGTGGTTTGCAGCCATACCAAGTGCTGGTAATCACAGATCCAGCCGTGAAAGCGCAAATTCAGCCAGTCGCATGGGGTCAAGGTCAAGTTGTTGATTGCTCTCATTTATTAGTATTTGCAGCATGGGACAACTACACCGAAGATCGCATCAACATGATGTTCGATTTAGTGAACCAACAACGTGGTTTTGAAAATGCTGGTTGGGAAGCGTATCGCCAAAAATTACTCGGCTACTACCCAAAACGCAGCAGTGAAGAAAACTTCCAACACGCGGCACGTCAGGCATATATCGGCCTTGGTAGCGCCTTACTTGCTGCTGCCGAATTAAAAATTGATAGCACACCGATGGAAGGATTCGAGCCAGAGAAAGTTGACGCCATTCTTGGTTTGGCTGAACTTGGTTTACGTTCAGTGTTGTTGTTGCCACTAGGCTATCGTGCTGCCGAAGGTGATTGGTTAGTGAATCTGAAAAAAGTCCGTCGTAGCACCGAAGATTTTGTGATCCGCCGATAAGCATTAGCTACCATCACTGAGACTCTCGTGTTTGCTTATGTACAGGACAAGTGAATTGTATCGCCTCTGAGATCAGGGGCGATATCTTGCCAAAATTATTGCTGTCTGCCGGTGCTGCCATTACACTTGCGCTTTTGCCAAGCTAGGACCGATGCCGTGAACGACAACAGTGAATTATACCGTCTGAATAAATTTATCAGTGACACTGGTTTCTGTTCGCGCCGCGAAGCCGACAAGTTGATTGAAGCCGGCCAAGTTAAGGTCAATGGGCAGATTGCCTTAGTTGGCACCAAAGTTAGCTTCTCTGATCAGGTCGAAGTCTCAGGCCAACCGCTGAAATCGCGGCCGCGTCGTGTGTATTTGGCATACCACAAACCGGTCGGTATCACTTGCACGACCGAACTGCATATCAAGGGTAATATTGTTGACGCGGTGAAATACCCTGAACGAATTTTCCCGATTGGTCGGCTAGATAAAGAGTCTGAAGGTCTGATTTTTTTGACCAACGATGGCGATATCGTCAATAAAATCCTGCGTGCTGGCAATGCGCACGACAAAGAATATGTGGTGACTGTGGATAAGCCAATTCATGCGCATTTTTTGAAAAAAATGGCGTCGGGCGTGCCAATTCTCGAGACCGTAACCTTGCCTTGTACTATCAAACAAGTGTCTCGCCAAACCTTTAACATCGTGCTTCGACAAGGTCTTAATCGCCAAATCCGGCGCATGACTGAGTTTTTAGGTTTTAATGTCACCAAATTAAAACGCGTCCGTATTATGAATGTGCGGCTGAGTAATTTAGCGGTTGGGCAATGGCGCGAGCTAACAGCCGAAGAAATGGCTGAACTCGAAACTATGTTGTTGGGTTCAAGTAAAACCGCCGAAGCGTCAGATCTATCGGCGCTGGGCAGTTCAGCAGCTTTTGCTGAAGAATAACGCGCCGCCACTGTTGAATAGCGGCGCGCCAGTGCTTAGATGTTGTAGCTAATATGCTGATGGAAACGGACGATGAAATCATCTTTGTCCGGTTGTAACGCTACCGATTTACTCAGCTGTTTTAACGCACCTTCCACCTGATTCATAAATCGTCCAAAACCATATTCAGTGTGATCATCTTGACCTGCAGCTAATACAAAATGCAGGGTATCGACCAGTTCGTCTGGATGCCAATGGCTAAAAAACTGTTGATGCGCAGCGGTGATATCAAAACTCAACATCCGCAGTTCACGACCGGCCCGAGCTTTATCCGAGCGACTGTTTCGCACAATTGGCGTGCTACCATCAGCCACTAATCCTATTCTGGTGAGATGATGTTCTTGCGCGGCTTGCAGCAAGTTTTGCTCCAAAGCCAGATAAAATGCGGTAAATGGGATGGTTAAATCCGCGGCACCACCAACCACTTCTTTCAGGCGACGACTTACTGGTAAGCTGCAGCTAACATAGTTCATCGCATGATGATCAACCGGTAGTTGGCAGTCACGGGCGACATATCGCTCGGCAACGCCACGAAGTTTGTAACCGAAACTGCTGTCGCAGCCTTTCTCCCGAGCATACAAATCATATGATAGATGTTGATGATCGCGAATTTTCATCGTGACGTCGGCGATCGGCAATTGTTGTTTAAATGCCTTTACCACTTGTTGCACTTGCTGATGGAACTGCGCTGAGTTATTGCGGATTTCTGTGCCGGTGGCAAGACACAATAACGAGATTTTTCTGGCGCGATGAAAGCCGTCAAAGAAGCTTTGTTGGGCTTCATGATACTGCGGATTATAGAAAAACAGGATTTGATCGGCAGTTTGAAAGGTGAAGGCTTCGGTGTGGAAGCGCACCACTGGTAATTTGTCATTGGCGATAAAGTGCACGTTACGTAGTCCAGCTTGTTGCGCTAACACAAAAAACTGATGACTCAGCTGCTGATAACAACTTAACTGGTCCGTGTAATGTTGCAATAAGGCTTCACTAACCTGCAATTCGGCCAGAATATATTGATTATCGCGTGCGGTATCCGGGATATACGCTTTATGTTGACTGCTACCCATAGTAACTCCGTGTGTATAGGATATTCGTTGCCGCACAGTCTAGGCGTTAGAAAAGCAGTCATATTGTTTTAGCGCAAGGAATCGGTATTTCCCGAAAATCACTGCGACCAAGCGCAAATTTTTGCCGACCAACGCCAGAAAAAACGCCGGCAATTGCCGGCGTTCATCAGAAAAATGCTGACATCAATGCAGTTTAAGCCTTGGTCGAATGATTTTATTAATCCGACCAATCACTGAAATCATAATGGTGCGGAACCAGCCGTGCAGTGCTACTTGGTGCATCCGATACAATGAAATGTAGGCCATTCGCGCAATACGACCTTCAATCATCATAGCGCCGCCGACTAAGTTGCCCATCAGGCTGCCAACAGTGCCGAAGCGGCTCAGTGAAATGAGTGAGCCATGATCCCGATACAAATAGGATGATTGCGGTTTACCCTCTAAGGCCGCAATCAAATTTTTCGCCACATGATCCGCCATTTGATGAGCGGATTGCGCTCTTGGTGGAACCCATTTGTTATCCGGAAGCGGACAGCCAGCGCAATCGCCAATCACATAAATTTGGCTATCGCGGGTGGTTTGTAGGGTTGGTAGTACCAATAACTGGTTCAGCCGGTTATTCTCTAAGCCCGCCAAATCTTTAAGAAAATCAGGTGCTTTGATGCCAGCTGCCCAAACCATTAAATCGGCAGGCAGTTCCTCATCACCCAGCATTAGGCCATTTTCGTTGGCCGAGGTGACTTTGGTTGCAACCCGTACATCAACACCAAGTTTAGTGAGCTCTTTATGCGCAGCCGCTGCGATACGCTCGGGCAACGCTGGTAAAATCCGCGGGCCAGCTTCAACCACAGTGATTTTCAGCCGGTCTCGGCGCATTTCGGTAAAGCCGTATTGGTTTAACTCACGTGCCGCGTGATGTAGTTCTGCGGATAATTCAACGCCAGTGGCTCCGGCACCAACAATCGCAATATTCAGGTTTTCTTTCGGATGCTTAGGCGAATTTAACTTGATATAGGCTTCTAACAATCGGCGATGAAAGCGTTTTGCTTGCTCAGGGCTATCTAAGAAAATACAGTTTTCTTGAATGCCTGGGGTGTTGAAGTGATTGGAAATACTGCCGATGGCGAGTACCAAATAGTCGTAACCGATCCTGCGTTCGCTCAGCACTTCTTCGCCAGCTTCATCAGTCAGCGGCGCTAAAATTACTTCCCGGCTTTCGCGATCTAGACCTATTAGGCTTCCGAGCTGAAATTCAAAATAATGACTACTGGCATGAGCTCGATAGGTTACTTGGTCGATATCCACATCTAAAGTGCCGGTCGCAACTTCGTGCAGTAGTGGTTTCCATATATGCGTAGAGTTGCGATCGATTAAAGTAATTTGCGCGCGGTTTTTCCGACCTAGTTGTTTACCTAAGCGGGTAGCAAGCTCCAAACCACCGGCACCGCCGCCGATGATAAGGATACGTGGACTAGCCATGAGTACGAACCTTATAAGGACTTAATTGAAATCATCATTTTTTAGTTATAAAAAAACCGACCCTCAGGTCGGTTTTCGGTATTAACTATTTTTCTGCCGTTTCATGGCATCAAAGAACTCATCGTTGGTTTTGGTCATCGACAGTTTATCGATGAGGAATTCCATACAATCGGTTTCATCCATTGGGTTAAGGATTTTGCGTAAGATCCACATTTTTTGGAGTTCTTCCGCTGATGCCAGCAATTCTTCACGGCGAGTGCCTGAACGGTTGAAGTCGATAGCTGGGAATACACGGCGCTCAGCGATTTTGCGCGATAAGTGCAGTTCCATGTTACCAGTACCTTTGAACTCTTCGTAAATGACTTCGTCCATTTTCGAACCAGTATCAACCAAGGCCGTGGCGATAATTGTTAAGCTACCGCCTTCTTCAACGTTACGTGCAGCACCGAAGAAACGTTTTGGTTTATGTAAAGCGTTGGCATCCACACCACCGGTTAATACCTTGCCTGAGCTAGGAATAACAGTGTTGTATGCGCGAGCTAAACGAGTGATAGAGTCGAGCAGGATGATAACGTCTTTTTTGTGCTCAACTAAACGTTTAGCTTTTTCGATAACCATTTCAGCAACTTGTACGTGACGGCTCGCTGGTTCATCGAAGGTAGAAGCGACAACTTCACCCTTCACCAAACGTTGCATCTCAGTTACTTCTTCTGGACGTTCGTCGATTAACAACACCATCAATACGCAATCTGGATGATTAGAGGCGATTGATTGGGCGATGTTTTGCAGCAGGATTGTTTTACCGGCTTTTGGCGGCGCAACGATAAGACCACGTTGTCCTTTACCAATTGGTGCTGATAAATCCAGAACCCGCGCTGTTAAATCTTCTTTTGAACCATTACCACGTTCCATACGCAAACGTGAGTTGGCATGCAGCGGAGTTAAGTTTTCGAATAGGATTTTATTCCGTGCTTGCTCTGGGCGTCCGAAGTTTACTTCGTTCACTTTTAACAGCGCGAAATAACGCTCGCCTTCTTTTGGCGGGCGAATTAACCCAGAAATGCTATCGCCAGTGCGCAAGTTAAAGCGGCGAATTTGGCTTGGCGAGACATAAATGTCATCTGGGCCAGCCAAGTACGAACTGTCTGATGAGCGGAGGAAGCCAAATCCGTCGGCCAGAATTTCCACAACGCCGTCACCGTAAATTTCTTCACCGTTTTTAGCGTGGGATTTCAGAATAGCGAAAATGATGTCCTGCTTACGCAGACGGGCCATATTTTCCAGGCCCATGGACTCGGCCAGATCAACAAGCTCGTTAATCGGCTTCAATTTCAGTTCGGTCAAATGCATATTGATGGGTTCTTGTGTATCAAAACAGAATGAAAGCTATTCGCTGAGCAATAAGGTTTGGAAGAAATTTGGTCAACGAACAAGCGGGTTACTAGATATGTTGCTGGGTTACACCTTAGCAGGATAACTTTTAGCCGTCCAGCCGATTTAAAAAAAAGGCGTATTTTTTATACGCCTTCTACAAAATGTCTTAGATATTTGCGTCTAAGAATTCTTTTAACTGAGTTTTAGACAGCGCGCCAACCTTAGTTGCTGCGACTTGGCCATTTTTGAACAACAGCAGCGTTGGGATGCCGCGGATGTTGAATTTAGGCGGGGTATTTGGGTTTTGATCGATGTTGACCTTCGCAATGGTCACTTTACCAGCATATTCGACGGCAACATCGGCCAGAATTGGCGCGATCATTTTGCACGGACCACACCACTCAGCCCAGAAATCAACTAACACCGGGGTGCCAGCTGTTAATACATCAGCTTCGAAGCTGTCGTCAGAAACCTGTAAAATATGTTCGCTCATTATTCTCTCCGATAGTGGCAGCGCCAAAATTTAGCGGCCTTTAGTCGACACTGTTTGTGTGCACTTGACTTTCGGGCAAGCCGGTTAAAAAACTCGTATCAATTTTATCCTGACTGTTCCTTATTGCAAGCGTAACGGTTATGCTTAGTGCTTATGAATAAAACACATCTCACTCAGCATAAATTCGCCGACTTTGCATTGGCGCCTCAGGTTCTTGCAGCATTAAACGCGCAAGGTTATCAATATTGCACGCCTATTCAGGCCCAATGTCTACCATTGGCTCTGCTAGGCAAAGACATCGCTGGACAAGCACAGACCGGTACTGGGAAAACCCTAGCCTTTCTGACCGCCACATTCCACCATTTACTGACTCATGAGCCAAAAGGATCAGGTCAGCCGCGCGCTATTATTATGGCACCGACTCGGGAATTGGCAGTGCAAATCCATAACGATGCAGAAGCTCTGGCCAAACACGCCGGCTTCAAGCTTGCTCTCATTTATGGGGGTGAAGGCTACGATTCTCAACGGCAGTTATTAGAAAAAGGTGCAGATATTTTAATTGGCACCACCGGCCGTTTAATCGATTACCTGAAACAAGGGTTATACGATCTGTCGAAAATTGAAGTTGTGGTCTTAGACGAAGCCGATCGCATGTTCGATTTGGGCTTTATTAAAGATATCCGCTTCATGTTCCGCCGGATGCCTCCAGCTACTGAACGCTTAAGTTTATTATTCTCCGCTACCTTGTCATATAAAGTACAAGAACTGGCATTTGAACAAATGAACCAGCCTGAGCACATTCATATTGCCCCAGAGCAAATGACTGGTAGCCGCATCAGCGAAGAACTGTTTTATCCTTCCAGTGAGCACAAACTGCCGTTATTGCTGACGTTGATGGAAGAAGAGTGGCCAGATAAAGCCATTGTATTTGCCAACACTAAACACTGGTGTGAAGACATTTTCTCTTGGCTTGAAGCTGACGGCCACCGGGTTGGTATGTTGACTGGCGATGTTATCCAGAAAAAACGCTTAAAGATCCTGGATGATTTCACCACTGGCAAATTAGATATTTTAGTGGCAACTGATGTCGCCGCTCGTGGTTTGCATATTCCGAAAGTGAGTCATGTGTTTAATTTTGACTTACCAGATGATTGTGAAGACTACGTACACCGGATTGGCCGTACCGGCCGCGCTGGTGAAAGCGGGAAGGCCATCAGCTTTGCTTGTGAACGTTATGCGTTAAACCTGACTGCGATTGAAGATTACATCAAACACAGCATTCCGGTGACGCAATATGATCAGGCTGCGCTGTTAACTGATTTAACTGTGCCTAAACCGCGCGTTAGACGGCGTATGGGACAAAATCGACCGGGTCAAAGTCGACCTGCTGGACGTGGAACCCCGAATGGACCAAGACCTGCGCGCTCCCGACCACGCTGAGACATCGGAATTGCCACCGACGCCACTGCAACATCAAGATATTTATGCAGTGTTAGATCTCGGCTCCAACAGCTTTCACATGTTAATGGTGAAAGTTGTTGGCGGCAGTGTGCAAGTGATTGGCCGCGTCAAACGCAAAGTGCGTTTGGCGTCGGGTTTAAATGATTCGTTAGTCCTCAATAAAAAAGCAATGACTCGCGGCTGGGAATGCTTAGCGTTATTTGCTGAGCGTCTGCAAGATATTCCCTCGAGTAATATTCGCATCGTTGGTACTGCCACTTTACGCTTAGCCCACAACGTCAAAGTCTTCTTAACCGAAGCGGAAAAAATCCTCGGTCATCACATCGAAGTAATCTCAGGTGAAGAAGAAGCGCGCTTGATTTATCTCGGCGTTGCGCATACTTCCAGCTGCAACAGTAACCGCTTAGTGATTGATATCGGTGGCGCTTCAACTGAAGTTGTGGTTGGTTTTGGTTTTGCGCCAGTGAAATTAGCCAGTCTGAATATGGGCTGCGTGACTTATCTTGATCGTTACTTTGACAATGGCTTATTGAGCGAAGAAAACTTCGCCAATGCGATTGCCGCCGCTGAAATAGAAACTAGCAAAATCGCCGCCGAATTTATGCAAACCGGTTGGGAAATCGCGGTCGGTGCGTCCGGCACTGTGCAAGCAATGCAAGAAATACTGGTGGCGCAGGGCTTAGATGAAGTTATTACCTTGCAGAAACTCGAAGCTATCATGCAACAGGCCGTCGCTTGTGGTGAAGTAAATTTATTAAACCTGGTTGGTCTAGCGCAAGAACGTAAGCAAGTGTTCGCCTCAGGGTTAGCGGTATTGATAGCCTTGTTCCGCCAACTCAATATTCAAGGCATGACCTTATCTGGCGGGGCGCTGCGCGAAGGCATTCTTTATGGCATGTTGCCGCAGTTGCAGCACATCGATGTGCGCAATCGCACTATTGCCAGTTTGATGGTGCGATATTACATCGACGAGCAACACGCCAAACGGGTTGCCGAAATGGCGCTGACCCTTGCTGCACAGTTACAAGCGCATTGGAATCTCAGCAAATTTGAAGGCTTGGACATGCTACGAGCGGGCGCGTTGTTGCATGAGTTAGGTCTACTCATCGAATACAAAAACCATCATCATCATGGCGCATACATTATCAGCCATACCGAACTGCCGGGCTTTACTCGTGCCCAGCAGCAATTGTTGATGGCATTAGTGTTTAACCATCGTGCAGATATTCAACGCGAGATTATTGCCCGTCAAACTATGACGTCGGTGCTGCTCGCCGTGCGTTTAACTCGACTGCTTCGTCTTGCTGTCACGCTGTCGATGCGCCGAAAACATGAAGCATTGCCTGAAGTAACTATTTCCGCGCAAGGTGAAATTCTGACCTTAGCGTTACCCTTAGGATTCCTTGATCAGCATCCCCTGATGCGTGCCGAACTTGAGCAAGAAATTCAGTATCAACATCAAGCCGGCTGGCAGTTATTGCTGAAGTCATAGCCTGGCTGACTTAATCCAGAGGTTGCCCGGTGTCATTAACCACTCAACGTGACGAACGTATTGATTTACTGCGTTTTATTGGTTTAGCAATGGTGATTTTGGCGCATGTGTATCCGCCATTTATTGTCGCGCAATTGCGAAACTTCGATGTTCCTTTGATGGTGCTGGTTTCGGCGTTGTCTTTTAGTGCTTCAGTGAAACAAGAAAGTTATGGCCAATATGTCTGGGCGCGAGTGAAACGTTTGGTGTTTCCGGTCTGGTTGTTCTTGGCTTTGTATTTTGCCATGCAATGGGCATTGGCCTTTCCTGTGACGTTACCGTCTGTAGAAACCATTGCTAGGACCTTTGGTCTGCTCGATGGTATCGGTTATGTGTGGGTGATCCGGGTGTTCTTGCTGGTGGCTTTACTCGGGCCATTTATCTATCGTTTCCATCAACGCGAAAGCAGTCATCTCAAATATTTTGCCACCCTTGCTTTGGTCTATGCGCTGTTCCAAGCCTTGGTTTGGTGGCTATTGCCGCATTTGAGCGGCTTGCTGAAGGTGGGCATAGTGAATACGCTTTTCTATGTTTTACCTTATGGGGTGGTGTTTGCGTTTGGTCTACGTGTCCCGTCAATGCTAAAACCGGAACTTTGGCGCTGGTTTATTGCCTTTACTGTGCTATTTGTCGCGATGGCGCTTTGGTATTTTACCCAGACTGAGCAGTTTAAGCCGACTCAGCACTTCAAATATCCGCCGCAACATTATTATTTGGCCTATGCCTTGATGGTGAGCTTAGCCTTGTGGCTGGCGGCAGCCAGCATGCTGAAATTACTTTATCGAGTGCGTTTAATTGCGTTCGTGATGTTCGCTGGCAGCAATAGTATTTGGATTTATCTCTGGCATATCTTCTTTTTACAGATTTTCAAAATCGACTGGCTGACGAATTATCTGTTGGTCTTTATTTGCTCAGCGGCCGTAACTTGGTTGCAGGTCACTTTAGTGAACAAATACTTGGTAGCACCTTGTCAGGATCCGCAAAAGCGCAGAAACATCAAAGCCCTTTTAACTGGTTAACGGGGCTTATCAACAGGACTTGTTACCGGTAACGGGCGAATACTTATTGACGGATACCAACAAGGATAAATGATGGATTTTGATGACGCCGAAGATTGGGCCGAAGATTGGGCCTGGTGTGATAGTCAATTTGCCGCGATTGAACAATATGTGAAGTCGCAGCAACTGCCACATGGCATGATTTGCGATACGCCAGAATGGTTTGTTGCGCCTTATGTTGGCTTATGGGCGGTCGAAGATCCGGCTGACCCAGGCTTTGTTGGCATTTGGATTTTAGCTGGTGACACCACGGGCGCACAGCCACAACCAGTGCCATTTGATCATCTTCCAGCCGCTGAACTTGCCGAACCACGCGACGCCTTAGCCGCTTTTGCCAAACGTTGGGCGCAATTAGCTAAAGGGTTGGCAAAAGGGGATGAATGGCAGGGTAGCCCAGTGTTAGTTGGCGATTTAACCGCGCGTCAGCAACAGCTGTCCCGCCAAGCGCAGCTCTTAAAGCTGTGGGCAGAAGATGATGAGCTTTGGGACGAATAGGGCAGAGATTCTCAAGGCAATCCACCAACACATCAAATAACAAGGAAGCCCATTGATCAGCGTCAGCAATTTATTATTCCGCCGACAAGATGGCGATCAAGTGCAAACGCTGTTTGATGGCTTGAGCTTTGAGATCGCTGGGCAAGAACAAGTGGCTTTGCTTGGCGATAGCGGCTCAGGCAAAACGACTTTATTGCATTTGTTGGCCGGTTTACTGAGTCCTGAGCGCGGGCAAATTAATATCAATGGCGAGCTTATTTCTGGCTACAACGAGCAACAGCTAGCGCATTATCGTCGCAAAATTGGTCTTATTTTTCAGCATTATCAATTGCTTGACTGCCTTACGGTCAAGCAAAACATCTTATTTCAACATAAACTCAATTTCCCAACGCAATCGCCTGTTGGCTTTGAGGCTTTGGTTGAACAACTTGGCCTAAGCAATAAGTTAGAGAAATTACCAAGCCAGCTGTCTGGCGGCGAACAACAACGAGTTGGCATTGCCAGAGCTTTACTGAATCAACCTAAACTCATTTTGGCCGATGAACCCACCGGCAATCTTGACCAAACCCGAGCACACCAAGTCGTTGAAATGCTGACAACCTTATGCAAAGAGCGGCAAATCAACTTAGTGATGGTGACGCACTCGCGGCAATTGACCCAATATTTTGATAGCGTCAAAGTGCTCGCCAATGGCCAGTTTAATGAATGAAATTAAACTCATTTTAGCGACCCATCTCAGCTACTTTCGCCGCCATCCTTGGTTATTTCTGTTGTTTATTGTCGGTTTGAGCTTAGGCAGTGCCTTGTTAACGGCCATTGCCGGACTCAACCAAGAAGCAAAAAACCGTCACCAAAAGACTTCGGCACTGATTGATGCGACGGTCAGTCATTTGGTGAAACCGCCGATTGGCCAAGATTATCTGGATGGCAAAATCTGGCTCACGCTTCGCCAGCAGGGGTTTACTAACGCGCAGCCGGTGCTTCGCGGTAGGCTCAAATTGGCATCAGGTAAAACCTTGTATTTACAAGGGATTGATAGCCTGATTTGGCTGACCAAACCGGTCAGCACCACCGAAAACCGCGCCACCCAAGACAGTACCAAACAAGCAGCAGGCGATAGCCCCTTCGCTTTTGATACCATCTTGGTTGATAGTCAGCGCGCTACCAGCTTGGGACTGAAAAACCTGCAACTCGAACTTGCCGATAAGCCAATAAAACCGCAGGTGCGGCTTCAAGATGACATTGGGGTTTGGGCAATTACTGATCTGGCCTACGCCGATATGCTGCTTGCGGCTAATGGCCAACTGAGTTTTATCGAGTTGGTCGGGCTCACGCCAGAGCAAGTGCCTATCATCGAAGCGATTTTGGCCAATAATGCGCGATTAATCGCGGCCCAGGAGCAAGACTTTGATGCTTTGTCTGAGGCGTTCTTTTTTAACCTCGCGGCCTTGGCATTGCTCGGCTACATTGTCGCGGCATTTTTAAGTTTTAATGCCATTAAGCTCTCCATTGCCGGTCGCAAAAAATTACTCAGCCAATTTGCCATTTTAGGCTGTGCACCAAGCGCTATTCGCACAGCCATTGTGCTTGAGTTTACCCTGATGAGTTTGTTGACGGCACTGCTCGGCAGCCTTGCTGGTTTTATGATTGCCAATGGCTTGATGTTTGATATCAACCGCACCCTGATGGGGCTTTATCAACTAGAACAAGCGCTGACCATCAGCTGGAATTGGCAAACCTTGCTACTTGGTTTTCTGCTGAATTTAGCCACGATGGCACTAATGCTGCTCACGCAAAAAAATACGCTGAAGGCGAAATCCAACAGCTTGTTTTATGCCGTGTTAGGCGTGGTCATTGCGTCGATCGCTTACTTGTACTGGCACGCCGATGCTGAATTCGAAGCACTGTTATTGTGCTTTTTTATCTTGTTGCTGTTTGTACTAATTACCCCAAAGTTGCTGCAAAGCTTGCTGAGCTTGCCTAATCCGTTTGTGCAGCCGTTGTGGCAATGGTTGTATGCGGACAGTAAATCGCAATTGCAGGAGCTGCGCATTGCCATAGTGGCGATTTTGGTGGCACTGGGCAGTGCCATCGGCATGCAAATCATGGTGAACAGCTTTAATAACACGCTGAACGCGCATCTGGAAAAGCAATTAAGCGCCGATCTGTATATTCAAGTGGAGAAATTCGACCCGACACTTCGCGAGCGCTTAAGCGCTGACCCCGAGATTAGCCGCGTTGGTATTTACATGTCAGGTGATGGCTATATCAACAAAGTACCGGCTGCGTTAACTAGTTTTGGCCAAGGCGCTTTGGCGTTTTCTCACATTAATCTCACCTCGGGCGAAGCCGTAAATGCCGCCCACTTTGCCAACAATGGTTGTATTGCCAACGAGCAAGCCCGCATCAAATATCAGCACCAGCTTGGTGATACAGTGGTTTTTCAACAAAACCAGCATAGTTATACCTGTCGAATTACCGCTTTTGCTTACGATTACGGTAACACCGCGCTGAGTCTACTGGTTGAAGAGCAAAGCATGCGAGCGAGCCCGCTGCATTGGCAAGTGTATGGCTTGTCGCTGAGCCTTAAGCCGCAAGTGCGCCCTGAGCAATTGATTCCGCGGCTGATGAATGAGTATCAGCTGGATAGTTCAGCGATTACTGAAAACAAAAGGTTTAAAGAAGTCGCCAATAAGCTATTTAACGATACCTTTCAGGTTACCAAAGTGTTGAACGGTTTTATTCTTGGCATCGCTCTGGTCAGCCTTTGTATCAGTTTACTCAGCTTAAGCGCGCAACATGCCCAGCAATTGGCGGTGCTGCATAGTTTAGGCGTGGATGCTTCGCAGCTGAAAAAGCTAAAGCTGGTGCAAACAACGCTGTTGGTTGGTTTTACTTGCCTATTTGCCTTGCCGCTTGGTTTTGCGCTTGGCTTGGTGTTACTAAAATTCGTGATGCCCATCGCTTTTGGTTGGACCATTCATTTGTCTATAGACCTGCCAGCGCTACTGAGTACCTGTGGTTTATTGCTGGTCGCCGCAGTCATTTGTGCTTACTTGCCTGTGCAGAAACTGACTGGCAATTTGCGGTCTTCTGATAAAAGAGCAAGCAGTAAAATAGCCAGTAGTAAAACAGCGGTGCTAGAAACAGAGCCGCTTAAAAACGGGCAAAACAAAAACGGACAAAACAATAAGGACATCCAGCAATGATGCGTTGTTTGTGGTGTGTGTTTATCATGGCACTGCTGCTCGGTTGTGAGCCCGCAGCTAAAACCACGAACTCACAAGGCCTGCAGCTGGTCAGTGGCGAGCCGGTTGATAAATCTACTGGCATCACTTTGCCCCAAGATCACGGGCCGCATTTAGCGCAAGGGATCGAGTGGTGGTATCTGACCGCAAACCTCACTGCCGACACGGGTGAAACCTTTGGCGCGCAGTGGACCTTGTTCCGAACCCAAGTGCCGCTGCCTTTTGCCTCGACTTGGTGGGATAATCAGCTGTATTTTGCCCATTTCGCCCTGCAACATGAACAATCCCATGTGGCATTTGAGCGCTTTGCGCGCACCAAGCAAGCGAAAATCAGCGCAAGCCCTTTTGTCGCTCAGCTTGATGATTGGGTGCTTAAAAGCTCCGAGCAAAATTTCTTACCGCTGCAACTGAAAGCCAAGCAGGATGGTTATGCCCTTGACCTGACACTTGGCAATAGCCCTGTGACGTTGCATGGCGAAAATGGGTATAGCCAAAAAACGGCAAAGGGCCATGCCTCTTATTATTTCAGCTATCCATTTTTGCCAACAACTGGCACTCTGACTTTTAATGGCAAAGCCTATAAAGTCAGCGGCAATGCTTGGTACGACCGAGAATGGTCAGCCAGTTTATTGGATAAAAGCCAATTGGGCTGGGATTGGTTTAGTTTGGTAAGTAACAGCAATCCCAAGCAAGGCTTGATGCTATTTTGTATCCGCGATGGCGAGCAAAATTACGATTACTGCAGTGGCAGTCGTATTGCCGCTGACGGTAAGGCCACAGCCATCCCGCGCGAACAGATCCGCATGCAAGTGTTAGCACACACCACAATCGATGGCACCCAATACCCCAGACGCTGGAAAATCGAGTTACCAGACGCAAAGCCGGTCATCATTGAAAGCATCACCACCGTTTCATTAAATAGACTCTCGACCCAATATTGGGAAGGCCGTGTTAAAGCCACCGAGGGTTTTGAAGGCTTGGGGTATGCGGAGTTGGCGGGGTATTAGGTTGATGTTTTTCCGATGCGATGGCCTGTGACTGTCGAAATTAAGACTTCTATTGTTTTGCGTTGTTTAAAGAAAAAGTCCATATAAAACAGCACTGAGACAAACGACTTTATGGGTTTGTTCTGGAACAGCAACAATTTCTGCGTTGTAGCCTCAAAAAGTGGCTGTCCAAGATTAGTTAAGATTAGTTTTTGGTTTAAAAAAGTAGTTCCTCCAAAATACAAATTCTATTAGCATCAAGTATACCATTAAGAATGCGTACCGAAACTGTTCAACAGGCGCTTATCCGCCACTCGGTGTAGGATAAAACGCTTAATAGTTATGAAGTTATTTCAAGTAGAGGTTAAATTAGTAATGAATTTGAATGTTTTTAAAAAAATTTTGTCATTTTTTATATTGTTATTTTTAGTGTCATGTTCTGCTAAGCGGAGTTTTTCAAGGTAGTTGTCCGATTTTCCCGTTTTATGCTGCTGCCTGAGTCGGTACGATTTCCCGCTCCGGATTCAGACTTACTGGCCCTATAGGGCTCCAGTTTCTTGTGGCTCTGCCAGCC
>JAFLDV010000022.1 GCA_017302255.1 Gammaproteobacteria bacterium | reverse complement strand
GGCGCCAGTAGAATCAGTTGACGATATTTTTGCTTTGTCGGAAGTTGATAAAACTGCGGTTAAAGCTGAAATGCGTGCAGCTATTTCAGCACAAGCCAAAACACAAGCTTTATTAAGGTACATCTTTAAATCAGATGAACTGCCCCTAGAATATGTAAACTCAGCAACCTTGGTGGCAAGTGACACTCTTCAGCGCCGACAAGCAAACTGTTTATCACTCACCATCTTGGCCTACGCGTTGGCACAAGAGGTTGGTTTTACTGCAGAATTTCAAGAAGTCGATATTCCAGAGTTTTGGATCACTGATGCCCAACAGTCTCGCTTAAATGGCCATGTTAATTTGGTCATAGTGCCACCAACACTATCTTTTGAGAATGGCTCGGTTAATTTAAGTAATTCGCGTTTGACCGTGGATTTTGATACAGAGAATCGAGACAAAGCTTGGCCAGTGCGCCCAGTCAGTAAAGAAGATATTGTGGCAATGTTTTACAACAATAAAGCGGCTGACTCCTTAGCCGCTGGCAACTATCAACAGACCTTTGCTTACTTGCGCGCTGCGATTGAGATAGCACCTGATTCGGCGCAATCGTGGAGTAATCTTTCAGTGTTGTACCGGCAAGTTGGTTTATATAAGCAAGCCGAAGAGAGCTATTTATTCAGTCTGCAGCTCGATCCGCAAAGCATGAATACCATGGCTAACTTAGCAATGTTGTATCGAATCATGGCGCAACCAGAGAAAGCAATGGCACTGGAGAATGTCGTAGAGCGCAAGAGAAAACAGAATCCGTTTTATTTCCTAATGCTCGGTGAGGAAGCGTTAAATGAAAAACAGACTAAAAGCGCCATTGGACATTTTCAGCAAGCGCTGCGGTTAAACTCAGCTTTAACACCAGCAATGCTTGGGTTGGCAAAATCTTATATTCTTGAAGGAGATATCGACAAAGCGACTCGTTATCTGCAAGATGCTAGGCAGATGAGTCGTAGCAGGGATGAAAGGGATAGATATGAGTCGAAACTCAAGGTGTTACAGCAAGTTGCGATTTTGCATTAGAACTTTTCAGCTTGGGCTATGGCTAGTCGCAAGTACTGCTAGCCTCAGTTATGCCAATACAACTTCGCTATCGCAGGATGAAGCGTTTGTAGCCGCGTGGCAGGATTTGCAGGTGCTCGCAGACGACAAGATGCAAGGTCGTGCTGTTGGTTCTGCGGGAAGTAAACTAGCGCAAGATTACATTCTGGCCAAATATGCAGTGCTTGGATTAGAGCCGGTGAACGGTAGTTATCGTCAGTCTTTTATTCATGATTTTAGTTTAGGCAAGCCACTAACCGGCGCTAACTTGGTCGGTATGCGCCGAGGCTGTGTGAACCCTGAGCATATAATTGTGATCACCGCCCATTATGACCATCTGCCCATTTCCGGCCGACAAATATTTAACGGTGCTGATGACAATGCCTCCGGGGTTGCTGGCTTATTGTATTTGGCTAAAAAAAGCGCTGAAAAATGTCCGGCCTATAGTCAATTATTCGTAGCAACTGATGCTGAAGAACGCGGTTTGTTTGGGGCTAAGGCATTTTGGTCGAAATGGCCGCAACAGCAGAATGTCGTGCTTAATATCAACCTCGACATGATTAGCCGTGGTGAAAAGTCTTCGAAACTTTACTTGGCAGGCCGGCGCACCTTTCCACAACTGAGTGAATTGGCAGAGCAAGTGAATACAGCCGGCTATTCGGTCAAGCTGGTGCTAGCCCATGATCAACGAACCCCTTTAGCACGAGCACGAACTACGCTTGAGCAGATTGATTGGCCAAATGCCTCAGATCACGCGATTTTTCGCCGTGCAGGCATCCCATATTGTTATTATGGCGTCGACACTCATCCGCAATATCACACAGTTGACGATGATTGGCAGCGCATAGAACCAGCCTTTTTTCAGCAAGCCTTGGCAATTATTGCAACAGGTTGGCAGTTTGCTGATTCGCAGCCGTTGGCGGTTTATCAACAGCTGCGCAAAGAACCTTCGGATTAAGCTCTATCTAGCATGTTATGGCAGATAGGCGGCCCAGCTTTCCTGCCATGGCGCAGTACCATCGATCGCATAAGGCCGATGTTTTGCCGGTCCGGTCAATGTAGGGTTGATATCGGGCTGCAGCAAGCTGACAAACTCTGCGTCTTTATCGTATTGAAGCGCTTGCTTCATCACATTAAAGTGACGGGCAGGGCCTTCACCAGCACCAGCGATGTAAGCCCAGTTTCCCCAGTTAGACGCTACGTCGAAATCTAAAAGTTGCTGCTCAAAAAAAGTAGCGCCCAATCGCCAATCGATTCCAAGTTCGAACACCAGATAACTGGCAACATTTTGTCGACCACGATTGGACATCAGGCCTGTATTAGCTAGCAGGCGCATATTGGCGTCGATAAAAGGCACACCAGTTTCACCTTGTTGCCAACGACGAAAGTTCTCACGAGCTGCACTGGAGCCTTTCGGAAATTTCGGTAGTGGCGCTCGGCGAGCCAAGCCCGCTTCAGCAAAACAAGCTGCGCCATGCACGCGAAAATAATGACGAAAATACTCGCGCCAGAATAACTCTTGTTTCAACCAAACTGCAGATGGATGTTGTGGGCCTTGTTGCAAGTCTTGCCAACATTGGCGCACCGACAAGGTGCCAAATGCCAAAGCAACCGACAAAAAGCTCGCATAGTCTGCGCCATAGAGCTGATTTCGCGTTTGCAAATACGCAGAGAATGCCGGGCTTTGCAGATAGTTTTGCCAACGCTTGCTGGCACCTTCACTGCTATATGCCGCAGCGAATTGCTCATTTGTTTCAGTCTGGCTACTGAATGGTGAACAGCCATTGCCAATAAATGCGCTCAGACAGCAGAGATCAGCCACTGGTGCACTAACTAATAGTTCCGGCTCACGCTGACTGCGAAATTGGCTACAACTTTTGGGGAATCGTTGATAATCAGGGGCGAGTTGCCCATCTAACAGACTATTACAATCGAGCAATTGCACTTTGCATAAGCTTGATACCTTGTCGAATAGTCTCACTTCATCAATAGCACAAGGTGTTGCAGCGACGACGAGTTCTATTTGCCAAGCTTTAATGAGCTTTTGTAGTTGTTGCCATGGCTCGGCGATATAGCAGTGCAGTTGAATACCACGCGCTGACAATTGCTTGGCAAAATCAGCAATTAACGCGGCTTGTAATGCTTGGCGTTTTGGCGATGATTGTTCAAATTGGTGTTGGTTTAGCAGAATAACCGCGTAGGCACTGTCCGCAGACTTAGGGACATTCAGTAGTGGATTATCCTGCAGGCGCAGAGTTTCGTTTAACAGCAGTAGTTGTCGACTCATAGCTGTTCCAACTTAATTAACAGGCTAGATGCTTTGGCCAAGATCTCCGACTGAGTCTGTTCAGATTTACGTCGCCACTGCTGATACGCCAGCTGCAAGCGGGCATTGCCTCCTAGTTTCACTTCATTGCGTGCAAGAAAGTCCCAGTACAAAGCATTAAAAGGACAGGCTTTGTCGCCTACGGTTTGCTTCACTTGGTAATGGCAGTTTTGGCAATAATTACTCATTCTCTGGATGTAATTGCCACTTGCCGCATAGGGCTTCGAGGCCAAAACCCCACCATCGGCAAATAAGGCCATGCCTAAGGTATTAGGGAGTTCGACCCACTCAAAAGCATCAGCGTAGACCGCCAAGTACCAATCACTCACTTCGCTAACGTCGAGCCCGGCTAGAAGCGCAAAATTTCCGGTGATCATTAAACGGTGAATATGATGCGAATAAGCATGATTGATGGTGTCGCCAATCGCCTGCTGCATACAATTCATTTGAGTTTTGCCGTGCCAGTAATAGCTTGGCAATGGCGTACTGGTTTCGAGGAAGTTCTGCTGCCGGTAATCGGGCATTAGTAGCCAATACAAGCCGCGCACATATTCACGCCAGCCAATAATTTGCCGAATAAAACCTTCTGCTGCATTCAGTGGCACTTGCTGTTGTCGCCAAGCTTGGTCAACTTTTTGGCACATCCAGCGAGCATCTAACAAGCCAATATTCAAATACATTGAGCAGACGCTATGGAATAAAAAGGCGTCGTCTTTGCGCATCGCATCTTGATAATCACCAAATTGCGGCAATTGATGTTCAACAAAGTGCAAAAAGGCCGCTCGCGCCGCTTTGCCAGTGACCGCATATTTGAAACTTGTAGCATTGCCCATGTGGCTTGGAAACTGTGCCTGCACTAATTGGATAACTTCAGCGGTAATTTCGTCCGGTTGTTGCCAAAGTGGCTCTGGCGCAATCACATCATTTGGACACTGCCGCCGATTGTCGGCATCGAAGTTCCATTGACCGCCGCTTGGCTGTGCGCCTTCCATCAATAAGCCGGTGTATCGCCGCATTTCGCGATAAAAGTACTCCATGCGAAATTGACTACGTCCATGGGCCCAGCGTTGAAACATGCTGTGGTTGGCGATAAAACGATCGTCTTCCAAAATAGTCACAGGTTTTGTTAAGCGTTCCGCGAAAGTCAGAAGTTCTTGCTGCAAGCGATATTCAGCCGCCTCAGTGACGACCAACTGATTAAGCTCTGGATGCTGAGTGAAAGTGTCAGCGACAGCTTGGTACAGCGAGGGAACTTGTTGTGGGTAATCAATGTAGTTGACTTGATAGCCTTGCTCGCGCAAAACCTTGGCGAAATGGCGCATCGCACTAAAAATTAATACTATTTTTAGTTGATGATGTTTAACGTAATGAGCTTCGGCTTTCACTTCCGCAAGCAAAATTACATCGTCAGGTTGTACATCGCGCAAACTCGCGAGGGCTGGGCTTAGTTGGTCGCCCAAAATCAAAATAAGTTTGGCCATGTCGAGGGATCTTACAAAAAACGTATAAAAGTTTTACGCAAAGAGGCAAGCCTTGGATCAGCCGTCTATGCTTTGTGTCAAATTAAGTCGAACGTTTTCATTTGTTTGCTGTTTTGCTAAGAAGGTGTGTTTTGTCGCAACTTGAACATATTTTGTTGGATGTGTCGGCGTCGCCGCTTATTGACCAAGGTCAATGGGATGAAGCATGCCATTTGTTGCTATCGAGTTTGCAAGCCGGCCTGCAGGTCGCCAGAGTGAGCCTATGGTTTTACGTTGATGATGGCAAGGTGATGCAATGCCAAACCATGCTGGACCATGGTTTGATTTGCCAAGAGGAAACTAAACTAGATGCTTTAGTCTTCCCGCGCTATTTTGCCGCACTTCGCTCAGAACGGGCTATTGTGGCGCATGATGCCCAGCAGGATGATAAAACAAGCGAATTTACCGAGCTCTATCTAAAGCCTAAAGGCATTTCAGCAATGTTGGATTTGCCGGTAAGACATTTTGGCCGAATGATTGGCATCATTTGTTGTGAACACATTGGCACTATTCGGCACTGGCAAGATGACGAGGTTCGTTTCGCCGCAGGGCTCGCCGACCAAGTGGGCAGGGCAATGAATGCCGCCCAGTATCGACAAGCACAGCAGCAACTTGAATCACTGAATCAGCAGCTTGAACAACGCGTTGAATTACGCGGCCTGCAGCTTGCTGACAACAATAAAACCATCGCCCGCGCTCATGAGCAATTACTCGTACAAGCAAAATTAGCTACTTTGGGTGGCATAGTCGCAGGGGTTGCCCATGAAGTGAGCACGCCGCTTGGGGTTGCAGTGACTGCAAGTTCACATCAATTGGATGTTCTAGCTGAGTTCCAGCAAAAATTGGAAGAACGAAAACTAACCTCATCGCAAGGATTTGCTTACTTGCGGAAGATGCAAGACACCGCGTTGATGCTGCAAATTAATTTACGCCGAGCTGAGAAATTGATGCGGCAATTTAAAGAAACTGCAGCCCATCAGACTCGAACCGAATCAAGCCCGGTGGCGTTTCATGAGTTAGTGGTGAATTTGCTAGCAAGTCTTTCGCCGGTAACCCAACAGATCCCCGTACAACCAGAAGTCTATATCGATCCCTCATTGATGTTGATTACCGATGTTGATGTTTGGCTGCAAATCCTGACCAATTTGGTCATGAACAGCTGTCGGCATGCTTTTGACGGAGTGTCGATGCCCGGGATCCGGATCCAAGCGTACCGCAACGCCCAACAAGAACTGCAGTTTGAGTATCGTGACAATGGGGTCGGCATGAGTCCTGCGGTCATTGCTAGAGTGTTTGAGCCATTCTTTACCACAAAAGCAGAACAAGGGGGCACCGGCCTTGGCATGTCGATCCTCAAACGCTTAGTTGAGAAAAAATTACAAGGCTCTTTGCAATTACAAAGCAGTGAGGGGCAGGGCATTTGTCTGACTATCAGTTGTTTGGCTTAGCCTAAAACAAACCGCCTTGGCAGATAACTGTGAGCCTTTTATTATTTAGCCGACTTGCTGAATCCTAGAACTTTTCGCTAAACACCCAGTTAATGTGATAGTATCACAAAAGCTCTCTGAGCATAGCTGAGCAAATTAGATGATTACTGTTTTGCAACAGTGTGTTAGGTGTTGGCTAAAGTGATAATACGAATTGGAGTTTTAGACTATGTCAGGGCTATTCTTGCGCACTCATTTTTCGAACTTTCAGTTACCTGCGCTTTTGCCAGCGATCATAACTGTACTTGTTAGTGGCGTGCACGGGGTTGCTAACGCCGATGAATTTACAAGTCTATCGGCCCATCAACACGGGCACGGCATTTTAAGCTTAGCGCTGGACAAAGACCAATTGTTCGTTGAATTAACCGCACCTGCGATCAATTTATTAGGAGCCGAACATCGGCCAACTGACCCCGCGGCTAGCAAGCAGTTTCAGCAAAAAGCCGATTATCTCAAAAGTTTGGCTTGGGTAAAATTACCAAGTGAGGCAAATTGCCAAGTTGACAGTGTGGACCTGATGTCGCCACTGTTGGGAACAGCAGATGCCGACCAAATCAGTCGTGATGCGAAAGAAATAACTGCAGCCCTTTGGCAAACCAACGAAAAATCCAGTACAGAACCGGAGTCAGCCAAAGCTCATAACCATGATCACCCAGAGGATGAACACAAACATGCAGCTAGTCATAGCGATGTGGTTGTCAGTGCAAGCTTCCGCTGTGCTGAACCTTCTAAGCTAAGTACCGTGACTATTCATTTGTGGGAGAGCAGTGTGGAGTTAAACGAATTATCAGCACAGTGGATTTTGCCAAGTGGTCAAGGCGCGGCAGTGCTGACGCAAAGTAGTCCTACGATCAAACTTTAGGGCATAGGCCCAGACCTGCCAAACTTTAGGGCATAGGCCCAGACCTGCGCCCCTAGTCGTTTAGGTCATCAGCATTGATTTTCGAAAATCGCGGCAGTACAAGCTGCCGCAATTGCCTACTCGTAAACGTACTCAGTAATGCTAGTCGCTTTGAGGCTATAAGCGGAATTCGCCAAATCGTGACTCATCGTCGTGGTACTAATGGTGCCTTCGATCCAAAACGGATTGTAGATCATGTCTGCTTTTAGGCCTTTAGCATCACTGACAAACACGATTTGGTTCGGCGGTGGTGGTGGCACATGGATACAAGCGCCAAAGTAGGGTACTAAAAAGAATGAGGTAATGTTTTGCTGAGCGTCATATTCAATTGGCACAATAAAACCAGGTAAACGCACTTTCTTGCCGTTTAAGGCTTTGCGGACATTCACCGATTGCAGTACTTCACTCCAAGCTTGGCTGGCAGGATCATTCGCATTCATTTTATTGATGGCTGAACCAGCACCTTCACCACCCTCGTGTGTGATTTCTGGTAAAGCTTCCATCTTTTTTAAATCTTCTGGTGGCAGTAAATCAGTCCACTCCAAAGTTATCACGCCATTCGCGGCAGGCTCAGGCAAGGGTTGATCATCGGCGATGGCGATTGCCGCAACTTTAGGATCGACTGCGGCATTGATTTCGGTAGCAAACAGCGGCGATGCGACCAAACCCAAGCACAATCCTACAAATGACAGTTTCAACATTGGAGCTGACTCTTCTGAATATGTTATAAAGTCTCTAGTTGGTCGTATCATAGCATTTTGCCGAGAACCCTTGTGTCTACAGATCCGAATATTCCTGCGCTTGAACTCAAAAACTTACGCTTTAGTTGGCCTGGTGCTGGCAAACTTTCTTTGGATATCGCGCATTTGTGCCTTATGCCTGCACAACATTTGTTTATTCGTGGTGCTTCGGGCTCAGGTAAAACCACCCTGCTAAACCTGCTCAGTGGTATCCAAACACTAGCAGAAGGCGAAATCCACATCGCTGGCGAATTGCTGCAGCCGCAAGCTGCTTCACGACGAGATGCTATGCGCGCTGAAAAAATAGGCGTTGTTTTTCAGCAGCTTAATCTTATTCCCTATCTATCCCTATTCGATAATGTACGCCTTGCAGGTGCATTTTCTCGAAAACCAGCACCCGATAAATCTCGGATTGAATATTTGTTAACCGCACTTGGGTTAAGTCCACAGTTATGGCATGGCTCTGCCAATGAACTAAGTGTTGGTCAACAACAACGGGTGGCAATAGCTCGCGCATTAGCAGGTCAACCAACTTTACTGATTGCGGATGAACCAACCTCGGCACTGGATGCCGATAATCGCGATAGTTTTATGCGTTTACTTATATCAGAGGCCACTGCGGCCAATGCGACGGTGATTTTCGTTAGTCATGATCCACAACTTGCGAGTTATTTTTCTTGGGAATTGGACATGGCGCATCTGGAACTTGGTGTGCAAGCTCGTGAAGTCAAAGGCTCTGAGCTTTCGATGGTAAGCGGCAAAGAGGGCGACTTCGCATGTTAATGAAATTAGCGCGACTAAGTCTTTGGCATCGAAAGGGCACAGTGATTTTAACTTTATGCTCGTTGGTGATAAGCATTGGCTTGTTACTCGGCATTGATCATCTGCGACTTGAAGCCAAGCAAAGTTTTACTAGCACAGTTGCTGGCACTGACTTAATCGTCGGCGCGCGTTCCGGTCAACTTAATTTATTGCTGTATACCGTATTTCGAATTGGCAACGCGACCAACAATATTAGCTACAAGCACTATCAACAAATCAGTCAGCATCGGGCTGTGGCATGGTCAATCCCATTGGCGCTAGGCGATTCCCACAAAGGATATCGAGTCTTGGGAACCACCGCTGATTACTTTAAGTTCTTCCGATATGGTGCACAACAGTCTCTCGAGTTTCAGCAAGGTCAGCCATTTCTGCAGGTCTATGAAACCGTGCTCGGTGCAGAGGTTGCAAAGAAATTAGCTTATAAGCTTGGTGACCAAATCATTTTGTCCCATGGGGTTGGTGCTGTTAGTTTTAGTGAACATCGTGGTCAACCTTTTACTGTGGTTGGGATATTAGCGCCAACCGGCACTCCAGTTGACCAAAGTGTGCATGTCAGCCTGTTGGGGATTGAAGCCATTCACCAAGGTTGGCAAAACGGTATGCCAAGTCGGCGCGTGCAAGCCGCGCAATTGGATCCTGCGCAACTTGAAGCCCTGCAGCCAAGTCAAATTACCGGCTTTATGCTGGGGTTAAAATCAAAAGCAGTCACTTTTGGCTTACAACGCCAAATTAATGAATTTAAAGCAGAGCCGCTCACTGCTATTTTACCGGGGGCTGCGCTTGCAGAAATGTGGCAGATGCTCAGTTTTGTTGAAAATATGCTGTTAGTCGTCACAGCCTTGGTGCTTGTTGCCACTTTGGTCGGGTTGATGACAACTTTGCTCGCAGCGATGAAAGAGCGGCAACGAGAGCTGGCAATACTGCGGGCTTTAGGGGCTCGTCCTTGGCAGCTGTTTTGGCTCATAGAACTTGAAGTGTTGTTTACAACTCTGCTGGCAATTGGTCTTGCGCTTCTGAAGCTTACAGCTGTGTTGTATTTGCTAAAGCCATGGTTATCATCAAAATATGGCTTGGTTATATCAGTCGTTCCTTGGCACGAACACACCTTAGTGCTACTAACTTGTTTGCTCGGCTTTGCCTTGTTATTGGCTGCTATTCCGGCGTATTTAGCGTATCGGCAGAGTTTATCGCAAGGTTTAATGGTCCGGACTTAACCTCGCGACTCTTGGCTGGTTGATTCAGTAATGCCTTGCTATAGTGTTTTTATCTTGCAACAGCGAACATGCCCGCATGACAGAATTACAGCAAAAGCTCGATGAACAATTAGCAGAGTTAAATCTGCAGTATCTGCGGCGCTTACAGCATGAGCTGCCGCAGATCCAGCAGCAAGTGTTGGCTCTGGCAGTTGACCACAGAGCTAACTGGCGTGAGCGAGTCTCTGAATTATCCTTAAAATTTCATACCTTTGCCGGCTCCGCTGGCACCTTTGGCTTGCCAAGACTGGGGCTCATGTCTCGTCAACTGGAACTTGATTGCAAAGCTTGGTTGGGTAATCAAGAGCCACCACCAGCGATAGAATTCAAACGGGTTGCCGAGGTTCTAGAGCAGCTCACTGTGACTGAATTGTCAGAGTCGCTGCAGCCAGCCATAGCCGCTCGAGTTGAGCGTGAAGTAAAAGGTCAAGCACTCATCTATTTGTTAGAAGATGATGATGCTACCGGCAACCATATTGCCCAAACACTAGGTTCTTACGGCTATGATATTCATTGGTTTCGAGAAGTCGCAGCCATTCAACATGCGTTAGCACTAAAAACACCAGATGCATTTATCGTCGATATTGAATTGATGCAGTCAGAAGATGCAGGGCTTAGTTTTATTCAGCGTCTGACTCCTGAGTTGCAACAGATCCCGATGTTTGTGATTAGTTGCCACGACGACTTCCATCATTATTTGCAGGCAGTTCGTGTCGGTGTCGCTGGATTTTTCGTTAAGCCAATCAATGCCTCAGCATTAGAAGCTCGATTGCAGCGCACTTTGTCATTACGCGAACATGATGCCTTTCGCGTTCTCATCGTCGACGATGACGTATTGCTAGCGAAACACTACGCTTTGGTGTTGCAAAACGCTGGCTTGCGTGCCGAGATCTTGACCGAACCTGCGCATATTTTTGTCGGCCTGCAACAATTCCGTCCCGATGTGATTCTCTTAGATGTGCATATGCCTGATTGCAGTGGTCCTGAGCTTGCGCAATTAATTCGCTTGCAGGATGAATGGCTTGGTGTGCCTATCATTTACCTTTCCGCTGAAACTGACAGTGAACGTCAACTTGCCGTTCTGATCAAAGCGGGAGATGATTTTATTACCAAACCGATTGGCGATCATGCTTTGGTGGTTGCGGTATTCGCCCGTGCACAACGGGCGCGGCAACTTGCTGAAATCATGACCAAAGATAGTCTTACTGGATTATTACAACACGCGCATATCAAAGAGCGGCTGGCGGTTGAACTTGAGCGCTCGCAACGCCATCAGCAAGAGGTGAGTGTGGTCATGCTAGATCTCGATCACTTCAAGAAAGTAAATGATAGTTATGGTCACTTAGTTGGTGATCAAGTCATCATTGCGCTCGCGAACTTACTACGCCAGCAGCTACGCAAAACTGATGTGATCGGCCGTTACGGCGGTGAAGAATTTTTGATTGTGTTACCAGAATGTCCACTACAACACGCATTTAAGGTGATTGAGCAAATTCGAGTGTCATTCAATCGGCTGCCATTTGTGGTCGCAGGTACTGAGTTCCATTGCACCTTCAGTGCTGGTATTGCCACGGGAACCAACACTGCTCATCCGGATTATTCGATTGAGCAAGCTGACCAAGCACTATATCAGGCAAAAGCTCAGGGCCGAAACCAAGTACTACTAGCAACCCCCACTTAGTGTTGCGTTAACTTTTGCAAAGTGCTGACCAGCTGCTCGGCAAGTAGTGGCTTGGCAAGCCAACTCACCCCTTTAAAATCATCATAAAGCTGCGGATCTGCCTCTTCATCGATAGTGGCAATTAAGACCGGAATGTCTTTATGCTGTGGGTTTGACCGCAGTTCATGGAACAGGGTTGAAGCATGGCCGTCTGGCAAATGTAGATCGAGCGTGACTGCAACAAATGATTGCAGCGTCATTGCTCTTCTAGCGCTGCCCAGATCGGCACAGCAAATTACTTGGTAGCCAGCACTTTCGAGATGTTGGCGAATAAACAGCGCTATCTGATCATCATCCTCGACCACTAAAACTGTAGGCTTATTAGTTTCGGCTTCGCCTCTTAGCGCAAAATTTAAGGTAAAGCTGGTACCGGTGGCGCTGGTGGTAAAGCTAATGTCTCCACCCATCCGGTTAGTTAGCTCTTTGACGATCGCCAAACCAAGTCCGGTACCGCCTTTGCTTCGGGCATCGGCTGAATCTGCTTGTGAGAATTTTTCAAAAATATGCGTAAGGAAGGCTTCAGGGATACCTGGACCTTGGTCGGTCACCGCGATTTGCACCTGCTGATCTTTAATGTCTAAGCCGACATGAATTTCGCTGGATGGCGGTGAAAACTTGGCGGCATTTGACAATAAATTCGCCAAGATTTGATGCAAACGCATCGGATCTATGTCGATCATCCCATCAACTGGTGCATCAAGTAAAATCTGGGTTTGGTATTTTTCCGCATAAGGTTGATTGTGTAAGATTGCTTGTTGCAACAATGGTTTGACCGCAAGGCGTGACATTTCGAACTGCATCTTACCGGCTACAAGTTTATCTATATCCAATAAATCATTGATGAGTTGCGTCAGTTTATTACTGTTTTCCTTGGCGATGACTAACATACTTTGCATCATCGGTGGCACTTCACCAAGGACGCCCCCGCTCATTAAACCTAGCGCTCCAGAGATTGAGGTCAGTGGTGTTCTCAACTCATGACTGACCATGGAAACGAACTGGTTTTTCATTTGCTCGATGCGTTTTCGTTCAGTGATATCTTGAATGATCGACCAAACTTGCTGCTCACCTTCAGCCGTCGCAATCAACACTTCGCTTAGCACCACATGCACTCTTTCGCCATTATGTTGTGCCAATTCAAATTCTTCGGGACCATAACGTCCTGAACCTCTCAGGCGCTCGATGCGTTCATGCATTTGTTTTGGCGACAGATGCAGCATGATTGGTAGGGTTGGAATATCTGTGCTTTCGCTTTGGTTGCGTAAGTGGAAAAAATGCGGATTGGCACTAATTGCTTGACCATCGCTAAAGCGGCTTAACAAAATCGCTAAAGGTGCAAACTGATAAAGCGAATTAAGTTTTTGCTCGCCGGTACGCAGGGCAAGTTGCACTTGCTTTTGTACCGTAATGTCCCAAATAAAGCCGTCGATATAGAGTAAACTGCCATCGTTGTCGAAAATGCCGCGGCCGAGCTCTTGGATCCAGCGAACTGATCCGTCTAAATGTTTGATGCGATACTCAACACTAAAGCGACGGTTATGCACTAAATCAACTTCGACTGCTTGACGGACAATTTCAGAGTCTTCTTTTAACGTTATTTGTGCAAAACTGATATCTCGATTGCGGATGAAACTTTTCGCCGGGTAGCCCGTCATTTTTTCAACTTCATCGCTAATAAACAACATGGTCCAATTATCATCGTTCATGCAGCGATAGACCACGCCAGGCAAATTCTCTAGCATAGAGCGGTGACGTTGTTCGCTTAACAGCAGCGCATGATGAAGTTGCTCAAGTTGCGTAATATCAATGGCGACCCCCAGATAACCGGTGATTGCACCTTGACCATCGAGTACTGCCGACACGCTTAATCTCACTTGCTTTCGCTCGCCATTTTTGCAGACATAGGTCCACTGCCTAGTTTCGCCCAAGCCTTGACGAGCTTTATACACAAAGACGTCAAAGCCTTGAATATCTTGCTCATACTCGGCGGAAAGCTGGGCGCCACGTCGGCTGACTTCCACCGGTTCGTGGAAAATTCCAGGGCTATAGCGGCCAATCAATTCCGCAGCTCGATAGCCGAGCATGCGTTCGGCCCCAGTGTTAAATAGGGAAATAATGCCATCTGGTCCGGTCGAAATCATCGCTGCTTCGGTCGATGAATTGATGACAGCCTGTAACCACGAGCGGGTATCTTGGATTTCGGCTTCTTTGGCTTTATCCACGCTGATGTCGCGGTAGGTGCCGTACATTAACTGCGGTCTGCCGTCAGTGGTCCAGCTCATGATCTTACCGACGATATGCAGCCATAAATAATGGCGATCTTTATGTTGCATACGCAATTTGACATCGAAAAATGGTGCTTGGCCATTAATGTGTGCGAATAACTTGTCATTTACCTGATTAAAATCATCAGGATAAATACGTTGTCGCCAAAAATCTGCAGTGTACTGCTCATCTTCTGGAAGACTTAGCAAATTAAACAAATGGCTATTGTAAATGGTTTGATCTGACTGCAAATCCCATTCAAAAATGCCTAATTGCGTGCCGACGATGATGGCGTCTAGGCGTTGTTTCTCAAACGCTAACTGATTTTTTTGTTTAATGCTTCGCCAAGCAACTAAACGTGAACTCAATAAAGCTTCGGTTTGCTCGGCAAGGCGCTTTAATGCTGCGAGTTGTGAAGCGGTCAGTTGCCTCGGCTGTCGGTCCATCACACATAAAGTACCAACCGCGAGATCATTAACCAGCAAAGGCACACCAACATAAAAACGGATACCATTTTCGGCAGTAACTAGTGGGCTATCGGCAACTCGTTTATCGAGCAAAGTATCAGGTAAATAGGTAATTTCTAGAGGATTTAAAATCGCATGCGCGCAAATAGCGACGTCGCGTGGACTTTCATCGATATCAAGATCAATTTTCGCTTTGAACCATTGGCGATCTCTGTCAACCAGGGTCACTGTAGCTATTGGGGTGTCGGCAATATACTTGGCGAGCTCGGCTAATCCATCATAATTTTGCTCTGGCAAAGTGTCTAAAATTGCAAGTTGTTGCAATAAGTCAAGCCGAGCTATTTCGTTGTGGGGGAAATCCGCTTTCATCAGGTTGCGTGCTAACTGGAACAATAGGAAAAGTGTAAACACAAAAATGTGTTCACGCAGTTAAATCAGTGAAATAAAGCACATTTTTTGTGTTTTGTATCTTTTTTGGGGATGAATCAGCCGCTGTTAGTTCGATTTGGGAGTTTCAGCTGGAATAGCTTCTAGTCTCTGGTCGAGCAAAGTGCGAGCTAACATTTTTTCCTGCGCTTGTTTCATTCGTAACAATGCTGCGTAGAGCTGGGCTGAATTAAAGGCTTTGGTTTCACTAATAAGGTCACTGACATCGATATTAGTTTGCTGTTGTACTTGTTGCAGTAGTTTCATATGACCGGACTGGATAAGTACCGAACGCATGTCCACATCTTCATTGCCATCGGAAATCGCGTAGCTTTTCATCAGCAAATCAATAGTTTCAATTTGTTGCTGTTGGTTGGCTTTTGCGGTAACGGCTAGGGTTTGTTGAGCTAGTTCATCATGTTTTGCCAGCCAAGCGGTTTGCATGCCGTTAATGGTTTCCATATGAACAAAATAGAAGAGCACCGCTGCGGTACCAAAACCAAGGGCTAAACCCTTAACAAAAAAGCCAGTAGGACCGGTCAGCACAATAAAGCTCCTTGCATCAATGCAGGCAAATGATGGGGTTGCACGGGCAACCAAAAGAGCGGATATCATCTGAGCTGAAGGGATTCCTGTCAACCTTCGTTGCGATAAAGTGGGAACTAAAGTCGCTAACTGCTGAAAAGCCCAGCAGTAAAATGGCTATCCTTGCAAATAGCCATTTTGGGCGATCATTCAGCGAGCATGCTACGCAGCATCCACGCGGTTTTTTCATGGACATTAAGCCGCTGTGTCAGCACGTCTGCTGTGGGTTGATCGTTGGCTTCACTGACTACTGGAAATAAGCCCCGAGCGGTTCGTGCAGTTGTTTCCTGTGCATTTACGAGGAGCTTCAACATCTCAGTGGCTGAGGGAACCCCTTCAACTTCTTTAATTGCCGTTAGCTTTGAAAACTCTTTGTAAGTGCCAGGTGCTGGAAATCCAAGTGCGCGGATACGCTCAGCAATAATATCCAGCGCATTCCACTGCTCGGTATATTGGTCCATAAACATAGTGTGAAGGCCGTTAAACTGCGGGCCGGTCACATTCCAGTGGAAGTTATGGGTCATGAGGTAGAGGGTATAACTGTCAGCCAGTAATTTTGATAGACCTTTGACGATTTTCTCACGATCGTCAGCATCGATACCAATATCCATAGCCAAGGTTGCGGCTGGTTTTTTCGCCATAAAATTTCTCCTTTTCGAATCTTGTCGATGACATAACTGTTTCCAGCATAGCTCCATTTCTGCTAGTTGTCTGTGCGTTGGCGTACGAACATAAATAAAATCTAAGTAAATCATAAAGATATATAGATGGCTAAATCATGCGGTTGGTGCGACCTAGAGTGGCCTATCAAATATTTTTTACACTTTGATGAAAAAAGTTTGAGTAAAGACTTTAAACACTAGTGCGGAAATTTTGGTGCAAAGTTGCAGAAAGGTGGCAGAAAACTTGGGGCTTTGCTGTGAACGCTAGCGATTGGTTAAAAAATATTCAAACAGGAGTGGTTTATATAGGTTTGTTTGTTAACATTTGTCCCGCTTGTTGCAGGTTGCCATGCGCTATCCATGCTCTATCTTGGTTTAGCAGTCGGTTCGCGAAGGAATGTGCTACCAGCTCTGATGGAACATAAAAATAAAAAACCAAGACGAGGGCAAGCGATGAATAAATTAACAAAAACTCTGGCAGTATTAGCTGCCGCAGCGACCTGGCAAAGTGCCGCTGCGGTGGGTGGTTACCCTGTTGTGTTAGTGCACGGCTTCCAGCCACAAAATTTAGCAGATAGACCGACGGGCTCTACCGTTACTCAAAATGGCGCCAACTATTGGAGCGAATATTGGGCTGCGCGAGCTGATGTTCGGATTGACTGGCCTTCGCAGGAGCGGATTGCTGGTAAAATTTCTTCCGATTACATTTGGCCTAAATTACAACAAATGTCGCAAAGTCAGTTGTGCAAAAACGGCTGTATCTTTGTAACCCATTCTACGGGCGACTTGGTCACTCGTTATATCATCGACAATCAGTCATTGTGGTTACGAAATGCCGGAATGACGCCATTGAATATCGTCGCAACCTTTGACTTTTCTGGCGCAGGTGGTGGCTCTGAACTAGCTGATTTAGCCGTTAACGTTGCAACTGGCGGTGGCTTGATAGATTTAACTTTGAAAGCGGCACTATCGTTATGGCTTGGCCAAATGCCAAATGCCAATAATGTTGGGGTACTAAATGACTTGCGAGTAAATAGCGCTCGGCAATTAGCGGCAGCACCAAGCAGCCGTGTGCCACGCTTACGCTACATTGGTAGTAAATCTGATTATTTAAACGCGACAAGCCCATTCTTACCGGGTAATGACGATGGCGTAGTTGCTCCACACTCAAGTTGTGGTGCCGCAAGCGCAGCGAGTTTTGATAGTTGCAGCAAAACTATTGCGACCGATGGCAAAATCACCAGCCAAACTGGCGTTTCCAGCTTAATGCCATATCACTATCCATTGCTAATGAGTGCAGCCTATAGTCACTCTGGCACTATCAGCAATCAAGTGAAAGGCGATGTGACGGCGGCCAATGCAAGTGCGACTTATCTGAACAGCAAGGCAATTCGTTTTAGTACTTATGATGAAAAACGTGGTTGGTGGATTTTCAGTTCAACCTACCGTGTGGTGTCTGGCTCAAACAGCAGCAGCATGTCTGACTTAGTATATAAGGCGGCAAATTAAGTGAAGCGGGTGCATTGGGTTTCGCTGCTCTTGATGGTCTCAGCGCTTTCGGCTTGGTACTTCCTAGCTGAGCCTTCGGCGCCTATTGAGATAGAAAAAGCAGCGTCACCCAAGCGTATCTCACCAACATCCAAAGCACCGGTGCAACCAGTTGCTGCACCGGTCGTTGAGCAAAAGCAGCAAGAGCAAGTTGAATTGTCCGAACAATTTGGGTTAGTGGCGTCAGCTTATGCCGCTGAGCTGGAAACACCTAGTTACTCTAAACCGCTACTTGCTTCGGATCTAAATACAGCCGAATTTGTGCCACAACAAGTGCCAATAGAGGGCGGGGGCTCAGTTGCTATTGTTCCAAACAAGTACCGCTTTAGTTTCCCCGAATCTATTCAAGCTGAGTTGGTGGTAACCGGCATCAGTTTGTCCGAAGTGTCAGTGTCAGTACGTAATGAATGGACTGGCGAAGACTTGTGGCAACAAGCGATACAAGCGCAAGACGGCCGGTGGTTGATTGATATCAAACCCGGTAAAGATTGGGATGGTCAGCTGGAACTAGCAGTAAATTTTCAAGCGCGCAGCGAGCAGCAAACACTTCGCACTGGCATTGAATACAGCCAACCCGTAGCTTGGGTGCTGGCAGTTGATGATAGTTTTGGCGAAGGGGCAGATCTGGTTATTCCACTTAAGCTCGATGTGTTAGTGGCTGGTGATTACAGGGTTCGAGCACAGTTATTTACTGATGGTGGTCAGCCGCTAGCCGCCTTGGTTCAAGAGAAAAAATTAAGCCAAGGTAAACAGACTATTGATATGAAAGCGTATAAATCTGTATTGCAACAATATGGTGGCGACTTTGTATTAAAAGCATTGGTTGTCGAAAAGCGCCCATCCAAACCTGGTGATTTAACTCGTTATGGTGCTAGTAAAGCCGCGGAGTTTTTGGTTCCAGCTTTTGCCATCGGCCAATTGAGTGATGACCCACCAGTGGTAACCGATGAAGAGCAACAAAGGCTGGAGTTCTTGAAACAGATGAGTAATGCCAGATAGGTGAGTTCAAGCTCCGGCTGAATCCCGCACGTTGCTTCTCGTCCGCACCAACTTCACCAATAATGCAAAAGGCCACCCGGAGGTGGATTTACCGCCCTGCGGGCGTTGTCTCCGCATGCTACGCAAGCTCCGGCTGAACCCCGCACGTTGCTTCTCGTCCGCTCCAACTTCGCCAATAATGCAAAATGCCACCCGGAGGTGGATTTACCGCCCTGCGGGCGTTGTCTCCGCTTGCTACGCAAGCTCCGGCTGAACCCCACACTTTGCTTCTCGTCCGCACCAGCTCCACCAACAATGCAAAAGGCCACCCGGAGGTGGTAGGGGATTTACCGCCCTGCGGGCGTTGTCTCCGCTTGCTACGCAAGCTCCGGCTGAACCCCACACGTTGCTTCTCGTCCGCACCAACTTCACCAATAATGCAAAAGGCCACCCGGAGGTGGTAGGGGATTTACCGCCCTGCGGGCGTTGTCTCCGCTTGCTACGCAAGCTCCGGCTGAACCCCGCACGTTGCTTCTCGTCCGCACCAACTTCACCAATAATGCAAAAGGCCACCCGGAGGTGGCCTTTTGCATTATTGGTGGAGCTGGGGGGATTTGAACCCCCGTCCGAAAAACCTACGTCTTCAGTACTACATGCTTATCCATTCATTTAGTTAACCCTTGGAGCGCCGAATGGCAGGCTATCGTCGGGCGAGTCCGATTGGTTTTAGCATCTTGGCTCCGGACGAAGCCGCCATGCGATCCTATTAGGGGTGATCTTCCAGAGTCTCAGCTTATAGGCATGCGTGAGGGGAAGAGCATCTACTGCTTATTAGGCAGCGATTGCGTATGTTTCGTCGTTTGCGACTACTTTTTTGCGGCTTTTTACGAGGCCAACCGCCCCTCGGCATGCACTTAGGAGTTCGTGAATCCCGTCGAATCCAGTATCAGCCCCGAATTCTTCGTGAAGCGAACGCTTCAGTAACCAGATCATTGTACGCTTTGCTAACCAGACCAGCAAGACATGCTTTACGATGACAGGCTGTTACAAGGTTAACTGCTGATCAAATAACCAATTCGCTTGATTAGCGTTTGGTATGTTTCATCATCCGTTCTTTTTCGCGTGACCAATCGCGGTCTTTTATATCATCCCGTTTATCGAACTCGCGTTTACCTTTGGCAAGATAAAATTCAAGTTTGACCCAAGGACCTTTCCAGTACATGGCTGTCGCTACCATGGTATAACCGTCGCGTTCCTTTGCGCCGATCAACTTGTTAATTTCGCGCTTATTTAACAAAAGCTTACGCGAGCGCTCAGGATCACAAATCACGTGAGTCGACGCGCTATTTAGCGGTTGGATCACTGCGCCAAACAAATATGCCTCGCCATCTTTGATGATGACGTAGGAGTCAGCGATATTTGCTTTGCCTTGCCGAATACTTTTAATTTCCCAACCTTGCAGCGCCATACCGCCTTCGAAGCGGTCTTGAAGGAAATACTCGTGGCGAGCTTTGCGGTTGAGGGCGATAGTTCCGCCCTGATTGCTTTGATTGTTTTTCTTACTCATGCTTACTCAATGGTGGCATTTTCGCGCCGAACAAGGCGCTCTAACTAGAAACTTGTGACAGGGGCTGGATCTGCTACAATCGCCGTCCTGATTCAGGGGAGTGAGTATGCCACAAATCGAACGTAGCGCGCTGGTTTTTTATAGTTGCAAACAGATGTTTGACTTGGTAAATGACGTAGCGTCTTACCCACAGTTTTTGCCTGGCTGTAGCGCGTCGCAAGTGCTTTCCGTTGAAGGGAATGTGCAAACAGCTCGACTGGAAGTGAGTAAAGCCGGGATCCGTCAACATTTCACCACCCGCAACACTTTGACACCACATGATCATGTCGCCTTACAATTAGTCGATGGGCCATTTCGGTTTTTGCGTGGAGGTTGGACTTTTCAGCCGCTAAATGAGCAAGCGTGCAAAGTGATTTTGTCGTTAGAGTTTGAATTTTCAAGTAAATTGGTCGAATTTGCTTTTGGTAAAGTGTTTACCGAGTTAACTGGGGTCATGGTGCAAGCATTTACCGAACGCGCCAAACAAGTTTATGGAGCTCAGCATGGCTGAACAGATGAATGTTGAAGTGGTTTATGCATTACCAAAACGGCAGTCGCTGCTGTCGGTAAATATCGCGGTTGGCAGTACAGTCCGCCAAGCGATTGAGCGTTCAGGTATTTTACTGACTTATGCTGATATTGATCTTACAGTGAATAAAGTTGGGATTTGGAGTCGCACCGCTAAACTTGATGATGTGCTGGTCGCAGGTGACCGTGTTGAAATCTACCGCCCGCTCATTGCTGATCCAAAAGATATGCGTAAAAAACGTGCAGAAAAAGCTAAAGAAGAAGGTCGAGCTGATAAAGTGACAGGCGGTCGTGTACATGAAAAGCACGAAGCAGATAAATCTTCCGACTAAGCCGTACTGATATATCTCAATCAAACTTTGGTATGGACATTGGCGAACATCAGCAGTTAGTGGTAGCAATGATTGTCAGTAGTTTCACTTGCGCTTCTCAGATACAAGAAATGCTATTGCTATAGAAGTCTTGCTTAGGTCAGCTTTGTCTGACCATAGCCAAGAACGACAACTGCCGCAATTCATTAGAATGAAAAAAGGAGCGATTAGGTTTAATCGCTCCTTTTTTTGTCTGGTATCCCGCTAGCTCCTGCACTTAAACCAAGGCTAGTTGGCTTTCATCAGGTTTATTGATCTAGTGGTACGTTAAAATTCTTCGGCGTCTCGAAATCGCCTGTCATTTTAACTAATTTACCTTCAGCGAAATCTAAGACCAATTTTTTCTCGAAATTGTCGCCGCGGCCACCCTTTAATGAGTAGAAATAATGCCAAACATTGTCGTCAAAGCTATTTTCGGCGACTGGATTTCCCAACACATACTGAACTTGTTCTTTAGTCATATTGATACGAAGTTTATCAATATCCTTCTGTTCCAAGAAGTTTCCTTGTGGAACGTCTATGCGATAAATCCAATTAGAACAAGCGGTTACTGACAAAGTGCAGCAAATTACGATGCACCAGTTGCGCAGTGATTTAAAAGTTACAGCAGCCATAATTCTCTTCAATGTTCTGGTAATGCCTGCATCATACCGCAAGCGAAGGATAAGATTAAACCCTTCGTCAGACCTAAGGTGTACATAAAAGTTCGCGAGCATTCGCAATTGCGTGGGCGCTGACGTTTTCTCCCGCCAAAAGCCGCGCAATTTCTTGAACTCTTTCATCATCTGCAAGAGCTCGCATACGAGTCTCAGTGTGTTGTCCATCTGTATACTTTTCGACAAACATTTGCTGATGACCTTGGCTGGCAACCTGCGGTAAGTGGGTTACGCAGATAAGTTGCGTGGTGCTCCCCAGTTGACGTAACAGTCGGCCAACGCCGGCGGCAACTGGTCCACTAATGCCGACATCAACTTCGTCGAAAATCAGCGTAGGCGTGGTTACTTTATCAGCCAGAATCACTTGAACTGCCAGACTTATACGCGACAACTCACCACCCGAGGCAACTTTATACATTGCTTGCAGTGGTTGGCCTGGATTGGTGCTGACCATAAATTCAACATGGTCGGCGCCTAGTGCATTTGCCTTGTCCATCGGTAGGGCGTGTACCTCGATAAAAAACCGTGCATTGTGCATGCTCAGTTCCGCCATGCTTGCGACTATCTTCTGGCCAAGTTCTAATGCAGCTTGTTGCCTACATGCGCTCAATTCCGCCGCCGCTTCGCTATACTGGCGAGCCGCTTGTTGAATATTTAACTCAAGCTCTGCTAAGCGCTCATCATCGCCAGCCAATTGTTCAAGCTGCAGTGATAAATGCTGATGATGCAGGGCTAATTGCTCGTAGGGCACTTGGTGTTTACGACTTAATGCAACCCATTGCCCTAAGCGTTGGTCGATCTCAGCTAAGCGCTCTGGGTCAACTTCGATGCGCTCGGCATAACGGCGAAGCTCTCTCGAAGCTTCTTCGACCTGTACTAATGCTTCTTGCAGCATTTGCTCTATCGGCTGCAGCTTAGCATCTAGAGCCATGCTTTCACTTACTTCGTAACAAGCCTGACGTAATAAGCCAAATGCGTTCCCATCCTCTTGTTCGTACAGTAGTTGTAAACTGAGTTGGCTGCTTGCAATAAGGCCTGAGCTATGGCTAAGACGTTGATGTTCAGCTTCAAGCTCAGGGTATTCATCAACTGCTGGCGAGAACTGGTCAAGCTCTGCAACCTGATATTCCAGCAATTGTCTTTGAGCTTCACGTTGTTGCTGGTTTTGCTGCAGACTTTGATATTCTTGACGAAGCGCTTGCCAATTTTTCCAACTTGTTTTGGTTTGCAGCAGCAACTCAGGCGCTGCTGCGTAAGCATCAAGCAGTTGGCGTTGATAGTCGGACTTCAAAAGCTGTTGGTGAGCATGTTGGCCGTGAATACTGAGCAAATGCTGGCCAATCGCTTTAAGTTGTTGTGCAGGTACTTGCACACCGTTGATGTAACCACGAGATCGGCCTTCAGCACCGATGACTCGGCGAATAATACACTCATTACCCATCGCCAAATCTTGATCGTGCAACCACTGCTGAGCTGCCGCCAAGTTGGTGATATCAAAGGTTGCGACTAGGTCTGCTTTTTCAGCACCTGGCCGCACAGCCATCCCATCTGCACGTTCACCCAAGCATAATGACAGAGCGTCCAAGGATATCGATTTACCTGCACCGGTTTCGCCAGTAATGGTGGTCATACCCGGTAGCCATTCAATCTCTAAGGCGCGGACAATTGCAAAATTACTGATATGAAGATGAGTGAGCATGATGGCTCCTTGGTCGCTGATGAATAACTGTTAATTTATACAGTGATTCTAAAACTAGCAAGATGCCTGAGAAAAAAATATTCGAATGTTGCAGGGTGATTGTGATAACGGTGGAGTAGATATCAGCTACTCCACTGAAACTAATAGAGTTTTGAGCCCCATCCTAATTTGTTACGCAGTACATGGTAATAACTGTATCCCGGCGAATGTACCAGCTTTAACGGTTTAGGATGTTTCCTAATCACAATATCATCGCCAGGCATCACCGCTAAAATTACATGACTGTCACAGCTAATTTGTAAATGCGCATCGTTGCTTGGGGCAACTTTCAAGCGGATCTCACTATTGCCAGAAACCACTAATGGCCGCGAACTTAAGGTATGTGGAAACATCGGCACCAAACACATTGCATCAAGTTCTGGCGTCAAGATTGGACCACCGCCAGAAAGTGAATACGCTGTAGAACCTGTAGGGGTACTGACAATTAAGCCGTCCGATCTTTGGCTATAGACAAATTCGCCATTGATATAGGCTTCAAATTCAATCATATGGGCGACTTTATCGGCGTGCAGCACAGCTTCGTTGACGGCACTGTTACTGCTTTTGATTTGGTTGTTGCGCAGCACTTCAATTTCGAGCAAGTTGCGTTGCTCAGGTACGAAGTTTCCGGTTAAGACTTCAGCCAAAGGTATTTGAAAACTTTCAGGAGATAAATCGGTAAGAAAGCCAAGATTGCCGCGGTTTACACCAAGCACTGCAACGCCAAATCGCGCCAAAACTCTCGCTGCACCAAGCATGTTCCCATCGCCGCCGACCACAATTGCTAAGTCACAGTTTTTACCTAAATCAACTAAATCAACCGCTTGAACTCCTTCAACCCCAAGCGAACCGGCAACTCGTTCTTCAACAAGAATTTCGACAGGATATTTTTTGAGGAAATGGTACAAGCTCACCAGGGTATGGTTTGCCCCTTGATGATTTGGTTTGCCAATAAGACCAATGGTCCGAAAACTGGGCGTCATAACTGCGGATCCAGAGATAAGGTGTTGATGAGTATACAAAGTGAATGCATTGAGTACCAGCGTTCTACCGAACAGAGTTCGCATTAAAATAACTGGGTGGTTGATTTTTTTAGTAAAGACCCCACTATAGGCAAGTGCATAACAAGAGGTAGTGGCATGACCACAGCATTAAGCCGTTCCGATGTCATTTTAAAAATCATTGTAGAGCAGTACTTAGCCGACGGCGCGCCAGTGTCTTCGAAATTTATTTCGGAGTTAGGGTGCTTGCAAGTGAGTTCGGCGACAGTGCGCAATACCATGGTGCAACTGGAACAAATGGGGCTGATTAAGTCACCACATACCTCTGCTGGACGGATCCCAACCACACAAGGTATTCGTTTTTTTATCGATAAAATGCTGCAGCTTGAGCCTATTCCTGCGCGTTGGCAAAGTGAAATCAATGACAACTTAGTGCCGCAGTTGCCGCCTTCGGTGTTGTGTCAAAGAGCAGGGCAGTTGCTCGCCAACTTAACCGGTCTGGTTAGTTTATTAAGTCCGCCAAAAGCTGCTGGTCGGGTGATCCGGCAGACCGACTTAGTACGTCTTGGCAGTGATCGACTGTTGTTAGTCGTGATTGATGAAGAAGGCGATATCTTGCATCGAGTGCTTGCTGTTGCAGTTGATGCTTCGACCTTGAGCCGAGCCTTATGTTTACTAAACGCCGCCTTATGTGGTCAGCAATGGCTTGACGGTATTAGCCGGCTGGCCTTGATGTTAAAATCAGAAACTGGCGCGACCTCGCAGTTATTGCATGATGTGATGGCGCAGTTGAGTTTGGATGAGCTGCAACAAAATAAACCTTTAGTATTCGGTCAACACCATTTGTTGCAAGCTGCTGAAAGTCAAAAAGATCCAGCGTTACAGCAAGTCATTCAATTGCTGGAATATCCATCTTGTTTGATGCAGTTGCTGGCGCCAGTGACGCAGGATGAAAACACAAAATTGATCTTGGGCCGTGAGTCTGGGATCGTCGAATTACATAACGTCAGCGTTATTGCCGTGCGCTATCAAGCATATCCGCATCGGTTCCTTGCATTGCTGGGACCTCGGCGTATGAACTACGCGCATTTAATCCCGTTGGTGGAAGCTTGTGGACAACAATTGTCAAAGCACTTGAATCAGCCGCGACAATCCCCATAATAGCTGCACTTAGTTTGGAGTAAGAAAGTGATGAGCGAACAAGAAAAGGTACAAAACGGCCAAGAGCCAGTAGCAGAAGCAACGTCAGCAGCTGATGAAACAGTGCAACTGTCTGATGAGCAAACAATTATTGCTCGATTAGAAGCAGAATTAGCAGCGGCAAAAGCTCATGCTTCTGAACAGCAAGATTTAGCGTTACGGGTTCGTGCTGATGCCGAAAACAGTAAACGCCGTGCTGCCCAAGATGTCGAAAAGGCGCATAAATTTGCTTTAGAGAAATTTTCTTCAGATTTATTAGCAGTGATCGACAACCTTGAACGTTCGGTCGGCTTTATTGATCGTGAAAACGACGCAGTAAAAGCTCTAGCTGAAGGCGTTGATTTAACATTAAAAGGCCTGCTGGATACCGTTGCGAAATATGGTGTTGAGCAATTAGATCCACAAGGTCAGCCATTTAATCCAGATTTCCACCAAGCAATTTCTATGCAACCACATCCAGAACTCGCGCCAAATACCGTGATGTTCGTTATGCAAAAAGGTTATGCATTGAATGGCCGACTGTTACGTCCTGCCATGGTTGGTGTTTCGAAAAAGCCAGACTAAGATTTTAGTCACGGAAGAAAAGCCAGACGCTAGTCTGGCTTTTTTTTTTGAATATCCCCCGGATATTGTTGCCGCATGTCTTGCCGGGTTTGGCAAGGCACGTCATGCTGAAATGACTGCGCTTGACTTGTTTTTGCTTGAGGATTTCTATGCAATTAGCCAACCCCGAATTATTGCGAACCGATAGTTTTATTGCCGGGCAATGGCAAAGTGCTGATAGCCGTTTCTCCGTGATCAACCCGGCAACTGAACAAGTAATTGCCCAAGTCGCTGAAGCGGACGTCGATGCCGCCATTTCAGCTGCGGTTGCCGCACAACGTGAATTTGCCAATAGCACCGCGTCTGAGCGGGCGGCATTTCTATTGCGCTGGCATCAGCTAGTGTTGGCGAACTTAACCGATCTTGCACAAATTTTAACTGCTGAAGCTGGAAAACCCTTGCAAGAAGCGCAAGCGGAAATTCGTTATGCCGCGTCATTTATCGAATGGTTCGCCGCAGAAGCGCTGCGGGTGACTGGTGATGTCCTAGCAACCTCGGTCAAAGGCCAAAGATTACTTAATTTAAAACAACCTGTAGGCGTAGTTGCGGCGATAACTCCGTGGAATTTTCCTGCGGCAATGGTAACCAGAAAACTTGCACCAGCTTTTGCGGCAGGTTGCGCTGTGGTACTTAAACCATCTGAACTTACGCCGCTCACTGCGCTGGCACTGGCGTATCTCGCGGACCAAGCGGGAATTCCCAAAGGTGTGTTGAATGTGATTACCAGCAGCGATGCTGCCACGGTCGGTCAGGCGCTTACTCGGCATCCCCAAATTGCCAAAGTAACGTTCACGGGTTCGACCGCCGTAGGTAAGTTATTGATGCGACAATGCGCCGATACTGTCAAACGTCTCTCGTTGGAACTAGGCGGCAACGCGCCAGCTATAGTGTTTGCAGATGCAGATTTAGCCGTGGCGGTGCAAGCGGTGATGGCGTCGAAGTTTCGCAATGCCGGCCAAACTTGTGTGTGCGTTAATCGCATTTTGGTCGAAGAAAGTATTGCAGCGGAATTTTCTGCACTGTTGCAAAAAGCCATACTTCACTTGGTGACAGGGCCTGGGGTTACTCCTTCTGTGCAAATTGGTCCGCTTATCAATGCAGCGGCAGTCGCTAAAGTGAGTCAATTAGTCAATGACGCTGTTGCTGCCGGGGCAAGCCTTAGTTATCAAGCTGAACTTGCTCTGGAGCTCGGTTATTTTTATCCACCAACTCTGCTGGAAAATGTCACTTCAGCAATGCGCATCAGCCAACAAGAAATTTTTGGTCCAGTCGCAACAATTCAGTTGTTTTCGACCGCAGAAGAAGCGCTACAGCTTGCGAATGATAGTCAAAGTGGACTTGCTGCTTACTTGTTTACTAAAGATACTCAGCGTATTTGGCATTTTTCTGAGCAGTTGCAGGTCGGTATGCTCGGGATTAATGGGTCGGCGATTTCACAGGCACATATCCCGTTTGGCGGGATCAAATCCTCGGGCTTTGGTCGTGAAGGCTCCAGTTATGGCATTGAAGAATATTTACAATTGAAGCATTTATGTTGGGCGAATTAATAGCTTTCGTGAATTTGTCAGAGTAAATTAATAGGCCGAAAAATAGCTGGCGTCATGGTCAGTAATCACACTGTCTTTGGGTCGTGCAGTCCCGACGGAGATTTGACAATGAAAGGAAGATTTAGCGTATTGCTCGCTGTAGTGCTTTGGGGCTGTGGCGGCGGTGGTACTATCGAGAGCGGTAGTGGCTCAAATCCACCAAGCCAAGTCGTCACTTGGCAGCCGACGGCCGGTGGTAATTGGCCGGTAAGCACACCATCGGCGGAAGCCATTGATCAAAATAAAATTATTGCTGCGTACAATGCTGGTGCGAGCGTAAACGGCTTATATTCAATGCTGGTGATGCGTCGCGGGCAATTGGTTGCTGAAACCTACTATGGTAATCGCAATAGTTCGACACTGTTTCAGCTGCGATCTGCGACTAAAACCGTGATGGCCAATTTAATTGGCATTGCGATATCACAAGGTAAAATTAGCTCGGTTAATCAACCTATTACTGATTTTCTATCTAAAGATTACGCAAATTTACTTAGTAACAAAGGCGGAATAACCATTGCGCATTTGATGACAATGAGTTCAGGGATCAGTTGGAATGAATCGACTTCTGCCGGCTATAACGCTTTTGCTACAGCACCAGATCCAGCACGTTATGTGTTGCAGCAAGGGATGTTGAATACACCAGGCAGTCGGTTTAATTACAGCTCAGGTGGTATGCATTTATTGTCAGTGATTTTGACCAAGGCCACAGGCATGTCGACCTCGCAATACGCGCAGCAAGTACTGTTTTCCCCGCTTGGCATTAGTGGTTACAAATGGGAAGTGCTCGGTGATGGTTTTAATAATGGCGGCGCAGGGTTGGAGCTTACTGCCCGCGATTTCGCCAAGTTAGCCGTGTTGTGGCAACAAGATGGTATTTGGCAAAATAAACGGGTCTTACCCGCAGGTTGGCAGGATCTGGCGAAAACCGTTAGTCAAAACCCGACCCGTGAACTTGGTGGTTTAGCGGTCAACGGCTATGGCTATGGTTGGTGGTTAGCGCAGTCTGGCAATCCTGGTAATCCAGCTCAGTTGGCGTGGGGGTGGGGCGGGCAATTTGCTCTGACGATCCCAGCCTTAGACTTTACGGTAATTACCTTAGCAAACCCGCAGCCCACCAATGTTAACTTACAAGAAGGCAATATTATGGGCTTGGTTTACCAGCAAATATTGCCTGCTATTCAGTAAGTTACAAAGAAGATTGCCTGTTTTTGGCATTGTTACCTTTAGATTAGTTCCCGCCAAACAAAAGACGCCAGTGGATGCTGCTGGCGTTTTAATTCTCGAACGAACAGCTGCGCAATCCAACTGGCACCCACGACATTTAAGTGGGTATTATCGGTTTTGCCATCTGGAAATTGCTGATAAATCCCCGCTGGGATTTGGATAAAATAGGCTTGAGATGCAGTTGGACCAAAGTTTGTTAAATCGTCACAGCTTAGCTGATGTAAGTCGAACAATGGCACCTTGAGTTTTTTCGCCACTGTGCGAGTGGCTTCGGCGTACTCGGCGAGCCCATCACGCAATTGGCCTGTTTCAGTAAAATCGCGTCGACAGATAGGGGTCGCCAGCAATGGGAATGCCCCTTTTGCTTGAGCTTCCGCAATGAAGCGACTTAAATAGGCTTGGTAAGTCGAATCTGCGGCCGCGTATCTTTCAGGATCAGTAATCTTCTGATCATTGTGGCCAAATTGCAGCAGCACATAATCACCGGCTTGCAGCTCGCTCAGCAATAACTGCCAACGTCCTTCATTGGCAAAACGCAAAGTGCTGCGGCCATTTGCCGCGTGATTGACGATGTGTAATTGCTGCGACATAAATACTGGTAACAACTGGCCCCATCCACGTTCGGGATAAGCGAGTGCGACTTTATCCGACATCGTGGAGTCACCTGCTAAGTGCAAGCGTGGCAACGCAATTTCTGTGCTTGCTCGGGCAGTCGTGGTGCCTTTCGGCGGCCCTAAAGAGTCAATGGGCATGGTGGCTCCAACAGTGAAAAACGTTGACAAGAATATACCAAAAACAGCGGTTAACGTGGTGCGCATGAGAACTCCATCGGTCATAGAGGAAATGATTGGCGGATCTGATCTAATAACAGCTCGGGTTGCCAAGCCCCCTGAAAGGTCCAATCGGCGGTGATATTGTGCGCATGTTCCGCATCAATGTTGTCACGAAGCCACGGGTACTGTTTGCCGCTATCCACATGATTACCGAAAAAATAATAACGGGCTCCGTAACGATTGGGCTGGTCACGCCAATGCTCCTTTGGATAAGTGCGCCGATAAATCGGCGTGTCGCTCATCGCATGGCTAAAACGATTGTGCAGCAGATAGAACTGGCCATCATAGTGATGTCTGCCAAGTTCAAAGCCGTTCACCCCTAAAAAATGAGAATGGCTGACGACAATTTTGTGAGTGGGTGAACGCTCGCCATCGTGCCAAAGAGTGGCAACCGCCTGCAGAGTTACGAATTCACTGTGGGTGATATATGCAGTGCCTCGCGGGCACATTAAATCGACGCGACCGCTAAAACGGCCATTGGCGTGATAATACATGCCATTGGTTTTGTTCCATAAACTGACGGTATCGGCACCGTTAGTGACGAAGTTGACGTGGTCGGTGAGAATTCGGGTCGCGCTTTGAAAACCGCGGATCGCAAATTGATGGTCAAAGCGTTTGGGATCTGTTGGATGCTCCATGGCATAGCTGTTTTGTACAGTCATATCCAGCAAAACAATATCGGAGGCGGCAATGTTAACAACGGCTGCCCCCCAATCTTGTTCAAGCGCATCGCCTCGGGGCAGGGCTGCACTGTTAGTCTCAGATTTATCGGCTTGCTTGGACTTTAGAAAATGCTCGCGCAAAATGCCAAAGCGCAGCACCGTTTGCTCTTTACCGCTACCGCTTAAAATGGTTTTGCCACGGCGAATAAATAACTGCTGCTGGAACACTCCCGGTCCAAGCGTGATTAGGGCCCAGTTATCATCGTTTGGCAGGCTATCGAGCACTGTTTGAATGGACTCTGTCGACGCTACACGGACATGACGCCGATGTTTAATAGAAAAGGGCACCTGACTGGATTGCGATGCAATGCTGGTTTGCTCCGCAGTGCTGGTTTGCACTGCAGAGCTTGCAGGCGCAATGCTGGCTAGCGCAATAGCCAGCATTGTTAGCAGTGTTCGATGAAGGCCTGTTCGCCACCAGCTCTGACTAAATGCGCATTGGCATGTTCGAGCGGCTAAGTGGCTCTGTTTGCTGCTATTTAGCAAGCAGGGCACTCACTTCGATACACGCCAAAATAAATGGCGCAGTACCTTTGCTATCGTTGCGATAAAGCGGTTCGCTCATGTAATAACGATAACTGCCATCACGACCAGCGCCAAGGCCAGCGACTTGTACCATATTGACCAAATTGACGGTACCATCGGCTTCCACCAGCACAAATTCATTAAGTAACCCTTGATAGGCTCTTAACGTCGCATCCCGATACATTTCGGCAGGAATATAGTTTTTGTTTAAAGCCTTGGCTAAAAAGTACACAAACATACTGCTACCACTGGCTTCGCGATAATTGCCGGTCGCTGTTGGTTTGTCGGAAATTTGAAACCATACGCCACTTTCTGCATCTTGATAGATCACAAGGCTTGCCGCTAATTCATTGACCATCTCAATTAACGGTTGGCGTAAGTCGGAGCGCTCAGCCGGAATGCGGTCGAGCACATCCACCAGCGCCATACCGAGCCAGCCAATGCCGCGACTCCAAAAGAAGCTGGAGCGCCCGGTTTTAGGATCCGCCCAGTTCATTTGTTTGCTCTCATCCCAGGCATGAAAGTAAAGCCCGGTAGCGGGATCACGCAGTTGCTCACGCGCGACCTGAAACTCATGAACCACTTGCGGCCAACTTGCGCCTTGCTCAAACAACGCGCTGTAATGCGCTAAAAATGGCATCGCCATGTAGACGCCATCAAGCCAAAGTTGTGACGGATAAATTTGTTTATGCCAGTAAGCACCATTGCTAGTTTTTGGGTGGGTTGCTAGTTGCTGGCGCAATAAGGCCGCGGCCTTTTGGTACTTTTCCGCTTTGCTTTGTTCAAATTGGCGTAAGAGTACGTTGCCGCTGTTGATACTATCGATGTTGTATTTACTTAACTCATAGCTATGAATACTTCCATCGGCGGTCACAAAACTATCGCTCATTTTATCAATCACTTGTAAGAAAGCTGGGTCCGGTGCGACTTGCTGTAATGCCATGTAGGATTGGATTAATAGCCCTGTGGTGTACTCAAAGCTGGTCGGGCGTGCTCGTTCGTGATCCCAGCCGCCCCAATAATATTGGCTGGCTTGGCGTGGCAGTTCAGAGCGAGCCATGGCCACCGACCAGGCGAGGGCACTAGCTTTGGTCAGCGGTTGCTTGCTGAGATTTTGGCTATGTACTGGCTTTAGACGCACTCGCGGCGTCAGCGTAAGCCGTTCTACTTGCTGCGCTAACCATGCTTTAAAACTATTGCTGTCTTTGATGCCGTTGGGTTCACCTTGCCAAGCGGCTGCGAGGTAATAATCCACCTGCTCACCGGCTGCATCCAATACCACCACGTGGCTGTTGCTATCGGCGGTGATGGTTTTTACTTTGCCGCGTTTGAAAAACAGCGCCATGCCTAGTTGGTCATTATTGAGACTTTGCGCACCGTAGCTGGCCAAATAAGTATATTGATGGCCGCTGCTTTCTAAAGTGCCGGTCATTAACTCGGTATTGTCATGCTTGACCAGACCGATAGCTAGATTATCCAGTGGCGCCGAGAGCTCGAGACGATTGTGTAACAACCGACTGCCCGCTTGCATAGATAATCTTGCCGTCACATCCAAGGTCTTGCCGGCAATTTGCCAGCCCTGATATTTGATGTTTAATGCAGAGTACAAAGGCCCATTATTGGTGATTTGCACTCTGTGCTGAGCCACTTTTGCCACGCCTTGCACGGCGCCTTCAGGCGTTTGCCAATAGCCAAAGCCACCGGCGCCAAGAGATGGCCCAACTTTCAATAAATCCATGCCCCAAGGCGCGAGATGGTGGTAAGACTCATACCCATCAAGGCCAACTTGTTGCAATACCGGCTGACCGGTTTGATTGCCAAAAATATCGAAGCCGTTACGCCAATCGAGATAAATCCGATATGCGACTTTATCGCTTTCAATTCCCGGTCCTTCATAACGGATAAATTCACTATGGTCGGTATATTGGGCTGGCGGCGTTAAACTTTGTACGTTTTGAAAGGTACCACCAACATAGTGTTTTCCCTGCCACTCACCGCCGACTTTGTGCGAGATCTCGGCTTGAGTGAGTTTGGGGGTCGCTAAAGTCGAGGCCACAGCTTTCAGCGAAAACTGCACATTGGCGGCACTTGGCAAATTTAAGCTAACGACGATTTGGTCGACCACACCATCTTCGTTACGGTCGATAAGCTGTGATGGGAGTTCAGTATTGCCTTGCCAAGCACTTAGCGTTTTGCTGTTGGCATCGACGGCTAAGTCACTGAGTAAAATTGCAATTTGTTCCTGCTCGCGCGCAAAATCGGAAGGGTTTTGCACTGCTACATCAGCAATAAGTGCTGGGTCCGCTTTTTCCGATTGAGCAATGTCTGCAGAGGTGATTGCGGTGGTACTAGCATTTTCCGGAGTGACCGGTCCACAGGCGACGCCAGTAGTGGAAATTGCGAGCACTAACAGTCGTTTGAGCAAGGCTCTCGTTGTCGATAACTTGCCTGCCGATAAATGTAACGCAGATGAATTCACAAATTCCCCCAAAGCTTGGAATGACCAGAAAAAGAGCCGCGAGCGGGGTTGCCTGCGGCTAAAACCAGGCAGCCCAGTCAAAGTGACTGGGCTGGTACAGGACGAGTTAGTATTTGTATTGCACACCAAGATAATACTGACGACCGGTTTCATGGTAGTAAGCTAGGCGATCCCCTGCGCTATCAACCCATTGATCATCAACTTCATTGGTCAAGTTCAGACCTTCAAAGCTCACTTTCCACTGCTCATTAATACTGTAGCTTACAGACGCATCAATGTTGCTGGTGGCATTGGTGCCTTCCATATCATTATTATCGCGGCCAACGGCAGTTGTGAGGTATTTATCACGGTTAGCTAAGCTTATCCGCGCATTTAATTTCTCGTGCTCGTAATACAAAGTCGCAGCAAGCGTGTTACGCGATAGACCTTGTAAATCGCGGGTGGCCTGCACAACGCCAGCGACGTTGATGTAATCCATTTGCGCTTTTACGTGGGTAAAGTTTCCAGTAAAACCAAAGCGATTCCAGAATTCCGGTAAAAAGGTAAACGGCATTTGATAACTGATTTCATAACCATTTAATGAACCACCAGGACCATTTAATGGAGTCGTCACTGACCAGTCGACATTTTCATTACAGCTATCGTTGTAACCAGGACCTGCGGTACAAGCGTCGATCGCGGCTTGGATCGGTAAACCAGTTTCAGTGAAGGCTTTGGTTTCACGTAAGCTTTGCACATGACTGTTGATTTCTTTACGGTACAACGCCAAACCTAACATGGCTTCGTCGCTAAAGTAGAACTCAAGACCTAAGTCGTAAGTTTTGGCTTTGGTCGGCTCAAGTTGCGGGTTACCGCCAGACACTGAGCGGCTACCCCCTGATACTGATACTGACACGTCAGGGCGAATTGAAGCCAAACCTGCGCGTGCCATCACTTCAGCATAACCAAAGCGCACAATCACATCCTCGAACGGCTCGTAATTCAAATTGAGCGATGGTAGTAATTCGTTGTAGTCGTGCTCCGCAGTAATTTGGGTTGGTGTCGTGCCAACAGTTGCCCAAGCGGTTGAGCTTTGGTCGGTCGTCAACTGGCGAACCCCAGCGTTACCCCAGAACGGTTTGTCGGCAACATCAGTGTTAAAACTCGCCATTACATAAGCACCGAGGGTTCTTTCGTCGGCTGAGTAGTTGTCTGCTCGGCGGAAGTCGCTACTGACGGTAAATACACCGGTGTTGCTGTAAAGGCCATATTTGGCATCAATTGCTGCAAAATTTGGAATTAACCAGTTTGGATTTGCGCCTAAGCCAGAGTTATAAGTCGAGATTAAATCTGGGGTGTAGACAATGCCAGCGCCGTTTTCGGTTTGCCGACGCGCTTCAAAAGTTTCGAATTTGAAGGTCTTTTGATGCAAGCCTGATTTAATGGTGACGACATCATTCAAAGCCCAACTTAAGTTCAGTTCGGCACTGTCAAAAGTGTTTTCAGCGCCTAAAGGGCGTAAACGCACTGAGTTTGAGGTCCAGCCTGCAGGGTTATAGACACTGTCACCAAAGGTGAGTAGTGGGTTTTGCCGATAGGCACCACGATAGTCGTAGCTAAAAGCCGCGCCAGTTTTTTCCATAACTAGGGTGGTTTGCACTGGGTTATCAAACTTCGACACGGCAGAGCCGACCATCCCTTCAATTTTCAAAGTGTCGGTTAATTGATGAGAGGCACTTAAGTTGACCTGAGTAAAATCGGTGCCGAGTTCGTCGAAACGGTTTTCGGCGCGGATTGTGGCATTTTCGAAACTACCGTAAGTCATAGTGTTGGTATCGTCGATAAAATAATCGAGTACATTCATCGCGCCAGTGTTACCGGTCGCTGCTGTGGCGGTAGTTGGCCGGTTTGCGCCAGAGTTTAAGATCCCTTGCATGAAAATTTCATTACGGGTGGCGTCGGTATTGGCATACAACACGTCCAAATCTACCGAGGTATTGGCATTTGGTCGATATTGCAGGGCTGAACTTAAGCCTAAACGCTGCATATCGTGGGTATAGGAATCGTAACGAGGCAAACGTGGACGGAATGCGGCATTAATCTCGTTTAACTCAGTTGCAGTGCTATTACCACGGTAGCGACCAAAGTCGTTGACATTGGCCCAGCGTACAGTACTTGCACCCTGATCTTTTAAACTACGTTCAGAAAATGACGCAGAAAAAAGTGCGCCGAGCGTGTTATTGAGGAATTTGTCGCTAACTAAAAACGAAGCCTTAGGATCGTTTTTCTCGGATAAATCGTTATAGCCAAGCTGACCTGACGCAGCAAAGGTAAACCCTTCGTAGTCAAATGGACGTGCTGCACGCAGATCGACAGTGGCGCCCAAAGAGCCTTCTTCAACATCGGCGCTGGCAGTTTTACGCACCGTCAATGAGCTAAATAAATCGGAAGAGAAAGTATTAAAATCGAAGCCGCGACCGCGGTTGGCGCCACCGATCTGGTCGGTACCGCCGCTTGTTGAGATTGCTTCCATGCCATTAATGCGAACCCGAGTGAACTCAGGGCCAAGGCCACGAACGGAAATTTGGCGACCTTCACCTGCGGCTCGACTGATCGCGACACCAGGGATGCGTTGCAGTGATTCGGCAAGGTTCAGATCCGGGAAGTCAGCGATGTCTTCGGCCATGATCGCATCTAACGCGCTATCCGATTGTCGTTTGACGTTAAGGGCGTTTGACAGACTATCGCGAAAACTCCCTGTGACTTGAATGACTTCGATGTCCTTTTCTTTGGCTGCAGAAGCCTCAGCTGCCGGCGCTTGTTGCTCGGCAACTGCTTGTGGCATTGCGCATAAGCCTGCAGCTACTGCGATGGCGATGGCGAGCGGGTGCCGCCGGAATTCTGTTTTCATCTTACCTACCTCGTCACGATTTCGGTGATCACCAGAGTACATGCCCTGATGTTTTATTATCGGAGACGCGATAGGCATCTCCCTGTTGATTTTGGCGCTGTTACTTCAAACGCTGTATTTTTATTTTTGTCTACCGGTGGCAAAAAATGCTTGCAATTTTGTGCCACCGATGGCAAAAAGCTAACACCAACGAAATCTCTCTGTCAAACCCAGAGCAAAAAAAAACCAGTTTCGTGGCAAAATAATTTTCGAGTTTAAATGTCATCTGTATGTTTTTAAAGGATTTTAATCTAATTTTGTTTTGAATGTGATGATGAATTTGTTCCATATTTGAAGCAAACGGTTTGGCAAATGCCAAGAAAGTGGCGACAGTGCTCTAGACTCTGACGTTGCCAAAGAATGAATGGAGTGTGGTGCATGCAAGCAGCGATATCGCAATTGTTTAATCTCAGTGGAAAAACAGCTTTAGTGACTGGCGCTAGCCGAGGTCTGGGCCAGGCGATCGCTGTGGCATTGTCCGCCGCGGGTGCTCGGGTGCTGTGCGCCAGTTCAAGTGCTGGTGGTGCTGATGAAACGGTCAAACAAATTTTGGATGCTGGCGGCCAAGCTGAAGCGTTCGCCGCTGATTTATCAAATCCTGATGCGGTGCGTCAGTTGGCAACTAAGGCTTTAGCTGCCGCGAAGACCATAGATATTTTGGTCAATTGCGGTGGCACTATCTTTCGTTCACCTGCGCTGGAATTTCCTCAAGAACAATGGCAGCAGAATTTTGCAGTCAATGTTGATTCGGCGTTTTTGCTCTCGCAATTGCTGGCGAAATCAATGATAGAGCGTGGCTTTGGCAAAATTATCAATATTGCATCGATGTTGTCATTTAGCGGGGGCATCACGGTGCCGGCTTACACTGCGAGTAAACATGCAATTGCCGGACTCACCAAAGCATTAGCCAATGAGTGGGCGCAATACGGATTAAATATCAATGCGATAGCGCCAGGTTACTTCAAAACTGATAACACAGCTGCATTACAGGCCGACCCGGTGCGCAACGGCCAAATTTTAGCGCGGTTACCGGCTGGGCGTTGGGGAGAACCCGAAGATCTAGCGGGAGCTGTGGTTTTTCTCGCGTCATCAGCTAGCAACTACGTGAATGGCCATATTTTAGCAGTTGATGGCGGCTGGCTTGCTCGTTAAGGCAAGTGGTGACAGCAAGTGTCTATTGAACAATAAGTTTTAGGGGAAGTTAGAATGACAGAATTGGTATTCACCAACCGCTACGCTACACATCCTGATGATGTGCGTGGCTACGATACTGAGCAGCTACGGCAACATTTTTTGCTGGATAACCTGATGCAAGCTGACAGTTTAGTACTGAACTACACGCATTACGAGCGACTGATTGTCGGTAGTGCTGTGCCGACTACTCAGCCATTATTTTTACCAACGGTGGATGCGTTAAAGGCCGAATATTTTTTAGAACGGCGCGAGCTTGGCATTATCAACGTTGGAGCTGATGGCGTCGTTGTTGTCGACGATGTGACTTATCCGTTGGCGAACAAAGAAGCATTGTATGTTGGTCGCGGTGCTAAAGCTGTTTGGTTTCATAGTGTTAACCCAGAACAGCCGGCGAAGTTTTACCTAAATTCAACTCCAGCGCACCGCGCATATCCACATACACATATCACCATGGCGCAGTGTAACGTGCTGCATATGGGGGCGTTAGAGACCAGCAATCATCGCGATATTTACCAGTTGATGATTCAAGGCGTGGTCGAAACCTGTCAATTGCAAATGGGTTTGACCGAGCTAAAGCCCGGCAGTGTCTGGAATACCATGCCCGCGCACCAGCATGATCGCCGCATGGAAGCCTACTTTTATTTTGATTTAGCTGCTGAGCAGCAAGTTTGCCATTTCATGGGCGAGCCTTCGCAAACTCGTCACATCTGGGTCGGCAATCACCAAGCGGTAGTGTCACCGCCTTGGTCCATTCATAGCGGATGTGGCACCAGTAATTACGCCTTTATTTGGGGTATGGCTGGTGAAAATTTGGATTACAACGACATGGACAGGTTTCCAGCAAGCGCATTGCGTTAGTTGTGTTTGCGGTGCCAACCGAGCGCTTGTCAAAAAAGGTGCAATAAGAACATGAAAAAAAGCATTAAATTTTTTGCGGCAATACTACTGATGTTGTCGGTTAGCCATTGCACACCGCAGGACGAAGTGGTCGTGCTGCGAATGGGACATACCCTAGACCAACAGCATGCGGTGCATAAAGCCATGGTATTTATGGCCGAACGTTTAGCGGTTTATTCTAACGGCAGCATGCAATTGCGAATTTACAGCGGCGGGCAATTGGGTTCTGAGCGTGAATTGATCGAGCTGCTACAGATCGGCAGTTTGGCAATGACCAAGGTGTCGGCAAGTCCACTTGAAGGCTTTTCGCCGCGGATGAAAATTTTTAGTGTGCCTTATGTTTTTCGCGATAGTGCGCATTTATGGCAAGTGCTTGATAGCGACATAGGACAGCAGCTACTGAGCGATTTAACTCAGGTTCGCTTGCGGGGGCTTGGTTATTACGATGCCGGTAGCCGTAGTTTTTATACCACGGCAAAGCAAATCAAAACTCCGGCAGATCTCGCTGGTTTGAAATTTCGCGTCCCCAACAGTCAAACCGCCGTCACTATGGTGCAAACCTTAGGCGGAGCAGCGACACCAATAGATTGGGGTGAGCTATACACCGCCTTACAACAAGGGGTGGTTGATGGTGCTGAGAATAATCCGCCAAGTTTCTATTTATCGCGTCACTACGAGGTCAGCAAATATTACGTGCTTGATGAGCACACCGCAGTGCCTGATGTGATTTTAATGAGTGAACAGATTTGGCAAAGCCTTACCCCAATCCAGCAAGGCTGGGTCAGATCAGCGATGCGCGATTCGGTAGTTTACCAAAAACAACTATGGCAAGCGGCGACGTTAGACGCGCTGGCACAAGTAAAAGCACGTGGGGTTGAAGTCATAGTTCCCGATAAACAGCCGTTTATTGATGCCGTGCAGCCATTACATCAGCAGTTGGCGGGGAGCGAAGTTGGTGAATTGCTGCAAAAAATTCAACAGTTAACGCCGGAGGTGGCCAGTGAATAAGTTAATTGTCGGCGTTGATGGCCTGCTAAAACGCTTATTGATGGCATTGATGGCTGCCATCGTGTTGGTGGTGTGTTTCCAAGTGCTTTCAAGATTTGTGTTAACGACGCCAAGTTCTATTACCGAAGAAATTTCTCGTTGTTTATTGCTATGGATTGGCATGTTTGGCAGCGCCTTTGCTTATCGGACCGGCCAGCATTTGGGGTTGGATATTGTGACCCGCAAATTCTCAGCACTTTGGCAAAAACGGGTGGCCGCAATATTAACGCTGGCAGTTGTGTTGTTCGCGCTTGCGGCGATGACTTTCGGCGGTGGGCAATTAGTGATGCTGGCGTTTGAGCTTAAGCAAATGAATGCAGGCCTAGGTATTTGTATTGGTTGGATTTATTTGGCATTACCACTCAGTGGTTTGTTGATTGCGTTTTACGGGATTTGTCAGCTGTGCAGCTTGTGGTCAGAGCAAGCGCTGCCTTCGCTTGGAGAGTTTTAAATGGAAATGTCTGCATTAGTGCTGCTTTTGGTATTTTTTGGTTTGTTGCTACTTAACGTGCCGATTTCCTTTTGTATTGGACTGGCGACGTTGGCAACTATGTTGCTGAGTATGGATTTGCTACCCGCATTGACTACTTTAGCGCAGCGCATGGCTGGCGGTTTAAATAGCTTTGCCTTGCTTGCCATCCCGTTTTTTGTCCTGTCAGGATTGTTGATGGGCCGTGGTGGCATTGCGAAACGGCTCATTGAATGTGCGATGGCTTTAGTGGGGTCTTTGCCTGGCGGCTTGGCGCTAGTTAACGTGATGTCTTGTATGTTATTTGGGGCAATTTCCGGCTCGGCGGTCGCTGCGACTTCGGCAATCGGTAGTTTTATGTTGCCAGAGATGAAAAAGCAGGGCTATGAGCCAGCGTATAGCGCAGCGGTTACTGCTGCCGCCGCGACCACTGGCATGTTGATCCCGCCATCAAACATTATGATTGTTTACGCTATTGCCAGCGGCGGCGTGTCGATTGCCGCGCTGTTTGTAGCAGGGTATTTGCCCGGCATTTTACTGGGTGTGGCGCTGATGATTGTCTGCGCAGGCTACGCAAAATTGAAAGGGTATCCGGTTTCAGCCAGACTGCCATTGTCGCTGGTGCTGCGTAAAGTTGGAGCGGCAATTCCCAGTTTACTGATGATTTTTGTGGTGATTGGCGGCATTATCAGCGGCTATTTTACCGCGACGGAAGCCGGTGCTATTGCTGTAGTTTATTCGTTTATTTTGGCGGTGTTAGTTTATCGCGAAGTTAAGGTGAGTGAACTTGCCAACATTTTGCTGAAATCCACCGAGACAACCGCCATAGTGCTAGCGTTAATCGCGACCTCAGCGGCGATGTCGTGGATATTATCTTACGAAAACATTCCGCAGAGCATCAGTGCTGGATTATTAGCGCTAAGCGACAATCCATTGTTGATTTTACTGATTATCAATTTGATTCTGCTGGTAGTTGGCGCCTTTATGGATATGACGCCAGCTGTGCTGATTTTCACCCCAATATTTTTGCCGGTAGCGGTCGCTTGTGGCATGTCGCCGCTGCACTTTGGCATCATGATGGTATTGAATCTGTCGATAGGTCTGGTATCACCGCCAGTGGGTAGTGTGCTGTTTGTCGCCTGTGCAATTGCCAAAGTGCGACTTGAGCAGCTGTTAAAACCGTTATTGCCAATGTATTTTGCGATGTTTGTGGTGCTGATGATGGTGACATATATTCCAGCAATCAGCGAATGGCTACCTCAAGTGTTTGGTTTATAGGGAGTTGCTATGACTAGTTACTTAATCCCCAATCTGGCAAACGCCTGTCGTATGTTTGAATTGGTTGCGCGTTCAATGCACGGCTTAGGACTTTCGGAAATCGAGCAGCAGTTGGCCATTCCTCGAACCACTGCGTTTCGTATTTTGCAGACCTTGTGTCATCAGCAAATCTTAAGTAAACAAGGCCGGAAATACGTGACTGGCCCAGCGCTTTATCAGTTGGGGTTGGATTTAGTGAATCAGCATCCGCTGCATCGACATGCCGTGGCGCAACTAAAGCAATTGGCCATTGATACAGGGTTGAGCGCACAATTATTATTACCAAGGGCCAATGGTGCGTTAATCGGTGAAGTGATTGATAACCCCAATCCATACAGCACTGCGGCGCGGCCGGGTTTTTGTGCTGCACTCAACTGCTCTGCCGCTGGTAAACTGTTTTTGGCGAATCTGCATTTGGACAAACTAAGTCAAATAGCTGAGCACTTTGAATCACATACAGCACAAAGCATTACCGATCCAGCGCAGCTCAGGGTAGAATTACAACGAATTCTAGCCCGTGGTTATGCCACAGACGAACAAGAGTATCGTGAAGGCATCCGTTGTTTAGCGGCGCCAGTGCGCGATGAGCGCGGCGTTGTAGTTGCGGCGATAGGGGTTACTGGTCCAATTGAGCTGTTTCCGCTGGTGGCAACAGCGCAGGTTGCGACCCTAGTAAAACAAGCAGCACTGACGGTTGCATTATCGACTTATCGCCCTGAATTACTTGTAAATGCTCAGTAATTAGAGCCAATGGCTAGCACCACTAGCTTTCGGAGTTTTTATTAATATTATGCTGAAATCTTCAACCATCAATGACGTTGCGCGTTTAGCGGGCGTATCTAAACGCACCGTATCGCGCGTGATCAACGGCTCTTTAAGTGTCGGTGACAGTACGCGGGCGCGGGTTGAAAAAATTATCGCAGATTTAAATTACTCCCCCAATCCGCAAGCGCGTGGTCTGGCGTCGAGCCGTTCTTATTTGCTTGGCTTAATTTACGATAACCCTGATGCGCTGTATCTGGATGATGTGCAGCGTGGGGTGTTGGAAGTATGTTCACAACTTGGTTATGAACTGGTTGTACATCCATGCCGCTATCGCAGCGAAAACTTGGTACAAGACTGCTTTAATTTCATCAATCGCTCGAAGTTAGATGGCGTGATTGTGTTGCCACCAGTTTCTGAGCTTGATCATCTTGCCAGCGCCTTAAAAGATGCCGGTCGTCCTTATGTGCGTTTAACTTCGGTATTGTTAGACGATAATCACCATTCAGTTGTCTCAGATGACCGCGCCGCTGCAGCGGAAATGGCTAGATATTTTGCGCAACTTGGTCATGTGGATATCGCATTTATTAGTGGACCACAACGCTATAAGTCGTCCACTGAGCGGATGGAAGGATTCAAGTTAGGATTGTCTGCCTACGGCATTACTTTGCAGCCGGAACGGATTATTGAAGGCAATAACAGTTACGAAACTGGCATTGAGTGCGCGCGACAGTTGTTAACACAAGCGACACTACCGACAGCCATTTTTGCCAATAACGACCAAATGGCCGCTGGAGTGCTGAAAGCTGCGCACGATTTGGGAATAAGTATCCCGAAACAACTGTCGGTTGCCGGTTTTGACGATAACTTGCTGGCATCGCGCGTGATCCCCGCTTTAACCACTATTCGTCGTCCTGTGCGGCAAATGGCGCAACTGGCTGCAACAAAAATTATTATGGATATTGAAAATAATCAGAGTGCGGCTGGTCATGTAGCAGCTAAAGTTGCACCGACGCTCGTAGTTCGGGAATCAACCGCGACTTTGCCATAAAAAGTCCCATAATTCGGTATCTCGTGCTAGGCTAAACTTTTGATTGTTTATGCAATTCTTCAGTAATGGCGGATGGGCGGAGTTTGGGACTAATGCGAAATGGACGCTTGATCATTAGACTACTGCAGGGTTTTAGCATTGGGTGGTTGCTACTTTGCTCATTGCAGCTAATTGCGCAAGAATCGACACCACTTCGTGATTATTTTCGCGAAAGTTTTACCACGCGTGAAGGCCTTCCTCATAACACTATCAATGATATAGCCCAAAGTGGTGATGGCTATTTATGGCTGGCCACATGGGAAGGCGCGGCTCGTTTTGATGGTCGTACTTTCCAAGTTTTTGCCCGCGGCGAGCAAACAGGTTTTACTGATTCTGGTGTTCGAACCTTCTGGCGTGAAAGCGATGGCTCATTAGTCATTGGTGGCGCTCGCGGTGGTATTAGCAGTGTTAACGCCGGTATTTGGTCTCCGCAGCCGCATGTCGGCAGTCTTATAAATGATCTATTTCGCGATAGCTCTGGAAAACTGTGGTTAGCAACCGAAGGTGCTGGTGTGCTTATCCAAGCTGCTTCCGGGCAATTCGAGCCACTGTCAGCGCAAGCCAGTGCTGTTGTTTATCGATTGCAGCCAGATCCATTGGGAGGTGTTTGGTTCGGCACGGATCTGGGTTTGTTTCATCATCGCAACGGCAAAACCGAGAAAGTTGGCGCCGAGCAGGGCCTTCCTGCCGGAACGATTTACGTATTGGATTATGATAATGCGCAGCGCCTGTTAGTCGGTACTGAACAAGGTTTGTATCGACTTGAACAAGAACGGTTTGTGCTTGTGCATCCAAAATTAGCCCAGCTTGGGGTGACATCTTTACTGCGTGATCGGCAAGACCAGCTTTGGATAGGAACCATCAGCAGCGGTTTGTTCCGACTCAGTACTTTAGGGCTCGAACAACTGACCGTTGAGCAAGGGCTACCAAACAATAGAGTACTAGCATTATTTGAAGATAAAGAAGGCAGTCTTTGGGTCGGGACCAATGGCGGCCTGATGCGTCTTCGCGATACGCCGTTCACCACGCTGACCATAGACCAAGGGTTATCAGATAACTATGTTCGCACTTTGCTTGAACACAGTGACGGCAGTCTTTGGATAGGCTCTAGTAATGGTCTTGATCGGCAAGTAGGACAAGACATCCAGCAAATTCGCCTAGCTGATGGCAAGCCAGTGCCGTCGGTACTTAGTCTAGCGGAAGCGCCTAATGGCGATTTGTGGGTTGGCACCTATACAGTTGGCGTCATGCGTTTTCGACAAGGGCAACTGATTGCTCAATATCAACGTAAAGACGGACTAGGATCCAACGAAGTTCGCGCGATTTTGCCAGTGAACGAGCAAGATGCTTGGTTTGGCTCTTCCGGGGGGGTGACAAGGTTACAAGGGGAGACTCTCACCAATTTCACCACTGCCGATGGTTTACCAAGTTCCTTCGTCTCGGCACTTATGCAGCATGCAGATGGATCCATCTGGATTGGTACTGGTAAGGGCTTGGCAAAATACGCCGAAGGTAAAATTCAGTTCCAGTCGTTGGCCGACTTGGATAATGCGCAATACATTTTTGATTTTACGAAAGTCCCCAATTCCTCAGATTTTTGGATCGCAACTGATCGTGGCATCATTTTTCATCATGCCGGCGGTATGAGTTTGCTCGGTCGTGCACAAGGTCTCCCTTTTGATAAAGTCTTTAGTATGTTACGCCAAGATCATCAGTATTTTTGGCTAAGTAGTAATCGCGGGATTTTACGAATTGACCAACGTGATGTGCAGGCGGTGTTGCTCGGCCAAGCGGAAAAGCTCAGCCGGTTTGATTTATTCGGTGAGCCCGACGGTATGCAAAGTGCGCAGTGCAATGGCGGTTCGTCCCCGGCTGCGACTACTCGTAAAGATGGCAGTTTGTGGTTCGCAACTGCGCAAGGTGCCGTTGCCGTCGATCCAGTTCGACTGGCTGCTTTTAGTGTGACCACTCCAAGCGTGGTTGTGCAAAGTCTAATGGCCAACGGTGAAGTACAACAAGGTACAAAACTAGCGGCAGGGACTCGTCGGGTCGGTTTTGAATTTGCAGGTTTGAGCTACTTGATGCCGTCACGGATCATGTACCGGACTAAATTAGAGGGTTTTGACCAAGATTGGGTAGACCGAGGTACTTCGCACCACGCGGAATACACCAATTTGGTGCCTGGTCATTATCGATTCTCAGTAAGCGCAGCTTATCCCGATGGTGAATGGTCAGCGCCTGCGACAGTGGCGTTTAATATCGAGCCATTTTTTTGGCAGCGTTTAGAGTTTTTGATTGCCAGTGGTTTCTTAGCCATCGCAATGTTTTATGGCTGGTATCACCTGCGAATTATTCGGATCCGTCACAAAGAACTGGAATTGGCGGCTCAAGTTGCCGCACAAACAGCTGTATTGCAGCAACAAACCGAGCAATTGCACCTCGTTGTTGAAGAGAAAACTTTGCTAGCGGTGCAGCTGCAACAGCAATCCGCTGCTTTTGCACTACAGGCAAGGCAAGATGGTCTAACTGGCCTTGCCAATCGGCGTGCTTTTGATGAGCGGTTAGCGCAAGAGTTTAATCGGGCTAATCGACTGCATCATTCATTGTGTATAGTGATGCTGGATATTGATCATTTTAAACGTATTAATGATCAATGGTCACATTTAGCCGGCGATTTGGTGCTCAAACGAATTGCCGACATTTTCGCAAGCACGGTCCGAGACATTGACTTAGCTGCACGTTGGGGGGGCGAGGAGTTCGTATTGTTGCTTCCTGAAGTTAATCTTGCGGAAGGCGTCGAAATTGCCGAACGATTGCGCACCCGCTTAGCTCAAACCGATTTCTCTGACGTCGCGCCCGGTTTAAAAGTGACTGCTAGCTTTGGTGTAGCGGTAAATAGCGGTTATGCCCACTACGAAAAAATGCTCTCTAGAGTAGACAGTTTGCTGTACCAAGCCAAAAATCAAGGTCGAGACCAAGTTTGTAGTTAAGGATAAATGCGCAAAACTCCAGATTTATTCATATTTACTTGGTCGATTTGTCCTGTCATATAGCCAATACCACATCGGCGGCAGCGCCAATAATTTCAGATATGGAATCAAAATGTCTCGCGGTGGCAGAAATTTTTGTCACACTATTGCCACCGGTGGCAGCGGTGTATATGCTTATTAAAACGTAGCAATAAGTTCAAGGTCTTAATATGGATTGGTCGAAACGACAGCATTTAAAACAAGCATTGGCACTTGCTGCTTTGCCTGTGTTGTCTCGTTGTGCCCAACAGGACCCATCCACGCAAAATGATGAGTTGGCGAAACAAGCTGATGCGATTATTGCCAGTATACAACTGACCAGTTTTCCTGCGCGTCAATTTGCCCTCAAAACTGAGCGCAACAGTACCGAGCTACTGGACTTTACCCATGAGATACAAAGTCTTATCGACCTGTGTCATACCTCCGGTGGTGGTCAGGTTGTTATTCCGGCCGGGCGCTATGCAGTGGGTGCCTTGACACTCAAGTCCAACGTGAACTTACACCTAGCGAAAAATGCCGTGCTGGCTTTTATTCCAGATCCAACACGCTATTTGCCTTTGGTGAAAACGCGATGGGAAGGCATGGAATTGATGGGCTACCAGCCACTTATTTACGCTTATGGCGCGGATAATATTGCCATCACCGGTGAAGGGATCATTGATGGCGGTGGTTCAAATCAACATTGGTGGCCGTGGAAAGGCGAGTGGAAACATACTCCGTGGCCGGTCGATCCAGCAAATACGCAAAAGCGTTCGCGCGACCAGTTACAACAGTGGGTTGCAGCTGGCACCCCGGTCAGCGAGCGTGTGCTGCGTGATAACCGTCTACGTCCGTCATTAATTCAAACTTATCAATGCAGCCGTGTGCTTATCAGCGGTGTGACTTTACAAAACTCGCCGTTTTGGTTGATGAATCCGGTGTTATGTCGTGATGTGGTTATCGAAGGCGTGAATTGCATTAGTCACGGTCCGAATTCCGATGGTTGTGATCCGGAATCCTGTGAGCGAGTGCTTATTCGTGGCTGTCAATTTGACACAGGCGACGATTGCATCGCCCTAAAATCCGGTCGCAATAACGATGGCCGTCGCCTAGCAACCCCAATTCAAAACGTGGTTATCGAAGACTGCGTGATGCGGGCAGGGCACGGTGGTGTGGTGATTGGCAGTGAGATCTCTGGTGGTGCACGCAATATTTATGCTCGGCGATTAGTGATGAATAGCCCAGATCTTGAGCGAGGCCTGCGTATTAAAACCAATTCTGTCCGTGGTGGCTTGATTGAAAATGTCGCGCTTTGGGATATCGACATCGGCCAAGTGAAAGATGCCGTGGTGATTAATTTTTATTACGAAGAAGGCGATGCCGGGCAATTTCTGCCACAAGTTCGTGGCATTAAACTGCGCAATTTCCGGGTCAGTAAGGCCGAGCGAGCCTTTGAACTTCGGGGTTTTGCTCGAGCACCAATTGTCGGTTTGGCGCTTGAACAAGTGCAAATCCGTAGCCAAAGCCTAGGCGTGATTGAACATGTTGAGCAATTTGACTGCAAGCAGGTGCTGATAAATGGCAGCGCTTGGCAGCCAAGCAATTAGCTAAGGCTATTGCCAGTAACCAGTTAATTTAAGAGGCAAATTATGACCTTTAACAAGCCCAGTTGTGCAGCGCCACTTGCCGATCCGGTGTCGCCAAAGCCCTTAGTTGCAGTCTGGCAGGTCCATGCGCGCGACAATGTGGTAGTGGCATTACAAGAATTACCGATGGGTTATACATTACCGGCACCTTGGCAGCATGTGGTGACGGACTCTGTGGTTCCAGCCGGTCATAAAATTGCGTTAGCGCCATTAGCGATTGGTGAGCAAGTCGTGAAATACGGCTATGCCATTGGTGTTGCCAGCATAGCCGTCAAGGCTGGCGATCATCTGCATTCGCACAATGTGCAAACCGCGTTATCCGGCAAAACCGAATATCAATACCAAGGTTGTGCTGCTCAGCCTTTGCCGTTTCCGGCGGATTTACCGCAAAGTTTTATGGGTTATCGGCGGGCCAACGGCAAAGTCGGTACTCGTAATGAGCTGTGGATTTTAAATACTGTTGGCTGTGTCAATCGAGCTGCAACGCGTATTGCCGCAACTGCCAATGCTCGTTTGCAACAACAAAACCTTGCCAATATCGATGGTGTCTTCGCTTATACCCATCCATTTGGCTGTTCACAGCTGGGTGATGATTTAAAGCATACCCGGACCATTTTGGCGGGACTTGCGCAAAACCCCAACGCTGGCGCGGTGTTAATTCTGGGTCTTGGTTGTGAAAACAACCAATTAGCGGCGCTATTAGATGCTTGTGAAGGCATCGACCATTCTCGAGTTCGCGCTTTTAACGCTCAGCAAGTCAGTGACGAGTTCGATGAAGGTTTGGCAGCTGTTGATGAATTGCTGCAATTGATGGCGAACGATAAGCGCGAAGCTTGTGCCATTTCTGAGTTAGTGCTGGGCATGAAATGTGGCGGCTCCGATGGTTTAAGCGGCTTAACTGCGAACGCTTTAGTTGGTCGGATGGCTGACTTTGCCACGGCAGCTGGTGGCAAAGTGGTGCTGACGGAAACGCCGGAAATGTTTGGCGCTGAGCAAGTGTTAATGGCACGAGCACGCAATGAAACTGTGTTCCAAGACACGGTCAATTTGGTCAATGAATTTAAACAGTATTTTATCGACAATCAGCAACCGGTTTATGAAAACCCAAGCCCGGGTAACAAAGCAGGCGGTTTAACCACGCTTGAGGAAAAATCCCTAGGTGCTATCCAAAAAGGCGGTTCAGCCATTGTCGAGCAGGTGATTGCTTACGGTGAAGTCGCCAAAGTACCAGGTCTTACGCTATTGCAAGGTCCCGGCAATGACGCGGTGTCGTCAACTGCGCTAACCGCGGCTGGCGCAACGCTAATTTTATTTACCACCGGACGCGGCACACCGCTGGGTTTTCCGGTACCGACAGTAAAAATATCTTCGAATTCAAGGCTGGCCTTGCATAAACCCCAGTGGATTGATTTTGATGCTGGCGCCATGTTGCAACCCGGCGTGTCAGCCGAGCAGTTCGCATTTGATTTTTTCCGCTATTTGATTGCCGTCGCCTCTGGCACTAAGACGTGCAACGAGCGCAGTGATAACAAAGAAATCGCGATTTGGAAAAATGGCGTCACCCTTTAACAACGTGCTGGTCAGCCTTTATCAATACAGCTAGCCGCCAAGTATTCAAGCAGAGCGCCGTCTTTCGGCCAAGGAGCCCTGATGACAGAATTAACCTTACACCCAGACCGTTTGTTTCCGGCAGATCCGGTAGTTCGGGATATCGCTAGACGTTTGTATCAACAAATTGCTCATTTGCCGATCGTCAGTCCTCATGGTCATACTGATCCTCGCTGGTTCGCCAAAGATGAATCTTTTGAAAATGCCACGCGGTTGTTGTTATTGCCAGATCACTACGTGTTTCGCATGTTATACAGCCAAGGGATCTCGTTAGAGTCTTTAGGGATCCGGCGTAAAGATGGCGTCGCAGTAGAGAGCGACTATCGCAAAATTTTTCATATTTTCGCTAATCATTATCATTTGTTTCGTGGCACGCCATCGCGTATTTGGCTTGATTCGGTATTTCATGATGTCTTTGGCTTACGCCAAACCTTAACCGCAGCCAGCGCTGATTTTTATTACGATGAAATCAACCGCCAACTAAATACTGATGCTTTTCGACCACGTGCATTATTAGATAAATTCAATATCGAGTTTATCGCCACCACTGAAGGTGCATTAAATGATCTGAAGTATCATGCGGCACTTAAAGGCTCTGGCTATGAAAAACGTGTGGTAACCACTTTTAGGCCGGATGACGTAGTTGATGCTGACCGCGCTGATTTTGCCGACAATATCGCCAAACTGGCAGAAATTACCGGCGAAGATACCACTAACTATCAAGGTTACTTACAAGCGCTGAGAATTCGTCGACAAGTATTTCGTGAGCATGGCGCGACAGCGACGGATCATGGTCATCCTACGGCTAAAACCGCAGATCTGTCAGCGACCGAAGCGGCCGCTCTGTATCAAAAGTGCCTGGCAGGTAATGCCAACTCGCAAGAAACCGAATTGTTCCGCGCACAAATGCTAACGGAAATGGCAGGCATGAGTTTGGTCGATGGCATGACCATGCAAATTCACCCAGGTGCGCATCGCAATCATAACTCGCAGATTTTCCAAAAATTTGGTCCTGATAAAGGCGCCGATATTCCAAGTCCAACCGAGTTTGTCAGTAACTTAAAACCGTTATTGGAAAAATACGGCAATGAAGCGGCGCTCACTATCATTTTATTTACCTTGGATGAAACGACCTACGCCCGTGAACTTGCGCCACTGGCAGGGCATTATCCAGCACTAAAACTTGGACCTGCGTGGTGGTTCCACGACAGTCCAGAAGGCATGCTGCGCTTTAGACATCAAGTCACTGAAACAGCAGGCTTTTATAATACAGTTGGCTTTAACGATGATACCCGCGCCTTTTTGTCCATTCCGGCGCGCCATGACGTAGCACGCCGTATTGATTGTCGGTTTTTGGCGGGTTTAGTTGCCGAGCATCGATTAGGTGAAGCAGAAGCTGCCGAATTGGCTTATGAACTCACTTACGGCTTAGTGAAAAAAGCTTATCAATTGGAGCGGTTATGATGCCTCGGCTTAGCCTTCAGACCGCAGCTAGTTTGGCTATTGCGAATAAGCCTGATTTTGGTCTTCCGCGCTATTTGCAATCGCCAGCGCAAACACAGCAGCCTGGCATCGGTATTGTGCATTTAGGACCTGGTGCTTTTTTCCGCGGCCATCAAGCGTGGTATACCCATAGAGCCATGCAACAAGCGGGCGGCAATTGGCGGATCTGTGCCGTGTCGTTGCGCACTCCCGATGTTGCTGAGGCGCTGGAACCACAAAATGGTTTGTACACTTTGGCGGTGATGGAGCAGCACACCGAATTTTCGTTAATAGGTTCGATAGCCGAAGTGCTGGTTGCAACGACACAAGCCGAGCAAGTGCTGGCCCGTTTAACAGCCGCCAGCACCAGTTTTGTCACTATGACCATCACGGAAAAAGGTTATTGCCTAACGCCTGCTGGCGGCCTCGATCTGCAACATCCCGATATTCAACATGATTTAAAGCACAGAGCAGCGACACCCAAATCAGCAATCGGTTGGTTAGTTAAAGCGTTAAAGCTGCGATTTGATGCAAACGTGCCGCCATTTGTGGTGATTAGCTGTGATAACTTGACCGATAATGGCAAAAAGCTTAAAGCGGCATTATTGCAGTTCGCCGAGCAATTAGAGCCAGCGCTAGCAAATTGGTTGTCTCAGCAACTAATTAGTCCAAGCACCATGGTTGATAGTATTACCCCAGCTACCGACGATGCCCTACGAGAACTTGTGGCGCAAGAACTTGGTTATAGCGATGCTTGGCCAATCAAACGCGAACAGTTCTGCCAGTGGGTAATTGAGGATGTATTGCCATCGCCACGACCGGCTTGGGAACAAGCAGGGGTAATTTATACCAGTGATGTTGGCGCTTTTGAAAAAGCCAAACTGCGCTTACTAAACGCGCCACATTCCACTTTGGCCTATCTTGGCGTGTTGCTTGGACTGGAAACGGTAGAAGATGCGGTCAGTCATGTAGAGCTGCAGGCACTGGTGCGCTTGATGACTAGCGCTGAAATTTTACCGTCATTTATTCCGCCAGCAGAGCTCAATGCCGAGCAATATAGTGCTGATATTTTCCGTCGTTTTCAGAATCCTTCTGTCCGGCATTTGTTAGCGCAAATTGCATGGGATGGCTCGCAAAAATTGCCGATGCGGATCTTGCCCATTATTAGTGACAATTTGGCGGCCGGCCGTTCAATCAAACTTTTAGCCTTAGCGATTGCGAGCTGGCTGCATTTTTTACGGCTTCGCGCCAGTCAACAACCGAGCATCAGTTTGGTTGACCCATTAGCAGCTAGTTTATTGCCGATTGCAGAGGCTTGTCAGGGGCGGGCCGCGGACGTGGATTTATGGTTAGCGGATTGTCCAATTTTTTCGGATAAGTTACGTAATTCCGCACAGTTTAAAGCTGATTTAACTGACATGTATCAAAAGCTAGCACCCATTGCGGCGGCAGCCATTACCGGTAAAACCCCGGACGCAGCGGCACAGTTGCTCGCCGACATTACTAAAAACGCGTCCGCGCACATAGCTTCTGGAGAACTGAAATGAAGTCGTTAGTGTCATTGTTAGGCGGCAGTCCGTTACTGCCGATCATTCAAACCGAGCAGCCAGCGGTCGCGGTGGCTATTGCACAAGCCATGTATCAAGGTGGTGTTAGCGCGGTTGAGGTGGTGCTAAGAACACCAACAGCTTTGGAGTCTATTTCGAAAATCCGTCAGGCGCTGCCGCAATTAAAAGTTGGCGCTGGGACTATTTTGTCTGGTGCAGATGCCGTGAATGCCAAAAATGCTGGCGCGCAGTTTTTAGTGAGTCCAGCCAGTACTCCAGCACTATTAAGCGCGATGATTGGTACCGGTTTACCGCTGGCTCCGGGCGTTTCTACTGCGTCGGAAATTGCGATGGCGCTGGAAATGGGCTTAACCGAATTGAAGTTTTTCCCCGCGCATTTGAGTGGCGGCAGTGCCATGTTAAATGCGTTGTCATCGATTTTCCGGCAAGTGAAGTTCTGTCCGACAGGTGGCATTGGTCTGCACAATTTGCAGGAGTTTTTGCAATTGCCGAATGTGTTTGTGGTTGGTGGCAGTTGGCTCACGCCTGCTGATTTAGTGCGAGCTGGCGATTATCAGGCCATTACTGGTCTGGTGGAGCAATCACTGGCCTTGGCTGCGGTTGAGCCCCTGCGAAAGCAAGCCTAATTAAAAAATGCAGGCATAAAAAGCAGGCATAAACACAGCAAGTTTAAGAAAAACGACATTAGTTCGACAAAAGGAATGCGTGATGAAAATTGTATTACTTGGCGAGTGCATGGTTGAGTTTTTTCAGCTGGTAGAAAATGTCTACCACCAAAACTTTGCTGGAGATGTCTATAACACTGCCGTTTATCTGAAACGGGCAGCGCCAAATTTAGACGTACAATTTTTCTCTGCGGTCGGTACCGATCTAGTCAGTGACCAACTGGTCGCCGCGGTCGATGCCGAGAAGATTGGCACCTCGTTATTACTTCGAAATAAAACTGCCCGGCCAGGTCTTTATATGATTAACACCGACTGTTTTGGCGAGCGCAGTTTTGTCTATTGGCGCGATAGTTCTGCGGCAAAACAAGTGATGCAATTATTTGCGGCCCAGCAAAAGCAAGCGGAGTTATTAACTAGTCAGTGGTTCTATTTCTCGGGCATTAGCTTGGCTATTTTGTCCGCAGCGGATCGCGAACAGTTGTTTGTCTTGCTTGCGAAGCTAAAAGCAGCCGGCATTAAACTCATTTTCGATCCAAATTATCGGCCAGCGCTTTGGCAAAACAATGGCAATGATATCGCGCAATGTCGCGAAGCATTTATTAAAGCCTATCAGCTTGCCGACATTGCGCTACCAGGGCTTGATGATCACAAGGTGTTATTTGAAGCGAATCACGCCGAAGATGTGCTCGCCCAACTGAAAGCCTTGGGTGTACCGGAAATCTTAGTTAAGAACGGCAAAGAGGGAGTATTGCTTTACGCCGACGGACAAAGCCAAGCCATCTCGGCTGTGCAAGTGAAAAAGGTGGTAGATACCACGGCAGCAGGCGATTCCTTTAATGGCGGTTACTTAGCGGCAAGATTGCAAGGCGCCAATGCGGTGAAGTCTGCTGAGTATGCTGCGGCGCTGGCAGGGTTCGTCGTGCAACACACAGGCGCTATTGTCAGTCGTGATAATTTTGCCTTGTTTAGCCAAGACCATCCTTTAGATTTTGCAGGGGCAACACTATGAGCAATTCTGCGCTAGTGCAAGAAGGTTTAGCATTGTGTTTCCCGACATCGCAGCAAATTGCTAGTGAATTCCCATTACCTGCGCCGATCAATCAGCGTCATTATTTGGTGGCGGGGGAGCTTAAAGAATGGCAAGGCGAGCTAGCGCCAGTAGAAAGCCCAGTGCAATTGCGCGACGAGCATAGTTCGACGCTTTCAACCATCACCTTAGGTGCGACGCCGCTATTGGATGCAACAGCCGCGTTAACTGCGCTGGATGCTGCGGTTGCTGCATATGATTTAGGCCGCGGCTTGTGGCCTTGTTTGTCGGTGATTGACCGGGTTAATCATGTTGAGCAGTTCTTAAGCGCCATGCTTAAGCAGCGCGACAAGGTTGTGCAGCTATTGATGTGGGAAATTGGCAAAAATGCCCAAGATGCCGCTAAAGAATTTGACCGCACCTGTGATTACATTCGCGACACCATTCATGCACTTAAGCAGCAAGATAGAGCAGCTAGCCATTTTGTGATTGAGCAAGGCGTGATGGGCAAGATCCGGCGCGTACCCGTTGGTGTTGCCTTGTGTATGGGGCCATATAATTATCCACTTAATGAAACCTTCACCACCTTAATTCCGGCACTAATCATGGGTAACACCGTCATTTTTAAGCCTGCCAAGTACGGTGTGCTGTTGATTGAGCCGCTGCTCGCCGCATTTCGTGACTGTTTTCCTGCAGGAGTTATCAATGTGATTTATGGGCGCGGCCGCGAAACTGTTGGCGCGTTGATGGCTTCCGGCAAAATCGATGTGTTTGCATTTATCGGCACCAACAAAGGCGCTAGCGATTTAAAACGTTTGCATCCAAAGCCGCATCGGCTGCGCGCCGTGCTTGGCCTCGATGCGAAAAACCCTGCCATTGTGTTGCCTTGTGCGGATTTAGCAGCAACAGCCAAAGAAGTGATTGCTGGCGCCTTGGCCTTTAATGGCCAGCGCTGTACCGCGCTTAAAATCATTTGGGTGCCCCGTGCCCAAGCTGATGCTTTTAATCAGCTTTGTGTTGAACGGATTAATCAGTTAAAAGTGGCCATGCCTTGGCAACAAGGCGCAGACATTACGCCATTGCCTGAGCCGAATAAAACTCAACATTTGGATGCTTTATTGCAAGACGCGCTGGTACATGGCGCTAGCGTGCAAAACCCACATGGCGGTGAATTTATCGGCTCTTTGTATCGGCCGGCATTGTTATATCCGGTTAATGCCAGTATGCGGCTTTATCATGAAGAGCAATTCGGTCCGTTAGTGCCTGTTGTGCCCTATGACAGCATCGATGAGGTGATTGATTATGTTATTCACAGCGATTTTGGCCAGCAACTGAGTATTTTTGGCCAAGATAGTGCGGCAATTGGGCCTTTGGTTGATATTTTTGCTAACCAAGTCGGGCGCATCAATATCAATAGTCAATGTCAGCGCAGTCCGGATAGTTTCCCGTTTACCGGCCGCAAAGACTCGGCTGAAGGCACTTTGTCGGTCGAAGATGCGCTTTTGCAGTTTTCAATTCCGACTCTGGTTGCCGCCAAACATAACGCCCAGCAAATTGATTTGGTGAAATCTATGATCAAAGAGCGCCATTCCACTTTCTTGGCGACCGACTTTTTGTTTTAAGCGATACCTGTGTTGCAACGGCTAAAAAAAATCCGCGGTTCTTTGAAGGATACGCGGATTTTTTTGCGCTTTGCCCCAGTGACATCAGTTCGGTGAAGTCAGTTCTGGACTGCATCACGTTTGATGCAAACCACCAGTGCGTTACCTGTATTGGCAGACAAAGGCACAATTTTTTCATAGTCATGCTCAAGCAAGTGCACTTCGAAATACGGGGCCAGTAGTTCCTGCAGTTCGGTAAAACTAACCGCCACCATCGGGTGCTCATCATGCCAAGCTTCGGCATTTTCGTTGCAGCTTTTCTCGATATGTAAACGCAGCTTCTGCTGCTCGCCAGCGCCTGGGTAAAACCAACCGGATTCAAAGGTAAATAAACTGCCTTCGTATATTGTTTGATGTCGAACTAATAAGCCGTTATCGATGAAAGTTTTATCAACCGAGTTAAAACAAAACACGCCACCATCTGCCAGCGCCTGATAGACATGCATGATACAACTGGTCAAATTTGCGATGGTTCCGCAGTAATGCAGTGAATATAGAAAACAGGTAATAAGATCAACGGGTTGCTCAAGGGAGAAATCGCAAATATTTTGTTTGGAGAATTCAGCTGCTGGACAACGTAGTTTCGCCAAATCTAGCATCGGCTGGTTTAAATCCAGTCCATGACAGTGGTAACCCTCAGTAAGAAAATGCGCGATGTGTGGGCCCGTGCCACAGGCTAAATCGAGATGCCGTTGACCGCCATTGCCAAAAAACTGCTGCAGCCGACTTACTCCAAGAGTTTGCGTTTTATAATCAATGTCTTGGCACATTAAATCGTAGTAATGCGACAAATCGGTGTACAACGCAGATGTAGACATTGGCAAAGTCCCGAGGCAGAAAAGGCGCGCATCATACCCGAATTTGCCAAATCGGTAAAATCGGCAAAGCGATTAAGATGGCTTAGCGAGTCGCGATTTGTTAGTGTCGATAAGTCTTGGCGTTGCATTCCTGCGCCGCTGCTGATTAAAATCGCCGCCAGTTTTTAAACCGCCAATTTCCGCAGGCGCAGATGATATGGAGTCCTCATGAATAAAAGTGCAATCACAAATGTAGTGTCGTTGTTGGCGATGGCTGTCGGCTGGTTCTTTCAACAAAATTGGTTATGGATGATGGGGTTATTTGCTTTTTCCGGTGCTATTACCAACTGGTTAGCCATCCATATGTTGTTTGAAAAAGTGCCGTTGTTATACGGCTCTGGCGTTATCCCGGCGCGATTTGAAGCGTTAAAACTCGCGCTGCATCAATTGGTCATGGAACAGTTTTTCAGCGAACAGCATCTAAAGCGATTACTACCCACTGATGCAAAAAGTACTGAAGCACTTATCGATTTAAAACCGGTAATTGCTAGCATCGATTTGTCTCCAGCTTTTGATGCCCTGTTAGATACAGTGCAAAAATCATCACTGGGTGGCATGCTGGCTATGTTTGGCGGCGCCCAGATGTTATTACCGTTAAAACAACCATTTATTGATAATTTGTCATCGGCTTTAGTCACTTTAGCCGAAGGTCCAGAGGTCCAAGAGCAACTGCGTAAACAATTAAATTCGGCAGAACAGCAGCAAAAAATCCAGGAGCAAATCTCAAGCCTAGTGGAAGCTCGGCTCGCCGAGTTAACCCCGCAGTTAGTTAAAGAATTAATGCAGCGCTTGATTGCCGAACACTTGGGTTGGTTAGTGGTGTGGGGCGGTGTATTTGGTGCATTGATTGGTTTAGTGTCGGTGCTAATCGAAGCGCAAATTGGCTAAGCTTGGTACATCACACGCTTTTGCCGAACAGACTGGTTGGCGCTAGGACAATTAAGCGCCAACCTAGTTTAAATGTTGTGCCCTTGCCAGTTGAGCCTTCGCTTAAACCCATTCAAAGACTTTACTAATCAATACTTTGGCATCGAACGGTTTGGTAATGAAATCATTCATACCACTGGCTAAACATTCTTGATGGAAATCGGCGGTAACATGCGCTGTCAACGCAATGATCGGCATTTGCACCGTATCTGGGTTACCACGGATCGCCCGAGTTGCTTCATAACCATCGAGTTTAGGCATATGCACATCCATCAGAATTAACTGATAATTCTGTTCTGCAACCATTGCCAATGCTTGTTCGCCATCAGCCGCAATATCCACAGTAAATCCAGCATGTTGTAGGATGATTCGCGCCAAGGTTTGATTGTAACCGTTATCTTCGACCACTAAGATTTTACCCCGGATTTTCTCGACCGGTTTAAGCTCTGGATGGTTGGTCGGCGAGGGCGATGTGGTCTGTGCCACAGTTGGCGCCTCCGCCTGATAACAGCGAATTTTAAAACTAAAGGTACTGCCAACATTAACCGTACTACTGACATGGATCTGACCGCCCATCAGCACCACTAAACGCTGTGCAATGCTTAAACCAAGACCGGTGCCACCGTATTTCCTGCTGGTAGAGCTGTCAGCTTGGCTAAATGCTTGGAATAGGTTGTCGCACTGTTCTTGAGACAAGCCGATGCCAGTATCTTTGACCGAGAACTGTAGCCACAGTTCTGGATGGCCAGTACTAGTAGCGGAAGCCGCAGATAAATCAACAGTGAGGGTAACGCCGCCACTATTAGTAAATTTAAGCGCGTTACTTAGCAGGTTGATCAAAACCTGACTTAAACGCAGCGGGTCGCCAATTAACCAGCTCGGCACTTTCGGGTCAACACTAAATTGCAGCTCTAAGCGTTTTTGCCGTGCTTGCTCGATAAACAAATCTTTGGTTTGCTGCAGAGTATCACTTAAACGGAAGCGCACTTGTTCGAGTTCAAGCTTGCCAGCTTCAACTTTAGAAAAGTCCAAAATATCATTGAGGATACTGAGCAAAATCCGGCTTGAAGAGCTGATTTTACTTAAGTACAGCTGCTGCTCTGAGAACACTTCGCTATTTTGTGCCAACTGGGCGAAACCAATGATCGCGTTCATTGGCGTGCGGATCTCATGGCTCATATTGGCTAAGAATTCACTTTTAGCGATAGCTGCTGCTTCCGCCCGCGTTTTCGCCTGCTCAAGCATTTGCATGGTATCTTCGAGATGGCGGGTGCGCTCTAGCACCAGTTCTTCTAGCTTACTATTTTCCTTTAATACTGGCCGCAGACGTAACTTAATGAGCTGTCGGATCAACAACAAAGCCAGCAGTACATATAGGGTGTAAGCCCACCATTGTTTATACCAAGGGGCGGCAATGATGAGATGAAGCGGGATTGCTTCACTGACGTGGCCATAAGCATTTTTGTAGCGTAATAGGAACTGATACTGACCAGGCTCTAGGTTGGTATAGTCTTGATAAGTCTCATTATGCCAATCCGACCAATCTGCATCATAACCGACCAGCTGCGCTTGGAATTGGTTAGTATCTAGGTGACCATAACGTGGCACCGTATATTCGATACGCAGTGAGTTTTGACTAAATGCCAGCTGCAACAGTGATAAAGCACCACCATTGTAATGGAGCTGTTTGTCTCGTGAGCTGACTTTTCTGATCAATGGCGGATTAGCGTGTTCTTGCTGTAAAACCTTAGTTGGGTCAAAGCGAAAAATCCCCTCCGCACCACCGAACCAAACGATGTCATCATTTTCGACCAAAATTTCATCAAGCGGTGTATCTGCTAACGGATAAAGTGGAGCACTCGTCCAGCGATAATCGGTTTTATTTGCAGCTGAAGGTTCTGCGGCTCCTGCTTGGCGAGCACCAGTTTGGTTATCCCAGTTCAGCATCCAAATACGACCTTGACTGTCGATGCTTGGTGCGCGGATCCATGGCTCTTCAGGAAACACTGCGCTAAAAATTGGATCTGGTTCGAAGCGCTGTAACCCTTGATTAAAATGATATAAGCCGCGGACAGTCGCGAGTACCAACTTATTATTGAGTAAATGTACCGAGTTACGGTTTTCGCTTGGTAACCCCTGAGCTTCACCAAAATGCTCAACCATCGGCTCTATATCGTTGGCATGACGGAAGGTGAGATGGTATACCCCATTAGCTAAAGTTCCCAACCACAGCGAGCCATCGGCATCTTCCAAGATGCTATTCACATTGCCTTGGATCCCACGGATTTCCGCTTGTGGCTGCCAAGTTTTACCATCAAATTTGATCCGGGTTAGACCCATTTGCAACCCAACCCAAACCAGACTTGGATCCTGTTGCGAACGCAGCAACACTTTTGCTGGCACTTCAGTTGCGTGGACTAGTTCCATCTGTTGGTTTTGGTATTGAAAAACCCCTTTATTGTTGGCAATTAACATTCTCTCGCCAACACTGATGAAATCCCATGTTTGGTTATTAAATTGCGGGAATTGACGGAAAAATGCAGGGGCTGCACCATTCGCTTCAAGCGCGAAGATCCCTAAACTAGTCCCTACATACAAGGTTCCCAAATGACGATATAACGAGAGCACGTTGCCTTTTAACCCCATAACGTGGTTAAAAATTGAAATAGTCGATGAGGCTTCAACACGGGCCAAACCGTGATCAAGGGCAACCCACAATCCGTGTTGCTGATCCTCCATCATGGCGCGAATGTTGTCGTCGAGCATGCCAGAGGTTTTGTTGAAATGACCTTGAATTTGGCCTGATTTATTCAGCAAAAATACGCCATCACGCACTGTGCCAATGGCTAAGGTGCCATCGCTCAATAGCACGCTGCTATATATCAAGGCTTGGTTTAATTGGGCTGCTGCTGGTAATTCCCAAGCAGTCATTTTTTCTGCACTCAGTAAGAAAAAACCTGCTTCGCGACTCCCGAGCAATAGACTGTCTGGTTCCCATTGTTCGGCGATGAAGATACTTTTATCGGCAAGCGGTTCAGTCCCTGGCACTAGCTTTAATTCATTATTGCTGAGTTCCAACAAGCCAGTGTGTTGTTCTTTCACCAGAATTCGGCCATTGACTTGGAATGCTTTTAAGAATGCGGAGTCGGTCGACCAAGTGCGAACCTCTCGGTCATTGATTAAAAAGATGTAGGCACGAGCGATAAATAATACGCCGTCTTCAGTGACAAAGGTTTGCCGGATGTCTTGGAAATTTCGGTAGGCGGCAGGGATACGGTCGGCCCATGAAACAAAAACTGGGCCGCTGGCAGGGGATTTGTCGATAAAGCCCAAATCGCCTTTCGCCCCAACATAAATCCGGTTGTCATCACCAAGTGCTAAAGATCGAACGACCGACTGATTGGTTGTGGCAAATACACGCCAATGCACACCATCAAATTCAAGCACGCCCACGTTATTACCGGCGTAAATCAAGCCATTTTTATCTTGAAGCAAAGCCCAGTTTTGCGTGCCAGCGTTGTAATCTTTGGGTTTAAAGTTTTTGAGTAGCGGTAGACCATGCTCTACCGCTTGCGCAGAAGGGTGCCATGAGAACAAACAAATAAGTAAGCACAAGCAAGCTGATCTTATCAACTGACTCAATAGCCGACCACCAGCCGCGGATCCTTGCACGCTGAAACCTCTTTGCGGGAATTACAGAGAATTGGTTAATTATTAACTAAAACTACCTGACAACCAGCTAGAGGTCAATCATTGCAAGGGGTTGTCACTTGTCTTTGGTCAATTTATCTAAATAACCCATGATAAAGGCTGAAATGACAAAAGTGATATGAATAAGTAAATACCACATTATTTTATCGTTAGGAATGTTCGGCGTATCCATAAACACTTTCAATAAGTGAATAGATGAAATGGCAACGATTGAAGCTGCGACTTTATTTTTCAGGCTATTTGAGTCGACTTTGCCAAGCCAGCCTAATTTTTCATTGGAGTCGTCGACATCTAACTGACTAACAAAGTTTTCATAACCGGAAAACATCACCATGATGACCAAGCCACCGACAAGGGTTAAATCAACCAGTGATAAAATGGTCAAAATCAAATCAGCTTCTTTAATGGAAAACAGCTGTGGCAAAATATGAATTATTTCAACGAAAAACTTAATGCCAAGTGCAATCAACACTAAACTCAAGCCCAAATAAACCGGAGCCATGATCCAACGACTGGCATACATCATTTTTTCTAATGCCTTTTCCATCCAAAAATATCCTCTTAATACGGGCAACTCGAGCTAATTTGGGGGATAGATCACAGTTTTTCAAGTTAACTGCATTTTTTGTTGATCAAAGGGACTGTTTTTTCATGTAATTTGTCGCACAATGCCACTATCTTCAAGCAGCCAGTTGCAACTGGGCGTGCGTTTTCAGTCAGTGTTGGGAAGGATCTTCCGATGAAATTAAAAATTATTGCATTAAGTATGTTGGTAAGCTTTGCCGGTGTCGCCGATGAGGGGATGTGGCAACCGCATCAACTGCCAGAGTTAGAAGCCGTGTTAAAAAGTAAAGGTCTTGCCATCGAAGCGTCAAGCATCGCGAATTTAACGGCATTTCCAATGAACGCGGTGATTAGTTTAGGTGGGTGTACCGCGTCATTTGTATCGGCTTCGGGCTTAGCCGTCACCAATCACCATTGTGCTTTTAATAGCATCGCGCACAACTCCACACCGGAAAATAATATTCTGAAAAATGGCTTTTTAGCCAAGACCTTGGAACAAGAATTACCTGCGGCACCTGGTAGTAAAATGTGGCTGACTGAAAATGTTAGCAATGTCACCCGCCAAATCCAGCAAGAATTAACCCCGCAGCTGCGCGGTAAAGCGCGTTTTGACGAAATTGAACAGGTCCGCAAGCAAATCGTTGCCGAATGTGAAGCGACCCCTGGCTATCGTTGTGAAGTTTATAGCTTCCATGGTGGTCTTGAATATTACCTGATGAAACAGATGGAGATCCGCGATGTGCGCTTAGTTCACGCACCAGCACTGTCTGTCGGTAATTTTGGCGGTGATATCGATAACTGGATGTGGCCACGCCACACTGGCGATTATTCGTTTTTCCGAGCTTATGTTGGTAAAGATGGCAAACCTGCGGATTTTAGCGCCGAAAACGTGCCGTTTGTGCCGCCATCATTCTTAAAAGTATCGGCCAAAGGTGTGCAGGAAAACGACTTCGTTATGGTTTTAGGCTATCCAGGCCGGACAAGTCGTTATGATTTAGCTGAAGATGTTCGTAACAAATTTAATCAGCGCCTGCCACAAGAAAAAGCCTATCGCGAACAAACTATCGCCTTGATTGAAAAACATGCACCGGCAGGTAGCGATAGTCGGATGAAATATGAATCAAATTTGGCAGGTCTTGCTAACTACGCTAAAAATTTCGATGGCATGATTGCCGGTTACCAACAAGGCAATTTGCAGCAGCGCAAAGACGAGTTTTACGCTGAGTTACAACGTTGGATCAAGGCAGATCCTGCGCGCAAAGTGAAATACCAGCCAGTTTTTAAAGAGATGGAACTAATCATCAAAACTGACATTGCTCAGCAAGATAGGGAAATGGTTCTGAGCTATTTTGCCAATGTGCAATTGTTCCGCACCGCTCGTCGTTTATATCGGTTGTCAGTCGAGCAACAAAAACCTGATGAAGAGCGTGAGCGTGGCTTCCAAGTGCGTGATGAAGATCGACAAAAATCTGCATTAAAACGCATGAGCCGTAGTTATGACCCGGCAGTAGATTTGGAGCTAGCACTGCATTTCTTGCAAAAATATCACGCGTTACCTGCACAACAGCATATTGCGACCTTTGATCAATATTTTGGTTTAGGTGAAACCTTTGACGAAGCGGCAGTTCGCGCAAAACTAGAATCAATCTATAAAGCATCGACCTTATCAGATGAAATTGAACGCTTAGCTTGGCTGGGCAAAACACCAGATGATTTCAAAAATAGCCAAGATCCAGCCATTCAGTTCGCGGTGACCATGTTTGCCGATGATATGAAGTTGGAAGATGAAGAAAAAGAACAGCTGGGTTATTTATCGCAAGTGTTGCCAAAAGTAATGGATGCCATCATCCAATACAACAAATCACTCAGTAAACCAGTCTACGCCGATGCCAACAGCACTTTACGTGTGACATACGGCACAGTGCAGGGCTACCAACCTCGGGATGGTGTCTACAATACGCCGTTTACCACCATTGGTGGTCTGAAAGCCAAAATCACCAAAGAAGAGCCATTTGATGCACCATTGGTGCAACAAGAAGCCATTGCTAAGGCCGACTTTGCCGGATATCTGCATCCGCAACTCAATACTTTGCCGGTGAACTTCTTAAGTAACGTCGATACCACAGGCGGTAATTCCGGTTCACCGACCTTAAATGGTCAAGCGGAATTAGTCGGTTTGCTGTTTGACGGTGTGGTCGAAGGCTTGCTTGGCGATGTTGATTATGACGTGAAATTAAATCGTTCAATCCATTTGGATAGCCGCTATATGTTATGGCAAATGGAAAAAGTTGATGGCGCGACCAATCTGGTTAAAGAGATGACCGTTATTCGCTAAGCTTCATGTCGATGAAAAAGCGCCTACTGGCGCTTTTTTTTCGGCCAAAGTTTAAGGTTGCTGATTAATTTCGCTTTCTTGCTGGCTAATCTCGGTATTTATTCGCTAGTTAGCCGCTGTCGGAATGCATTAAAATTAACGGCTCTGTGAGTTTTTGCAGTATGATTAGGCAGTTGAATTTAGTCTGATTGGCGATGAAAGATGCAAATTAACCAGACACTAATGCAGAGCTTATTGCGCCAAGCTGCTAGCTCGCCAAGACTTAGGGCTTTTCTGAATTTGCATCAGTCATTCAGCGAACCAGTGCAGCGAGTGTTAATTGCAATGCTGGGGCAAAGTTACGTGGTGCCGCATCAGCATCCTAATGTTGGCCAGTTTGAATTATTTCTGGTATTGCAGGGCAGTTTAGATTTATTACAGTTTGATGCGTCTGGTACGATCGTTTCTCGACAACGCTTAGGCGCAGGCCTACAGCAAGTCGGCGCTGAACTAACGCCGGGCGTATGGCATACGTTAGTTGCACATGGCGATGGCGCTGTTTTTTTGGAAATTAAAGCTGGGCCTTTTGATCCGGCTGCGCCGCGTTGTTTTGCTGATTTTGCACCAGCAGAACAAAGTGCTTGGGCCAAAGATTATCAGCAATGGCTACAACACGCTCAAGTTGGCGAACGCTTTGAAATCGAGCACACTGCTCTGGAGTTAGATAGTTGAAATTACAATTGATTGTAAGAAAGGCACCGGTGACATCTGCTGCTGAATGGTTAAAACAAGCCTGGCTGTTGTTTAAGACCAATCCGGCATTTTTTGTTGGCGTTAACGCGTTTATTTTGCTTGCGATGATTTTGATCAGTGTTTTGCCAATTGTTGGACTCGCGGTTGCTTTTGTCCTGCCTTTTCTACAGGCCGGGTTTTATTCCATTATTGTGTCTGCTCAACAAAAAAAACCAGTACAGTTTGATATGTTGTTTAAGCCATTTCAGATTGTCGAGCTGCGCGCGCCTATGATTCAAATGGCCGCAGCACAGTTATTGTGTACGTTACCTACCATGTACTTGTTAAGTGATATGACGGAGAGTTTGAAAACAGGGCAGCTAGATTTAGCTAATGTGCTTCTAGTTGTGATGACCCAAATGCTGAGCGCCATGTTATTTGCTTATGCAGTACCAATTATTTATTTTCTACGCGAGAACAGATTGTTCCCGGTGATACAGGCGAGTGTTAATGCGTGCTGGCGGAATGTATTGCCTTTGACGGTTTTTGGTTTATTAACCGTCAGCATCGTTTTTGGCTTAGTGATTGTTGCATCGCTTTTCGGCGCCATTGTGCCGGCACTTACTCCGGTTATTTTATTGTTGGTTTTATTAGTGACAATGCCGGTATTTAGCATTGCCTTTTTCTTGTCGTTTAGTGAATTTTTTGCGTTGGTGATTTCAAAAGAACCACCAACCGAAGTGTTTGAGGTTTAAGTTGACATCAGAAGCGCCGACCGATGCTGAGCTCAAAGCCAGTGCTATCGAGTATTTAAGTCGGCGCGATCACAGTGTCCGTGAGCTGCAAGATAAATTACTGCACAAAGGCGGAGAGCTTTCGCAAGTGCAGGCAGTGATATTCTGGTGCCAACAAGAGAATTACCAAAGTGAGTGGCGGTTTTGCCAGATGCTGGTGCGGGCAAAAGCCAATAAAGGGTATGGGCCAGCTTGGATAAGCCAAGCTGCACGTCAACATGGATTGGCGGCAGATTTGATCCGTGAAGCGCTGCAAGACGACAGTTTCGATTGGTTCGCCAGCGCATTGACCCAATATCAAAAGAAATTCGGTGATAAGCCTATGGGCGATTACCATGACAAACAAAAGCGAATGGCTTTTCTGCAAAGACGTGGGTTTAGTAGTGAGCACATTCGAGAAGCATTACAACATCAAGACAGTTAGGATCAAACCATCATGTATATGACCTCCGCGCAATTGCGCCGTGCATTTCTGGACTTTTTCGCCAGTAAAGGCCATCAAATAGTCGCTAGTAGCTCTCTTATTCCAGGTAACGATCCGACGTTATTGTTTACCAACGCCGGTATGGTGCAATTTAAAGACGTGTTCCTTGGACAAGACAAACGCAGCTACAACCGCGCAGTTACGGCGCAGCGTTGTGTGCGTGCTGGTGGTAAACATAACGATTTAGAAAACGTTGGCTACACCGCGCGTCACCACACTTTCTTTGAAATGCTAGGTAACTTCAGTTTCGGCGATTATTTCAAAGAAGATGCGATTACTTATGCTTGGGAGTTTTTAACCGAAGTGGTGAAACTGCCAAAAGAAAAGCTTTGGATCACCGTTTACGCCACTGATGACGAAGCTTTTGATATTTGGACCAAACGCATTGGTGTGCCTGTAGAGCGCGCTATTCGCATTGGCGATAACAAGGGTGCACCATTTGCGTCAGATAACTTCTGGGCAATGGGCGACACTGGTCCTTGCGGTCCATGTACTGAAATTTTCTATGATCACGGCGATCATATTTGGGGCGGCCCACCGGGTTCACCTGAAGAAGATGGCGATCGTTTTATTGAGATCTGGAACAACGTATTCATGCAGTTTAACCGTCATGCTGATGGTCGCATGGAGCCGTTACCAAAACCTAGCGTTGATACCGGCATGGGTCTTGAGCGTATTGCGGCAATTTTACAAAATGTGCATAGCAATTACGAAATTGACACCTTCCAAGGTTTAATCAAGGCTGCTGCAGCCATTACTGGCACTGCGGATTTAGACAACAAATCCCTGCGCGTTATCGCTGACCATATTCGGTCATGCTCATTCTTAGTGGCGGATGGTGTGATGCCATCCAACGAAGGTCGTGGTTATGTACTTCGCCGGATCATTCGCCGTGCCGTGCGCCATGGTAACCAATTAGGTGCTAAAGGCGTGTTTTTCAGCCAATTAGTCGCAGAACTTGCAAATCAAATGGGCGAAGCCTATCCAGAACTTGTTGAAAAACAAGCCGTGATTGAAAAAGTTCTGCGGATGGAAGAAGAGCAATTTGGCAAAACTTTAGAGCGTGGCCTGTTGCTACTGCAAGATGCGCTGGCAGCACTTGGCGATGCTAAGGAAATTCCAGGCGATGTGGTATTTAAACTCTACGACACCTATGGTTTCCCAGTTGATTTAACAAGTGATGTGGCTCGCGAGCGCGGCTTCACTGTGGACCAAGCAGGCTTTGAAGCTGCGATGGAAGCTCAGCGTAAACGCGCACAAGCAGCTTCAGGCTTCGGTCAAGATTACAACCAAACTGTTACTTCTGCTGAAGTGACTGAGTTTAAAGGTTATGCCGCAAATGCAGTGACTGCGACTGTGGTTGAAATCATTCGCGACGGTGAGAAAACTGAATCAATTATCGACGGTCAAACCGCATTAGTGGTGCTCGACAACACTGCATTCTATGCAGAGTCGGGTGGTCAAGTTGGTGATACCGGTGAATTGAAGTTGTCATCTGGTGCTGTGTTCACAGTCACGGACACCGTGAAAATCGGTAAAGCTTTTGCTCACAAAGGTATTCTTGCTGGCACATTGGCAATTGGTGACAAGGTTGAGGCCATCATCGATGTACAACGACGTGATGCCGTGCGTAAGAACCATTCAGCAACGCACTTATTGCATTCGGCGTTACGCCAAGTGTTGGGTGAGCACGTCGTGCAAAAAGGCTCGTTAGTGGGTCCTGAGCGTTTACGTTTTGACTTCGCGCATTTCGAAGCGGTAAAAGCTGATGAAATTCGTCAAATTGAACAGTTGGTCAACGCACAAATCCAAGCTAACCACGAAGTCACCACACGCCTAATGAATTTAGAAGCGGCAAAAGCTGCCGGCGCTATGGCGTTGTTTGGTGAAAAGTACGATGACGATGTTCGTGTGCTGGCGATGGGCGATTTCTCTACTGAACTTTGTGGTGGTACGCACGTAGCAAGAACTGGTGACATCGGTCTGTTTAAAATCGTTGTTGAAAGTGGTATCGCAGCAGGTGTGCGCCGGATTGAAGGTGTTACCGGCGTTGGTGCACTGGCCTATTTACACAAACTTGAACAACAAGCCCAACAAGTGGCTAGTTTGCTCAAAGGCGATGTGATGTCGATTGCTGAGCGCGTGGTGCAAAGTTTAGATCGCAGCAAGGCGCTGGAAAAAGAACTGGAACAACTGAAAGCCAAAGTGGCAAGTGCTGCGGGTGCTTCGCTGTTAGACAAAGCTATCACTATCAACAACATCAAAGTGTTGATCGCCGATTTACCGGGTGCCGATGCCAAAGCGTTCCGTACCATGGTTGATGAGCTGAAAGTGAAAATCGGTTCTGGTGTTATTCTGTTGGCAACCGCAGCGGATGATAAAGTGAGTCTGATTGCTGGCGTCACTAAAGACCTAACCGATAAAGTGCATGCTGGCCAATTAATTAGTTGGGCAGCAGAACAAGTCGGAGGTAAAGGTGGCGGTAAACCTGATCTAGCTCAGGCTGGCGGTACGCAAGTTGCAGCTTTGCCTGACGTGTTGGCGGCTGCCCACGATTATTTAGCGGCGAAGTTGTAAACAGTGGCGTTATTGGTGCAAAAATTTGGCGGCACTTCAGTGGGGTCTACTGACCGCATTGAAGCTGTTGCTGAATTGATAGTCCGTTCAGTGCAAGCAGGGCATAAGGTTGTTGCCGTTGTATCGGCTATGGCCGGTGAAACAAACCGATTGCTGGGGCTTGCTCAGCAAATCGACCCAAGGGCCTCCAGCCGCGAATTAGACGTGTTAGCCGCGACAGGCGAGCAGGTAACTATTGCTTTATTAGCCATGGCACTGATTAAACGGGGTTATCCGGCAGTGTCGTTACTTGCTGACCAAATTAGCGTGAATACCGATAATAAGTTCGGCAAGGCACGAATATTATCAGTGGATAAAGCAAGATTAGCTGCAGAGCTAGAGCAGGGGCACATCGTTGTTGCTGCCGGCTTTCAGGGGCGCGATGTCGAAGGCAATGTGACAACCTTAGGTCGCGGCGGTTCAGACACCTCGGCGGTAGCCATAGCGGCTGCCATCAATGCCGACGAATGCCAAATATTTACCGATGTTGACGGCGTTTATAGTATTGACCCTCGTATATGCTCTGGAGCGCGTCGATTACCTTACATTCCGTTTAACGACATGCTTGAACTGGCTAGCCTTGGGGCAAAAGTATTGCATTCGCGTTCGGTTGAATACGCAGGACGTTTTAAAGTGCCACTGCGGGTATTATCAACGTTTCGCCCTGACGCCGGCACTTTGATGGTTTATGAGGATATTCCGATGCAGATGCCCATTATTTCCGGCATTGCTTGTCAAAGCGGTGTGACCTTTGTGCAATGTTCAAATTTAACAGCCAATTCGTTAACTCTGCTGATGCAAAGCTTAGCGCGATTGAATGTAGAAGCGGATATGGTGCAACAACAAGGCACTTGGCCTAATCAATTGCAGTTGTCCTGGACTGTTGCAGACGCTGATTGGCCGCAAGTTGCTGAAGAATTAAAAGATTTAGCAAAAAATAACCTGTTGAATTTGGAACGTAGTCAGCAGAACCTTGCTAAACTCTCTGTGATTGGCTCGGGAATTAAATCGCAACCAGAATTGGTCGCGCGCATTTTCACCGTGCTAGAGCAAATGAATATTCAAATTTGGTTGGTCACTCAGGCGGAAACTCGTTTTTCAGTGCTGATGCCGCCAGAATTAATGGAAAGTGTTGCCGCTCGTTTGCATCAGACTTTAGTCTCTGTGGAAAATTAAGCGCTGGAATTTCATTAATTTGAATGCTGAGTTATGATTAGAATGAAGGACGCGATGGTATTAAGGCTGAGCGTCGTATTATTAGCTGGAAACAAAGGATAGGAGCAAACGAATGCTTATTTTAACCCGTCGTGTTGGTGAGACTTTAATGATCGGTGACGAAGTCACTGTGACTGTTTTAGGCGTCAAAGGAAATCAAGTTCGAATTGGTGTAAATGCCCCAAAAGAAGTTTCTGTGCACCGTGAAGAAATTTACATGCGCATCCAAGCAGAAAAAGGCACTTCTGACCATTATGGTCAAGATGACGACCAATAAGCGGTCATTACGCTAAGTAGTTGTTTCACTTGTTTGTTGTATGATTAATGCTCGGTTGTGCTAAATATTGCGCAAATTGTTTAAAAGGTCGGCAAACGCACGTTCCAGCTCGAAAAAATGTTTGACTTATTTTCCTGAGACATTAATATACGCACCGCAACGTAGCGCGGAGAGATGGCCGAGTGGCTGAAGGCGCACCCCTGCTAAGGGTGTATAGGGGAAACTCTATCGAGGGTTCGAATCCCTCTCCCTCCGCCAGTTGTTTTTAGATTTAGATGGACGCATAGCTCAGCTGGATAGAGTACTCGGCTACGAACCGAGCGGTCGGAGGTTCGAATCCTCCTGCGTCCGCCATTAAACCTGCACTTAGCAGGTTTTTTGCATTTCAGCGCCTGCTAATTATTTTCAACACCACCATCCTTCAGATAAATGCTATTGGCTTTAACACAGCAGCTTGCTCAATTTAAATTTTAAATTTTTCGTGTCTGCGACCCGAGCGTCCGCCCCAAATGAATACGCTTCGCAACCGGTCTGATCCCTGATGGCTTTAGTTAGCTGTACTTCTTTCGCTCATATAATCCCATAGCCGCTTATAATTTGGGCAAACAGAATGAAATTAAAAATAATTCCACGGTTGGCAAAGAATTTAAATTAATTTCACTTTTGCATCATCCTTGTGCATGATTTCCACACTTTCTGAATTTTCATCTTTTATCCTTGTTCATTGAACTGCATTTGGCATCGCATTGCCTTTTTTTGGTGCGATAGTTGGTTTTCGCTATTAACAATCTGTCGTTAAATGCAAAAAAGCTAAAGGTTAAGCCGCTGGATTTATTTAAATCGTTGTGATTTTATGTTTGAGATAATTTTCGGGGGTCCTATGCTGTATAAAAAAATAACTTCGATAAAACAAAAGATTTTGCTGACGGTTGGTGGTTCTACAGCATTGCTGTTGGGCTTGGCCGCGATTATTGGCGTGAATCACATTGCCAATCAGACTGAAGCGCAGGTGCAAGCGCAAGTGAATAGTTTAATGCGCAAAGAGGCGGTCAGCGTTGGCCAATTTTTTGCCGAATATGCGCAGGTGGCAAAAACCTTTTTGCACAACCCACAGTTTCAAGAGTGGTTTAAAAACTATCCTGGCCGCGGAACAGAATTAAATGGTCTTGCTGGGTATGAACATATCAACAATACCTTTAAAACAATTAGTGGTCAGGATAAGAATATTCTGTCGGCGTTTTTCGCGTTAGATCGAAGTGCTGAATATTTCCGTGAAGACTCTCGTACTGGCGTGGACATCGAAGGTCCAGATGCCGGTAAAGTCGATAAAGGCTATTTTGCCACCCAACGTCCTTGGTATCTGGAAAGCGTCAAACACGATAAATTTTTTGTTGGTTCGCCATCGGCAGACTTTACTACCGGCATTGTTTCGGCCGTCGTTGAAAGTACAGTGTATGCGCCTGACGGTAAATTGTTAGGGGTTGGTGGTTTAGATCTGCATATCAACAAAGTCGGGGATAAAGTCGACGCCATTACTTATGAAGGGCAGGGCATTCCTTTTTTACTCGATAGTTTGGGGCAAGTGGTCCACTTTTCCAATAAATCTGGCGTAGAGATTAAAGCCAACGATAAGCTTGAAGAGTTTTCGCAGAAATTTGCCGACACAGAGGGTTTTGGCGCGATTGCTGAAGCTGCTCGCCGCAGCCAATCTGGATTTATGCCAATCACCTTTCGTGGGAAAGCGTATTACGCAGCATTTGAACCGATTCAGCGTGATTTCCCTGAGATGCAATGGTTAGTCGGTATTTTGGTTCCGGCCGAGTTAATTGATGGCCCGATCCAAAGCGCTATCGGTTGGGCAAGTGCGTTAACCGTAATCATCTTAATTGTGGTGGTACTATCAATTTTAATCAGCTCTACCTTAATCACTCGGCCATTGATTGATTTAACCCACGCGATGAAGGATATCGCCAGCGGTGAAGGTGACCTTACTAAGACCATCAATATTGATCAAAACGATGAAGTTGGTGCCTTAGCGAAACACTTTAATACCTTTATCAGTAAGTTAAGAAAGTCCCTTGAGAATACACGTCAGCAGGCAATCCAAGTGCAAAGCTCTAGCCACCATCTAAACCAAGTGGTGACTCTGACCAATCAAGAAATTCAGCATGAAAAAGCCCAGATAGATTCAGTGTCTGCCGCGGTGACTGAAATGTCAGTTACCGTTCAAGAAATTAGCCGCAATGCTAAAGAGACTAGCGGAGCGGCCGATGATGCGCAGCGTCGCGGACAGCAGGGGTTCTTGCTTTCAGAGCAAGCGGTAAATGATATGAATTTATTGGACCGAAGTATGGTTGAAGCGGTGGATGTAGTTATGGGGCTTGCCAAAGAATCTGAAAGCATCGGTACAGTTGTTGACGTGATCAAAGGCATTGCCGAACAAACCAATCTATTAGCGCTAAATGCCGCGATTGAAGCTGCGCGTGCTGGCGAACAAGGTCGTGGTTTTGCCGTTGTTGCAGATGAAGTGCGTTCGCTTGCGGGGCGTACCCGTGAAAGCACAGATGATATTCGTCGCATGGTGGAGAAATTACAGCAAATTGCCAAAAATGCTGAAGAAGTCATGCAGCGTGGTCGCAGTCAAACGGAAGTGAGTGCAGGTCGCGCGCAAAGTATGCAACAAGCGCTTCGCGGCATCAGTGACGCTATTGTGGTTGTGCAACAGCAAAGCACGCAAATCGCAGTGGCGACCGAGCAACAAACGATAGTCGCTGATGATATCAACCGCAGTCTGCACTCAATTACTCAGTTGGTGGACAATACCGCATCTCATGCTGAAGAGCTCTATGGCGAGGCTCGCCAGCTGGATAGTTCGGCAACAGAGCTAAACCAAGTAGTAGGGCAGTTTAAGATTTGAATCCCCACAATGTAAAAAGCCCGGTTATTTAGCCGGGCTTTTTATTTTAATTTCTGCGGCGAGTTTGCGTTCTATATTGCCGTTCTCGCGCTGTTCCTTTAGGAATGCGTTTAACTGTGGCAGTAATTTCTGCCATTTGTTGTGCATGGCAATAGTGAGGCCGACATTCCCAAAAGAGCTTGGAGAGCGATACAGCGTCAAATCGCTAAACTGGTGTTGTCGCAGCCATTCAGCAACATGCTTGTTCAT
>JAFLDV010000021.1 GCA_017302255.1 Gammaproteobacteria bacterium | reverse complement strand
GGTAATAACTTCTTTAAAATCGCTTCTTTTCTTTCTGGGGATATAGCCATTCCAACCTGCTAACCACCCGCCGTCTGACTCTAACTATTGTGAAAAAAAGACCGGACAACTACTCTGACACGGCGGGTAAGGGCCCTGCTTTTTCGGATACGCCTCAAGTTAGCACAAAAGCTCTCGTATACTTTTATAGAGAGCCTAATTTTGTTGGTGCGGTAAGTTCTTGTCTTGTTGGCGGGAATGGGAATACTTACGGTGATCTTTATAGTGGTGGATATGTTTGGGCTTACCTTGAGCCAGGTTTAAATAAAATTACTGCTAAATTCGGTGTTTATGATTTTAATTTAGACGTAAAGCTCGACGCTGGGCGAACTTATTATATCGAGTGTGGTGGTTACATGCGGAGTAATAGCTTTATCTTTGAGTTAAAAACTGTTGATGCTTCAACGGGGTACCAACTAATTAAAGATAACAAATATCAAGGCGGCTGAATTTCTACCAATGGACGTGTATAACAAGCCAATCAAGTGGGTCTGAAAACCGCTTTTAGCCTCTTATTGGGGCGTATGGTTTGACTCGCCCTGTCAAGTAACTAAACGAGACCACCCACAATTTAAAAAGTGGCTGGTCGTGGTTAGCAAAGTGAAACGGCTTTGATATTAATCTTCGGTATATGCCCAATAATCTGAGTTTTGAACGGAAGAAATGCAGGTCAATAATTTCTGTTTTGGGACGACTAATCTGGGACATCCACATTTCAAAATGGACTTTATGGGATAGTTCGGGAACGGCAATAATTTCCGTGTTTTAGCCTCAAAAGGTTGCTGTCCGCCTTTAGTCCGCCAGATTTGTTAGCGCCATCGATCAATGCAGAAATATCTGCCCAGCCCTCGCTATCCAATGTTATGCCGATTGCTTGTGGTTCATGGCGAAGAACAAAGCTTAAAAATTTACTGGTATCGTTTAAAAGTTTACTCATTCAATAAATGTCCTTAGGGTAAAGCTGTCTGGGGCAAGTCTGGTAGCGTGCCGAGTTTTGTTAGCGGATTAATCTGGGGCATCCACATTTCAAAATGGACTATAAGGGATAATTCGGGATCAGTAATAATTTCCGTGTTTTAGCCCCAAAAGGTGGCTGTCCGCCTTTAGTCTGCTCTATGGATTAATATTTCTTGTAACACCCAGAAGTGAAAGCTCGTATGCACCAGGTAAGCAATATGCATTAGGTTTCCCACCTGGAACTCGCGATACCTTGGTAGAAACTTTAGCAAGCTTACGTTCTAGGGCCGTCCACCACTTCTTAATTTCTTTTTCTGTAAATTCATCGACAATACCCTTAGTATTTCCCCACTCGAAACAAGATAGCTGGATACGATTGTCTTTTAAAAAGCATTGGTTTGTTAGCTCGAAAATGCTTGGAAATGAAATAGGCCCCCAATACGGGCTTGATTTTTCTAGACCGATCCTAGCCTCACACCAGCCTTGCCACGGGTCGTCAATATAGGCTAAAAAGCGATGCTCATACCATAATAAAGGCAAGCGGGCGTCACATATAAACCAAATAGACAACATACTTGGAAGTTGATCCAGTTCACGTACCGCTTTCCAGCACGCTCTATCACCTTTCGCGCCATCCTTAACAAAAAAGGCAATTTTCTCATCCTTATTCAATATGTCCAGCAATAGAGACACATCGGATTCAACACCATAAAAAGATATCTGCGGCACCGCCTACCCCCAAATATAAAACATTTATTATTACCTAATAAGAGGCATTAACTAGGACTTCTAAATTTAGCTAAAATATCCTTTGCAAATAAAAGCAATCCGTCACCGGATGATTCAGAGGAAAATTTCTTAATCCGTGATTGGGGAAATATAAATTCATTTTCGATTTTCAATGCAATTTCTTTATTTTCAATAACATAAACCCATTCCCCACCAATTGATTTCTTTATTATTTCACCAAGGTAAACCCCAGCCATGAAATATGAATTTGAAATTGCGACACCATCTCCCTTTTCCTTTAAAAAATCCAGCATAGATTCAAGTAGTTCAATTGATTGCAAGTCTTTCGTTAAATTGAAATGATAGAGCAATCCAATATCTTCAACTTCCAAACAAACTTTGACTATTTCAGCTTCATCAAGCTTCACGTAATTCATCATTGCGTCCCAACTATAAAAGCGCCTCTTTAAAAGATAATAATTGCACATGATTAAATTATACGCATCGTACGACGGTATCAATCTAAACGAGGCCAGCCAAATTTAAAAAGTGGATGGTCTAGTGTGCAATAAGCCTAGTGTTCAATCATAAAAAAACCTCAATGTCGCCATCGAGGTTTCTTAAAAATACCAACCCAATCAAACCTTAGGCTTGTTGCAGGTAAATCGCTGCTTTTTTCGCGAAGTAGGTCAAAATGCCATCGGCGCCAGCGCGCTTAAACGCCAGTAATGATTCCATGATCACTGCTTCTTCGGCCAACCAGCCGTTTTGAATGGCGGCGACGTGCATCGCGTATTCGCCACTGACTTGGTAGGCGAAGGTCGGTACGCCAAATTCGTCTTTGACGCGGCGCACGATATCTAAATACGGCATGCCTGGTTTTACCATCACCATGTCCGCGCCTTCTTCTAAATCTTGTGCCACTTCGCGCAGCGCTTCGTTGCTGTTCGCTGGGTCCATTTGGTAGGACTTTTTATTGCCACCTTTCAGGTTGCCGGCAGAGCCTACAGCATCGCGGAACGGGCCGTAATAACTCGAAGCGTATTTGGCTGAATACGCCAAAATGCGCGTGTTGTGAAAACCGGCTTCTTCCAAGGCTTCACGAATGGCGCCAATGCGGCCGTCCATCATATCGGACGGTGCGACGATGTCGGCACCGGCTTCAGCGTGCGACAGTGCTTGTTTGACTAAGGCATCAGTGGTGATGTCGTTCATCACATAACCGGTTTCATCGATAATGCCGTCTTGGCCATGGGTGGTGAATGGATCAAGCGCCACGTCAGTAATAATGCCAAGCTCTGGCACATGTTGTTTTAATAAACGCACTGCGCGCTGCGCAAGGCCATCAGGATTCCAAGCTTCTTCGGCTTCGAGCGATTTGCACTCAAGCGGTGTCACCGGAAAGATAGCAATTGCTGGAATACCCAAGGCAACTAACTCATGGGCTTCGGCTAACAATAAATCTAAGCTTAGGCGTTCGATGCCAGGCATTGAGGCGATGGTTTCGCGTTTATTTTCGCCTTCAATGATAAACATTGGGTAAATCAGATCGTTGACGGTGAGCTGGTGCTCCGCCATTAAACGGCGACTGAAATCGTGTTGACGCATCCGGCGTAACCGGGTTGCTGGGAAATAACCGCTATTCGATGAGCTCATCGCTGACTTCTCCTGATGATCCCGCTTCGCTGCTGTCTAAAGCTTTGCTCGGGAATAACTGTACTTGGTTGCGGCCACCGCGCTTGGCTTGATAAAGCGCTTGGTCCGCGGCATGAATAAATTCGGTATTGAGTGTGTCTGGCGTTGGGATCGCCGAATAACAGCCTGCGCTGATATGCACTGGTAAATCGCCGATTTCGGTGGTAAATGGCGCGCTTTCGACTTGCTCGCGAATTTGTTCGGCAAGGGCTAACACCCCTTCAGCATCGGTATTGGGTAAAATCAGCGCAAATTCTTCGCCGCCATAACGACAGACATGGTCGCTTGAACGTTTGAGTAATTGTGCGAGGCGCTGGGCAAGGCCACGAATGACTGCGTCACCAGCGACATGACCATGTTCGTCGTTAATTTGCTTGAAGTGGTCGATGTCTAAAATCACTAAACCAAGCGGCCGTTGTTCACGGCGGCTGCGTTTTAATTCGGCTTGTAGCTTTTTATCAAAATAGGCGCGGTTACGAATGCCGGTCAGCGCATCCAGGGTATTTTGCTCTTCTAAGGCGCGGTTTTTCTCGGCAAGCTCAGTTAAGGTGACTTGCAGCTCAAAGGTGCGGGTTTGGATGGCGTCTTCTAAGCGCTCTTCAGTTTCATGTTGCCAACGCAGTTGCTTGCGGTACACCACTAAAGCGCAGACGGCGATGCCGATGAGGGTAAAAGCGACAGCAACAGTGGCAAAATGCCACGGCAGACTCAACAGCGGTTCGACAATTTGCTGTTGCCAGAATATTTTCATCAACTGCCTCCGTGCAACAGTTGCTGGACGTTATGCATTGAAGCTGCAGCAACATCCGCGACTGAACATTGTTTAAGTCGAGCTACTTCCTCGGCAATCGCGGCGATAAACGCCGGTTCATTGCGTCTTGATTTTGGTTTATTGAGCAAATTGCGCGGCAGTAAATAGGGCGCATCAGTTTCCAAAATCAGCCGATCTAGCGGTAAATAGGCTAATGCTGCTTGTAAGTCTTGGCCACGGCGCTCATCACATAACCAACCAGTGATGCCAATATACAAACCTTGGGATAAATAAGCACTCAGTTGTTGGCTGTTTCCGGTAAAACAATGGGCAATGCCATGATTAATCTGCTGATTTTTTAAAATGCTGAGCTGGGTATCAAAGGCGTCGCGCTCGTGTAAATACACCGGCTTGTGAAGCTGTTTACTGAGTTCCAGTTGCGCAGTAAAGACCTCAATCTGCGCAGCCATCGGTGAAAACATCCGATTAAAATCCAGACCGCATTCGCCAACTGCGACTACTGAGTCATGCGAAAAGCATTGTCGCAGTTGTTCGAGCCAGTCTTTCGTTACAGCACCAGCTTGATGCGGGTGCACGCCGGCTGTGGTGAACAGTTTGAGCTGTCCTTGGTATTCGGCTGATAACTGAATGTTACGCAGGGTCTCGCTGATATCACTACCGATGAGCAACAATTCCTGCACGCCAGCGTCGAAAGCTCGGGACAGCATTTCGTTGCGGTCAGCATCAAATTGCGCGGCGAACAAATTGACGCCAGCATCAATCCAACGCTGATCACTCAACGCGTTTAACTCGAATTTTACGGTTATCACGTCCATTGCTCATTAAAAATGAGCCAAAGAATGCTTTCTGGATGATTACATTATCGCCAACTTTGATTTGGGTTGGTTCTGAGTCCGATTGACGCCAGACATGTCCATTTTCTAAGGTAATGATTAATTTCCGATAATTATCGGGTTTGACCGATTTTACAATTGCTCGCCGTTGCTCGACTTCATCGCTTGGACGAGCTTTAGTGCGGCCAAAGTCATCTTCGATGATCGCGGCTATTGGCGCGGCAACAGTGGTGGTGGTCGGGCGATCCATGGGGGCTGGTTGTGCCGGTAATGGGGAATTGGATTGCTGTTGTGCCGCTGTCGGAGCTGTTGTGGGGGTAGCTATGCTTTGTGGTTGCGTAGCAGCAGTATTCGCAGATTGTTCCGAAACTACACTGATTTGGTCGTAGCATTTCAACCGTGCAAGGTTGTCAGTCTTTTTTTTACAGTCAGCCAATGATGGCGCCGCATTGACTTGCGTCGCGACAGCAATCAATAACCATGTAGTTGCAGCGGTTGTCCGTTTTTTCTGAAGCATAACAGTAGTCCAGTTGATTTATTTTTGTGGATTTGCTTGTGGACCGTCAACATCGTCTGGGTCCTCGTCATTCTTTGGTCGTTCGTAAAAGCGGCCAAGCCAAATACCGACTTCATACAACAAACACATTGGCACCGCTAATAAGGTTTGTGAAAACACATCCGGAGGAGTTAAAAACATCGCAATGACAAAAGATGCCACGATGAAATAAGCACGTTTTTCAATCAGGCTGGCGCGGTCTACGACGCCAGCCCAAATCAATAACAGCATTGCCACTGGAATTTCGAAACTAAGACCAAAAGCAAAAAACATCTGCAGCACAAAATCTAAATAAGTACTGATATCTGGCGCATTAACCACGCCTTCTGGGGTCACGCTGGTAAAAAAGCCAAAGACCAGAGGGAACACCAAAAAGTACGCAAAGGCGATGCCACCGTAAAACAAGATGGTGGAGGAGGCGATCAGCGGCGCAATTAAATGTTTTTCTTTGGAATACAGTGCTGGCGCGATAAAGCTCCAAATTTGGAACAAAATGTATGGCACTGCCAACAGAAAAGACACGATAAAAGTCAGTTTAAATGGCACAAAGAAGGTAGAGGCGACACCTGTCGCTATCATGGTTGTGCCATTAGGCAGTGAAGCAAGCAGCGGCAGCGCCAGAAGGTGATAGATGTCGTTGGCGAAATAGGCCAAGCAAAGGAAAATAACTAAAACCGACGCAATGCTTTTGAGCAGCCGATTGCGCAGTTCGAGCAGATGTCCCATCAAACTATTGGGATCATGACGTGCTTTTTGGTTCATTGGCATCCTGTGTTGGCGATCCGGTAGCAGGGCTCGACGCTATGACCGCAGGCGTCGGTTGCTGTTGTTCAGGCGTTGTCGCTATAGCAAGCTGCGGCACGTCAGTCACTGCGACATTCGGTGTCGTGATTGGCGTTGTATTGGTTGCGTAAGGATTGTTGACATCAGCGGCTGCTTGGCGCAGCTCTGCCAATGCCGACATCTCTTCTGAAGTTAATCCAAGCAAACCCTTAGCTTCGGCTTCTTGCAGTTTTTGGTGAAGTTCGTGCGCGCGCAGTTCATCGGATAATTCGGCCTTCATTTGATGGCCAAATTGTTTGATGCCAGCAATAAAGCCGGTAACTGAGCGGATTGCTCCAGGCAGTTTCTCTGGGCCTAACACCACCAGAGCAACGACCCCAATAACTACAAGTTCCCAGAAACTCATTAGATTTTATCTTGTGTTGTCGGTTTTACTTCAGTCGCGGTAGCTGCTGGTTGTGCCGCGGCAGGTTGTGCTGCTGGTTGTGCAGCAGTCTGAACTGGCGCAGGTTGTGCTGTGACTTGCGGTTGCTCAAAAGTCGCGTCTTCAGTCGCTTCCGGCTCAGGGCCTTTTAACGATGAACGGAAGCTACGCAGTGCTGAACCTAAATCATCACCGATATTACGCAAACGTTTAGTGCCAAATAACACCACAACGATGGCTAAAATAATCAGTAATTGCCAAATGCTAATTCCACCGATACCCATATTAGATTCCTCAAACTTTCCATAATGTCAGTATACGCCGAGTTGATTGTCGAACACTATCGCAAGATCGACCATCCACCAGAATGATTGTTAAATCGCTTTAATTAATAAGCCCACGGCCAAAACCACTAAAGTTGCAGCACTGATAACCCAGCCTGCAGTGAACAACACTGCTGCACTTAAAATCAAACTGGCGGCAAGGATATACAACTTCATGCTTTGACCTTGTTCCAGTTGTTTTTGTTGCATCAACATCAACTGTTGCAGCATTTGCTGCTGTTGTTTTGGTTGTTGTTGCAGATAACTGTGCAGTAAACCTGGCATTTCTGGCAGCTTCTCTGCCAAAAACGGTAAGTTTTCTTTCAGCTGTTTCCACATCGCGGCTGGCCCCATTTGTTGTTTTAACCATTGTTCTAAAAATGGTTTTGCAGTTTTCCACAAATCGAGTTGTGGGTATAGCTGGCGGCCCAGTCCTTCGATATACAATAAAGTCTTCTGTAATAACACCAATTGCGGCTGAACTTGCATATTAAAGCGGCGGGCGGTATTAAACAGATTGAGCAGCACTTGGCCAAAAGAGATTTCTGCCAAAGGCTTCTCAAAAATTGGTTCGCAGACAGTGCGAATAGCGCTTTCGAATTCTTCAATGGATGTTTCAATTGGCACCCAGCCCGAGTCGACGTGGAGCTGAGCAACTTTGCGATAATCTCGATTAAAAAACGCGACAAAATTTTCCGCTAAATAGCGTTTGTCTTCTCGGTTTAATGTACCAACGATACCGCAATCGATGCCGATGTATTTCGGGTTTTCCGGATGCTCATAAGAGACGAAGATATTGCCTGGGTGCATGTCGGCATGGAAAAAACTATCACGAAAAACCTGAGTGAAAAACACTTCAACACCGCGCTGCGCCAATAACTCTAAATTGGTGTTTTGCGCATTGAGTGCGGCGATATCTGACACCGAAATACCGTAAATTCGCTCCATTACCATGACATTTGGACGACTATGGTCAGCGTAAACAAACGGAATATATAGGGAATCTGAATCTAAGAAATTTCGCCGTAACTGCATTGCGTTGGCAGCTTCGCGCTGTAAATCCAGTTCATCAATAATAGTTTTGCGGTACTCAGCAACAACTTCTTGCGGTCGTAAGCGCCGTGCATCAGGCACAAACCGCGCGACCACACCGGCAATATCACTCATTAATTGCAAATCAGCATCGATGAGTTGGCGAATATCTGGGCGTATTACCTTAATGACCACGTCGGCCAGCGAGCCGTCGTCTTGACGTAATTTAGCAGTGTGGACTTGGGCGATAGATGCTGAGGCCAAAGGCGTCAGGTCGAAGTCAGCAAAAAGCTCAGCAATATCGCCGAGTTCCAATGCTTGTTCAATTAACTGTTTAGCTGCTTCACCGGGAAAGGGAGCAACTTGGTCTTGCAGCTTTGCGAGTTCGTCGGCGATCTCCGGCGCAAATAAGTCACGTCGCGTTGATAACATCTGTCCGAACTTGACCCACACTGGACCAAGGCTTTGCAATGCGAGTCGCAGGCGCTCGCCAGTACTTTTCTCAGGATATTGATTACGCAGCCAGAAAAAACTATGACGAGCCAGTTTTGCCCACCAAGGTAATAACGTCGGCGGGATCAGCTGTTCGAGACCGTGTTGTAACAGGGTCTTTTGGATGTGATAAAAACGGCTAAAACTCATTGCCCACGTCTCAATAAAGCAATTTTCTGCGCTAACAGGTCGGTGCGTCCGGCCAAGGCACTGACTTGCTGACTAAACTGTGTAACTGCAGCAGGTGCGGGCGTTAACTCTAATTCGTCTTGGCAAAGTTCAGTCAGCGTATCGGCATGGCTTTGTAGTTTTTGTCGCAGTTGACTCGAAAAATGCTGGAGTACCCGCGAAATCTGATGGGTTGGTGCATCACCAAGATAACCCGATAAATACTCTTGCCAATCCGGTTCTAAGGCACTAAAAAACTGACTGAATTTTTGCAGTGTGGCTAAATCGCCATCGATTTGTAACTCATCGGCACGAATAAGCTTGGTCAACTGGGCCGGATCAGTAAGTTGCTGCAGACTCGCCAGTTGCGTGCGGACCGAACAATCGACAGGTTCTTGATGTTGATTGAGCCAAATGCCATTGGGCTGAGCTGTCAGTACCAAACGCCAATTTAGTTCCGCTAATTCAAAAGCCAGTTGTTTGCCGACCAAAGGTTGTAAGCGTTGTTGTACTTGCGCATCTAACTGAATGACTTTATTCAACAACGGCTCGCCGACGGCACAAATCAAAGCCGGCAGCAGTTGGTGTTGAAGTAAACGCGCAGGTGACAACATCAGAATTTATAGCCTCGATGCAGGGCGACAATACCGCCGGTCAAATTGTGATAGCTAGTTTGAGCAAAACCAGCATCTTCCATCATTTGTTTTAGCGTGTCTTGATCCGGATGCATCCGAATTGATTCGGCAAGATATTGATAAGATTCACTATCGTTGGCGACCAATTTACCCATAACTGGCAACAACTTAAATGAATAAACGTCATAGACTTTGCTCAGCCATTCTTCAGTTGGCTTTGAGAATTCCAACACCAGTAAGCGACCACCCGGTTTTAACACACGGAACATGGAGCGCAGCGCGGCGTTTTTGTCAGTGACATTGCGCAAACCAAAGGCGATGGTGATGATGTCAAAACTATTGTCGGCAAAAGGCAGAGCTTCGGCGTTGGCTTGGACATAGCTGATGTTGTTCACTAGGCCTAAATCGCGCAGTTTATCTTTGCCAACATTAAGCATGGACTCGTTGATGTCGGCGAGGATCACTTGACCAGTTGGGCCAACCCGGCGCGAGAACAAAGCCGTTAGATCGCCAGTACCACCGGCTAAATCCAAGACCTTTTGCCCAGGACGCACACCGCTGCAGTCAATGGTGAAGCGTTTCCACAACCGATGAATGCCGAGCGACATTAAGTCGTTCATCACATCGTATTTTGCAGCCACTGAGTGGAAAACGTTGGCGACTAACGACACCTTTTCGCTAGCAGCAACGGTTTTGAAACCAAAATGGGTACTGTCGGCGTTGTTTGCTGAAGTGTTCGCCGCTGCGTCATGCTCTGTCATGGGAAGGCCTTTGCCGTATTTTGAGTTGGCGATAGTGTAAAAGATCCGCGCTCATCAGCCAACCTCAGATGCGCACTATCGCAGTGCTTTAATTGCGTTTCGTCAAAACAAAATGGCGGCTGCACATAATTTGACCGTTTACAATCAAATGGATTTTGTGCAAACCAGCATAATGTTTGCGAGTTGTCAGGTCGATGAATGAATAACTACGGCCGCCTTGCCATTCTAGATCGGTAAAACTGCGTTCTAGCCATTGGAATACTTTATGGCGCAATTGACCTTTGGCCGAGGCGAAATCGATTGCGTATTCCACGCGAATTTTGCCGCTGTCGGCCGGGATCCCTAAGATCGCCGAGAATTCAAGTTTGTCGCCGAAGGCAATTTGCTCCTTTGCGAGCATCAGATCTGCGGTAACGGCCAGTGGTCGGTAACCAAACAAGGCTAAAGCACGCGGATGGCGTTGTTTCAACAAGCCGCGCATGGCGTGTTTGACTATCCAATCTGCGGCTTTGCTTGTTCCTACCCACGAAGTAGCCAAATCTAAGGCCAATTCCGGATGATCTTTACTAATATCGTTCAGATTATTGGCGACACTGCGTCGGACATAATCTTCGGGATCTGCGGTGAGTTTGGCGAGGATGGGTAAAATTGGACTCGGATCACGTTTAAACGCGGGCAGGGCTTTACCCCAAGGTAATCTCGGTCGACAGCCTTCGCTGGCGAGACGTCGCAGATGCACATTGTCAGAGTCGGCCCATGACATAAGCTGCTCGAGAGTTCTTGCAGGATAGGCCTCTAAAAACGGCCGGATGGCAAATTCACTGGTAGAAAACTGGGTGAAATGGCCGAGTGCGGCAAGCGACGTTTCTAAATGCTTAAGGCCAAATTGGCGGACAAAATCAGGGAAGATAAAGCCAACGAGTCCTGAGAACTGGCTACTTACCGGATAGAGAATGGCGCAGGCGCTGGCGAATTCTGGTGGTAAATACTGACCGAGCTTCGTTGCGACCTTTTGCACGCGCTCAGTGAGGGCTAACTCGGCGAAGTCTGTGGTAATTACGCTATCGGTAAACTCGGCAACGGCAAACGCCGGATAATGTTGTTGGCAGTGCTTCGCGATCTGCTGGACGACCGCTGGGCTAATATGATCTTTAAGCAGTTCAGCGGCCAACAGCAGTTCCTTTTATAACATGTTTTCCGAGGCAACTTGGTTGCGGCCACGTTTCTTGGCAATACCGAGCACTTGGGCAGAACGAGCCAAGAATTGGTGCCAATTTTCATGGGCTTGGTACAACGAAACACCTAAAGAAATTGTGACCTTCGGCAGGGCTTTTTTACTACGTGATGATACAAAGCGCAGTTTTTCCACCCCACGGCGAATTTGTTCGGCAATTTCACTGGCAGTGCGTAAATCAACATCAGGCAGCAAAATTAAAAATTCTTCACCACCAGCGCGCACTGGTAAACCACTTTCTTGCACGTAAGCGCTAATTTTCTTCGCCACTTTCGACAAAATCACATCACCAATGCTGGAGCCGTAATCTTGGTTGAATTGGCGGAAATGATCTAAATCTACCGAAATTGCGGCGATCTGTCGTTTCGGATTATCGGTGAGCCACAGATCAACATGCTCTTGCATGGCCAGTCGGTTATATAAACCGGTCAGTGGATCGACTTGTCGATTTTGTTTCATCGCTTCAAGTTCGGTCCGTAACTGATGGCTTTGCTCCGTCGAATGATAAAGTTCCTCTTGCAGCTTTTTCTGGCTAGTACGCAAGTCGTAAGTTGCATCCAACACTTTATGAAGGGTTTCGCGCGCTTGTGTTGGGTTATCACCTCTGAGCGAAACAAGGCTGAGATCCAGAACTTCGATGTAATCATCGAGAGCGATAGCAGCAGATTCAGAAGTCTGAGAGAGCTGGCTGACCATCTTGTGCATGGACTGCACCAGACGCTCATTTTCTTTGCTCGCTGGCACAATAAAGTTGCTATACAACTCAGCCATGATGAAGTCATCAAAGCCGATTTTGCTTAGTAGTTTTTGTTCGATGGCATGACACAATTCAGCGTTAACACCGCTGATATAGTCGTAACTCACGGTGTAATTCACCGGGTGAGCAGCCAAACGATGACGTTGCAAAAAGGCGATAGTTAATGCAGCCTTTTCGCTCGCCTGATCGATTGAATCCTGATACATCATGCCAAGTAAAACTCCAATGGATACCGCATAGACTCAGCGCAAATGAATGACCTTATGTTACGGAAAAGTCGTACTAACGCAAGGTCTGACAGCGATTTGAGTCCCAATCGTTGATAAAATAACGACAGCGGTGCAGAAGGCCAAGCTATTTTTCAATTGTTTTCGGAATTTTTCGCCAATTGATCAGATATTTGCGAGAGTTTCATTTGTTGTTAACGAAAAGCCAGTGGCACTTTCCGCCCAACCAGCAAAAAACTAAGGTAGGACGATTAGCTGCAGCGTAGAGTTTTATATACAATCGACTGAAATGGCGCCAAAGCACAGGATTTTTATGAAACGTAACTTAGTGGCGATGTTAGTGATAGCGGGTTTAACTGCCTGTACTACTAACACGGTATCAACTGACCACAACCTTGTCGAAACTGAAACCAGTTTTGCGGTGACGGCAAATCAAGTCTGGGCAGAAGCAGAGAAAATTCAGCAACAAGGCGTGGATGAGTTACCTGATATGTCGGAAGCTGCTCTGGCAAAAGCACAGCAACAGCGTTTGGCGCTGTTACAACAGTTGCAAAATATCGAGGTCACTAAGTTAAGCGACCAAGACCAAATCAACCACACGATTTTAGTGTATCGCTTGCAAAACGATGTCGATGAGTACCGTTTTGGTGCGCATTATATGCCGCTGAATGCCGAGTCTGGCTTTCACAGTGATGTGCTGTTTATGTTGAATGGTCAGTCAGTTACGAATGAAGCTACAGCAAGAAGCTACCTGAAAAAGTTGGCCGGTGTTGGGCATTATATCGACCAGCAAATGCACTGGATGCAACTCGGTTTAGCTAAAGGTTATACCCAACCGAAAGCGGTTTTAGCGGGTTACCAAGATGGGATCCGTTCTTTTATCAGTGCCAATGCCGCTGATAGTGCGTTCTATCGGCCATTTTTAACTCAACCGACCGGCGTCGACGCGAAAGTCTGGCAGCAGTTGCAACAAGAAGCGGCAAAGCTCATCGGTGCTCAAGTCACTCCAGCCTACCAACGCTACTATGATTTCTTCGTCAACCAGTACTTGCCGGGTGCCCGCGACTCGATTGCTGCAACCGATTTACCCGATGGCGCGGCCTATTATCAAAATCGCTTGGAATATTACACCACGCTCAAGCTGAGCCCGCAGCAGGTCCATGAAATTGGCTTGCAAGAAGTTGCGCGGATCCGCCAAGAAATGCAGCAAGTGATTGACCAAACAGGCTTTAAGGGAGATTTCGCCCAGTTCGTGCAGTTTCTGCGCACTGACAAACAGTTCTATGTCAACACCCCAGAACAGCTGCTGAAAGAAGCGGCCTACCTGTCCAAAAAAATTGACGCACAATTACCAAAATTATTTAAAACTTTGCCACGAACACCATATGGTGTTGAGCCAGTTCCGGCGCAAATTGCACCTAAATACACCACTGGTCGTTATGCCGGAGGCAATGGCAATGGTGAGCCGGGCTTTTATTGGGTCAATACTTACGCGCTCGACCGTCGACCGCTTTATGAATTAGAAGCGCTCACCCTGCATGAAGCAGTGCCTGGGCATCATTTACAGATTTCCATCGCTAACGAGCAAACCGCGTTACCTGCTTATCGCCGCAGTTTTTATACCTCGGCGTTTGGCGAGGGTTGGGGTCTGTACTCTGAGTATTTGGGGCTAGAGGTTGGTTTTTACCAAGATCCATACAGCAATTTTGGTCGCTTAACCTATGAAATGTGGCGTGCTTGTCGACTGGTCGTGGATACCGGGATGCACACTATGGGTTGGAGTCGGCAACAAGCCATCGATTACCTCGCGGGAAATACCGCATTATCGATGCACAACGTCACAACTGAAGTCGATCGCTATATCAGTTGGCCAGCGCAAGCCTTGTCCTACAAACTTGGCGAAATCACCATAAAACGGCTGCGCAAACAGGCTGAGCAACAGCTTGGTGATAAATTTGATGTCCGTACCTTCCATGATGCGGTGTTGGAAAATGGATCATTGCCGTTGTCAGCTTTGGAACAACAGGTGAATTTATTCATTAAAAAACAACAAGCAAAGTGATATGCTGCCGGTCTCGTGCTAGTTGAGTGGATGTCACGAGACCCGTTGCGTTGAAGTTTTACTTTGGCATAATCAATTCGTTGAATATTTGTGTGGTTGTGGGCGTTATTGAGTTATGTGGGTATTTTTGGCTTTTTTGGCGCTGCTAGCGGTGATTATTGTGTTGATGATGAAAATCGACACATTGGCCCGTGAACATAAGCGATTTATAGTGCAATGCCGGTTAATGGAATCAGAATCCAGCCATGTTCAACACATCACGTTTGATATGGCAGAAGAGTTTTCGGTGAATTTACAACAGCAATTACAATTGGCTCGCCGAACTACTCGCGTCACCGAAGCTGAAGTTTTGCTGTTTGAATTTTGCATTCAAAGTATTCCTGCGGTGTGCAAAGAATTAAGCCGTCGTCAGCAAAGTTTGGCGCAAGCCATGGCACGTGTGGTCCAATTAAATGGCATTATCGATATGCAGCAGTTGGATACTTGTATCAATCGTCATGGCCGGTTGATCCCGGCGTGGCAGCGCAATAATTTTGCTGGGTATCTGCAGTTATGTCAGCAGATGGTGGCACTCATGCGGGAACATTCGACTAAAGAGCATCGTAGTTCATCACTGTCCGAGCCAGCTTAAACGAAGCTGGCTTGTTTGGAATGGTAATGATTAGTGGCGGAACACAATTTTTGGTTCAGTATCAATTTGACCATCTTGGTCAACTGCGGCAAAACGATTACCTGCTCTGAGCACTGCTAAGCTAAAACTAGGGCTTTTGCGGACAAACTCCAAGTCATAACCAAATCTTTGCAATTCTGCGACCGAAAATTTCTGAGCCATATTAAGCTGTTGCCAGAAATAGTCTGCATCTTTCGGAAATGCGCGTCGGTCTTGTGCTACGGCAGCCATGTTTTTACTCCAGTGAGTGAAAGGATCGAATAAGATCAGACCCTCATCTACTCTATGCGTTGTTTAAAAAAAGTACAAGTTCAAGTTCAATTTTAGTTAACGGCATCACCGATAACCTGTTTCCTTTCTTCAACAGCAGCATCTCAGCTAACTGCGGATGTTGCCGCAATTCAGCCATTGAAATCACCTTGTGGAACTTCTCCACAAAGGCAACATTCACTGCAACCCAAGGCCAATTTTCTGGACTTGATTTGGCAAAATAGTACGGACTTGCCGGGTCAAATTGACTAGGATCCGCATAGGCCAATTTTACCACTTTCCCAAGGCCAACAAGCCCGACCTCTGCACAACTTGAATGATGGATTAGTACTAAATCATCAAGTTTGACGTCATCGCGCAGAAAGTTACGCGCTTGATAGTTGCGCACCCCTTCCCACACCACACCTGCAGGTCCTGCGTTGGCAATATCATCAATACTGCATTCGCTTGGTTCGGTTTTAAAAATCCAGTTCAATTTATGCCCTGCCAAGTTGATGTCGTCATGGTAGCGAAAACACAAAGGGGAGCACTATAAGGAATTTCCCTGATTTGGTGCTTTGCTTTATATCAACGCTTGATGTCAAAATCGCTACAAAGTAACTTAAATTGGCACAAAATACCAAACAAGCCTGCTGCTGCATGGCTTAGTTGCACGAACCATCAGCAAGATGCCGAAAAGCTGGACGATTGGCAGCAGTCTGCTAACAAGTTGGCCACTTTACTTGGCACATTGCCGGTGCATGTAGCACAATATCACTCTAGTTGAATCGTTGAGGGCGCGTGGATGAGTCAAGTTCTGTCGGATTTGTTGTCGTTATTAAAACTTGAGACTATCGAAACTGGGTTATACCGTGGCCAAAGTCAGGATTTAGGCTTTAAAGCGGTATTTGGAGGTCAAGTAATGGGGCAGGCATTATCTGCTGCCAAAGAGACTATTCCAGAAGATCGCAAGGTGCATTCATTTCACTCGTATTTCTTAAGACCAGGTGATGCCTCACGACCAATCGTTTACGAAGTAGAAAATATTCGTGATGGTAAAAGCTTCAGTACGCGGCGCGTCAGTGCTATTCAGTACGGTAAACCGATTTTCTATATGACGGCGTCATTCCAAGCCGACGAGGTTGGTTTTGAGCATCAGGATTTAATGCCTCAAGTACCACCGCCGGAGGAGTTGATTTCGGATTTGGAATTCTATCGCCAGCACGCCGATTTAATTCCAGAGTCACTGCGCAGCAAGTTTATTTGTGAGAAACCAATTGAGATGCGCTCTGTGGCATTTCACAACCCATTCCGCCCGCAAGTAAGCAATGCCAAGCGTTATGTGTGGTTTAAAGCCAACGGCGCTATGCCAGATGATCTGCGTGTGCACAAATATATGTTGGCTTACGCTTCTGATTTTAACTTTCTGCCGACCGCGCTGCAGCCGCATGGCAAGTCCTTTATGGCGCCGAACATGCAAGTGGCCACCATTGACCATGCCATGTGGTTCCATCAAGATTTTCGCTTTGATGATTGGTTGCTCTATGCAGTAGATAGTCCAAGTGCCTCTGGCGCTCGGGGCTTGGTTCGTGGGCAGTTTTTCAATAGAGCTGGCACCTTAGTTGCGTCCACAATCCAAGAAGGCGTGATCCGCGCTTACGACAAGGCTAAAGGCGAGTAATACGTTCGATCCAGCGCGCACTAAGCGCGCTGGATGCGAATTTGCTGGATACTTGCTAACACTTCAGGGGCCAACAGCTGATTGACGCTTTGCTGTAAACTGGCAAAGGTCGATGTTGGAATTAGCGCATGCGCGACATCCACTTCCACATAACCGGCATCTTTTAGTGCATTAATCAAAGTGCTGAAGAGCTGTTTGTCATGATATTCCGGCGAATCAATGCCATGTAAAGTCATCAAACGTTTTGCCAACTGATGGCAATGTTGCTCTAATTCTTCGCGTTCAATCGGTGTTTCTTGACTGAGTAAGTTCAGCACCATCGCATAACGGTGCAACACTCCGTCTGCACTGTGGGCTAGCAACTGTAGTTGTGATTTACCGACTAAAGTCGCTTGCCACGTCCCAGCTTCAGTCTGCTGAATCAGGTGTCGAGCGTGCATAAACTGCAAATTTTGGCTGACGTAACTAGCGATGTCAGCATGCTGGACAAACAATTCATGCTCCAACAATGGCTGCAGCTGGTTAATCAGTGACAATAACTCAGCCTCAGATTTTTCCTGCTGCAGTAATAATGCAGTTGCTAGTAGCGCTGGGATCACCAGTAAGTGGCTGATGTTGTTACGATAATACGTCATTAAAATTTTATCGCGTTCAGGGAAGCGTACCAACACACCAAAATCATCAGGCAGCATTTCAACTTTATGTAATTGATGCGCATGCCGCAATAAACTCACCGCATCTTCGTCCGGTAAAGTCACCAATCGATGGTAAGGCGCTGCGCGCATCAACTGTATATAAAACTCCATCTGAATGAGCAGTTGTTGCTCCGCCATGACGTGTTTATCAGCAACTAATAAACAGGTGGCGAGTAAATTGATGGCGTTGACTGCGGCACTTTGGTTTATCCGAACCATCACTTGATTAGATAATTGTGCAACCACTGGGTTTAACCACTGTGGTTTTTGCGGCTCGATTGGATTAATGCTGCAACGCCAGTCAGGAACTTCTTGCTGCAGATATTGATTTAACTGGATGGGCTCACCGAAATTCACATAACCATAGCCGTAATCCCGCAGATTACGCACAGCTTTGATGATGCCGAGAGCCGATTCTTTGGTTTTGGCCGACCCCTGCAGTTCGCGCAGGTAGGTGCTGACTTCCATGACATGTTCATAGCCCAAATAAACCGGAACTAAGGTGACAGGTCGGTCAATGCCGCGCAATAAGGCTTGGACTGTCATTGCCAACATGCCAGTTTTTGGCTGCAATAATCGACCGGTGCGGCTACGACCACCTTCGCTGTAATACTTAACCGCATAACCTTTGCGGAATAACTGCGACAGATATTCACGGAAGACCGCTGAATACAATTTATTGCCGCTGAAACTACGACGAATGAAAAATGCACCGCCGCGGCGGAAAATTTTGCCGATAGGCCAAAAGTTAAGATTGATACCTGCGGCAATATGCGGTGCTGCCAAACCTTGTTGATAAATGGTATGGCTTAACAGCAAATAGTCCATGTGACTGCGATGGCAGGGTAAGTAAACAATTTCATGGCCACGCTGTGCGAGTTCGCGGATCTGCGCGTTGTTGCTCACTTTGATGCCGGTGTATAACTTTTTCCATAACCAACTCAAAAAACGATCGCCAACTCGAACTGTCGATTCGCGATAGTCAGCGGCAATTTCTTCCAGCAACTTTCGTGCTTCAACGCGAGCTTCATAATGGCTGATTTGCTTGTTGGTGGCTTCGTCATCCACTGCTTTTTTCAACGCGGCTGAACCTAACAGCGCATTAAATAACGCGCTGCGGTCTGGTTGTCTTGGGCCTGTTGCTGCTAATTGCTGGCGATAAAAATGAAAACGCGCGACTCGCGATAATTTGTGGGCGGTTGATTGGTCGGCACCGAATTGATCAGCCATTGCGCGCAAATCAACCGGAGGTGAGAATTGTACCAAGGTATGCCGACCGGAAATCAGCACTATCATCATTTTACTCAGCCAGCTTGGTGCTGCTTTTTCACCGACAACGGCTTTTACTGAGTTTTCTTTGCCGGGAGCTCTGCCCCAACACACGGAAACCGGAATTAATTGTGCTTGTAATTCCGCGTTTTCGACGTGAGTTTGCAATAACTTTTGACCGTCAACCAAGGCCGAACCATCGCGTCGTTTCCCCCAAAGTACATTGGGTTGTTCGAGAAATAGGGTGCGTGGTAGCCGGACATTGCCAAGCTGGACTTGATCTGTTGGATCAGGCAAATTGGCCTCAGCACAGACGCGACGCAACGTCGCCATATCGCTGGCAGAAGCTATTTTGGTGATGTAAAACAATGGCTTTTCTGTAGGTAACGCTAATGCTTCCGTCGGTGAGGACGGCACTACCTTATACTTAACCAACGCTTTTAACGGCCATTTTAAGCACTTGGCGAACAGTGATAGACGATCAAACATAGAATACCTGCACCCGAAAACAGCCCGATAGGATAGCATGGAATGATTTTCCCGCCAAATTCGCCGATTTTCTTCGATTTTTAACAGATCAGACTTGGCACTACTGATTGCACTGTATATACTCCCAGTAACCACTGTATAGGCATTCAGCATCATGCGACCACTAACACCAAGACAAGCCGAAATATTACAACTACTTAAAGACTATCAGGCCGAATCAGGTATGCCGCCGACTCGGGCTGAAATCGCCTTACAATTGGGCTTCAAATCAGCCAATGCGGCGGAAGAACATCTAAAAGCGCTGGCCAAAAAAGGGTTTATCGAGATGTTGCCAGGCACTTCGCGCGGCATCCGTTTGATTGAAGATCCTGAAGATGAAGCTGCCAATGAACCAGAAATTCAAGGTTTGCCGCTGATTGGCCGTGTCGCGGCTGGTATGCCAATTTTGGCAACTCAGCATGTGGAACAATATTTTCAGTTAGACGCTAATCTGTTCCATCCGGCGGCTGACTTTTTATTAAAAGTTTCCGGCATGAGCATGAAAGACATCGGCATTATGGATGGCGACTTATTAGCTGTGCATAAAACTACTGAAGCCCGGCAAGGTGAAGTCATCGTTGCGCGAGTCGATGAAGAAGTGACTGTTAAACGATTCCGTCGTGATGGTCAGTTTGTTTATCTGCACCCAGAGAATGGTGATTTTCAGGTGATTAAAGTTGATTTAACCCAACAGTTTTTTGCTATCGAAGGTTTAGCTGTTGGTGTGATCCGAAATCAGACTTGGTAAGACAACTTAACTGTTGACCAGCGAAAACAGGTGTTTTGGATATCGTTGGTGGACAGTCGGTAGATTCATTGTTACCGATCAACAAATCATCGCAATCAGGCAACTGAAGCGATGATTTTTTTATTGCTGTGAGCACACTTGTTGGTAAGATAATCAGCAATACCAGCAGGGCTTTTCTGCTTAGAAGTCTACCTTGCCTGCCGTCAGTGGTTTTGTCCTTGAGGTTCAGGTCGCGAGAAGGAATAAAGAATGCAAAAGATTTGGGCACTGGCCTTTTTGGTATTAACGGTCGTTTCGGGTTATCTCGGTTATCAGTACCTGACCTCGCAGTCTGAATTAACATCAGCATTAGTTTATCCGGCTCCACGCAACTTATCTGAATTTAGCTTAATTGATCACCGCGGTAATGCCGTTGGGCGCGAGCAGTTGCAAGGGCAATGGACTTTGGCATTTGTCGGTTACACCTATTGCCCGGACATTTGCCCGATGACGATGGCGACATTGTCTGGCGCTGTTGCACAATTGCAGCAAGCACTGCCGAAGGGTCAACAACTTGGGGTTTGGTTTATTTCGGTTGATCCAAAACGTGACACGCAAAAACAGTTGCAGACCTATGTCGGCTATTTTGAACAACGCGCTTTGACAGGCGTGACCGCCAACCACGACCAACTCTTCCCTTTTGTTCGTGAACTAGGTTTGTCCTATGCCATCAGTAGTAGCACAGAGCCAGAGTATCGAGTGGATCACAGTGCATCGATTGTGCTGCTTAATCCTGTTGGGCAGTTAGTGGCAGTGTTTAAACCAGAGATCAACGCCGAGGCCGTTCCGGTGGTGAGCAAAGCACAATTGCTGCGGGATTTCCCATTGGTGATGGCACAGCTTAAATAATTGGAAATACCGCTAGTTCTTGTAGACTTCGCCAAGAACTAGCGCTTCGGTTTTACTTCACAAATACCCAAGGTTGCGAGTACCAGTAAAAGTAGCCAGGCTTGCTGCGACTCGGTGCTGTGCAATTGTAACGATTGTGCGAAAGCTTCAGTGGCTTACTAGCTCTTGCGGTAAAGGTATCTTCATCGAGCCAATTCAAGGTAATGGCTTCGCCGTTGAAAAAGCAATTAAGCGCTTTTGGTTTGACGTCTTTGGTATCAACGGAAAGCTTAAGCAAAGGTGGATTTTGCTTGCTGACCGGATCTGCTCCCGAATAATCAGTGACCGGCAGTGCCAAGGTTTTTAACTTAGGCGCAAAGTGCTTTATCGCGGCGTATTGGCTAGATGATGGGTAGCGCGGGATCCGAGTTAACGAAACGCCAGTACCAACAGCTCCAGATTGTTGACCGATACCAATAAAACCAAGTTCTGCGACTAACTTTTCCAGTTCGGCACTAAAGTCACCATAAGGGTAGGCAACCCAGTTACGGCGAACTCCTAGTTTTTCTTCCAGCTGTTGTTCTGCAAGTAAAATGTCGGCTTTGACCCGCTCGCGCCACTTCGCTTGGCTTTCCCCGGCATTTGGCACGGCCAGTCGATGATGATAGGAACTATGGTTGGCGATGATAGCGCCTTCGTCATGCATGGTTTTGATTTGTTGCCAACTGAGCACTGGGCCCTCTTGGCGATCGATTAACGCCGGGCCTAAAAACATGGTGTAGGTGTAACCAAACTCTTTCAGGATTGGACGGGCATTGGTAAACACATTGGCATAACCGTCATCAAAAGTTATCGCGACTTCATCATCGGCCAATGGCTCGCCGGCTTTGAGCTGGTTGATCAGGCGTTCCAGACTCACAACTTTATATTGATGATCTTTGAGGTACTGCAATTGTGTGCGGAATTCTTGCGGCGTCACGCTGGTTGTACTTGGGGTATCAGTGGCAACGTGATGGTACTGCAAAATAATCGCAGCATTGGCACTTGGCACAACTATCGCAGTACTTGCTGCAAACAGCCATAATTGACGTAACAAGTTCATTTATCACCTCAGCGAACAAATAAAGTTGAAAGTAAAATGCAGTGATTAAAATAACACAGCGGCCAAGGTGGCCGCTGTGAATCAAGTATTAAACAGCATTGATAGGCTTAGTAATACGAATGCTCACCACGTTGGTGGTCCGTAACATCTCGTACACCACTTAACTCGCCACTAAAGCGGTTCAGTAGTTCTTTTTCAATACCTTCTTTCAGCGTCAAATCAACTTGTGAACAGCCGTTACAACCGCCGCCAAATTGCAGAATTGCCACGCCATCGTTAGTTAACTCAACCACAGAGACTCGACCACCGTGATTTGCTAACTGTGGATTGATCTCAGCATCAATCACATATTGCACACGTTCTTTAAGTGGTGCGTTGTCGCTCACCTTGCGAACTTTGGCGTTTGGCGCTTTTAAAGTTAGCTGTGAACCCATTTGATCGGTAACAAAGTCAATTTCAGCGTCAACTAAAAATGGTTTGCTGTCGGCATCGATCACCGCATCAAAACCGGTAAAAGTGACACGTAAATCGGTTGCTTCGACTGCATCTGCTGGGCAATAAGAAACGCCACATTCCGCGGAGGCCGTGCCAGGATTGACGACGAACACTCGAATGTTGGTGCCAGCTGCCTGTTTTTCTAACAACTTAACAAAGTGCGCTTGGGCGGCTTCAGAAATATGAATCATCGATAGTACCTGACTAAATTACTAGGTTAATGGCTATGATACCCCTGCGCCGAGTGCTTGCCAAGCCCGCTTGAGTCGGACTCCCCTTTATTGTTATGTTAAACCGATAAATTTAGGGAGAAACCATGTCCACTTTGCCAAGATCTTTGCCGCGGTCATTACTCGGTGCGCTTTTCTGTAGCTTGTTGTGTTGGGGGAGTCACTCTGCAGTTGCAGCAAACACCCCACCAGCGCCAGCCGAATTCCTAGGCTTTGGCTCTGGGCAATGGCATGTGCGGCATGACCAAGTCGAAGCGTATTTTCGGACATTAGCACAAAGCGCGCCGACAACGACTCGCTTGGAAGTCATAGGTCACACCCACGAACAGCGGCCGCTGTTGCAACTGATTATTGCCAGTGAACAAAATCTGGCGAAACTTGAACAGATTCGCCAACAGCATCTCGCGGTTGCACGCGGTGAAGCCGAGTTCGACCCAAGTTTACCTCTGGTGATTTGGTTAGGGTACGGCGTGCATGGCAATGAATCGAGCGGTCCTAATGCGGCGCTTGAAGTTGCGTATGAATTAGTGGCGGCAAAAACTGCTGAGGCCAAACAAACCTTAGATAACACCATTATATTGCTGCAGCCCAGTTTAAATCCGGACGGTATGGATCGGTTTGCGCTCTGGGCGAATATGCACCAAGGCACCTCACCTGTTGCTGATCCCCAACATCGCGAGCATATCGAGCCATGGCCGAATGGGCGGCCTAATCACTATTGGTTCGATCTCAACCGAGATTGGCTACCTCTGCAACACCCAGAAAGCCGCGCTCGGATCGCACAATTTCAGCGTTGGTTACCACAAGTTGTTGCCGATTTTCATGAAATGGGCACAGACGGCACTTACTTTTTCCAACCAGGGATCCCGAGTCGTAATAATCCGCAGACCCCGGCGAAGACTTTTGAATTAACCGCGAAAATTGCCAATTTCCATGCTGCGGCAATGGATGAGAAGCAAGTTTTATACTTCACCGAAGAGGCGTTTGACGATTTTTATGTCGGCAAGGGTTCTACCTATCCTGATGTGCAAGGTTCGATTGGCATTCTATTCGAGCAAGCTAGTAGTCGTGGTCATTTGCAAGACAGCATCAATGGCCCGCTTAGTTTCAAAACCACAATTGACCAACAGATTTTGATGTCCCATTCGACTATGCGTGGCGCTTTAGCGCTAAAAGCCGAGTTGCAGCAGACTCAAGCGCAGTTTGTCCGCGATGCTCAACAGGCCGCCAAAGTAGACCCTGTGCAGGGCTATTTTGTTGGCGATGAAGGGGATCCAACGCGCTTAAATGCCTTTTTGACTTTGCTGTCGCAACACGATATTCAAGCTTATGCCGTGACTGACGATGTCCAACATCAAGGGCAGTGGTTTCGGCAAGGTCGTAGTTACTACATTCCTTTGAAGCAGCGGCAATATCGCCTCATTAAAGCGGCATTTAGTACCGATACTAATTTCAAGGACAACACCTTTTACGATGTATCGGCTTGGACTTTACCTTACGGTTTTAACCTCAATATGGCGCAAAGTCGCACCACCCCAAATGCGATTGCCGCAAAGGCTTGGCAAGCAGAAGAGGCTAAAGTTGAGGCTGCCAAGGCCGGCGCTTACGCCTATGCTCTGCGTTGGAGTGATCAACAAGCGCCAGTGATGTTAGCTGCGTTGTTGCAACACGGTATTGTGGTGCGCTCGAGTGTTCAAGCCTTTAACGCACAGACGAAAACTGGCGTTGAACAGTTTGCCGCTGGCACCATGGTGATCCCGGCCGGTTTGCAAAGCGAAGGTTGGTTTGAACATCTATTGGCGGTGCAACAGCAGTTTGCATTGCCACTTAGTGAAATTAGCACTGGCCTCACACCTGTGGGCAGCGATTTAGGGAGTCGATTGTTAGTGCCAGTGACTCTGCCGAAAGTGCTGCTAGTCGCAGGACCAGGGGTTAATTCATCAGAAGCAGGGGAGATGTGGTTTAGTCTAGAGCGCTTAGCTGGTATTTCGCCGAGCATAGTGGAACCTCAGCGCCTGAACAAAATCGATTTACAGCGCTACAGCCATATCCTGTTGCCGGACGGCAATTACAGCAGTTGGCAGGACAAGGAAGTACAAATTCTAAAGACTTGGGTTACTGCTGGCGGCGTGTTATGGGGACAAAAAGGTGCGGCGCAGTGGTTATCAGAAAAAGGCATATTACAAGCCAAAGTGCAGCGCAGCGCCGACATGGCGAAACTTATCTCTGCAGCAGGTGCAAGTTATGGCGATAAAGAGCAGATCGCTGGTAAAAAACGCATCGCCGGCGCAATTTTTGCCGCGCAGCTTGATTTGACGCACCCGCTGGCCTTTGGTTTACCGCGATCCATGCTGCCGGTATTTAAAAACGATCCTATGCTGTTACTGCCGTCGAGCGATGCTTATGTCACCGTAGGCCGTTACACTGATAAGCCACAACTTGCTGGTTTCACTGCCGGTGAATATGTTGAGCAAATTCGCCATGGCGCCTCGTTATTGGCGCACAATCAAGGCCAAGGCCGAGTGATTGCTATGACCGACAATCCGGTGTTTCGCGGCTATTTCGTCGGCTCAGGCCGAATATTGGTCAATGCGCTATTTTTGGCAAAAGCCTTTAATAGTCAAGAAGATGGTGGGGATGGCGAGGAGGAATGACGTAGATCCTGCAGGTACAACTCGGCAGTTGTGCCTGGGGCTTTAGTCACCGCCAGACAAGCAACCGCGATGTGCTGAACGCCATGTTTGCCTAATAGGCGACACAGTGTATTCACGGTTGCTCCCGTGGTTACCACATCGTCAATCAGCAACACTTTGGCTGGGATAGCCACTTTTGGCCGCAACCGAAACTGTTTGCGCAGATTTGCCCTTCGTTGCTGTCTATTAAGCCCCACTTGATGTGGCGTTTCGGTATTCACCATAAATAGCTGCAACAATGGCAACTGCAATTGCGCAGCCGCAACAGTAGCGAGTTGCTCTGCTTGATTAAAACCGCGCTGGCGCAACCGCCGAGCATGCATTGGGACGTAACAGACCGCATCAACTTTTAATGTCGCTCGCCAGAGGCGGCAGGCGACGGCAAACTGCTGTAATAAAGCCTCGCCGCAGGCTAAATCTTGTTGAAACTTCCATTGGCCTATCCAATGTTGCCAAGGTTGTTGATACCAACTTAAACAAAGCAGCTGTTGAAAGCGATGTTGCTGCAGGCCACGAGCGATGGCGGGCAATGCCAAGGCATTAAAATCAACGATATCCATGGAGACTCGCGGCAGGTCATCCTGACAAAAATCACATAACTGTGAGTCCGCTTGTTGCACGGGTAAGCCGCACCAAAGACAGGCATTTGGCAGCCAATGATGGATTTGCTGGTGACACCAAGCGATAATGCCAGTCTTCATTGTATTCTTGATTTGGTTAACAATTAATTTACTATGGCTGAAATCTTGAAAAGTGCCAAACCGACCTTAGTGTTCTTGCATGGTTGGGGTTTAAATCGAGCGGTATGGCAGAGCGTTTTGCCGTTACTTCCTTCCGACCAACCGGTGTTATGTTTAGATTTACCGGGTTTTGGTGAGCGGCAGGTTGCCCCCACGCCTTATGCACTAGAGGCTGTAGCTGAGCAATTGCTGCCTGAGATCCCTGAAAATTCGTTGCTGGTCGGCTGGTCTTTAGGTGGGTTAGTGGCGCTACAGATCGCCAAAACGGCACCGCAAAAAGTCAAAGCCTTAGCGCTTGTAGCGAGTTCTCCATGTTTTGTGGCGCAACCGCAATGGGCGGGCATGGCGCCTACTGTACTGGCGCAATTTGCTGATGCGTTACAAAATGATGTGGCCAAAACAATAGAGCGTTTCTTAGCCATCCAAGCCATGGGTAGTGACAGTGCTCGGCAGGATATCAAACGGTTAAAAGATGCGGTGATGAGTTTGCCTGCGCCGCAAAACATCGCTTTGGCTGGCGGTTTAACTATCTTGGCGAGCGCTGATCTGCGCCAAGATTTAGCAGCATTAAACTGTCCAGTCAGTGGCTGTTATGGAAGACTGGATTCGTTAGTGCCAGTTGCCATGACTACAGCACTCGCTGCGGTCGCTCCTAATATGGAAATCACGGTATTTGCCAAGGCCTCACACGCGCCGTTTATTTCCCATCCAGAAGAATTTATGCAGTGGTTGACCGATTGGCTGGACCGCTTTAGCCAATAACTGCCACGGTCGGTCTGATTGTGTAAACAAGAGTGGCCAATACCGCCATTAAAAAGCGGCAAAGCTGGCAAAAATTTGCCGCTTTTGCCGCCCTTTCCTTGAGTATTGTGGTGAATATGGTTACTATTTAGCCAACACATCTTTACTTTGGATTACAGCATGGAAATTCAATCAGCCTTTTCTTCAGGTCTGCAAGGCCTGCAGCGAGCATCCAGCGGTATTACCGAAGCTACAGTGAATATCAATCGCGATGCTTTGAACCAGCAACGTGTGCGAAATGCCCAAGATTCTGCGCAAGATACAGCGAGCCGGAATGATCAGGCAAACAAACAACAAGCCCCGAACGTCACCGCAACTCCGAGTGTTACTGATAGCCTTGTCCAATTAAAAACCGAATCTGTTAGCGCGGCAGCCAATGTTCGCGCTATTCGAACGGCGGACGAGATGCTTGGGACATTGATTGACGTAAGCGTCTAAGTCATCAGCTATGGCCATTACTTCGGTTTATCCGCACGTTACACCTTATGTCGGCAATCCTGCCGTCGAAATGGTGCGTCGCGAAAATAAACTGCGCGAAATCATTGAGCCTGTTGCGCAAATGGAGCGCAACGCCAGTGAAAAAGGCGTTATTTCTGAAGATAAAAGCCGAAATAACAGTAATTTAGCTAATGTTACTTATAGCGATGAATTAAAGAACCGCAATACCGAGTTAAAGCAAGCGGTCGAAGGCCGTTCTCAAGATCAGCAGCAAGGTCGCGATGATGGTAGCCGCAGTGACGACAATCAAAACCAAAGCGATCAGCAAAAACAGCAACAGCAGCAACAGGCAGAGCAAAAGCAACTCGCGCAATTAAAAGCACGTGATGCCGAAGTCCGTGCTCACGAAGCTGCGCACGCAGCTGTGGGCGGGCAGTTAGCTGGAAGTCCTAGTTACACCTTCCAACGCGGTCCTGACGGCCAACAGTATGCAATTGGTGGCGAAGTGCAAATTAGCTTGTCTGAAGTCCCTGGTGACCCACAAGCGACCATTGCTCGCATGCAACAAGTCAAAGCCGCGGCATTAGCTCCTGCAGAACCGTCTGGTGCAGATCGGTCAATTGCTGCAGAAGCAAATCGGCGCATTTCAGCAGCGCAAGCAGAACTGTTGAAGGAAAACTCGCTATTGGCCACAGAGGCCGATGGTAAAGAAGTTGAAAGTACCGATGAAGCACTCGCTGCGGAAGAGACTAGTGCTCGAGATCGGTTTGCTGGGCGTGACAAACGTGCATTACAAGGTGAAGAACTGATGCAACTTCGAAGCGACGTGATTCAAAGTTTTTATGCTCGGGCCACAGTCCCTGCCGGGCGTTCTTTGTTGAATATGGCTTAAGCAGCCAGCAAGCTTTCTATATTTTTCCGCCTTCGCCATGTCTGCGTGCAATGAGTTCACAAGCGCCTGCGCAGAAAATCAGTATCTAGACCCCCCTTGCGGCAAAACTCACCGAAAAGCTTAGGTAAATCCATTCGCTTCAACTGCAAGATGCTTTATCATAGCGACCGTTTTCTAACCAGTGCTCGGTCATTGGTATAGCGACAGCGGCAGTCGCCATTTGAGTTCATATTGAGCCATCAAGGAATATTTGTGTTACCAGCTTTCGTCTCTGGCATTTGTCGTGCCATTAACCAATTCACTTGGCGTTTCACGCTGCCGGCAATTTTAATTGCGAGTTCGTACATCCCTATGGTGCAGGCCGGGGTCGACGCGAAGCCGTTAGGGTTAAAAGCCAATCAAGATGCTGTATGCCCAGCCTTTCTCAATATGTTCCAACATCGGTATAACACGGAAGCTGAACTTTGGGTCGACAATCAGCTGCAGCCAAATTTTGCTGGTGAAACCTTGCTGGCGGCAACGTCTCAGCAAACTGCACCGTTGTTACATTTCCAAGGTTTAATGAATTCAAGTGAATGGCAGTGGTTGAGCTGGCAGCCTTTAACTGGCATATCTCAGCAATTCGGCTGGGACGGCGTAGCTAGTTCTGTAGTGGCAAGTGCGGTAACCACTGATGTGCGTTGGCAAGGACGGCTATTGTTGTTTATCAATAGCAATCAAAATGAGCTTTTCTATTTACCTGATGGTGTGGTTTTGCCGACTGCAACCAATGCGGTTGAACTTGCGCAAGCCCTAAAACCATATCAATTAGCCTCTAGTGCCAATGCGATAGCCAATGTGTTCGTCTATGGAGACTCGATTTATCAGCTGGTAAAACCTTGGGGTGTCCAGCAGTTATGGCCAAAAGCACAACCGGCCTGTGAACTTGAGTTGCCTGCGATCCCTGAGATGACGGCCGTCACCACATGGCGGGAAACATTGCGCCAGTCTTTTGTCGGGGCAGTAGCCGATTCATTAGCGATAGAACAAGCGAACGCACAGTTAAACGACTGGCTATCTCGGCCATGGCAATTACCCTTGCTGGAAAACCAATGTGATGCGGCCAATGGACCTTGTATTTCTCGAACGCATCGCGTCGATTGGTTGAAGTTCTACGCCAGCCAAGATGCTTGGTCCGCCCGCGAAACCAGTGCCATTAATGAGCTTTGGTTACTCGCCGAGCTACAACTGAGTGGTTATTTTCACGAAGCGTTTAAGCTTAATGACACCGATGCCAAAGCCATGGCTGAACGTGCACAAGCAGCCTATTTTGCAGCTTTGACAGCTGATTTGACGATCCCAGAGACAGTGCAGGATTTGCGCTTTCATGCCGAATTACCCAATTACCCACTGGATTTATGGGCAACATTTACTGCCGATCAACAGTCGCAGTTGGTGCAGCAGAAAAATGGCTTCGGTAAAACCTCTTTGATGCTTGCCGCACATTTTAACGATTTTGATAGCGTGAAAATTCTGCTAGCTGCTGGAGCAAATCTCACGGCTAAAACTATGCCGAATGAAAACATGGCCATTCAATTCACGCAACGTGACGCGCTAAGTTATGCTGCGGAAAATGCGCACCCTGCGCTAATTTCCTTGTTATTTAGTGCCGGTGCCAATGCCTCGATCCGGGATAGTCAGAACCAGCCATTAACCAGTTATCTTACGCGGAATCCGTCACTGCAATGGCGGCAACTTGCCGACAAGTCGGTGGTGGATGTGATGTTGCAAGGCCGAGTGCCAAGACCTGCGGCTGATTGTCCAACAACTCGGCTGAAAATGCCGTTGTTGTTATGTACCTCGCAAGGACTGCGTATCTACGCTGATGAATTACAAATCCGGCTGAAGAAATTGGCACCGTCACCTTTGGCGCCGCTGTTAAGTAAAGATCATATCCGTTGGCAAAATCAGATGTCGACACAGTGCCAACAGACTAAACCGGCAGAACTGTTAGCATGTGTGAAAACGCATTACCGAGCGCGTATTCGGATGCTGGATAAATTACTGCAAACCCCCATCGCCAAACCATAAAAAAAAGCCGCTCTTGAGCGGCTTTTATCCTTGTGAAATGTTGCCATTCACGGTCGGCAACAACACATGCTACTTCTTCAATTTCGCTAAGGCTGCAGCAAAGGCGTTACCCATGGCTGCATTGCCATTGTCGACCGCCTTGGAAGCTTTTGGGGTAGTTTGCTGTGGTGACCGATTGGCTTTAGGCGCGTCTTTGCTCATGCCTTTTGGTTGCGGTTGCTCATCCATCCGCATAGTTAGCGCGATGCGTTTACGGTCGATTTCAACTTCCAACACTTTTACTTTAACGATATCGCCGGCTTTTACCACTTGATGCGGATCGGACACAAATTTATCGGTGAGCGATGAAATATGCACCAGACCATCTTGGTGTACACCAATATCAACAAAAGCACCGAAATTGGTGACGTTGGTGACCACGCCTTCTAACAGCATTCCTGGGGTGAGATCAGCCATAGTTTCAACGCCATCTTTAAAGGTGGCAGTTTTAAACTCAGGACGCGGATCACGACCAGGTTTATCCAGTTCCTTGAGTACGTCAGTGATGGTTGGGATACCAAAATGCTCATCAACCAATTCTGCAGGGTTTAGGCTGCGTAAAAACTGACTGTCGCCCATCAATTGGTCCACTGGTTTTTGGTACTTTGCCAGAATTTTTTCAACCAATGGATAAGCTTCAGGGTGCACTGCAGAAGCGTCCAATGGGTTTGAGCCTTGGTTAATGCGCAAGAAACCTGCTGCTTGTTCAAAAGCTTTAGGCCCGAGTCGTGGCACTTTTAACAAATCGCGACGTTGCATAAAGCGGCCGTTACTATCGCGGAAGCTTACGATATTTTGTGCCAAGGTTTTGTTCAAGCCGGCAACTCGAGCCAGCAATGGCACTGAGGCCGTATTTAAATCGACGCCAACCGCGTTTACACAATCCTCTACTACCGCATCCAGAGATTTGGTTAACAGGCTTTGATTAACGTCATGTTGATACTGGCCAACCCCAATTGCTTTCGGCTCAATTTTTACCAACTCAGCTAATGGGTCTTGTAAGCGGCGACCAATTGACACTGCACCACGCAGTGACACGTCTAAATCTGGAAATTCAAGAGCAGCAAGTTCTGATGCTGAATATACCGAAGCTCCAGCTTCTGACACCATGATTTTAGTCAGACGCTGCTCTGGGATTAGTTTGATCACATCCGCAGCCAGCTTGTCGGTTTCCCGTGAAGCGGTGCCGTTACCGATAGCAATTAATTCAACTTTATACTGTTTACAATAAGCGGCTAGCGTTTTTACTGATTTGTCCCAAAGGTTTTGCGGTGCATGTGGGAAAATGGTGGTGTTAGCGACTAATTTACCAGTTTGGTCCATCACCACAACTTTTACGCCGGTACGTAAACCAGGATCGAGTCCTAAAGTTGCTCGCATGCCAGCAGGAGCTGCCATCAATAAGTCTTTAAGGTTACGCGCAAATACCGCGATTGCCTCAACTTCGGATTTTTCACGTAACTCGCCAAGTAGGTCATTTTCCAACTGCAGATGCAGTTTAACTTTCCAAGTCCATTGCACGACGGTACGCATAAAGGCATCGCCTGCACGGTTTTGCATACGCAGGTCGAAATGATTGGCAATCATTTGCTCGCAGTTGCCATGAGCTTGGCTATCATCGGCGTCGGGTTGCAGTTGCAGATTCAGAATACCTTCGTTGCGACCACGAAACATTGCCAGCGCGCGGTGTGATGGTACATTTTTCCAGGCTTCATTGTGCTCAAAGTAGTCGCGGAATTTCGCGCCTTCTTGTTCTTTTCCGGCGACAACTGAGCTTTTCAGTACTGCATGTTGTGCCAAATGGCGACGCAGTTTGGCCAGTAAATTGGCGTCTTCAGCGAAACGTTCCATCAGAATGTACTTCACGCCATCCAGCACGGCTTTGGTATCAGCAAAACCAGCTTCAGGGTTTAAATATGCCTTCGCTTGTTGTTCTGGTTCAAGATTGGCATCGCCGTGCAATAAATCGGCTAAGGGTAACAAACCAGCTTCGATAGCAATTTGGCCTTTAGTGCGGCGTTTGGCTTTGTACGGAAGATATAAGTCTTCTAAGCGAGTTTTGTTATCAGCTGCTAATAATTCGCGCTCTAATTCTGGCGTTAACTTGCCCTGTTCATTGATGGTTTTTAAAATTACCGCCCGGCGATCTTCAAGCTCACGTAAGTAAGTCAGGCGTTGCTCCAAAGTCCGTAACTGGGTGTCATCTAGGCCACCGGTGACTTCTTTACGGTAACGCGCGATGAATGGCACTGTTGAGCCTTCATCTAACAACGCCACTGCGGCGTTCACTTGCTCTGGGCGAGCTGAAATTTCTAAAGCGATTTGTTTATTAATCATCGACATAAAACTAGGTTCCTTGCCTACGGTGCTGATCACCATATTGTGGCGCTACATGCTTTGCACTATTGTCTTACGTCGACGCGAAAAAATCTATGTGATCCGACACCAGACGCGGTTTAACTGCTGAAATAATGCGTACTAATGGCGCAATAGCTCGCTTATGTCGAGCTTAACGGTAACAGTAAGACTCTTCGGGCTTTCTGTTAAACTGTCGTCGCACCCACTGCTGCAACTAGGAAGTTTTTCATTGAGAACAGATTTAATTACCCGAGAGGGTTTTGAGAAATTAACCAAAGAGCTGAACTACTTATGGCGGGAATATCGTCCGGAAATTACCCAGAAAGTGGCTTGGGCCGCTAGTTTAGGAGATAGATCCGAGAACGCCGACTACAAGGAGAACAAGCGCTTACTCCGTCAGATCGATTCCCGTGTGCGGTTTTTGCGGAAACGACTTGAGGTACTTAAAGTCGTCGAGTATTCGCCAGTGCAAGAGGGGAAAGTGTTTTTCGGTGCTTGGGTAGAAGTGGAAAACGAACAAGGCGATGTGCGTATTTTCCGGATTGTCGGTCCGGATGAAATATATGGTCGTAACGATTACATCTCGATCGATTCACCAATGGCCAGGGCGCTCATAAAGCAAGAAGTCGACGGCGAAGTTTATGTGACAACACCAACAGGCCGGATCTTGTGGTGGGTGAATCGCATCAGCTACACAATTCCACTTAACGGAGCTGTGTGATTGGGCCTTTAATGACAATTTTTTCAGAAATAAGTCGTGATCTGGCAAAAAAGTGTCATTTCAATTGTGACAGTTTTCTATTGGTGACGATTTTATTACGGATAATTTCAATCTAACTATTTGAAATAAAACGAATAAAAATTAATTAATAAAATTCAGTATCTGTAATCTAACTGTCACAAAAATCTGCTAGCTAGACGAAAAGCTATTGGCTATATTCTGATCACTAACGAGATCAGGAGTAGCATGATGAAAAAATTAATCGTAATCGCCGCAGTTGCTGCATTCACAATGACTGGCTGTGCAAGTTTCGATGGTAAGTACGCTTATGTCGTCGACCAAGAACAGGTTGCCAAAGCTGAAAATTTAAAACGCCAACAACGTAATGTTGCGCACGTGGTTTGGCTTAATCCACCAATGGTTAAGCAACAAATTGCACAACAACCAAAAGAGTGAGTTCGTTAAGCCAGTTTCAGTGCGGCTCAGAAATCATTTGTAACAGGAAAACCCACAATGCATTCTTAACATTGTGGGTTTTTCGTTTATAGTACAAAAAAACAGATGATAAGGACTGACTGATGCAAAGCCAGGAAACTACCAAAATTCTCGTTGTTGACGATGACATGCGCCTGCGTGGCCTGCTGGAAAGATATCTGGTGGAGCAGGGGTATATTGTCCGTGCCGCTGGTAATTTTGAACAAATGAACCGGTTGATGGAACGCGAGAACTTTCACCTGTTAGTGCTTGATTTAATGTTACCAGGTGAAGACGGCCTGTCGATTTGCCGACGTCTACGTCAGCAAGAAAATGAAATTCCGATCATTATGCTGACCGCCAAAGGCGACGAAGTTGATCGGATCATTGGGTTGGAAATGGGAGCCGATGATTATCTGCCGAAACCGTTTAACCCGCGCGAGTTATTGGCGCGTATTCGTGCAGTGCTGCGTCGTAAATCAAAAGAATTACCGGGTGCGCCAACACAAGAAGAAACCTTAGTTAAATTCGGCCCATTTACCTTTAATTTGGCGACTCGTGAGATGCACAAAGGTGACGAAGCGATGCCGCTGACTAGTGGTGAGTTTGCGGTGCTTAAAGTGTTAGTCAGCCATGCACGGGAACCTTTATCTCGCGATAAATTGATGAACATGGCGCGTGGTCGTGATTACTCGGCGATGGAGCGGAGTATCGATGTGCAAGTGTCGCGGTTACGCCGGATGATTGAAGATGACCCTACCAATCCTCGTTATATTCAAACAGTTTGGGGACTTGGCTACGTGTTTGTACCGGACGGTGTAGCTAGTTAATGCGAATTCTGCCACAGAGTGCTTTTGGAAAGACGGTATTTCTTATCGGCTTTCTGCTATTGATCAACCAGTTAGTCTCGTACTTTCTGGTTGCAGTTTATGTTATACAGCCTAGTCTCCAACAAACTAACCATCTGATTGCGAAACAAATCAAAGTCATTTTTATTGATGTTGGTGCGCAAGATCGGCAATTTTCAGAAGAGCTAACCAAACGCTTTCAACAAGCGACAGGGATTGAAGTTTATTCGCTCGCTGCTGCGGGGCCTTACGGCTTAGATAATTCAATTTATTATCAGTATTTTTCCGATGAAATGAGTCGGGAGTTGGGCGGGCCAGCGGAAGTTCGTATCGAACAAGATGACAGCTTCTCGTTTTGGGTGCGACCACCACAAGCCCCTGATTTTTGGATTAAAATCCCATTAAATGGCCTGAATGAAACCGATTTTTCGCCGCTACAAATCTATATATTGTTGATAGGCTTTTTGTCAGTGGCTGGCGGTTGGTGGTTTGCCCGTCATCTCAATCGTCCTTTGCAGTCACTGCAGCAAGCGGCGCTGCGAGTCGGACGTGGTGATATCCCAGAACCACTGCCAGAGGTTGGCTCTACCGAAATTATCTCAGTGACACGTGCTTTTAATCATATGGCCAGTGGCATTCGTCAGCTGGAGAAAGACCGAGCTTTGCTGATGGCCGGTGTCTCACACGATTTACGTACGCCATTGACCCGTATCCGGTTAGCCAGCGAAATGGTCAGTGAGCAGGACAACTGGATCCGCGATGGTATTGTTAACGATATCGAAGACATGAACGCCATCATCGACCAATTTATTGATTACATTCGCCACCACAAAGAAGAAGCGTTGCACGAAGAAGATCTGAACCAATTGGTAAGTGAACAAGTGGGCGCGGAGCGATTACAGCAGCGGCAAATCGAAACAGATTTGGCAGCCCATTTGCCACTAGTACCAATGCGACGTATCGCCATGAAACGGGTACTTACGAACCTAATTGAAAACGCCATCAAGTATTCTGATGGCCCAATTGAAATTCATACAGGTTTTGAAAAAGGCAGTAAACGATTGTACGTTCAGGTGCGCGATCATGGTCCTGGTATTCCGGAGCAACAAATGGCAAAAATGTTTGAGCCATTTACCCAAGGCGATACTGCTCGCGGTAGTGCTGGCTCTGGCCTTGGTTTGGCAATCATCAAGAAAATTGTTGATATGCATCGAGGCGAAATTACCCTGCATAACCACGCCTTTGGCGGCTTGGTGGCGACAGTGTATTTACCGCTGAAGGCAAAAGAATAGTGATTTAGCGGTGGGATATACCTGTCGTGGTCAGACTTTCAAAGCTAAAAGCTACTAAGTGTGTAGATATAAAAAAAGCCGCATCAGCGGCTTTTTTTGGTCTAACGAATCGTATTAGGCTTTAGGGCCTGCGTTACGGATGGCGTCAGATACATCGTATTTCTTGAAGTTATTGGCAAATTCAGCAGCCAATTTCGCAGCGAATTGGTCGTACTGCGTTTGATCAGCCCATGTTGCACGTGGGTTTAACAGCTTGCTGTCAACACCAGGAATTGCAACTGGTACATTCAGGTTCAGTTGTGGCAAATGCACAGTTTCAACATTTGCTAACTCGCCTGATACGATGGCATCAATGATGGCGCGAGTTGTTGGAATGTCAAAACGTTTGCCAACACCGTGTGGACCGCCAGTCCAGCCAGTATTCACTAAATATACTTTGCTGTTGAATTCACGAACGCGTTTGATCAGCAGTTCAGCGTAAACGCCAGCTGGGCGTGGGAAGAATGGTGCACCAAAACATGTAGAGAAGGTTGATTCGATAGCAGAAGTTGAACCAATCTCTGTTGAACCCACTTTAGCAGTGTAACCACTAAGGAAATGGTAGGCAGCAGCTTCTTCTGATAACACAGAAACTGGAGGTAATACGCCGCTGACGTCACAAGTCAGGAATACCACAGCGCGCGGCTCGCCAGCACGGTTTGCCAGAACGCGTTTTTCAACGTGCGCTAGTGGGTAAGCTGCACGGCTGTTTTGCGTCAGGCTTGCGTCTTTGTAATCTGGAGTGCGATTGTCATCAAGTACGACGTTTTCTAAAATGGTACCGAAACGGATAGCATCCCAAATCACCGGCTCATTTTTCTTCGACAGGTCGATACATTTAGCGTAACAACCGCCTTCAATGTTAAATACGCTACCAACAGCCCAACCGTGTTCGTCGTCGCCAATTAGGTTACGTTTTGGATCTGCAGACAAAGTAGTTTTACCGGTGCCTGATAAACCGAAGAACAGAGTTACATCGCCTTCGTCACCAACGTTGGCAGAGCAGTGCATTGGTAACACGTCTTTGGCTGGTAACAGGAAGTTCTGTACAGAGAACATCGCTTTTTTCATTTCGCCAGCGTAACGCATGCCAGCTAACAGCACTTTGCGATCAGCAAAGTTGATCATCACAGTACCATCTGAGTTGGTGCCGTCACGTTCTGGAACACAAGCGAAACCAGGAACGTTGATGATTTCCCAAGTTGCTTTGTTTGATGCATTCCATTGATCTGGGGTGATGAACAGGTTTTTCGCAAACACATGTTGCCATGCAGTTTCGGTTTTCACGATGACTGGCAAGTAATGTTCTGGATCTGCACCTACTTCAAGGTGAGAAACGAAATGCTCTAAATCAGATAAATAAGTTTCCGCTTTTGCCCACAAAGCCGCAAAGACTTCAGCTGAGACCGGTTGGTTTACGTTGCCCCACTGGATTTCGTTTTCCGTAGTAGCTTCTTTAACGATAAAACGGTCTTTCGGAGAACGGCCAGTTCTGTGACCAGTTTTCACTACCAGCGCACCGTTGTCGGCTAAAGTGCCTTCATTACGGCGGATGGCGTGTTCAACTAAATCGGCAACAGTTAAATCTACATGGCGGGTGATTTGAGCGGTCATTATCAGCTGACTCCTTCGGGTACAGAGTTGTGTTGTGTGCATTAAATGCTTTCAGCGCATTCTACTTTATTTATTGCCCCGCTGCGATACATTCTTGTACAAATTTGCGCTATATCATGCTTTATGCATTTTAATTTCATTTTTATTCGCATAAATATTCATTCTGTGAATTTTTAGTCGGCAAATTTGTTGTTGATTCTGTAAGTTGTTTTTTTGAGTTACCAAATAAAAAAGCCTGCGCTTTTGGCGCAGGCTTTTGGTTCAGTTCCTAAGGAACTGAATTAACGAGCTATTACTTGAAACGACGACGTAACATCGCTAATGGTAATAACAGCAGAGACAGGAAGCCCATTGAACCACCGTCTTTCTCTTCTGGTACGTCTTTCACGTTCAGAGTCACAGTTACTGCTGGAGTTGTTACTTTACCGTCAGTTGCAACAACGCTGTAAGTTACAGCGGTATCAGCATCTACAGTTGGAGCTGCAACAGATACAGAGGCAGTTTTTGCAGTGATTGCATTACCAGCTGTAGAAGTCTTAGTCCAAGTGTAAGACAGTGAATCACCGTCGATATCAGCACCAACTACGGTCAGAGCAGCATTTTCACCTTCGTTTACAGTTGCAGAAGCGCCAGCCGTTAAGGTTGGAGCATCGTTCACCGCAGCCACTGTTACGTTGACTTTAGTTGGAGCGATTTTCGCGCCAGATGTGTCAGCAGCAGTGTAAGTGAAGCTGTCTTTACCGTTGAAGTTAGCTTTTGGTGTGTAAACCACTTTGCCATCAACAACAGAAGCAGTACCGTTAGCAGCTTGTGCAACGATAGTTACGCCTGACAGAGCACCAGCTGGTTGGAACGCTGCTTTGTTGAACGCATTCAGAGTTTCAGTACCGCTCTTCACTGTTAATTCAATAACTTTGTTAGAAGAAGTTTTTTCGTTCGCTAATACATCAACGCCTTCAGATGCAGCATCTTCATTGGTGCTCAGAGTATCTGCTACGCCAAGATCCAAGTCGCCATCCAATTGCATGTTGTATTTAACGTCAACTTTACCGCCAACTACAGTGTTTACATCGATAGCTGTAGAGCCAGCAGGTAATGTACCTGTCGCAGCAGCAGCTGGAGTGCTGAAGTAAGTTGAACCACCTAAAGTACGAGAAAGGTCTTGTGCACCAACTGTTAATGCAGTAGGAGTACCAGCAACGTCTAAGTAGTTGAAGAAGATGTCTTCAGAACCGTCAGCAGCGATCCAAACTTGGAAGCTGTATTTCACGCCAGGGACATCAAACTCTTCAACGCCATTCCATTCAACCACAATGTAATCTTTGCCGCTTAAAGTCAGCACGTCGATATACATTTCACCGGTACCAGCAGCACCACCAGCTAAATCTAAGTCACTCCAGAACGGAGCCAGAATGTTAACTGCCGCAGTTAAGCTTGGCAGTTTCACGTTAGCGGCAGCTGCACCAGGAGCTGTTGCACTGTTGCTTAACTGCACGAAACCGTTGGTAGAAACGAAGATGCGGTTGTAAACAACGCCGTTATAGGCCATTGGTAAACCAGCACCAGTTAAGTTGAAGCCAACAACGTTATCGTCACACTCGCCAGCACAGGTGATTGGAGTTGAACCCAAATCTTTCAGCGATGCAGCTACAGGGCTACCAGCACGCAGGTTGATCGCTGGTTTAGCAACAGTACCAGTCCAGCTCACGCGGTTAGTGGTTGCGTTAGCGTCCAACAAGAACTCAGTAGCACCAGTTAAAGTTGATACTTCTGAACCAGCAACCACTTTGGTGCCAGCAGGAGCTTTTGCTGTGATCACAACTTGACCGTCAAAAGTTTTGTTACCGAAAGAGTTGGTAACTACTGTTGGAGTCGTTGGGTTCATTACTACGCCAGCTGCAGTAGCGATAGTAGTCGCATCAGCAGTTCCCGCTAAACGAACAGCGATTGGCATAGTTGCAGTTGGTGCAGAAACGTCAGAAGACGTCCATAACACGTTGCCGAATGCCCAAGCGTTGTAAGTAGACAGCTTGCCATCTACAGCTAATACGAACTGTGCTGAATCACCAGCAGTACCGTATGGTTTTAAGGTGATTGATGTTTTGTCTAAAGTACCAACAGTGGTGCCGTCGGTAAATTGTACTGAACCAGTCCAAGTGACTTCTTTATCAGTCATGTTGCGGATAGTGCGTGTGAAGTTACAAGCACCAACGCATGGGTTTTGCGCGAAAGAAGGCTTATCAAAAGTCGCAGCAGCTTTTACTGCGCGGCTTAAATCTAAACGACCTGCACCGATATCAAACGGCGTAGTATCTTTTATTGAGTCTTCTTTTTTCAGGCCATTTACTGAAGTTGAAGTTAATGCAGTTTTGATTTCAACCGCAGTCCATTTCGGGAACTTCTGTTGCATGATTGCTGCAGCACCAGCGACATGCGGAGCAGCCATTGAAGTACCGCTCATCAGTTCGAATGTTGCGCCGTCTTCGCTAGCATCTGGTGAAGTACCTGACAGGATGTTACCGCCTGGAGCACCCATATCTGGTTTCAGGATGTTGTTATCGCCATCTGGACCACGTGAAGAGAAGTCGCTCATGTTGTCAGCAAACTGAGGGTTGATCAGTTTGGTTGCAAAACGGCCGATTGTGACTTCTTTAGTAGGATCTGCCGCAACTGCTGCAGCAATAGCCGCACCGTCAGCTTTAGTGATCATCACGTTAGGGATAGTAGTGTCTGGGCTAGACATTGGCGTCGGTTGACCATCGTTGTTTTGAACGATGATTGCGCCTGTAGCACCAGCTGCCATTGCGTTGTTGATTTTCACAGAGAATGCGCAAGTACCGCGAGAAATCATCGCGAAACTGTCTTTGAAAGTATCCGCAGGGAAAGCTGCACAACCAAAGGCGTTGGTTGGCGCCGCAACAGCTGCGTCAACCACTTTAGCTTTTGGATCAGCTGTTAAGTCAGCAATAGTTTCGCTGAAAGTTGAACCTGGGATTGCTAACAGTGGTGAACCACCGGCCATAGTTACAGAGTTTGCGAAGAAACGACCTGTCGTAGTACTTGCAACTGTAATACCGCTTTCGATACAACCTGGGCAACCAATGGTTTGTGCTGTTGGGCCGCTGTTACCTGCAGAAGTAACTACAACTACACCAGCGTCTTCAGCTGCTTTGAATGCTGCTTGGTATGGGCTTGATGCTGGGTTTGCACCTGCGCTGCCACCCCAAGAGTTGTTGATTACGTCAGCGCCGTCTTTTACAGCCCAGTCTAACGCTTCTAACAACATGACGTTTGAACCGCTACCGGTTACTGTGCCATCAGTTCTGAATACTTGGAATAATGCTTTGTAAACCATCAAGTAAGCGCCTGGTGCAACACCAGAAACAGTCACTTCAGTGAAGCCATCTTTTGCTTCAACGCCATCTTTCATTGGAACGATATTAGTTGTGCCGTCAAACCAAACTTTAGTTGCAACACCAACTGAAGTACCTGCAGTGTGAGTACCGTGACCGCCGTTACCTAACGGGCTCATGTATTCTTGTGGTACTGTTGCGAAAGTAGGAGTTGAGAAACGAGCTGCAATCAGTTTGTTGTTACAGAACGCTGGTTCAGTAGTTGCACAGTAGTCTGAAGTTGGCTTGCTGCTTGGTGCAGTCATGCCTGAATCACGGAATAATGGGTTTTCTGGACGGATACCGCCGTCGATGACCGCAACTTTAACGCCTTTACCTGCGTTAGCTTCGCCGCCTAACGATTCCCAAACGGCTTTCGCTTTGATCAGGTCAAGCGAAGCATCCATTTGCTCATAATACATTTCTTCGCGATAAACTTTTGTAACGCCTTCCAGCTTTTGCAATTGTTCAAACACGTCGTCAGTTGCAGTAACAACAACTGCGTTTAATACGGTGTCAAAGTGACGTTCAACTTTCGCATCTGGCAATGATGCTTTTAAATTTTGTGCGAAGGTTGCGCGCTCAGCCGCTAACACACCCGCTTGTTTTTTTGCAGAAGCAGAATTCAGGTCAAGTTGGTTACCGAATTGTTTTTCCGAGTCAGCAGCAGCAACAGAAGCTAAAGGCGCGCCTTCCAATTGGACGATAAAATACTGTGGAAATTCTTGCTGCAGGCCTTTCATTTTAACTGAAGTATCGAACTCGATTTGTCCGCTAATTTCAGGGGCGATTTTTTTAATGGCAGTGACTTGATCTGCCATGACCGGCGCGCTTAGCGCTGCGGCGATAGCAACTGCTAGCAGTTTTTTAGAATAGGGTTTGACCAACATGATTACCTTCCTAGATTTTCTGTTTTAAGTTTTTGTAGTGCTCGAATCGACGCATACGATTCGGGTGACATATGTAGAATGCCACAATTCTCCAATATTCCAAGTAGAAAATTTTCTAAAAATTAACTTTTATGGAATAAAATTAGCATCTGCACAAAAATGCCGAGACATTGGAATATAGATCAAAGCGAAGGTACATGTCGGTAAATTTTGCTGGATTTGCGACCAATGGCAGCAAAAAAGGGGGGGATTGTAATTTTTTGTATTCAATTCGGGGGTAATTGTTAACGACAGCCTTCGAAAATGCATCGAAAGCTGTCGAAAAGCAATGAAGGGTTAAAAATTGCTCGAAAGTTCGGTTAATTGTTCGGCATCGAAAACGTAAGTGGTGTTGCAATACTCGCAACTAATTTCTAACTTGCCTTCAGCAATATGTTCTGCGATGGCATTTTTACCCAAACTGACAATCGCTGTCGCACATTTTTCCCGAGAACAGCCACAAACGAAACGAATTGGCTGAGCTTCAAATAATTCGACAACTTCTTGATGAAATAGCCGAAATAAACTTTCTTCCGCAGGTAATGTTAACAATTCGTGAGCAGTTAGCGTGTCGGCTAATGCGACTACATGTTGGAAATCTTCGCGCGCTTTTTCCGGGTCTACTGGCAATACTTGTAATAACATGCCAGCAGCTTGGCTTTGCTCAGCGCTAAAATCAGTATGTAAGTACAAGCGCGTCGGTAGTTGCTCCGATTGCGCAAAATACGCTTCTAGCGTTGTAGTCAAACTATCGCCAGTCAGCGGAATAATGCCTTGATAGCGTTCGCCTTGGGTTGGCGTAATGGTTACTAATAAATAACCTTCACCAATTAACTCGCGGAAACTGTCGCCACTGATTTCTTTTTGCATACGCACCACGCCACGGAGTTCTTGACGATGGTTGCCATTTACCGCGGCAAAACGGATTGGACCGTCACCTTGCAGCTGGACTGCAATATCGCCTTCAAATTTCAGCGTCGCGGTTAATAAACTAGTAGCCGCAACTAACTCTGCTAATAGTTGTTTAATTGGTAATGGGTAGTCGTGGTTTTGCAACATGTGAGCCAAACTCTCTGCGACTTTGACCACTTCGCCGCGCACATCGCGTTCACGAAATAAAAAACGAAGTAATTGATCAGACTGACTCATAGTGTCCTCATTGTTGCGATTTAAGCAGTAGCAATTGCCGCCGCATTTTTTTATCTGGTTTGGTTTCTGGGTGTGGAGCGAATAGCAGATTCATTTTGCGCAGTTCAGCCCGTTCCGCCCTTTGGACGACGCTCTCTTCAGTTTCGTCATAGAGCTTTTGCGCCAGAGGAGCAGCTAAGCGTTGTTCGCTCAGTCCTTTGACGACCACTGTGCGTTCGTCAGTGCCTTGGGTGAGTTTAATGGTGGCACCCACCTCAACAGTTCGACTGGCCTTACAGCGCTGGCCGTTATATTGAACTTTCCCGCCTTCGATCATGTCTTTAGCCAAGGCACGCGTTTTATAAAAGCGACAAGCCCATAACCATTTGTCCAAACGTAATATAGCTGTGGTATTGTCTTGCACAGACTTGGCAGCTCCAGATGAATGTGGCATAACGACGTCCTCCGCGTGGGGCAGAATGTATCACAATTCGCTGGTCGGCTCTAGTCAGCAACTGCTAGTTGCTAGCGACACGGAATGTTATCAATTGGTAAATTTTCAGTTCACCCTTGTTGAGGCAAGGCCAACTGAGTAAGATGAAGTTCAGTAAAAGTATAAGAATCATATTCATGAATTGGCAGCATTTGTCTCAATCAAGCGCTTTCGCCGGAATTGTCCGGTTTTTTAGTAGCTTGCCGGTCGCCAGATTAAACCAGATCTTTAGTGTCGTGCTGGTCATCACACTTGCGTGGTTGGCTGCGCGCATTACATGGTTTGTTGTGCCGACTCCTGCGCAAAAGCCACTACAAGTCTCAATGTCAGGCGTGAAAACGCAATCAAATAATAGCAGCGAGCTCGAACGAGTTATTTCGGCAAAATTATTCGGCCAATACCAAGAAAAGGCTACTGAAGTAGTACAAACCGTTACCGATGCACCGCAAACCACGTTAAATCTTAAGTTAACCGGTGTAGTTGCGACCGGAAAAACACCAGAGCAAGGCACCGCCATCATTGAGAATAATGGCGTTGAGCAAGTGTATGCGATTGATGAGCAAATCGATGGCTCTGGCGCAGTGCTGAAACAAGTCATTGAAGATCGGGTGATCTTGCAAGTGAATGGCCGCATGGAAACCTTGATGCTTGATGGTTTGGAGTATCAACAACTAACAGTAGCCAATTCGGCAATTGAGGAAGGTCAATTGCAGGAGGCAGGCGAAGCTGGACCTGACGAAATGGGCCCGGCACAAGGTGATATCGACGAGCTGCGCCGTGAGATGACCGCTGAACCGATGAAGCTGTTTGATTATATCCGCGTGCAGCCACGTAATCGCGGCGGCAAGATGTACGGATATGCGTTATTACCTGGCAAAGATCCGAAGATGTTTGCCCAGTTTGGTCTGCAACCCAATGATGTTGCAGTAGAAATTAACGGAGTTCGCCTTGATGACATGCAACAGGCGTATTCGGTGATGCAAGAATTAGGTGAGGCAAAACAGGTCTCAATAAAACTAGAACGCGATGGCGAGATGAAAGATATCTCAATCAGCTTGTCGCAATAATAACTCACTAAATATGGTTTATTTCCAATGAAATCAAAGTCTTTCCGTCGTTCCACTTTGATGTTTCGGACTAGCGCAGTTGCGCTGGCGATGCTCAGTTTTTTCAGCCAAGCCGTTGAGTATCAGCCAAATTTTAAAGGCACCGAAATCAACGAGTTTATTAATATTGTCGGGAAAAACCTCAACAAAACTATCATTGTTGACCCACAAGTTCGTGGCCGCATTAACGTGCGCAGCTACGAGATGCTGAACGAGCAACAATATTACCAATTCTTCTTAAACGTGTTGGAAGTCTACGATTTCTCTGTAGTCGAAATGAAAAGCGGCGTGCTGAAAGTTGTGCGGCAAAAAGACGCGAAAATGTCGAATATCCCAGTGGTTGGCGATAACGGCGGTGGTTTGGGCGACGAAATGGTAACCCGCGTCGTGCAGGTAAAAAACGTGTCGGTGCGCGAACTCGCGCCACTGTTACGCCAATTTACTGACCAAGCTGGCGGCGGCCACGTGGTGAACTATGACCCATCAAACGTCATTATGATGACCGGTCAAGCTGAGGTGGTAAACCGTTTAGTTGATATCATTCAACGTGTTGATAAAGCCGGTAACCAAGATATCGAAATTATTCGGCTGAGCTTCGCTTCCGCTTCAGAAGTGGTGCGAATTTTAGACAACATCTACAAAAAACAAGGCCAAGGTGACCAGCCTGAGTTTTTGATCCCGAAAATTGTCGCGGACGAGCGTACCAATAGCGTGATTGTCAGTGGTGAGTTGCAAGCGCGGCAACGCGTGGCAGAAATCGTTAAAAAGCTGGACGCGCAACAAGAAAACCAAGGCAATACCCGCGTGTATTACCTGAAATACGCCAAGGCCGAAGATTTAGTGAAGGTGCTGCAAGGCGTCAGTAATTCTATGGTTGCAGCCGCCGCAGGCGCACAACCACAAGGTGGTGCACAGCCAACGTCTCGCGGTAGCAACCGTGAAGTGAGTATTGAAGCGCATACCGAAAGTAATAGCATCATCATGACGGCACAGCCGGACATGCTGCGTAACCTCGAAGAAGTCATTCGCCAGGTCGACGTGCGCCGTGCGCAAGTATTAGTTGAAGCCATTATTGTTGAAGTCGGTGAAACTGCCGGTATCAACTTAGGCGTGCAGTGGGTTAGTGCGCAAGGCGGTATGCAACAGTTTACTAATGCGGGTGTGCCTATTTCGACAATTGCCGGCGGTGCAGCTGCGTCAAAAGCGAAAGAGGCTAATCAGACTTCAAAGAGTATAGATCCGCTAACCGGCAAAGAAACCACCATCACCACTGGCGGTGAAGCTGCAGATTACTCCAAATTGGCAACCGCCCTTGGTGCGGTGAACGGTAGCTTGTTTGGTATCGTTAAAGATGACTGGGGCGCAGTATTGCAAGCCGTTAAAGCGGATACCAATTCGAATATCTTAGCGACACCACATCTGACGACTTTAGATAACCAAGAGTCTTATTTCATCGTCGGTGAAGAGGTCCCGGTGGAAACTGGCACCACACAATCTCAAGGTGGCACTGGTACGCCATTTACCACCAAAGAGCGTAAAGAAGTCGGTATCAAACTTAAAGTCACGCCACAAATTAACGAAGGCAATGCGGTTAAACTCACCATTGAGCAAGAAGTATCTAGCCGCGCTGGTGATGTCAAAGGCGACCCTATCTTCAATAAACGCGAAATCAAAACCACAGTAATGGCTGATGACGGTATGACCGTGGTACTTGGTGGCTTAATTGATGAAGACGTGCAAGAAAGCGAATCAAAAATCCCATTATTGGGCGACATTCCGGTGCTTGGTCATTTATTCCGTTCCACCAGTTCCAGCAAGCGTAAACGCAATTTGATGGTGTTTATCCGTCCAACCATCATGCGTGATGGTGGCGTGATGAGCGATATCAGCCAACGTAAATATAATTACATCCGCGCTAAACAGTTGGTAGAGCAAGAAGATGGTATCCAGCTGATGCCACAAACAGATACCCCAGAATTGCCGGTTTGGGGTAAAGACAAAGAATTACCGCCGGAAATTCAAAAGCGTTTAGACAGCATGGATCAGGGCGAAAAAGAAACCGGGGGGAATCCATAACATGGCCGCGGTTGATGCAGAATTGGCGCAGCAAAGCCGTTATCGATTGCCGTTTGGTTTTGCCAAGCGCCACGGTGTTTTGCTGCAACAACAAGGCGAACAATGGCAGTTATTGATTAACCCAAACACCTCGCCAATGGCGATGTTGGAAGTGCGTCGTTTACTTCAGCAAGGTTTTTCGGTGCAAAAACTCACCGCCTTAGAATTTGAAGCCATGTTGGAAGCTGCGTATCAACGCGATTCCAGCGAAGCGCAACAAATCATGCAAGACATCGGCAATGAAGTGAACTTAGCATCACTTGCTGATGAAATTCCTGAGACTGAAGATCTGCTGGAAAACGAAGACGATGCGCCAATCATCAAGTTAATCAACGCGATGCTCGGCGAAGCCATTAAGTTAGGTGCTTCGGACATCCACGTTGAAACCTTTGAAAAAGCGTTAGTGGTGCGTTTTCGTATCGATGGCGTGTTGCGCGAAATGCTGCGGCCGAACCGCAAGTTATCGAGCTTGTTAGTGTCGCGTATCAAAGTTATGGCGAAGCTGGATATCGCGGAAAAACGCGTACCCCAAGATGGCCGGATTAGTCTGCGTATTGCCGGTCGGGCCGTTGATGTGCGGGTTTCGACTATGCCATCCAGTCATGGCGAGCGCGTAGTATTGCGTTTACTCGATAAAAACAACTCGCATCTGAACTTAGCGGATTTGGGCATGACCTTGTCGGTGCAGCATGCGTTTGCTGACTTAATTCTAAAACCGCACGGCATCATTCTGGTTACCGGTCCAACTGGTTCGGGTAAAAGTACCACTTTGTACGCGGGCCTTACCGATATCAATACCAAAGATCGAAACATCCTGACGGTGGAAGATCCAATCGAATATGAACTCGAAGGGATAGGTCAAACTCAGGTGAACACTAAGGTCAACATGACCTTTGCTCGTGGTCTGCGGGCAATTTTGCGTCAAGATCCGGACGTGGTGATGGTCGGTGAAATTCGAGACTTAGAAACTGCGCAAATTGCCGTGCAAGCCTCGTTGACTGGTCACTTGGTGTTAAGTACCTTGCACACCAACACCGCCTCAGGTGCGATTACGCGTCTTGAAGACATGGGCATCGAACCCTTTTTGTTATCAAGCAGCTTGCTCGGCGTTCTGGCGCAGCGTTTAGTGCGGACTTTATGCCCGCACTGCAAACAGCAGCATGAGCCGGATAAAGAAGAACGTGCGCTACTTGGCGTGAAAAAAGGCGATGATGTCAGAATTTTTCGGGCCGTTGGCTGTGAACAATGCAATATGACCGGCTATCGCGGTCGGACCGGCATTCATGAATTGATTGTGGTTGATGAGCATTGCCGCGAACTTATCCATAACGGCAAAGGCGAACAGTCGATTGAAAAATACATTCGTTCGCAAAGCCCAAGCATTCGCCAAGACGGTTTTTCCAAAGTGTTATTGGGTTACACCACGCTAGAAGAAGTTCTGCGGGTAACGCGTGAGGATGCGTAGTGGCAGCATTTGAATACCAAGCGCTGGATGCTCGGGGCCGCAAGGTCAAGGGTGTCTTAGAAGCCGACAACGCGCGCCATGCGCGCAGTCTGCTGCGCGAGCAAAAACTTAATCCACTGACTTTAGATATTGCTTCGCAGCAAGAGCAGATGATTGCTTCGGGCCGGAAATGGTTTCAAGCCGGTATTTCTGCGGGCGAATTAGCGTTGATCACCCGACAATTGGCGACGTTGGTTGAAGCGGCATTGCCTATCGAAGCTGCGCTACAAGCAGTTGCGGAACAGTGTGAAAAACCGCGTTTGCAAAGCATGATGATGTCAGTGCGTTCAAAAGTAGTCGAAGGTTATAGTCTCGCTGAAGGTTTGGCCGAATTTCCTCATGTGTTTGACCATCTATTCCGCTCTATGGTGGCTGCAGGCGAAAAATCCGGTCATTTAGATGGCGTGTTAAATCGTTTAGCTGATTACACCGAACAACGGCAATACATGCGCAGTCAGACGATGCAGGCAATGCTTTATCCTGCGATCCTGACATTTTTCGCCATTGGTGTTATTTCGATTTTATTGGCATTTGTTGTGCCGAAAATTGTTGAACAATTTGTGCATATGGGCCAAAGCCTACCAGGCACAACCTTGGCGCTTATCGCCATTAGTGATTTTATCCGAAACTATGGTGTGTTCTTAGTGGTCGCGATCATCCTTGGGATTGTCGCTTTCAAGCATGCGTTAAAGTCATCAGATATCCGCTTAAAATACGATAGAACCATTCTTAAGCTAGGTATTCTTGGCAAGGTCAACCGCGGCTTAAATACCGCCCGTTTTGCTCGCACTCTCAGTATTCTCAACGCGAGTGCGGTGCCATTGCTGGAAGCCATGCGAATAAGCTCGGACGTGCTAAGCAACACTTACATGAAGCAGGCAATGAGCGAAGCGACTTTGCGGGTGCGCGAAGGGACGTCGTTACGCACGGCATTAGCGCAAACCAAGCTGTTTCCGCCAATGATGTTGCACATGATTGCCAGCGGTGAAAAAAGTGGTCAGCTTGATGGCATGTTAGGACGCGCTGCCGACATGCAAGACCGTGAGTTCACCACGTTAGTGACAGTGTCTTTGAAAATTTTTGAACCGCTACTCGTGTCGGTGATGGCATTTATGGTGCTGTTTATCGTGCTGGCGATTCTACAGCCAATTTTGGCATTAAATAATTTAGTTGGAGGAGGTTAATTTATGAAACAGCAACGTGGTTTTACTCTGCTGGAAATGATGGTTGTTATCGTAATTTTGGGCATTTTAGCGGCGATGGTCGTCCCTAACTTAATCGGTAACCAAGAACAAGCTGCTAAACAAAAAGCGTCAGTGGATATTAAGCAGTTAGAAAACATGCTTGATTTGTACAAAATGCAAAACGGCTTCTACCCAACTACAGACCAAGGTTTAGAAGCCTTAGTGACGCTGGCAACTTCAGAGCCGGTGCCGCGTAATTTCCCAGATGGCGGTTATATCAAGCATTTGCCAAAAGATCCGTGGCAGGGTGAATACAAACTGCTGAGCCCAGGTGAAATGGGCCGTGTTGATATTTTCTCGGCAGGTCCAGATCGCGTGGAAGGTACTGAAGATGATATCGGCAACTGGAACGTCGACGGTAAAGACGAGACACAAAACTAATGAAAAAAGTGGTCAGCACCGGCTTTACGCTGATTGAACTGATGATCGTGATTGTGATCATCGGGGTGCTGGCGACTATGGTGGTGTTAAATTTTACTGGTGAATCAAGACAGACACTGCTGAATAAAGAAACTGAACGTTTGCAGCAGCGCATCCAATTGGCTTCAGAACTTGCGATGTTAAAGCAGTTAGAACTGGGGTTATTTATTGATGAGCAGGGTTATCGCTTTATGCTGTTTGAGCAAGACAAGTGGCAGATCATTATTCAGCCAGCAACACTTGCAGAGCACCGATTTGTCAAAGGCATGGGGTTTGAGCTGGAGCTGGAAGGATTGGCGTGGGCCGATAAAAACTTGTTGAGCAAGGTTGAATGGCAAGAAGAAGACGACCAGCTATTTGAAGAAAATAGCTTTGATCAACGTGAAGCCGATAAAGACAAAGAAGAGCTCGATAAAGAGAGTAAAGAACAAGACGAAGAACGCAATAAAGGCAAACCGGTGAAGCCCGTCAAACGTCAGACTGGTTTTATCACGGTGCCAAGGAAGAAAACCGATCCACAATTACCGATGATGTTTATTCTTTCGAGCGGTGAAATCACGCCGTTTTTACTGACGTTAAGAGAAGACAGCGAATTGCCGGTGCTGGTGCAGGAACTCAAAGCTGAATTTAGCATCCCACTTGAGCGGGGTGAGGTGAAAAATGGTCGTTAAACAGCGCGGCTTTACCTTACTTGAATTGTTAGTGGCTATGGCGATTTTGGCGATGACGGGCGTGACTTTAATGCGGGTCAGCTCTGAACACATTCGCTCTGTTACTTATTTAGAAGAGTTGTCGGTGGCATCAATGATTGCCGAAAACCAACTGCAACTCGCGCGGCTTGAAAGCAAGTGGCCCCCAAAACCGCGGCAAGAGGGTCAGGTTGACATGGCCAAGCGCAAGTGGAAATGGTTGCAGGAGACTTTGGAGACAGACGATCCAAACTTTCGGATGGTTCGAGTGAAAGTCAGTACTGAAGATAATCCGGATCAAGTCGTTACCACCTTGACGACATTTATTGGACGTAGTGATGACTAGCCGCGGCTTTACTTTAATTGAAATGTTGCTGGCGGTGATTATTTTCGCTTTTGTCGGCGTTGCCTCAGTGGCGATGTTGGATACCGTAGCAAAAAGCGATGAAGCTTCACGGCAAAGTATTGATCGCATGGAGAAATTGCAACGAGCGCTGATGTTGTTTGAACGAGATATTTGGCAGATCACTCCGCGCCAAGTGCGAATTAATGGTGAAGCGCCAGGGAAAGTCACTTTGGCTGGTGCCGCTAACTTTATCGAAAGTGACGATGACGGCATCAGTTTTAGTCATGCTGGCTGGACAAACCCAGGCATGGTATTGCCGCGCAGTGAAGTGCAGCTTGTTGGCTATCGCCTGCGTGAGAACAAGTTTGAGCGGGTGTTTTACTTGTACCCTGATGCTGTGACAGGCACAGAACCGACGGTACAGACATTACTCGAAGATGTGGACGAGCTAAAGTTTCGTTACATGGCAGAGGCGTCGGAAGAACAACAAGCTGAATTGCAATGGTTAGAAAGTTGGGATAATGCCAAGTGGCCACGCGCAGTGAAAGTGACCCTAACGTCACCAGAACTTGGCAGTATTGAGCGTATTTTTATGCTGCCACAAAATGGGGCTGCAGAATGAAGCGCCAGCGCGGAATAGCGCTCATTGCCGTGATGATGGCACTGGCATTTGCCGTGGTGATGGTGGTTGCCATGACCAGTCGTTTGCAGCTGCAGTTACAGCGTAATATGAATGTGCAAATGCGCCAGCAAGCGCTTTGGCTGGCATTAGGCGCCGAAGAGTTTACGCGGCGCATGCTGAAAAAGGCCGTTGTTGGCAAAGAAACGGTAAATTTAGGACAAGAATGGGCGCAGACTGGTGTTGTGTTCCCGGTCGACCAAGCAACCATCAGCGGTGAGATTAAAGATTTAAATAGTTGCTTCAATCTGAATAGCTTGCAGAAGAAACAGCCGAAATCTGAAAGTGATGGCAGCAGCGAGCCAGAAGCAGAAAAGTCAGATGCTGACCAAGAGCGTGCAGCTGCAGACAAAGAAAAAACGGATAAAGCTGAAGCAGAAAAAGCAGCAAACAGTAAAACGGACGAGTCGAATTTAACGCCAGCGCAAAAGGCGATGCAGAGTTTGCTCGAGAATAATGCTTCTGAGCTCAGTATGCCGGCTGAATATCTGGTGGTGCGACTGACTGATTGGTTGGATGCAGATTCCACGCTGCAAAATTCCGGCGGCGCCGAAGAAAATGACTACGCGGCTTTAGAGTTTCCGTTTTATAGTCCGAATAGTTTGATGGTGAGTAAGTCGGAACTGCGTAATATTTTGGACATGACCGTTGCGGATTACACCATGGTTGCGCCTTTTGTCTGTGCGTTGCCAGAAGATAACTTGTTGAAAGTGAATGTGAATACCATAAAGAAAGAGCAGGCGGCGCTACTTTCGGCGATTATTCCGTCACTCACACTAGAAAATGCTGAAGCATTAATTGAAGGTCGTCCGGAGAAAGGCTTCGGCGACATCAATGAATTTAAGCAAAGTAAACAAATGGCCGGCATCGCGTTGCCGGAAGATGTCGTCAGTCTGTTGGATGTTAAATCGAGTTATTTCCAAGCCGATTTAACCATTGATACCGCAGATAGCAGTTTTAAATTAGTCACCGTGTTTAAAGTGGACAACAAACAAGTCCAGGTGATCTCGCGGCGCTTTGGAGGCCCAGGGTGAGTGAACAATTAATAATAAGACTTGGCAGTACTGCCGATGCTCCGATCTGGTGGCTAGTGTGGTCGCAGTCAGCGCAAGAGATTATTGCCTCTGGCCGGTTGGCCGATGCTACGGAGTTGGCTGGACTTGCCGCGCGCATCAGCAATCGCGCTGCAACTGTATTGGTGCCAGCTTGTGATGTCATTTTAAAAGAAGTTGCAGTGCCGACGAAGCCGAATCGTCAGCTGCTGCAAGCAATTCCGTATATGTTGGAAGAAGAACAAGCTGAAGATATCGAAAGTTTGTTGGTCGTGTTTGGTCAAGCGCAGGCCGCAGAAACTGGTTATTTACAGCAAGTTGCGGTGGTTCGTCGTGAACAATTTGTTCAGTGGCTCGGTTGGGTGCAAGACGCTGGATTTAATGTCCGTCGTATGGTGCCGGATGCTTTGATGCTCCCAGATATGGCGCAGCCCGTTGCCGTGGAATTAGACGGTCAATGGTTATTGAAGCAACAGGCTTGGCAAGTGAGCTGTGTGGATTCAAGTTGGTGGGCTGAGTATCTTGGGCTGTTGCAGTTACCGGAAGTACTCAGCTACAGCCCATGGCCTGACTCTGTGCTGCAAGCTCATCAGTTAGCTCCGGCCGAGTTGCCGCTAGCGTTACTTGCCAGACAGTTAGATAACTCGACCTTTACCCTGATGCAAGGTGAGTTCGCACCGAAAAAAGCGCAAAACAAGACTTATCTGCAATGGCGCAGCAGTCTTATTTTGGCGGCAGCATGTGCTGTGTTTTACCTAGGCAGCCAAATGCTGGAGACCTACCGGTTTAATCAACAAGCGGCAACTGCGCAAGCCGAAGCTACTAGTTTGTATAAAGCGAAGTTTCCGCAAGAACGGATCTCCAACTTAAAACGCCAAGTTGAACGTAAGTTAGCCGCCGCTGGCGGTAGCACCGGCAGTGATCTGTTGGGTTATTTAGCCTTAGTTGAGCCTGCAATTAGTAAATCTGGGCAAATGAGTTTGGATAACTTCCGCTTCGATCAAAAGAAAGCCGAGTTCAAATTCCAAGCGACTGCGGCCGATTTCCAAAGTTTCGAACAGCTAAAAAATCAGCTGCAGCAACAAGGCCAGCAGATCGAACAAGGTGCGTTGAGCCAGGTTGCTGGTAAAGTTCAAGGCACTATGACGCTTCGGAGTAAATCATGAAGGCATTTACCACTTGGTGGTTATCTCTACAGCCGCGTGAGCAGCAATTAGTGAAGATCGCAGGCTTTTTTATCGGTCTTGGTTTGTTTTATGTGGCGATCTGGCAGCCTATTCATCAAGCAAAAACCGATAGTGAGTTAAAAGCCAAAGCAGCTGCGGAGCAATTGAGCTGGCTGCAAAGCCGCTTACCCTTGTTAACGCAAAATAGCGCGGTTGCCAGTAGCGGTAGCATCAATGACATTGTTGCGCAGACTGCGCCACAATTTAAAATCAAAGTGAGCCGGATGCAGCCGCAAAATGATCAACTGCAACTGTCGCTAGAAGATGTGCCCTTTGAACAATTGCTGCGCTGGTTAACTGAGTTACAGAGCAAACACGGTGTGCAATTATTGCAATTAGACATTGCGGTGTCAGAAGTGCCAGGTACGGTTCGTGTCCGCCGTTTAGTACTGGAATAACAGGAACAAATAATGAAGAAAGTTGGGTTTTGGCTGCTTGGGATTTTCGCCTACGTGATTTTTACGCTGGTGATGACCCCGGCAAGTTGGTGGTTGAAGTTGGCAAAGCTGCCGCCGGGTGTCGAACTTGGCCCAGTCACTGGGACTTTGTGGTCTGGCACCGCGCAAGGCGTCTCAGTTAAACCACTGTATATTCCAGTCCTGAAATGGCAACTTGATGTTGGCTCATTGTGGCGCGGACAGTTGGGCGTAGATTTAGAAGGCGGCTCGTTGCGCGATGACAATTATCCGTATTTTCAACTCAAAGCCGAATTAACCCCAAGTCGGGTCACAGTGTTGCCATCGAATTTACGCTTACCAGTTGCAGGTATTCTGCCGAATATCCAATTGCCGATGCCAGCCGATGCCAGTGGTAGTATTGTGCTCACCATCACTGAATATCAATTAGGTCAGCCTTATTGTTCAGTACTAAATGGCAAGGCTAGTTGGCAAGATGCACGTTTTAAAGCGCCGACAGGTTGGATTGATTTAAAAGCCATTCACGCCACATTACGCTGCGAAAATGGCAGCATCGTATTGAATACTTCGCCGGACAATCCTTTGTCGCTGCAAGTGCAAGCAGAAGTGTTGGCTGACAGTTATAAAATTGGCGGTACTTTAAAACCGGATGCATCAATGCCAAAAGAAGTGCATCAAGCAATGCAGTTTGTTGGCCAAGCCGATGCAAATGGTAATTTCCCAATTACTTTACAAGGCCGGATCCGCACCAAATAAGCCACTACCTCATAAAACAACGCCAGCGATTTGCTGGCGTTGTGGTTTCTAGCATGGCGTAAAGCATCGTTTAGCGTGGCGAGCGAATATCTGTCAATAAGACTGAGTAGTCAGTAATGGCTGGGAACTGCTCAATTTGCTTCACTGGTTGTTGGCTATCTGGATTGGCAATAGCCAGTAGCTGCGCGATGCCAAACTGTTGTGCTGCGTGCAAAATTGGCAAACTGTCATCAACAAACAAGGTGCGTTTGGGATCGAAACCTAAACGTTGTTGCAGTGCATGCCATAGTTGTTGCGATTCTTTGGTGACACCAAATTCATGAGTTGAAATCAGCTCAGTCAGGTAACTGGCAAGTTCAGTCCTTTCAATTTTCAAAGATAAACTGTCCGGATGAGCATTAGTTACCAAGACAATACGTCGGCCGCTGGCGTTTAATGCCGTCAAAAACTCAGGCACATCAGCGCGCATGGCGATTTTATCCATCACTTCGCGTTTTAATTCCGTGATAGGCAACTGTAAACGTTTGGCCCAATAGTCAAGGCAGTACCATTCAAGTTTGCCTTGCAGCACATCGTATTCAGCTTTTAACTGTGCCTTGGCATCTTCGACGCTAATTTGGCTAAGTTCGCTCCAGCGTTTTGGCAGATGTTCTAGCCAAAAATAGTTGTCGAAATGCAAATCAAGCAAAGTGCCATCCATGTCGAGCAAAACAGTATCAATTGAAGACCAATCCAGCATAGGTTTTTCCGCGTTTCCGATTTATAGTAGCGAGGTGGAATTTCAGCGCTCATTGTAGCAGAGGCAGCGGTATGGCTGAACGTCAAGGTGACAGAATCAAACCGGAAATTCTTGGCGCCGAAATAGTGGCGCAAAGCCGGTTATTTAAAGTTGAACAAGTGCAATTACGCTTTAGCAATGGCGAAGAGCGGCTATTTGAGCGAATGCGCGGCTCAGGTCGCGGCGCCGTGATGGTGGTGGCTTGCCCAGACCCAGAGCATTTTTATCTGATCCGGGAATATTGCGCAGGAACGCACGATTATCAGCTAGGTTTTCCCAAAGGATTAATCGACCCTGGTGAAGATGCATTGCTAGCTGGTGTGCGAGAACTGAAAGAAGAAGCAGGATTTGGCGCGAAGAAGCTGGTGATGCTGCGCTCAGTAGCGCTCGCTCCAGGCTATTTTAATGCTACAATGCAGATCGTACTGGCGACTGATTTATATCCAGAACGGTTAGAGGGTGATGAGCCCGAACCGCTGGAATTAGTTCCTTGGCGCTGGTCACAACTCGACGATTTACTGGCGCAGAGCGATTTTACCGAGGCGCGCAGTATCGCCGCATTGTTCTTGGCAAAAGCGTATCTGGACACCCATCAGGATGTTTTTAAGTAAACTGTTAGAACCGGTGAAAGTTGCGGCTCGTGAGGCCGGCGATTTGCTGTGGCAAATTTATCAATCTGGCGACTTTGAATACAATGCCAAAGCGGATGATAGCCCAGTCACTAGTGCTGATTACGCAGCGAATCGTGCCATCATCGAGCGGTTGTCAGAGCTCACCCCAGATATTCCTATAATCTCCGAAGAAAACTTCCATGTGCCGTTGCTGCAACGGCAAGATTGGCCTAGGTATTGGCTGATTGATCCGATGGATGGTACTCAAGAGTTTGTTGCACGTAGTGGCGATTTTGCCGTCAGCATTGCGTTAGTTGAGCATGGCTGGCCAGCACTTGGCGTGATTTATTGGCCAAAAGAGCAGATTTGGTATTACGCGACTCGAGGACATGGCGCCTTTAAACAACAGCGCAATCTGATCAATCGCATTCGTGTGCACGAACATCAAAGTGGCGAGCCACTGCGTATTGCGGTCAGTCGCCGGCAGTCTCGAGCGGTCATTGATGCGCTATTGTCACCGAGCCAAACGGTGGAATACATCGCCTTGGGCAGCTGTTCGCTAAAAAGTTGTTTAGTGGCTGAAGGTGGTGCCGATTGTTACTTACGTATAGGTCCAACCGGGGAATGGGATACCGGCGCCGTGCACGTGATTGTGGAAGAAGCCGGTGGCAAAATCCTCGACAGCCAGTTTTTCCCGTTAACCTACAATCAACGGGAAACTTTGGCGAACCCAGATTTTATGGTGATAGGCCAATCGAGTGCTGGTTGGTCTGAACTTATCCAAAGTCGCGCGACCAACCGCTAGGTCAGTCGCTACGCGTTCATAAGCCAGATATCAATACTAGCGATCAGCCTCTTGCGCGGCAATTTGTTCCGCCAAATGCCGATATTGTTGCTTAGTGAGCAAATCGACAGACTCTTCAGTTTGTGAATAGACAATCAGCACTTGCCCTTGCTCAAGTTGCCTCCGGACATGATGCACCTTGTCCGCTAAATTCACTTCCTCATCACCGTAGTCAGTACCTTCACGCAGTACGAAGGCTTCTATCAGTCGGTCTAAGGTATCTGCTGCCAGTTCTTGCCATGGGATCAACATGAATTTTGCTCTGCTTTAGAATTAATTGGTGAGCGCAGCACTTGCTGCAGGAAAGTCGGGACTATATGTTCTAACCAGTAATAACGCTGCCAAGGGTATGCTCCTGCGACAAAGCCGACGTGACCGCCTTTTTTCGATAACATCAGCTGTACAAACGGATTTAACTCGCTTGGCATTGGGATTGATGAAGCCCCTAAAAATGGGTCATCTTCGGCATGTACTAGCAATAATGGTTTGGCAACCTGACTTAAAAATGCCTTGCCACTGCAGCGTTGGTAATAATCTTCGGCATGCAGAAAGTCATGCATCGGCGCTGTGATGAGCTCATCAAACTGCAGAATACTTTGTAATTGCTGAATATCATCCTCGTTCACTGGCAGTGGAAAGTTAGCATGTGCAGCTAACTTACGTTGCATGGTGGCTTTTAACCGGCCGAGCAAATATCGCTGATACACCTTGCTAAAGCCTTGGTTAATTCGGTCGGCGCTGGCTGATAAGTCAAGTGGTGCTGATACTGCTACTGCGGCAAAAAGCGGATTGGCAGTGCCTTGCTCCCCGCAATATTTGACTAAGACGTTTCCACCCAAGGAAAAACCTATGCCTGCCAGCGGCACTTCTGGAAATTGCTGGCGGAGAGTCGAGATAAAATAGCCAAAATCGGCGGTATCACCCGAATGATAAGCTCGTGGCAATCGATTGGCTTTGCCGTGACAACCGCGAAAATGCATGAGGACTGTAGCGTACCCTTGCTGTTCTAAGCTGCGGAGCATGCCCTGAATATAGTGACTTTGCAGATTACCCTCTAATCCATGCAATAACACCACCAAAGGCGTGCTAGCGCTTGGCTGCAAGTGAAGGCTCCAGTTGAGTTGCAGTTCATCACCATCGGGTAATTGCAGCATGGTTTGGCGAGTGGCGATTTGCTGTTTCGGCGCTAAATACTTCGCCATGATAGTTTGCAAATGACTGGAACCAAGCCACCAAGGCGCTTGAAATGGCGGTAAACCGATTGGCTGCTGTTCGACGCTGTTAGCAACAGTATTGTTGTGCGGTGAGCGTAGATCTTGCAATTTAGCATGTCCTCATGAAGAATAAGTTTTTAAGTCGAGAGAAGAACAATAATGAACCGACGACAGTTTATCATGACCAGCTTAGGAACAGGGCTAGGTCTTAGTTTAGGGATCACGCTTTACCCAGTGGTTACTGCCACAAAGGCCAGTCAACTCACTGCGGCCGAAATGGTGTTTGATGCTTTCCTACCTGCATTATTGATGGGGGCGCTACCGGCAGATAACCAGCTCGCGCAGCAACAATTATTAGCAACCCGCAAAGCAGCCATCGAATTCCTGCCATTTTTACCGCTAACTCAACAACAGCAGTTGTCGCAGTTGTTTTTGTTGCTCGAACAAGAGTTAACTCGTCTTGCGCTGACTGGCAATTGGCTATCGCTTAATGAATTGCCTGTGCAAACTCGACTTGGTTTATTAAGTGCATGGCGTGATAGTTATTTGGCATTGTTGCAACAGGCTTATTGTGGCCTGCGAGAGTTATTGTTTGCCGCTTATTATGGTCAACCACCACATTGGGCCGCGTTAAATTATCAAGCAGTGGAGTTTAATCGATATGGATGATCCAATTCGCCAAGGTCTAGCGCGTGGCTGGAAACATATTGATGCGGCAACCTTAAGCAAAGACGAGCAGTATGAAGCGGATATCGTTATTGTCGGTACCGGCGCGGGTGGTGGCTTAGCTGCGGAAATTCTGACGCAAGCGGGTTTTTCCGTGATTATGCTGGAGCATGGTGCTTTAAACTCCAGTAGCGACTTTAAGCAACAAGAACGCTGGGCTTACCCACATCTGTATCAAGACGGCGCTGGTCGTAAAACTAAAGATCAAGGCATCGCAATTTTGCAGGGTCGCACCGTTGGTGGTTCGACTACCGTCAACTGGACTACTTCAATTCGCACACCGAAAAATACCCTTGGCTACTGGCGTGAGCATTTCGGCTTGGATTTTTCTGGCGACAACTCGCTAGAGCCATTTTTTGACTTGGCGTCGGGCCGTTTAAATATTAGTCAGTGGCACATGTCGCCGAACTTGAACAACTTAGCACTGAAAAATGGCTGTGAAAAATTAGGTTGGCAATACACCATTATTCACCGCAATGTGAATGGCTGCGCCAATTTGGGGCTCTGTGGCATGGGTTGCCCAATTAACGCTAAGCAGTCAATGTTAGTGACGACCATTCCTACGGCGTTGGACGGTGGCGCGACCTTAATTAGTCGTATTTCCGCGCGGAACTTTGAATGGCAGGGTGACAAGATCCAAGCGCTACACGCTGTGCCGGTTGATGAACACTATCAACCGCGCCAAGGCGTGAATATCACGGTGAAAGCTCGCCATTACATCGCGGCAGGTGGTGCAATTAATACACCGGCGTTGTTATTGCGATCAAAAGTTCCTAATCCATCTGGGCGTTTAGGAAAGCATACTTATCTGCATCCAAGTTTAATTTCCGGTGCTTTATTTGCCGAGCCGATCAATGGCCATGCTGGCGCTCCGCAATCGGTGTATTCAGATCAGTTTGTTTGGCCGGAATCGGACAACATGGGATTTAAATTAGAAGTTCCACCGGTGCATCCAGTGTTAATGGCAACTAAGTTAATTGGTATGGCCGAACAACATGCGCATTTGATGAAGCAATTCAATAATTTGCAGGTGATGATTGCACTGCTGCGCGATGGTTTTGCTGAGCAAGCACAAGGCGGAACAGTCGAATTAGACAGTAACGGCGAGCCGCAGCTGGATTATCCGCTGACAGACTATTTGTTTGCAGGGGCGCGCGAGGCGTTACTGGCGATGGCCGAGTTGCAGTTTGCCGCGGGCGCGAAGGCGGTGATGCCTATTCATGCCGATGGCCAACTCTACAAGAGCTGGCCTGAAGCCAAAGCGGCAATTATGGCTTTGCCTATGGCCATCTATCGGACGACTTTAGCCTCCGCGCATGTGATGGGCGGCTGCAATATGGCAATGGATGCGAGCAAAGGGGTGGTTGATATGCAAGGACGTCATCATCAGCTGAAAAACCTGTCGGTATTTGATGGTTCGACTTTACCCACCAGTTTGGGCGCAAACCCGCAGCTGACGATTTATGGGCTAGTCTGGCGCAACAGTACGCTGCTGGCCAATTGGCTGCATGGTAATCAGTGAGCGAGAGAACAAATAAAAAACCTGTCAGACTGAAAACTATCAGTCTGACAGGGAAACGGCAAGTTGCGCATAATCAGTCGAAAAGGCCCAACACTGGGAGAGTGACGCCGTCAACAGGATAGGTAGTAACCGACTAGTCGTTTGGACCGGCGTGGCTAATTTTGTACATGAAGTACACCGCATAAAATGCACATAGACCAAGCACTATGGCAAGGCCAGTAAAAGAAATGAAAATCACCGGGTCATTGGTAAATTGTTGCCACATGTTCATGATTGTTTCTCCACACAGTTGATAAATGCAGTGTAGAAAAGCATCGATAAGCTAATGCTGATTTAGATCAAAGTTTCGCCAAGGCCTGGCGTATAGCCGCGGATCGCTTGATCCAGATCAACCAGTAGTGACGGCAAAGACGACAAATCAGTTTGGCAGAGTGCGCAATATGCTTGCAGGGCTGTGTGAGCTGAGCTCAGTGATTCCAACTGATACCAACATTTCGCTAAAACCTCGGCAATTGCCTGTTGTTCAGCCTGTTCTGCTTGTAACTCCACTGCCAATAATGCGTGTTTAAACTGCAGAGTATCTGCCTGCAAGCTGCGGCGAATTTGCCGTAATGGTCTGGTGACTTGCTGATTTACCGGCTCGAGCGCTGACAATATTTGTCTGAGTTGGGTGCTAGTCAGTTGTCGTTGTTGCAATGACAACCAACAGATACCGAGCAGCACATTAATATTTGCTTGGTGTTCGTCTTGTAGGCGCAATAACAGCGGCTGGCGGCTTGGATAAAACGCCAAGCTAAACTGCCAAAAGGCCGCGGCTAGTTGGGATGCGGTCCAGGCAACCGCCGCAGTTTTTATATTATTGCCAGTACTAGCCATTCGTTTTAGCCATTTGCTTGCCAAAAGGCTTCAGTTTTGGTTTCCAGCTCTTCTTGCGCTTCAAACCACTGCTCTTCGATATCACGAAGTTCGCTGCCATACTGAGTTTGCTCGGCAAGAACTTTGGTTAATTCAGCTTTACGACTGGCATCGTATAAATCGCTGTCGGCAAGCTTGTCTGTGATTACTGCTAACTTTTGTTCCAGTAGCTGTTGGCGTTGCTCTAACTTCTCGATGCTTTGTTTAAGGCTGCGCGTAAGGTTACGTAAATCAGCTTCTAAGCGCTTTTGGTCTTTGCGCTGTTGTGCTACAGGCGCTGCTGCTGATACAGGCTCAGATTTCTGCAGAGTGAGTTTGGCATCAGCTTGCAGCCATTGATAATAATCACTGAGATCACCGGCAAAAGGCGCAACCTTGCCATGCGCAACTAAGTAAAATTCGTCGGTGGTGCTTTGTAGCAGATGTCTATCATGCGAGACCACGACGATTGCGCCTTCAAAACCCTGCAATGCCATCACTATGGCTTCACGCATATCAAGGTCTAAGTGGTTGGTCGGTTCATCGAGTAACAACAAGTTCGGGCGTTGATAAACCAATAATGCTAAAACCAATCGAGCTTTTTCACCGCCGGAAAATGGCGCGCAGGCAGCTAATGCTTTATCACCATGGAAGCCAAAACCACCTAAGAAGTCTCGTAAACTCTGTTCGGTAGCTTGTGGTGCCAATCGCACCAAATGCTGCAGCGGCGAATCCTGTGGTCTTAAGGTTTCCAATTGATGCTGGGCAAAATAGCCAATGGCGACGCCTGCCGCATACCAGATTTGGCCGGACTGCGGTTCTAGGCTTCCCGACAGCAATTTAATCAAGGTCGATTTACCAGCACCATTGCGGCCTAACAGGCCAATCCTGCTGCCCGGAAGCAACTGAAAGTTGATTTGCTGCAAAATCGAGTGATCGCCATAACCTGCGCGGACGTTCTCTAATTTGAGTAACGGGTTCGGCAGACTTCTTGGGTCAAGAAACTCAAACTGGAATGGCGAATCAACATGCGCTGGCGCCAAAAGTGTCATGCGTTCAAGGGCTTTAATCCGGCTTTGTGCTTGCTTCGCTTTGGTGGCTTGGGCCCGGAAACGATCGATAAATTTTTGTAAGTGCGCAACTTGGCGTTGCTGCTTTTCGTACACCGATTGTTGTTGAGCCATTTGCTCTGCCCGTTGGCGTTCGAATTGGCTGTAATTACCGCGATACAGCGTTAGGGCTTGATTGTCGATATGCACAATGTTGTCGACCACTGCGTCTAAGAAATCGCGGTCGTGGCTGATCAGTAATAAAGTGCCATCGAAATTACTCAAGTATTTTTCAAGCCAAAGTACAGCATCTAAATCTAAGTGGTTGGTTGGCTCGTCCAGTAATAATAATTCAGCGCGTTGCATTAAAGCGCGCGCTAGATTGAGGCGCATCCGCCAACCACCGGAGAATGATTTCACGGCGTGTTGTTGCATATCGCCACTAAAGCCTAAGCCATCTAATAAGGTGCCTGCCTTGGCTTGAGCACGGTAGCCATCTAACAACTCGATTTGATGATGCACATTAACTAGATCGGTGTCGGCTGCCGGGTTGGCGACTAGTTGCAGCAGCGGAAATAGCTTTTCGTCGCCTTGCAGTACGTAGTCCATCGCTGAGCAATCTAACGCGGGTGTTTCTTGGGCAACAGTGGCGATAGTCCAGCCACTTGGGATGCTTAAGGTGCCAGCATCTTGTTGCAGTTTTCCCTGCAGCATGGCGAATAGCGTGGATTTACCGCAGCCATTGGCGCCGATAATTCCGACCTTTTGCCCAGGAAATACGGTAAGATCGGCTTGTTGCAATAAACAAACAATGCCGCGGCGCAGTTCAATTTGTTGAAGTTGGATCATGTGCTCAAGTACCAAAGCGAAATTGGGGTGGATAGTAATCCGAACCGACCGACAAACCAAGAGTTGTGATTAAAGTTGTCGTTAAATTTGCCGCATCAAGCGGGGAGAAATGCTGAAAATGAGCAGTGATCGGAAGAAAAAGCGGTTTATCGCTGGTGCAAGTTGCCCTGAGTGCAAAGCGATAGACACTATGATGTTATACATCGAAAATAACGTCGAGAAAGTGAAGTGTGTGCAATGTGGTTTTCAGATGGCACAGCCTGGGGCTCAGGTAGAAAAAGCTTCGCGGCCAAGTGAGTCGGTGATTGGTGTATTCAAGCCCGAATGATCGGGCTTAGCTCCAAACAAGCTGACAAAGTCGCCATTGCAAAATTAATAATGAGGTGGCGGCGGTTCTTCATGCGTGCGCAAAATGCCACTGTCGCCACCTTGTTGTAATTTCTCGGCAATCATCAGCACTTGGCGTTGTAATTTTTCAATGCGACGTTGATGCTCAAGCAACTCGTCGTGCATTTGCGACAATGCATCTTCTTGGAATGCAACTTTGCTTTCCAAATATTCTAAATGCGATTGCAGATCGATGTCTTGTTCACTCATGTGCTAACTCCCAATATTCAGCTACGCCGCTCGAACTGATACTCAGCACTTGTTGGTTCGGCATTAGCGCCACATCATACACCAGCGCATTGGGTTGTTTACTAAAAGCTGAGGGCGTGACCAACCAATCGCTGAATAAAGCACCGCTGGCGACAGTCCAGACTGTGACTCGTTGTGCGGGCGCCCCTGTGAGTAGATAGGTTCCATCTTCACTAAACCGTGCTGCAGTAAAAATTCGACCGCGGTCAAGCGGCAGTTGTGATACTCGTTGTCCGGTTTTTAAATCGTAAATCGTGGCTTGTTTTTGACTGTCAGCAGTAAAGGCATATCGAGCTTGCGGATCCAGTGCCACCTTGGTGACTCGGTTAGCGCTTGGCATCGTCAACAAGATTTGTGCACTTTGGGTATCCCACAAGTAACTTTGTAAATCGCTGCCGCCAGTTAGGGCATAGCGACCATTTGGCGATAATGCCACGCTATTCACATTTTCGGTGTGACCCAGAAATTCGATCCGCCGACCAGTGCTTAAAGTGATGTGTTGTACCTTGCCATCACTTTGCGCAATCAATAAGTGTTTTCCTAAATTCGATACTGCAATGTCGCGCACTGTGGCGCCTGGTTGCATGGACCAGAAGCCGACATTTTTGCCATCGGTCATTTGCCACAACGCTACTTGGGTCGCCGTTGCGGTTAATAAAAAACCACCGTCATCGCTAAAAGTGACATTGGTGACTAGGTTCTCGACAGGTTCGCCGTGACTAAGTCGGAACTTAGCCTGCTGCTGTTGTAAGTCCCAAACCACAATGCCTGAGGTGAGACTAGACACTGCAACCAGTTGCGTTTTTGGCGAAATCGCAGCTGCGACTGTACCTTCGCCAGTAATCACTTGCTGCGAAATCAGGTTATTTTGAACTTCTTGGCAGCCGAACAGCCAAAAAAACAGAAAAATGCCCAGATATTTCTTGCTATGTGTTAACGTCATCTGCACAAATCTTGTAGTATAGGGTTGGTTGAAGGTTAGACCTTTATTCATTATAACAACACACTTTTGCAGTGAAGTCTGCAGTTTATTGGAGAAACAAATGCGCGTAACGACCAAGCTGTCATTGATTGCAGCGGCTCTTATTTCTTTATCGGCATGTCAAGAAGAAGCTAAAGCCCCAGTGGCTCCAGTATTAGATACTGATGCGGCTAAACAATCATATGCATTAGGCGTTTCTGCAGGTAAATACCTGTCAAATGCCATCGAAGAAAACAAAAAATTAGAAGTGGCATTAAATTCTGAATTAATCGTCCGCGGCGTTCAGGATGCAGTTGCTGGTAAAGCAACAATGACCGACGAAGAAATTCAAAAAGTTATGACTGCGCTTGACGAACAACTGCGCAATAAACAAGCTGAAATGGCTAAGAAAAAAGCTGAAGAAGCAAAAGCTGGCGGTATCGCTTACTTAGCAGAAAACGCGAAGAAAGCTGGCGTGACTACGACTGCTTCTGGCTTACAGTATGAAGTGATCACAGCGGCTGATGGTGCAAAACCAAAAGCTGAAGACAAAGTTCGCGTGAAATACAAAGGTACTTTCACTGATGGTAAAGAATTCGATAGCACTGAGAAAAACGGTGGCGAGCCAGTTGAATTCCCATTAAACCAAGTGATCAAGGGCTGGACTGAAGGCGTGCAATTAATGGGCGTTGGTTCTAAGTTCAAATTCACTATCCCATCTGAACTTGCTTACGGCGAGCGTGATGTTGGTCCAATTCCAGCAAACAGCGTATTAGTGTTTGAAGTAGAACTGTTAGGCATCGTGCCAACAGAAGCTGCTGAACCGGCTGCTCCTGCAAAAAAGTAATTATTGCCACTCCGTATAAAACGGAATAAAAAAACCGCCTTCGGGCGGTTTTTTTTGCTGGAGAGTAGCGCTTTTCACAGAAAAACGCGCAAAGCCCGCATGATTAGGCTGAAACTGAAGGACTCACATGACGAGTCGCCAGAGTTTGGATCAATTCATCTTCTAATGAAAAGCGCTCTTCTAAGGCTTGACCAAGGCGTGATAAATGGGCGTCAAAATCAACGCTACCAGCATCATCAATCTGCTCGGCATAACTGTCGTTAAATTCCAAGGCTAAGTCTGTCGATACAGAAATACGTGGATATAAATTTTCGGCAAGTGACTTGCTGTCGTGACCATTGACTTCGCATTGCGAGACAATTTGATCGTATACCTCAAAATGGCCGGCAGATAAATAATCCATCAGGATCTGGCAGAAAGATTGGATGTGCGCTTGCTCTGGGAGTTGTTGATCAGAATTTTGCTTATCGAACGGAGGTAATGCCGCCAATTTGCAATAAGACACAATGAGTTGTTGCCGTTCTTCAAGCCAGTTGTCGATCGCAGTTAGAGAACCGCCCCATTGTTGCCTTGCATTTTGCAGCCGGGTGTACATAACGATGTTCCTTTCGATCACTTAATTTTGGGTTATACCGCTAATTAAAAGAATTCTGCGAGAAAGATCAACACATTTTTAATTGGTCGGTTCAGTATTAAGCATTATCATGACATTTTTTGCCAGCGGGTGCATGCGATGATTGAGCACAGTATTGAAATAAATCCGCAAATGAGCGGTTTTTGGTACGTAGTGAACAAGGGCCGGATTTTTCTAAATGAAAAAGGCGAAATTCCAAATGGAACTTTGCAATCACTGGGGTTGCCGGCCAGTGAGCATTGCTTGCAGATCGGGCTTTGGCAGCAACAGCCCATTTATCTGCTCATCCATCAAGATAGCATCGAAGATGAGTCAAAATGGCATACAGCGCGCGCTCTGCTGACTCATCCTGAGTCAGTGTGGTTTGAAATAGCGGCCCGAGCGACGCAACTGGCGTTGTTTCTACAAACACATCGCTATTGCGGGCAATGTGGCTGCGCGATGCGTTTGGTGAGCTGGGAGCTCGCTATGTTATGCCACAAATGCGGACATCGCGTTTACCCCCGTATTTCGCCATGCATTTTGGTTGCAGTGGTCAAAGAGGATCAAATTCTGCTGGCTCGGTCGAAACGACATAAACCGGGCTTCTTTTCGATCCTTGCGGGTTTTGTCGAGTCTGGCGAAACCCTAGAACAAGCGGCGGTCAGAGAAGTTGCCGAGGAAGTTGGCGTTAAAATTAATAATCTTCGGTATGTAGGGAGTCAGCCCTGGCCTTTTCCGCATTCGTTGATGGCTGGTTTTATGGCGGATTATGTATCCGGGGACATTCGTTGTCAGCCAAACGAAATTGAGGAAGCTTATTGGTTTGATATCACCGCACTACCGGAGATCCCACCAGTACAAACCCTATCAGGGCAGATGATCGCACAAGCGCAGAGTGAAATTGCGAGTAAAAGTGGATTAAATCAATGAAGTTAATAAAAAATACTGGAAAAAGAAAATAAAAAAGCCACAATTGTGGCTTAAGTATTTTTGTTGGGCCCGTAGAACCGAGCTCTTGTTTTTTCGATTTCTTCACTAGCGCGTCAGTTTTATACCAAATGCTTTTGGACTGGGCAAGAGAAGAATCATCAAAACTTGCAAAAAAATTCATTCGGCTGTCATGATAGTGTGGCGGCAACGATACTGCTAGAATAAATAAACCCAGCTTAATGGTAGAGCCAAGATGCAGCTAAAAAATGATCGGTACCTCAGAGCCCTTTTAAAACAACCAGTTGACCGTACTCCGATTTGGATGATGCGCCAAGCTGGCCGTTATTTACCAGAATATCGCGCGACCCGAGCTCAGGCCGGTGATTTCATGTCCTTATGCAAAAATCCTGAATTAGCATGCGAAGTAACACTACAGCCATTACGTCGTTATGACTTAGACGCCGCGATTTTATTCAGTGATATTTTGACCATCCCAGATGCAATGGGCATGGGTCTTTATTTTGGTGAAGGTGAAGGTCCTAAATTCACTAAGCAACTGACTGATTTTATGGATGTGGTGAATCTGCCAGTGCCAGATCCAGAAGTTGAGCTGAAATACGTTATGGACGCCGTTCGGACTATCCGCAGGGAGTTGAATGGCTCAGTGCCATTAATTGGCTTCTCGGGCAGCCCATGGACGTTAGCGACCTATATGTTGGAAGGTGGTAGCAGCAAAACTTTTTCCAAGATTAAAAAGTTAATGTATAGCGAGCCTGAGGTTGTGCATATTTTGCTCGACAAGCTGATGCAAAGCGTCATTTTGTATCTTAATGCCCAAATCGCGGCGGGCGCTCAATCTGTGATGATTTTTGATACCTGGGGCGGCGTGTTAACTCCGCACGATTATCGCGAATATTCATTAAGCTATATGCAACAGATCGTCGAAGGTTTAACTCGCCATGCAGATGGTCGTCCAGTTCCGGTGACGCTATTTACCAAAAATGGTGGCCTGTGGTTGGAAGAAATAGCGGCAACTGGCTGTGATGCTGTAGGCCTCGACTGGACTATTGATATTCGCTCTGCTCGTTCGCGTATCGGGGATAAAGTTGCGTTGCAAGGCAATATGGACCCGGCAATTTTGTTAGGTACTCCTGAACGTATCCGCTTAGAAGTTCAAGCAATTTTGGATGGTTATGGTCAAGGTTCTGGTCATGTGTTCAATTTGGGCCATGGCATCACACCTGATGTTGATCCAGAAAAAGCTAAAGTCTTCATCGAAGCTGTGCAGTCGTTTAGTCGGACTTACCACATCAATACCGATTTATAATCGGTATTGATGGCTGAACCCGCGTTCAACATTTTTTCCATAAAAAAACCGACATTTCAAATGTCGGTTTTTTTTGTGGTCAAGTTACCGAAGTTGTCACTTTTCGGCAGCGGTCTGCACATCGCTTTGGTAGCTTTCTAACAGCTCGGTAAATGGCGTTGTGTCCATACCGCGTGATTCAGCTTGGTCGATGGCTTGGGCTAACAATTCGCGAGCTTCATCAAGTTTGCCTAGTTCGAATTTTGCTGTGGCGATGCTCGCTAACAAATTCGGATTATCATCGTCTTTCTTTAAGCCTTGTTCGGCAATTTGGATAGCTAACTCAGGGTTCCTGATTTCCGGTAAGGATGAATTTGCCAATAGTGCTGAATATTCAACAAGGGCAGGGCCATAACCTTTTGCCGAAGCTTGTTTCAGATACTTCGCGGCGCGCAATGGATCAAACTGGATGTTGTCGCTGTTTAATAACTTTTGCGCTAAGGTGAATGCTGAAGGCGCATGACCACTGTCTGCGGCTTTGGCTAACCAGTTCATCCCTTTGTTGTTATCGATGTCACACAAACTGCCAGAAAATAGGCACTGTGCAATACTGACTTGCGCGAGGGCATAACCACTGATTGCTGACTTCAAATACCAAGGCAGTGCTTTTTCAGTCTTCAAAATCCCCGCATGTGCCAACAAAGCATATTTGTATTGGTACTCAGCAAAACCTGCATCTGCGGCTTGTTTAATCGCCGCGATATAGTCAGCGTTGTCTTTCTTATACTTTTGCGTTGGCGTAATGACTTTTTCTAGCGAAAAAGCATGAATTTGATGGTTTAACCGCAAAGATTCACCATAACCGTTCTTCGGCGGGGTGAATGTCCAGCGTTTCACGGCATCAAGCACATAACGGTCGATAGCACCCTGCGGGTAACTCAGGGCAACATTAGCATTTTCGACTTTGCCTGCTTCATTGATGTCATAAAACACAATAGCCCATGCCGGAATACCTGAACGTTTAAATGATGACGGGTATTCTGGTTGTGCTAAGCGTTTTGCAACAGTAAACACTGGGTTTGTGTTGGCAAATTTATTGCTCGGCAGCAGATTACTTTGTAAGGCCACTTGGCCAAACTCTTTATCTAATGTCGCGAAAGTAGTTTTTGCTTCGCGCCGAGAAGGCAGCTTTTGGCGAAGTTCAGCGTAAAAAGCTCCGGCTTCAGCTGAGCCTGATTCTTTGGCTAATAATGTCCAAGCATATGCCTGATAGACATCAACTGGCTTACCCCAACCATTGGCATAAGCTTGTGCAACCATATATTGCGCATCCGGGTGACCGGATTTAGCCATTAACTCCAATTGCGGGATTGCCGCAGTATAATCTTGTTGCTCAAAGAGCTTTCGAGCGCTTGCAAAATCAGCGTGCGCGGACTGGCAGTACAGTCCTAATAAAAACACGGCCAGACTCATCCTTAGCATAGTGTTTCCCCAGATTGTCATTATTTTGTTTTTTTCGAGTGTACAACTAATTTTGTAATAAACGAAATAGCTACTTTGCTTTTTCGAGTGACTAAATTTCACTCAGTTATAAAAAACTCAGATTTTCCAGTTAAAAAAGTCGGTTTAAGCCATTCATAGCGGCGACTCGATACGCTTCGGCCATGGTCGGATAGTTAAATGTGGTGTGTACGAAGTACTCCACATTATTACCGCCATTTTTCTGCATCATGATCGCTTGACCGATATGCACAATTTCAGCGGCACGCTCACCAAAGCAATGGATGCCAAGAATTTCCTTTGTATCACGATGAAACAACAACTTTAGACTGCCGACACTAGTGTTGGCTATTTGTGCACGAGCTAAGTGTTTAAATTGTGCCCGACCTACTTCATAAGGAATTCGAGCAGCAGTTAATTGCTGCTCGTTTTTTCCGACTGAACTCATCTCTGGGATGGTATAGATGCCGACTGGAATATCTTCAATCAGACGAGTATCGCAATGACCGTGAATAATTGAGTTGCCCGCGATACGGCCTTGGTCGTATGCCGCGCTTGCTAAGCTCGGATACCCAATGACATCACCTACGGCATAAACGTTATCAACTGAAGTTTGATAATTTTCGTTAACCTTTAATTGGCCGCGGCTATCAGCTTTTAAACCGATAGCATCTAAATTAAGAGTGTCAGTGTTGCCGGTGCGACCATTGGCAAACAGAATGCAATCGGCCTTCATTTTTTTACCCGATTGCAGATGTAGAATCACACCGTCAGGTAAGCCTTCGATTGCTTCGAATTCTTCACCATGACGAATTGTGACCCCAGAGTTCCAAAAGTGGTAACTCAGCGCATCGGAAATTTCTGCGTCCATAAAGGACAATAAGCGATCTCGCGTGTTGACTAAATCGACCCGGACACCGAGACCACGGAAGATGGATGCATATTCACAACCGATAACGCCAGCACCGAAAATAATGATGTGGCGCGGATCTTCGTTGAGCGACAAAATGGTATCACTGTCAAAAATGTGCGGATGACTGAAATCGACATTTGCCGGACGATAGGGCCGTGAACCCGTGGCTAGCACAATGGTCTGTGCACTGATGACTCGATCCGGACCTGACGGTGGGACAATCCGAATGTGATGTTTGTCGACAAATGAGGCTTCGCCTTGGAATACTTCGACGCGATTTCGATCGTAAAAACTACTGCGCAAACGAACTTGCTTGCGAATGACACCTGCAGCATGACGAAGTATTTGTGGGAAAGTCAGGTTTGATGACTGATTGTCCATTTGAAACAGTGGGTTTTCATTGTATTCAATAAACCGACTTACTGAGTGTCGCAAAGCTTTTGATGGAATAGTCCCCCAGTGGGTGCAACCACCACCAACCTGCGAGTGGCGCTCAATGACCGCAACTTTTTTTCCGCTTTTGGCGAGGTTCATTGCTGCACCTTCCCCCCCAGGGCCCGTGCCGATGATTATCGCGTCATAGTCAAAAGTCTCGGTCGATATATTTGCTTGGGTTGATGCAGTATTTTTCGCAGCCACAGTGGTTTCCACTCAATTTGAACATTACTCGCTTAGATAATAGCAGCATAAATTCAAACAGTTGAAGTGAAAAAGGCGACATAAGTCGCCTTTTAATCATATTTATCCGGTACTAAGCGTACTGTTCAATAAAAAGTTGCCATTGCCGCTGTTGGAATTGGAAACCTTCGCGCAGTTCTTGATACTGCTTGCGGAGGTCAAATTCATTATAGCTTTGTATCAATTGCGCTTTTTTATGCTGCATCCCAACTTTCTTTTGGGCTAGCAAGGTTTTCTGTAATTCGAAATAAGCTTGCATCCGCTCAAGGAGCAGTTGGTACTCATGTTCCATCCGCTGTAAAATTTGTTCAGCGTTAGGGAGTTGCAATGCTTTCACTTGTGCACGTTTGAGCTGCATCAGCGCTTTTGCTTTTAAAATGCGGTCTTCTGGGCAAACTTTTAAGTTACGGGTTAAGCCAACCCAAGAACAGCTTTTAATCAACCATTTGGTTGGGTCAAATTGCCACCAGCGAATGCCATTGCGATAGTCATATTCAAAGATATGGTGGAAATTATGGTAACCCTCGCCATAAGTAAGGAAGGCTAAAACCCCATTATCGCGAGCCGTATTCTGGTCGGTATAAGGCTGATTTCCCCAAATGTGTGCCAAAGAGTTGATAAAAAAGGTGAAGTGATGGCTAAGCACCAAGCGCAAAAAGCCGACACTCAGCAGCATGCCGATGTAATTTCCGCTGAGCCAGCCCAGAAATAATGGAATGCCAAAGTTTGTAAGTACCGTGAGTAACAAATAATGCTTATGCTGGAACATCACAATTTTGTTGTTCTGCAGGTCGCGTACATTCGAGTAATCATGATAGCGGTGCGCCTGATATTCACGCAGCATCCAACCAATGTGACTGTACCAGAAACCCATTTTCGCTGAGTACGGGTCTTTATCGTTTTGGTCGACAAATTTGTGATGGATCCGATGATCAGATGACCAATGCAGGGCACTATTTTGCAGCGCAAAAGCACCGCCAATAGCAAAAATCCACTGCATAATAGGATGAGCATCATAGGTTTTGTGAGCCCAGAGACGATGGTAACCGGCAGTAATTGACATCCCGCAGTAACCAAGACAAAGAATAGTTGCGACAATTTCCATCCATGTAAAACCAACCATGATTTCATAGGCTGGGATGCCGACCGCGGCAATCGTAAATGTGACAGCAAAGACCAAGACGTTGGTCCAGATAATAGGTGGTTTTTCCATGGTGGGTACTTTTAGCTTACATGTGTAAGCTAATTTTACTGTGCAATTGGCGTGGGTCAAGGTATAAAATAAAATAACGCTGACGCAATTAATCAGGATGCAGCTTTTGAGCAGAGCACAACAAAAAGAACGGACCCGACGCGCAATTATTGATGCGGCTTTTGCCCAACTCAGTCCGGATAAAGGTTTTTCGAGTCTAAGTCTGCGGGAAGTTGCCCGTGAAGCCGGCATAGCACCAACCTCATTTTATCGCCATTTTGCCGATATGGATGAACTCGGACTAACTTTAGTTGATGAAGCCGGGTTGATGCTCCGACAGTTACTCAGACAAGCGCGCCATCGAATTGAGAAAAACGGCAGTGTTATTCGAACTTCGATTGAGACTTTTATGGAGTTTGTGGTCGGTAATAGCAACGTTTTTCGTTTGTTACTTCGCGAACGTTCAGGAACTTCAGCGCCATTTCGCCGAGCTGTTGCGCGGGAAATTCAACATTTTTGCGCTGAACTTGCCGATTATTTACGTAAAGAGACCGCCTGCCCGGATGAATATGCGCAAGTCCAAGCGGAAGCTATGGTGACTTTGGTGTTTCATGCTGGTGCAGACGCCTTAGATGCCAGCCCGGAACTTCGGGTGCAAATTACCCACCGCACCATTACTCAGTTGCGCTGGATGGCGCACGGTGCGGCAGGTTACGCGCGAAAACCTAAAGAGTAATTTTGCGCAACCACACACCACATTCGATGTGGTGTGTATAAGGAAATTGGTCGAATAATGCGAACCGTTTCACTTCGTGGCTTTGCGTCAGCGTTACTAAGTTTTTCGCCAGGGTTTCTGGATTACAGGAAATGTAGAGAATGTCATCGAATTGACAAACTAGCTGCTCGGTTGCTGGATCTAACCCGGCTCGAGGCGGATCAACCAGAACACTATTCAACCGCAATTCTGACAAATCGATATGTTTGAGTTGCTGGCCTTGCGACAGGGCATGGCTGACATCTTCTGCCGACATCTGCAGAACTTGCAGGTTGCTGACATCATTTAGTTTTATATTGAGCTCAGCTGATTTTATCGATGTTTTTGATAATTCAGTGGCCACGACTTGTCGAAAGTACGGCGCCAAAGCCAGTGAGAAATTGCCGTTGCCGCAATAGAGTTCGAGCAGATCATTGCTTAAAGCGCTTTTGGCGATAGCACAAGTCCATTCCAGCATGAGTTGATTCACCGAACCATTCGGCTGGGTAAAGCTATTCTCAACTTGTTGATATTGAATGGTCCGTTCTTCGACTTGAAGCCGCTCCAGAAGATGGTCTCTATTTACCAATATCTTTTGTTTACGTGCTCGTCCGATCAAATCAAAGGCTTGGATGCTACTTAGCTCAGCTTTTAATAACTCGGCTTCCGCTTGCCACTCAGCCGGGATCGGCTTTTTATAAATTAACGACACCAACAATTCACCGCTCAGTGAAGAGAGGTAATCGATTTGATAAAGCCGATTTCTTAGCAGTGGTCGTTTCTTTAGTGCATCCAGTAACGGTTGCATAAAGTCGGCAATCGTCTTGCAGGCGACAGGGAAATAATCAATGCGGTGTTTGGTCTTCGTTTGCGGATCAAACATGATGTGATACATGTCGTCGCCATCGTGCCATACCCGAAACTCAGCACGCAGCCGATAGTGTGCAGGTTCAGAACGAAATACTTCGGGTTCCGGCATATTAAATGGCGCAAATAACTGCTGCATCGCATCAACTTTTGCTTGCAGCTGTAATTCGTATTGCTCTGGAAAAACTTGACCTAATTGCATGATGGCGCCTCACCGAAAAATGGCCGCCATAATAAAAGGTTTTTATCGGAACTCCAAATCAGTTGCTAAATCTCTGCAGCAGTTCATGCATCCTTCTGGCAAAATAGCGATAATACTTGTGAGGTGATTATGCGAATTGGCTTTATCGACAGTGGCGTTGGTGGTCTATCTATTCTGAGTGCGGTGCGTGCTTGTATTGCTGCTGATTATATTTATGTCATGGATAATCGCTATTTACCTTATGGCGAGAAATCAGAAGCATTTATCCAATCTCGTCTGACGCAATTATCTTCGATGCTAATCAATCATCAGGTCGACCTTATCGTCATTGCTTGTAACACAGCGACTACACAAGCTGTTGCTTCATTGCGTCAGCAATTTAGTATTCCATTTGTAGGTACAGTGCCTGCGATAAAACCTGCTGCCGCATTAAGTCCCGAAGGTTTTGCAGTGCTTGCTACACCTGCAACTTGCAAAAGCGCTTATCTGGAGGGGCTGATTGAGCAATTCGCACCTGGCATTCCGGTGCAAAAGGTTGGAAGTAGCGAGCTGGTATTATTGGCCGAGCAAAAAGTATGGTACGGCAATAATGTACATGATGCTGTCGAGCAGGTAATACGGCTTTCCAGCCTTGTAGATACATCGCCACTATATATAGTACTTGGCTGTACTCATTTTCCGTTTCTTGCAGCTGAGATTAAGTCATGCTTACCGGACGCTGTGCTTTTAGATACTGCTGATGCAATTGCAAGACGAGTGACGCAGGTGGTGGTGACAATAGACAATCCGGCAAAGGCTAATGGACAGCAGCTATTTATTAGTACATTGGAACTTAACGAACAACAGAAAGGCAAACTTGCAGAATTAGGCTTTGACCAGTACGAATGCTGGTCAAAGCCTGCCGAAGATTACTCTTCGTTATCGTCACCATCTTGACGTTCTTTGGCTTCACGAACTTTCAGCGTCCGACCTTCATATTCAAAGTCATTCAACTTTTGAATCATCCGATTGGCATCTTTAGCTGCTACTTCGACAAAACCAAAACCACGACGACGTCCGGTTTGGCGATCTTTCATTAAACGCACATTAATAACGGTGCCGGATTGTTGGAACAATTCACGGACAGCTTCCTCATTTGCTTTATATGGCAGGTTGCCAACATATAAAGTGGCATTCGCACCAGAGACGGCAGCGGCAGCAGCTTTAGGTGTTGCTGTGGCCGGTGAATCAGTAAGAGGTTTTACCTCAACTAAAATTGGTACGAGGATACCGCCAAGTAATACACCGATAACTGCAGCAATAGCTACATCAGTAATTACAGTAGTCAGCACAAATTGAAATAACAGATAAGTGATAATGGCCAAAGCCAGAGTGAATGGTAATGACGAACGCATACTTGGTGACATAGATAATTCCTAAATACTAATAGTGGTGAAAAGAAACAACGGAAAACAAATCTACTTATAGTAGTCAAAATCTATATTAACCAGTCCCAACCCATTCGCCAACAAGATAAATCTATAAATCCAAAGAGATTTTGCAGCTAATTTGTACATAACGAGGTTTTATTGAGCAAACGAACTGAAACAAGCAAAAAAGATCGAATTCTCACTTGCACGTCGGCGAAAACTCCCTATAATGCGCGCCATGCCGACGGGGTGATGCGAAAGCGAAACGCCGGGTGAGTTTGAAGAAAGTGAAAATAGTCGATAAAAAGACGCTTGACACGAACTGAAAACTGACTAAAATGGCCGCCTCGCAACGACGTAGGGTCGAATGGCCTGAAAGTGGTTGTCGGGGAAGTGAAGTAGGTTAAGCAGAGAAGCTTGTTAGAATAATGAATTTCTCTGCTTGACTTAAAATCTGGGAAGTGTATGATGCACGTCCCGCTTCGTAGTCGAAGCACG
>JAFLDV010000020.1 GCA_017302255.1 Gammaproteobacteria bacterium | reverse complement strand
CGGCTCGCTTTACGGGGCCGTGAAGAGCGAGGTAGTTACAAAGCAAAAGCTCGTTTCTCTTGCTTTTGGTTCGTTTTAGCGAGCCGATGGAAAATGCAGTTCTCAGATTTTAAGAAAACGCGTGGCGCCAATTTTGGCCCTGCTTTTGCTCTTCGGCACCGTTGTAGCGAGGAGCTGGAAAATGCTGATCTGAGGCTTTATTAAAACAACCGCCAAAACCAATACCCATATGTGCCTAGCTGTTGCTCTTCGGCCCCGTTGTAGCGAGCCGATGGAAAATGCTGTTCTGAGGTTTTAAGAAAACGGCTGTTTGAGCTTGCTGACGTTAGCAGCAAGCGAGTTCCGTTTTCGCCTCAGAGCGGCAATTTTCCGGCGGGCTTTATACGGGCTTCGCCCTATCCTTCGGACCCGCTAAAGCGGTTCAGCGCAAGCGCTGTCGAGCGGGAAAGGGGTGCCTTTGTAAAACCTACGGTTTTACCCTTTCGGGGCCAGCTAAAGCTGTCCAAAACCGCTTCGCAGTTTTGTCTTTGGATACTTTCTTTGGCATCAAAGAAAGTAACGGCTTCCACTTTGGTTCTTTGGCATCAAAGAAAGTATCGGCTTCCACTTTGGTTCTTTGGTTGCAAAGAAAAAAATTACTGCAATTATTTACCCGCGATTTCCAGCTCTGCGAGGTGAAACAAATTGGTGAGGGCGATGGCTGGCACTGGTTCGCCGAAGTGCTCGCTGTAGGCGGTTTGGGCTTCGATACTTAGTCGTTGAAACCACTGGTCATAATCGGAAAAACCATCATAGCTAAGCGGCTCAGCTTTGATACTCGGTCCTTCGCTTTTTAAGCGGCGAATATACCAGTTAAACAGAAACTCAAATTGTTTTGCATCTAAGTATTCTCGGCAGTCTAAGCCCATAAAAGCCTCCGGTAGATGATGGTTATTTTGACTTGCAGTCAGCCCTCTTGTTACCTCTTTACTTTCTTTGATGCTAAAGAAAGTATCGGCTTCCACTTTGGCCCTAAACAAACCCTCAACAATAGTCGAACCGTCCGCCATCTTGGAAAACCGCTATGTACCACAAAACGTCTGATAAAGTGCTGTGCTTGGCGCCGGTGCTGCCATCCAGAACTCGTTGTCTTGATATGGTGTGGTCAAATCTTGGCGGAATTTCTCGAACAGCGTGAAATCATTGCGCTCAATTGCCTCTTCGATGATTTGTTCAATTTGATGATTTCGTGGAATAAATGCGGGGTTCACCGCGAGCATTTGGTCAACCCTGTTTTGGTGCTGTGTCGATTGCTCGTCGCATTCGGCATCTTCTTTTGCTAAGCGCTGATGCCATTGCTCTGCCCAAGTTAGCCATGATTCTGCATCGGCAAACAACCCATGTGGGCCTTTTTGAGCATAAATGTCGGTGCTGGCATAAGCGAGCTTGCGGAAAAAAATGGTGAAATCGATCTCAGCATGTTGTAACAGCTGTAAAAGCGCTTGGATCAACGATTGATCGTCATTGGTAGTTTGCCGAAGTCCGACTTTTGCACCAAATAATTCGCGCCAATGCTGGTAGTAACTTGGGCCAAAACCATTCAGAACTTCAGTTGCCATGGCTACCGCTTGTGTTTCATCTTCAGCAATCAACGGCAATAGGCTTTCTGCGAGGCGAGCTAAATTCCATTGGCCAATTTGCGGTTGTTGTTGATATGCATAACGGCCGCCAGTGTCAATGGAGCTAAACACTGTGTCCGCACGGTATTTATCCATAAAAGCACAGGGACCGTAATCAATGGTTTCGCCGCTGATTGCCATATTATCGGTATTCATCACGCCGTGGATAAAGCCAAGGCTCATCCATTTGGCAATCAATTTGGCTTGGCGTTGTTGCACTGCTGCCAAAAAGGCCAATGCGGGGTTTTCGGCGTCAGCACATTCTGGGTAATGGCGATTGATAGCAAAATCGAGCAGCGCCTGCAGCTCGTCGTGGTTTGCATACATTGCCGCATACTGAAAACTACCAATGCGTAAGAAACTGTCGGCAACCCGAGTGATTATTGCGCCGGGTAGTTGGCGCTGCCGATAGACCGGCTCACCGGTCATGACCGCAGCTAAGGCGCGGGTGGTTGGTACGCCAAGCGCATGCATCGCTTCACTGACTAAATATTCTCGAAGTACCGGACCCAACGCGGCACGGCCATCACCGCGTCGCGAGTATGGAGTTGGTCCGGCGCCCTTTAATTGCAGGTCAAAAATTTTGCCGGTTATGTCAGTCAGTTCAGTCAATAAAATAGCGCGACCATCACCTAATCTCGGCGCTAAAGAACCAAATTGATGACCGGTGTAGGCCGCTGCCAATGGTTTGGTCCAGTCCGGTAACTGCAATCCACTGTACAGTGCCAAGCCTTGGTCGGTTTGCCAATATTGCGTAGGTAGCGCTAATTGCTCTGCAAGTGGTTGATTAAAAGCAATAAAACTCGGGGACGCCACTGCAGTTGGCATGACATCACTAAAAAAAGTCGCAGGGAGTTGCCGAAAGCTATGGACTGGCGCGAACATTGATAAATCCAAATTAAAAAAAGCTACTTTAACATACGGTCTAAAGCGCAGGCAGATCAATATGACTGCTATCCATTATGATGGATGTTGGGCTTGACTGGCCCTGTTGCAAAGTCAAGGCAAGTACAAGGTAAGGCTATAGTTTTATTTAAATTTCTGATAACTTATTGATCTATTTTTCTTGGGAATTTTTGTTGTGGATTGGCTTAATCATCAACTAAACGCAGCAGCACGTTGGGTAATCCATTTGTGCGTTCAGCCAGGTTTTTGGTTACAACTTGCTGTGATTTTAGTCATTTTCGTTATTGCGGCATTGCTCAATTCAATGCTGCAGCGTCGGCTTAGCCAAGACCATAGTTCCGGTTTGCGTCATATGGCGGTGCGCAGTTCGCAACGGATCTTTTTCCCAAGTGTCCTTGCGATGGCGCTGTTAGTGGCTGCTGAATCTTTTGACATGTACAAACTGCCTGCGCAGGTGCTGAAATTCTTGTTGCCGATAGTTTTTGCCCTGGCAATTATTCGGTTGTCATTGTATGTGCTTCGCAAGGTTTTCCTCTCAAGCCCGCTGGTCAAAGCGATGGAACCCATGCTCGCGACTGGGATTTGGTTTGTGGTGGTACTGCATTTAACTGGCTTGTTAGAGCCGCTGCATCAGCTCTTAGATAAACTCGCCATCACGCTTGGCACTACCCGCATTTCGTTGTGGATGACTCTACAATTTGTGTTGGTGGTGTTGTTGGCATTTACTGTTGCTTTGTGGTTATCGTCTTTGGCAAATCAGCGACTCAAGCAAATTCAACACTTTAGCCCAAGTATGCAAGTAGGCTTTGGCAAATTTACCAAGGTGTTTTTGCTAACCATTGCTTTTCTTATCGCACTGAGTGCTGTTGGTATTAATTTAAGTTCGCTGGCGATTTTTGGCGGTGCGCTTGGGGTTGGCTTAGGTTTTGGCTTACAAAAGATCACTTCGAATTTCATTAGCGGCTTTATTTTGGTGATGGATAGATCGGTGAAACCCGGCGACAACATAACAGTTGGCGAAAATTTTGGTTGGGTCGAACAAATGAACTCGCGTTATGTCGTGCTGCGTAATCGCCAGGGCATTGATACGTTAATCCCCAATGAGAATTTAATCACCGGAGAGGTGATTAACTGGAGTTACGCGGATCCGAACGTTCGTCTCGAAATCGACGTCCAAATCAGTTATCAGGACGATCCAGAACAAGCCATGCAGTTAATGCTCGATTGTGCTTTTGCTTCCGCCCGAGTTCTGCACACACCAGAACCTTCAGTGCGATTGCTGCAGTTTGCCGACAGTGGTATGAAATTGCAGTTACGGGTTTGGATCGCCGATATGGAAAATGGTAGCGGTTCGGTACGTTCAGAAATCAATTTAGCGATCTGGCGTAGTTTCAAAGCAAATGGTGTGACGATGCCATTTCCGCAGCGAGAAATTACAATTAAATCTGCGCCAACAGCTAGTAGGGATTAATCAATGCAAAGCAAGGTGTTGCAAAAGCGGTTAGGGCGTCAACGATTTACCCTTGGGGTAGCAATCAGTTGTGCGCTAGGGATGCTGCAGTTACCGGTATATGCCGATGATAATGGCGTTTTGACGGATAAAAAGTCGCTATTGCAAGCACCTGTTGCAGATGTCCGTATCGCTGAGCTCAAAGCTGCTGTGGTCAGCGGTGATGCGGTAAAGACCGCTCAGTTTTTCCATTTTCCGCTAAACGTCATGACCAAAACAGCCGACGGCCAGTTAAAGCTGCTGCAGATTGGCTCCGTTGCTGAATTTGTGCAGCAATATCCGCAGTTACTATCGCCAATGCAGCAGCAGTTTTTGCGCTGTCTGACGCCGATGCAGTTGAGTTTTGATGGCTTCGATTATTCAGCACTTGCTGGTCAATTCTGGTTGCGTGATTTTAGCCATGCTGGGAAACGCGATTTTTACATCAGCACATTAAGCCAAGATCCTGCGGTATTGGCGCCATGGCTCAGCGCTAATTGTCAGGATGTAGCCGTGCCAGTGAATGATGAGCTAGGGGTTATCGAGGCGAGTGCGCCAGCTGTTGTGGCCGCAGAATCACCTACAGTAAGCCTCGTTGCGACTTCAGCAAAAACTCCGGCGCAAGGATCTCTACAAAGTTTTGTCGGGCAAAGCGAGCAACATCGCATCGAAGTCAGCGAAGTAAGTGCTGGCAAATGGCGTTATCGCTCGTGGCTGCTGGCACAAACTGACGACAAACCGGCACTGGAAATCGTCGGAGCCAAAGTGTTGGATGGGAAAGGGCCCATCCTGCAATTTCGCCGCGGTAAATACCGTTACCGTTTCATCGTCGGCAATGGCGAGCATGCGGCTGGCCAACAGTTATCTGCCGCTTCAGCTCGAATAGAAATTTATTACAACGAAAATTTATTGCGCACTGAATTTATCAGCACGCAATAACTTGATGGGTGATGGGGACAACGCTTAACGCGTAGAGATCCGTTGTTGCAGCGCCTGATAAAAACGATCGGCGCTGAAGTAATACCCTTCTTTGCTCAGGTGCACCATATCTGGACGCATCAGCTCTGGTTTTTGTTTGAGCCATTGTTCAACGATACAATTTCCACCCATCGCAGCTGCCCAATCCCAATACAAGGTTTTTTCCTGTTTAGCAATTTTGCGCTGACTTTGCTGTACGCGAATAAGCGCTGGTGGTTGTGGTAACCGGCAATTGCCTTTGCTTAATGGTGCTTTGGTTTTGGCAGAGGCGGGCGCGCCAATCAGCATAATCGCTGCTTTGGGGTTTAGTTTTCGTAGCAACCGAATGCTCTTCACTAACTCATCTTCATATGTCTGTACTTGGAAGTCGTTGGAGAAGGCTTCGTTGGTGCCGTAAGCTAAAATAATCAGCTCATGCGAGCGCCAAGTCAGCTGTTGTTTTAATGTCGCGACGTCCCAGCGATTTATAACCGCCGCCACTGAACCAGTAATACCTAACGCATCCAAGGTAATGCCTGGTGCCTTTTTATCTAACACTATGCCGGCGAGTTTGCTGCCTTTTGGCGCAAGCAGTTTCATGCCATGTAGCTGCGCAGCATCAATTGGCATCTCAATATGACGCCACGCCGCAGGGCTCTTATCACTGGTTGCTAATTGCCGAATTTTGCCATTTGCTAGTTTTATCTGCCAAGGCTTATGCGGCGCTTGTTGCCATAAATGCACAGTCCATTTGCCTTGTGGTTGCGGATCTTTGATCCGCATTTCTAGGGCGCTGTTATTGCTAGGTTTTTGTATCAATCCGCCAAGTGGGAAGGTGCCAGTGTGTTTTTGTTGTTTACTATCAACCAGTTTCCACTGCGCTGGATGACGCATCAGCACCTGAGCTGATCGTTGATTCGGAATATAACCGGGGGTTAGCCAGCCAATCCCGGAATTGCCATACTCTTGTTGCAAGGATTGCCGTAATTGGCCAGTAAAATAGTCGCCCGCAGTGTGGGAGTCACCAAGTTGTAAGATCCGCAACGGCCTTTGTCGAATTTGTTGTTTGACTTCGCGAAAACTCTGCCAAAGTGCTTTAGCGTTAGTGTCGCCATAATCTTCGATGGCGGTTGGCGCGGCATTAGCGCCAGTGTGGTAACACAGAATGCCAAAGCTGAGCAGAATTAAACTAACAACAAATTTCATTAAGGGCTTTTCTTCGGTTGAGGCAATCGAAATTGCGCAAGTGTCAATTTCGATAATAACCGATGACCTTGAGTGGTGAAATGGATGCCATCGTCGGTGCGCAGCATCACGCTGCCTCGTTCTGGCAATTCGATAAACCGACTATAACTGACGCCGTCGGTGGTAAGCACCGGCGCTGTGTCGATAAAACGTGCAGTGGCGGAAAACTTGTCGATTTCAGCCTTATACAGTGCATTAAGTTGGGGGATTTTACCCTTGATGTCATCGCGTCCCATTGGTGGAGTGCCCAGCCAAATGACTCGAGTATTGTGATCGCTGGCGATCTGCAGGATAGTCCGAACTCGTTCAGTGTAAATTTCATTCCAGCGAGTCGAAGCAAACCGGATATATTTGCCTTTTACCGTCATATCCCAAGGATCGTTCGCCCCCATAAATACGATCATTACATCATAAGATTGTTCACTAAAGGCTTTTTCTACCGCGTTAGGCCAGTTGTAGAAAGCCGGGTAGGTAAGGCCGGTACTGTGACGGCTCATGTCGACCGTTTGAATTTGATCCTTTTTCTTAAACCGCGCGACCAAATGTGGCGCTAATCCCTGCATCAACGAATCGCCAATCAGCAAAACCCTATCTTGTGGCTCGAGTTCAATGTTCCCCATCGCATCAAGAGAGTTTAAGGTGGCATTAGTAGGCGCTTCTGGAGTCGCGGCCACGCCATCACTTGCATTGCTTGGGTTTGCCACAGGGCTCGTTCCTGCAACGTCAGCAGCAGTTGCGGAGCCATTAGTTTGGGCAATTAATCTTGCGGTGGCATCTGAAGCTTTGTCGGCATCGACGTTTTGGCTCTTACTTGGCGTTTCAACAATCTTTTCAGTAGTGCTTGGCTCATCAGCAATCACTGCCGGCTGCTTAGTTTCGGTTGAAGCCGCTGCGATGTTTACCTGAGTAGGCTCTGCGTCGATTATTGGGGCAACAGCCACATCATCATCTTTGCTGGCGACCAGTTCGTCTGGATCTAAATTGCTTGGCCACGGCGCTTGGCCTAATGCCAATAACCATTGTTCTGCCTCAGTAAACGGCGCTGTCAGATCTGCAGAAAATAAATGTTCAGTTACCAAGTCGCCGACAGACGGGGGCGGTGCTACATCCAATAAGATGTGTCGACTTTGCTGCCAATACTGGATCAGCGCGTTACTTTTTAATGCGACTAATAAAACCCCGGCAAGAGTAAGGGCAAATAATGATGAATAACGCAACGGTTTCATATCCATTAAAATCCGAAGTAAATAAAGCCAGGCATACCAGCCGGAGCCAGAGCCAATACCAACATAACTATTGTTGTGAACAATAAACTTTGTTGCCACCAAACCAACTGTTGGAAGCGACTAACGCCAGTTGTCATCAACCAATCTGCTTTACGGGCACCAATAAAAAATACGGTCATTGCGCCAAGAAGAAGTAACCAATTGAGTTCTGGCGCCTGTTGCCAGCGGGCAAAGCCTCGGCAATAAGTGGCAAAGCTTTCCCAGTCGCTCGAGCGGAACAACAACCAGCCGAAACAGACGAATAAGAATGTGAATGTTTGGGTTGCCCAAGCAGGCCACTGAAAATTAACAAAGCGTTGCCAACAGTTTTGTAGGATCAAGCCGACGCCGTGCCAAACACCCCAGACGACAAAAGTTAAGCTCGCGCCGTGCCATAAGCCTGAGATAGTCATCGCCAACAATAGATTGACCTGTGTACGGCCAAAACTGCCGCGATTACCGCCAAAAGAGATATAGACGTAGTCACGGATCCAGCGCGACAAAGTCACATGCCAACGACGCCAGAAATCACTGAGATCGGTAGCTAAGTACGGCTGGTTAAAGTTCATCGGTAAGCTAAAGCCGAGCAACAAGGCGAAGGCCGTTACTATGTCAGTGTATCCTGAGAAGTCGAAATATAGCTGCCAAGCGTAGGCAAACAAAGCAACAATCAGATCAATAGCTTGATAGTTATCAGGGCTTGCAAATACCGGGTCGACAAAGTTTGCCGCCAGCCAAGCTGCCAGCCAAATTTTCTTTATCAGCGCGCTAATTATCAGCATCAAGGCTAATTCCACAGACTGAATGTGGCGTGTCGCAGTTGCTTCAATCTGTGTCAACAGCTCTTTAGGGCGACAAATCGGTCCAGCTAACAGTGTTGGGAAAAAAGACAGGTGCAACAAGCCATCAGCATAGTTTGCTGCGGGACGCTCACCCCGGCCAACACTAATTAAATATGCTAAGCCTTGGAAGGTATAAAATGAGATGCCAACCGGCAGGACAAACTCCAACACTGGCAAACTGGCGCCATTAAATAGTGGCGACAACCAAAACAACAGATCTTCGCGAAAGAAGTTGTAGTACTTAAATAAACCAAGATTGCCAACCGCTAGCACTATGCCGGCAATCATTGGCGCTCGTCGATTAGGACCGCTAAAGCGGGCGAGTGTCAAAATAACCAGCGAGAAACCGAAGAGTTGTAGCGCGAACTTCAGGGAAAACGTTGCATAGAACAGATAGCTTGCAACTAGCAACAATAGGTTTTGTGCACGATTGCCGTACTTGGCTCCTAGCCACCAGTACAGCCACAAAAAACCGATAAATAAAATGCCAAATTCTGGCGATAAATAATGCATGGTACAGATCCGTGTATCGGAAAAAACAACGGCGTGCATGATAGCGAATAGCCCTATGCGGGAGAAGGGCTGCAGGTAAATATTTATCGGGCAAAATTGTTAATTTTTGGCACGCCAGGAGCCAAGATAGCTGTGGACTGGCCGAGTATTGTCTGGCACTGCATTGAGTGACTAGGCATAAGGTCGAACAGCAAACAATGGCTGAGGGGAACTCCCTCAGCCTTGGTGATTAATGATGGTGATGATCACAATCATCGTCACAGTCGTGTTCATCATCAAAATCGTCGTCACCTTCTTGGTGTTGCATTACGCCCCAACCATCGTTATGACCGCCAAATTTCTTGGCAAATTTGTCGAGTTCAGCTTCTTTCGCGGTAATTGCCGCGTGTTCAGGAACCATATGAAGCGTAACAATTAATTCCCATTGCTCCAGGTCATTGAAATTTAACTCAACTTCGCCCGGCTGATCCAAGGTGGTTAATGCAGTTAACGCCATTTCAGCTTTTTGCTGATTTGCGAAAACTAGATAAAAATCAAGATGTAACGCTGCATTTAAATCTAAACCAGCATCTTGCATGGCTTGCAGCATATCGCCGTTGCCATCATCAGGGAATTGACTCATTGGGAACTCCTTATAAAAATATGCCGGCTAGTGTAGCAAGCTTTGTTGCTCTTTGCTTGTCGAGCTTCGCGTGGATCTTTATGCATTTTCTAGTCTTAATTGCGCACTTTGCAAGTTTAGGTGTTTCACGCGACTAAGCAGTTGTACCTTAACTTTTGCTTTGCTGCCCTTGCGTGTTAAATGCTTGCAGCGCTCCGGCGGTTAAGATCAGCACCACGCCAGCGATTTTCAATGTCGACAACGCTTCGCCAAACAACCACCAACCGGCGAGGATCACTGTCACAGGTTCGATATAGGCCAAAGTGCCGAATACCTTAGTTGGCAGCCGCTCAAGCGCTAAGACTGCAAAATAAATAGCTAAAAAACCTGGGAAAAAACCGGCCAGAACAATCCACAGCCAATCGCCAGCTGTTGGCAAACTGGCATCGGCTAAAAATGGCAGTACACAACAAGCACCAATGAGCAACTGGTAAAAAGTGCGTTGGAATTGGGAGTGTGAGCTCGTGACATGACGATTTAATAACAAGAATGCGGTATAGGTTAATAGACTCAAGATCCCAAAACAAAAACCCGGCCATTGCGACGGCGTAACGACCAAATCAAGTTTAAATTCTTGCATCATGGCAAAGCCAAAAAATGATAGAGCAATTAAGCTGCTGCTACGAAAATCCAATTTTTCAGCGAAAAAAAAGTGGGCAATCAGTGCTGATAGTGGCGGGGCGAGATAAACCAGCATGATGGCATTAGCAAGACTGATGTAATTAATGGCTTTAAGAAAAGCCAACATAAAACTTGCCAACATCACGCCGTTAAGCGCCATCCGCCAATCGGGTTTTTGTTTGAGTTGCTGGGCTTGGCCGCGCAAGCAAACAAATAACCATAAGCACAAAGCGCCCACCGCTAAACGATAGAAGGTCAATTCCGCCGCAGCAATGCCGCTAAGTCTGGCGATCACCCCGCTGCTCGCCATTGAAATGGCCGAGAGCAGGGCGAATATCACATAACGATCGGCGTATCTTTCTACTGCAAGGCTCACTGAACTTCCTATCATCTATAACGTGTTGGTTGCCGCTGGATTAATCAGCAGTCGGGCTAATTTTTGCGCCAGCTATAACTGCTTGATTAAGCGGTCCGGTCCGGCCGCCTTTGCCGCCGGTGTACAAATTAAAGTGATGCAGATAGCTCATGTTAAAGCCATCGACAATTTGTAATTTACACACTTCGCCAGCAGCAGCTTTAAACACTGCATTACTGGAAACCCCAAGTTCGGTGGCCGTTGCTAGATGCGGCATCACTAACACACTCTGTTGCTGACCAGTGCTAGGGCAGTTGGCTATCACTCGTTTCACTACCGCAGTGATCCCGGTATTGATTGGGCCGTTGTCGATGTAATATTGCAATTGCAGACGTTGAGTACCCGCAACACTTGCGGTGTAACTTAAGCTTAAATCCTGTTCCGGCATGCCCCAGTTTTTATAGACTGCTTGCCCAAGGTATTGCGCCAACTCGCCATCATTAGCGAGTAAATCAACACCCGCAGTGTATTGTTTAACCGCACCTTCACTACAAATAGTTTTACTTGGCAAAGACACTAAACCACTTTGTTTATGGGTTTGGGTCAGGGCATAACATTGGCTTTGGCCTTTATTAGTTTTCTCATCCACAAACTGTTCGGCATTTCGTTTTAATTTGACCGGCACACCGTTTTTATACAGGGTAAACAGCGTTTCAACCTCACCTTGACGGGCAAAACTTAGCTCATTGTGACCTTTTTTGTTGGTCTGCAGGGTAAGTAACGGCTCTTTTGGTGAAAACAACTGCTCAGGGTATTTGCTGGTGGTATTTGGTTTTAATAAATTGACCGTTGGCGTTGGCGAATCTACTGGCATCATGCTGAGCACTAGCTCATTCTGGGCACTTCCTAAGTCCGCAAGTTTTAACCTCAACCCTTGCTTTTGGTTCAGCGCGACTGGTTCGCCGTTTAGGGTTACTGTGCTTAATCGGTATATCTGTTGGCGATTACCGTTGCCCTGCAACTGCAGTTTTACTTGGAATTGTAATTCGCCGAAGGTTAAATTCTGCAATTCTATCGGTGAAGCTTTAGTGTCTAGAATATTTAAATCGCGGACTAAACTGACCGGCAAATAAGGGTTAATGATGAGCTCTTGGTTGGCGAACTCCATGCCAAACAGCTGACCAACCACAAAATCATGGTATGCCGCAACAGACCAAAGCTGGCGCTGAGAGTTGATGACCGGACCTGACAAGCTGCCGTCTTCGACATGCGGTTTTAAACTCAACCACTCTAAGTTTTCCATGTTGGAACCGTTTTCTGCGGTGCCTTGAAATAATGACATGGCCAAACGACGATAAAGCTCTGGATGATTTTGCTTTTTGGCTGCGCGCAGAGCATAGGCGCTGACAAAAGGCCAAATCGCTCTATTGTGATAAATAGGGATGTCTTTGAGCGCTGGGAATATCACCGGAGCACCGACAGAAGTCACTGGATAATTGCTAAGGATCTGTGCCGCTTGCATGTCCGAAGCGACGCCATGGTTAATGGCTAATGCTAACCCCAATAGATCATAGTGTTGTACCTGCATCGGGTTATGTTCTTCACCGATGTAGCTCGCGTATAGGCCTTGGTCACTCATCCAGAAATTAGCATTAATCGCTGCTTTGAGTGCTTCTGCCCAACTACGGAAGACCTTCGCATATTGCGGATCTAGGGCTTCAGCGGCCGCAGCTGCTCGGCTTAAAGCGACGTAGTGCAAAACGTTGGTCGATAACGCATGGGATTCCGCCAAATACATGGTGTTATTTGCGGTCCAACTTGGATAGGTTTGTTCGCGCCAATCTAAAAACGACGTTTCGCCGCGGTAAATGCCAAGTTTATTGCTGTATAGATATTGCCGATCTTGGAGCAAGGTTTGTTTGGCGATTTGGTACCATTTATCTTGCCATTGTTGCTGCGAATCTGCGGGATTTTCTTCATTTTCTGCCGCTGGCACTAATTGGCTTGCGGCGAGGATCCAGACCACTCGGTCTGAACTTACTGGCCAACTGCCACCAGAACCAGTGTCTTGCAAAGCGACTTCGGTGTCTTCAATGCCACGAGCTACTAGTTCTCCCCGGACTTTTGAGGTTTTGAATAACAACGAATTCATTGCACGGGCTGGATCTAAATAATGCAAACCAAGATCAAGGCTATAGCTTAAGTCGCGGGTCCAAACGTAATGCCATTTCGCACCGGTTTCAAAACAAGGGCAAGCCAGCCCTTGTTGATCATTAAAACTCCAATCGGTGATTTCAGTCACGCTGTTTGCCTTGACTTCAGCTTGGGTTAGCGCAAATAAAGCATCAAAAATGGCGCTATTAGAAAATACCTGAAGATCGGTTGGGGCTATTGGTAAGGCCACTGGTGTTGCTGAATTTTGTGTTTGTACATTCAATTGCCGCGATACCAAGTCTGCAGCATCGTTGCGTTCAATGATGGATTCCACTTTCAGTTTTGCGTTATCAGTCTGATAAGTTTGCGTTTGTTTGGTAATAGTGTTGGCATTGGCCGAGCCGACAATGGCAAAACTCAGGGCCAGGCATAATGGCGACAAACTAAAACGGGAAATGCTGATACGGTGTGGCAAGCGGATTGACATGGCGGACTATCCTTGGCAATGAAAATGACAGTCGCAGTGTATCAGGCGAGCAGTATTGATGAATAGCAAGACCAGGGCAAAAATCAGTGTTTGTCGAAATTTTTTGCCAAATTTCCACTGAATAAGCAGCAGTGATTAGCTTTTAAAATCAATCCGTTGATGAATGTTTTGCCAATTCTCTGGGAATTTGCCTTGCAGGACATAAGAAAAAGCGATGAGTTCAGCTATTAACAAATACAATTCCTGCGGAATTTCGCTGCCAAGTTCCATTTGTTGCAAAAGGCGATTGAGGTTTTCGTCCTCGTGCACCAGAACGCCATGCTCTTTGGCCAAGCGAATAATTTCATCAGCAAGGGCGCCATGGCCTTTGGCCACAATTTTCGGAGCTCCTTGGCAATCGTAACTTAAGCCTACCGCAGATTTATCAACCATTTAGCGTCCTTACACTTTAACTTGCAACAAGCTGGTACCACGTTGATACAGATGCTCAGGGATTTTCCCCCGTTGCACCTGAATATCTTTTATTTCTAGACCTTGTACTTTTAACCGATCTTTAAATAACGGTAGCCATTGACTGGTCAGTTGCTGGGTTTGCTCTGTTTCTGCGTAAAATTGCATACTCACTTCGGCATCCATTAAGTGAACTTGCACTAACAAATGGCCTTGCTCAGGGATTTGGAATTTCATCGTTAGTTGCCAAGCTCGTTTTTTGCCCTGTCCGCCTTTGCCGTCGGCTTCGCGTTCACTGATGGCGAGTTCAACAAATTGATTTTGCCCTTGCACCAATACCGGTAACTGCATAAACAGTTGCGAGTGTTCGGTTTTGGCTTGTGCTTGTTGCTCAATGTTGGCGAATTGCGCTTGTTGCAGCTGCGAACTATGACCTGATAGCTGTTTTAATAGCTGGCCACTTTGGGTTTCATTTAATTGACCAACTAATTGCATCAATTTTTCTTTCCCGACGGCCGGGCGATTGGCTTCACCAGTATTGGCACTAAGCCGCCCAATGAGTAGTTGCAAGGCAATTGCCATGGATCCGGCGGCGGTCAGTGCATTCGGCTGGCTTTGTAACGGGCTAAACTGCAAAGCTGCATTTAATTGTGATTGTAATTCGGCAGCAGCAGGTACCTTTTGGTGATCAAGGGTATTGGCTTTGAGTTCGTGCAGAATTGCTTGCACACTGGGTGGAAGCTCTGGCGTGATCCGCAATGGGTCGATATGGCTAGCGGTTAATGGCAATAATTGACGCCATAACGTGGGTATATCAACACTTTGCGGGATCACTGGCAGTTTAGGTTGTGCCGGGATTGGCTGGCTATGCCATTGCAGCGGCTTGTCGATGTCTTTTACTGCAACACGCAGCTCTTGGGTTGGTGCTTGTACTTCAACTTGCCATTGCTGCGCGTTTGGCTTGAGTTGCCATTGTTCAGCCGACAGTGCCCGAGTGCTAGGTTGACGCGAGTCGCGTTCCGCCACCTGCAATTGCTGATGTTGCAGGCTGAGACTTTGATGCACTAGTTGTTTGGTCAGCGCTGGCAATAATGCTTTGAGTTGTTCGTGATTAAACACGATGTTTATCGTTGTCGTCTGCGGAGATTTACTCTGATTACTTGCCGAAATCTGTGAGCTTAAAGCCGTTTGAGCAGGTAACACCGCCGTTTTTTCCTGCGTACCAGCGTTTGACGCACGGGCTGACACTTTAGTATCAATTTCTAAAGCAGAGTTTTTGTTGACTGCCGCCTTCGACACATCGGCAACAAAAACGTCTTTTTCGCCGGTGCTTTGTGGCAAGGGCGCTTTGAAATCTGGACTGGTGGAACTTGGCGCTGTCAGTTGCAAACTCAACTGCATTTGCCCTTGTTGAACAGATAAATGTAAGACGCCATTTTGCCGAACCGCAGGCGGCAATTGCTGGAGTTCATTGGCTTTTGGGGCGTCTTTAAATTGCGGAATTTGGGCTAAAACTGCCTGTTGCTGCTTGTCGCTAGATTGTGGCATCGGCAAGGCCAGCAATGGTCTTGCTGGGTCAATACTCAGTAGTAATCGTTCTTGCTGTCGAACCACTTGCACTTGCATCTGCAGTTGGCCATTGTCGAGTTGACGCGTTTTGTTTTGCAGCTGTGGTAGTTGGCTGGCTTGTTGGATGAGCTTAAATACCGCAGTTTCAGTCAGCGGCAATTGTTGTGCCGGTTTCATCATGGAAATGCTGAGCTGATTTTCACTGACCGGCTGCAGTTTCACTTGCCAGGACGTGCCATCTAACGCTTTGCCTAGATTTGAAGTTTGTGCTGTGGCTGTTGCGCTAGTTGGTGCATAGCGTGCAGTGATTTCCGACCGTTGCCCCTGATAACTATTGACTGTTGATTGCGGCAAACTGGTTGTAACTGGCTCTGCATTGGCAGTTTGTATTTGACCGGACAAAGTAACTTGAGTGCTTGCGGTATTCTGCGGTCGAACCAACTGTTGTAAATCAGCTGTGGTCAGGGCAATTTTGATGGGGGTGCTGCCTGCGGCTACTTGTAATTGACCGCTACCATCACTCCCTATTTTCAGCAATGCTTGATAGAGCTGAGTTGTATCTAACTTCAGCTGCGGCTCAATTTTTGTACTGTTGCCGATGCTCAGCAAGCTATCAATATTGATCTGGTTCATATTTCAGGCGCTTAGTCGCTTTATGCATGGGATGCACATTCGTATTCTAGCGCCATTATGCTACTATGCGTGCTGTTTTTTTCAGACCCGAAGTCGCATGCTATTTAACGCCACAAAGCTTAGTTGTGTCCGGCAGGACAGAATATTGTTTACCGATGTCGACATTCAATTGTCGGCTGGCGATATTTTGCAGATCGCTGGTCGCAATGGTGCCGGTAAAAGTAGCTTATTGCGGATTTTAGCTGGGCTAAGTGAGCCGAGCGAAGGGGTCTTGTATTACCAAGCTGTCGAATTGACTAAGTGTCACGATGATTATGCGGCTGATCTGTGTTTTATTGGCCATTTAAGTGGTGTGCAAGGCCAACTGACGGCTCTGGAGAATCTGCAATTTTGGCGTGCTTGCTGGCAATTAAAGGCCGCCGATGATTGGCAGTTGTTAGCGACTTTGGGGCTTGCTGGTTTGGAAGATATTCCTTGCCAGCATTTATCTGCAGGTCAGCAGCGCCGGGTTTCATTAGCGAGACTGTGGTTAACTCCAGCGCGGATCTGGATTTTGGATGAGCCATTTACTGCACTGGATCAAAGTGCGATTGGCCTATTGCAAGCCCATTTTCAGCAGCATTGTGCCAACGGCGGCGCGATTATTTTGACCACACATCAACCTTTGCCGATGCTAGCGTCGCAGCTTCGGCAACTGGAATTGGAGTATCGTTGGTGAGCATAGCCGCTGTTTTTATGGCGACTTTTCGTCGCGATCTGCGCTTATTAGCCCGGCAAAAGTCAGATTGGCTAAACCCTCTGTTGTTCTTTCTCGTAGTGCTGAGTTTATTTCCATTAGGCATTGGTGCTAAACCCAATTTATTGCGTGAAATTGCGCCTGGCATCATTTGGATTGCCGCTTTGTTAAGTGTGCTGCTTGGTGCTGAGCGTTTATTTAAACAAGATTATCGAGATGGCGTGCTAGAGCAATTAGTCAGTGCTCGCTTGCCGCTACCGGCCTATGTGCTGGCGAAAATGGCGGCTAGTTGGTGTGCCAGTGGTTTACCACTCATTATTGTGTCGCCATTGTTAGCGTTGTTACTTGGGTTAAGTCAGCCGGCGTTTTTTGCGGTGGTGGCAACCTTATTACTAGGAACGCCTCTTTTAACTTTGTTATCGGCACTCGGCGCTGCCTTGACCCTTTCTGCCGATAAAGGCGGAATTTTACTGGCTTTAGTGATCCTACCTTTTTATATTCCGTTATTAATTTTTGCCAGCGCAGCGGTGGAACAAGCCGCATTTGGCTTGCCTTATGGCGCGCAATTAGCAATCATCGCGGCAATGTTATGTTTGGCGTTGGCATTAGTGCCGTTTGCCGTGTTTAAAGCTCTGAAACTTAACGTGGGGTAATATGTTTAAGTGGCTTGATCCCTATGCAAAACCACAACGACTTTATGCACTTTGTGGGACTTGGCAGCAAGTACTGATGCCATTGGCATGGTTCACTTTATTGATTGGTGTAGTTTGGGGACTCGGTTTTACTCCCGCTGATTATCAGCAAGGCGACTCCTATCGGATTATTCACATTCATGTTCCTGCGGCTATTTGGTCAATGGGCGCCTACAGTAGCATGGCAATTGCCGCTTTTATTGCTTTGGTTTGGCAAATTAAAGTGGCGCAATGGGCAATTGGCGCTATTGCGCCTATTGGTGCCTGTTTTACCTTAATTGCGCTTTTTACTGGCTCATTTTGGGGTAAACCGATGTGGGGAACCTGGTGGGAGTGGGATGCTAGGTTAACTTCTGAGCTTATCCTGCTGTTTTTATATGTTGGCGTGATAGCTTTGCAAAATGCCTTTGCTGACCGCGAAACCGGCGATAAAGCGGCTTCGTTATTGGCTATTGTTGGCGTGGTTAATTTACCAATCATTCATTTCTCGGTGGAATGGTGGAATACACTGCATCAAGGCGCCAGCATCACCAAGTTTGCTAAGCCGTCGATTGACCCCAGCATGTTATGGCCATTGTTAATCTGTATTACTGGGTTCGCTCTATTGTTAGCCGCGCTGACTTGTCTTCGTTTGCGCACCGCCATTTTGCTGCATGAACAACATCGCCCTTGGGTGCGGGATTTAGTCAAGGAGTCGTCAGATGCCTAGCTTTAACTTTAATAGCTTCGCTGATTTCTTGGCGATGGGTGTTTATGGACTCTATGTCTGGTTGTCGTTTGGCCTTACTTTCGTCGTTTTGTTAGGTCTTTGGTTTATTAGCAGCCGGCAACAGCGACAATTTCATCAGCAATTACGAGTTCGCCTTGCACGTGAAGAGCGGGTTCGTCAGCATCAATCTCAGCAACCTTTTCAAGATCAGGAGCCTTAACCAATGAATCCGCGTCGTCGTCAGCGTCTGCTCGCAGTTAGTGCGGTATTACTATTGATCGGAGGTGGCGTCGGTTCGATGTTGTACGCCCTGAACGAAAACGTAGATTTGTTCTATACCCCTTCCCAATTATTAGAAGGCCTTGGCAAAGATAAGGTGAAACCAGTGCCTGGCCAACGGTTACGGATTGGCGGTATGGTGGTAAAAGGATCAGTACGCCGTGATCCGACAAGTCTCAAAGTTAGTTTTGATTTAGTGGATACCGGGCCAATAGTTACGGTGCATTATGAAGGGATCTTGCCAGATCTATTCCGTGAAGGGCAGGGTATCGTTGCGCAGGGCACACTGCGCGATGCCACCAACATTGATGCCACAGAAGTTCTGGCAAAGCATGACGAAAACTACATGCCACCTGAAGTTGCTGAAGCGGTAAAAGGCATTAAGCATGTCGACCCGAATGCTGCAAAACCTGCGGGGACTTACCGATGATGGTGGAAGCGGGGCATCTCGCGTTATGTTTGGCATTAGCACTTTCAGTGTTATTGACGGTATTCCCATTTGTTGGCGCCGTTCGTGCGCAACAACAGCCTATTTTGCTCGCCCGGCCAATAGCATTACTGATGTTTATTGCCACAGCATTTTCTTTTTATGCGCTTAGTTATGCGTTTTGGGTTAACGACTTTTCAGTCTATTACGTTGCGAATAACTCGAACTCTATGTTGCCTTGGTACTATCGACTCACCGCAGTCTGGGGCTCACACGAAGGTTCGATGTTGTTTTGGGTGTTAATTCTTGCCGGTTGGATTGCTGCAGTTGCCGTCGGCGCGCGACAGTTGCCTTTATTGTTGCACGGCAGAATTTTGGGCGTGCTTGGTTTGGTCGCGGTTGGCTTTAATGCGTTTGTGTTGTTTATGTCGAATCCGTTTGAACGGACTTTGCCGTTTTATCCAGTGGATGGCCGGGATTTAAATCCGTTACTGCAAGATTTTGGCATGATTATTCATCCGCCGATGCTGTATATGGGTTATGTCGGTTTTTCAATTTGTTTTGCTTTCGCTATTGCCGCTTTATTGGGTGGACGGTTTGACAGCAACTGGGCGCGATGGGCTCGGCCTTGGACATTAGCTGCATGGTTATTTTTGACCTTGGGCATTATGTTAGGCAGTTGGTGGGCATACAACGAATTGGGTTGGGGCGGCTGGTGGTTCTGGGATCCTGTTGAAAACGCTTCATTTATGCCTTGGTTAGTGGGCACTGCGTTATTGCACTCGCTGGCGGTGACTGAAAAACGTGGCACTTTTAAATCTTGGACTGTTTTGCTGGCGATTGCTGCTTTTTCACTAAGCTTGCTTGGCGCGTTTTTAGTGCGTTCTGGCGTCTTGGTTTCTGTGCACTCGTTTGCGGCGGATCCAGACCGTGGCCTGTATTTATTAGCATTTTTGCTAGTTGTGGTAGGCGGCAGTTTATTGCTGTACGCGCTTCGCATGAATGCCGTGCGCTCTCAAGCGCGGTATCAACTGTTCTCGCGCGAAGTACTGCTTTGGTCCAATAACATCTTTTTATTAACCGCAACCTTAGTGGTGTTTTTAGGCACTTTATATCCGCTAGTGCATAAAGAACTGGGTTTAGGCTCTATTTCAATTGGTGAACCGTTTTTCAATCAGTTCTTTTATTATTTAACCATCCCGTTTGCCTTGTTATTGGGTGTCGGCCCTTGGGTCCGTTGGAAGCAACAGCAGTTACATCCACTGCTCGCACCATTAAGTTATATTGCGATGATTGCGGTGGTGATAGCACTTGGTTATCAGGCTCTGGCTCATGATTTTGCGGCAAACTTAGGTTTGTTAGGTTTGCTACTCGGTGCATGGGTTGCTGTTTCTGCTGTTGCTGAAACTTTACTGCGCATCCGCCAACTGGGCGGTGGTGCTGCTGGGTTATGGAAACTGCCAGCCAGCCATTGGGGCATGACTCTCGGCCATCTTGGTTTTGCCGTGTTAGTGATTGGCGTTGCGATGACCAAGACCTACAGCGTGGAAAAAGATGTCCGGATGAAAATTGGCGAAACCGTTCAATTTAATCAATATAGCTTTACCTTGTCGGAAGTTTATCCGTTAAAAGGACCAAACTACGGCGGCCAAGCCGCTGAACTTGAAGTCTATGAAAATGGCGAGAAAGTTACCCATTTACATGCGGAAAAACGTTTTTATCCAGTACAACAGACTGTAATGACTGAGGCGGCTGTTGATGCCAAGCTAAGCCGAGATTTATATGTTGCGTTAGGGGAAGAATTGGATGGGCCGTCATGGGCTCTGCGGATTTACGTGAAACCTTTCGTTCGGTGGGTCTGGCTGGGTGGTATTTTGATGGCGCTCGGAGCTCTGATGGCTCTGCTTGATAAGCGTTATCGCCGCAAATCAGTGAGCGAGGATCCCGCACATGCGTAAATTACAATTTTTCATTCCTTTGGCATTGTTTTTGGGATTGGCCGTTTTTCTATTTAGCGGCCTATTTTCTAACCCACGCGACCATGGTTCTGCGTTAGTGACCCAGCCAATTCCAATGTTCTCGCTGCCTGAGCTGAACGAGCCGACCCGATTGGTGACCCACCAAGACTTAAAAGGCAAAGTTTATTTACTGAATGTTTGGGGCACTTGGTGTGCCACTTGTAATGCTGAGCTTGGTTTTTTAACCAAATTACGTCAACAAGGCATCAATATTATTGGTTTGTATTATGTGCAACCTGCAGATGCGGCCTTTGGTGAAAAATTCGAGATGGCAGCATTACAACAAGAAGTTGCGCGCAAGCTAGCGGAGCAGGGTGATCCTTATCAATTTAATATCGTTGATGAACATCGCAGTTTGATTTTTGATTTAGGCGTTACCGGCGCCCCTGAAACCTTTTTGGTCGATGCCCAAGGCGTGATCCGTCATCACTTAGTCGGCGACATCAACGAACAAAACTGGCCAGAGTTAAGTGCCAAATATGCAGCGCTAGCTGCACCAGTGACTAGCGGAGGACCGCATGAGTAGTCAAACAATCACAGTGAGCCGGTTCTTCAAGTCTTTAATCGCCGGTTTTTTCGTGGCAATGATGCTCATTGCTATGCCAAGCCATGCACTGACTGACATCATTAGCTTTAAAAGTCCAGAACAGGAGCAGCTATATCGTGAGTTGACTGCTGAATTGCGCTGCCCTAAATGTCAAAATCAAAATATCGCTGATTCCAATGCCGTTGTTGCGGTAGACATGCGGCATAAGACATTGCAGTTGGTTGAGCAGGGAATGGATAAGAGCCAAGTCATTGATTACATGAAAACTCGTTACGGTGATTTTGTACATTATCAGCCGCCATTTCGTTTTAGCACTATGTGGTTATGGTTATTGCCAATGATGCTGATCCTGATGTTGGCTTTGCTGATGTTGAAAAAGCAGCGGCAACAACCGACTGTTGAAAATACTGATGATGCTGATTTGCAAGCAATGATTGATGCAGTAAGGAAGAAAAAATGATGATGAATCAATTTCTGCTCGCGGCAGCAGTGATGCTTGTTGTGCTGTTAGTTGTATTTGTATGGCCATTACGAGCGGCGCCCGCAACTATTGCAAGTCGCAAAGAATTATTCGCTGAAAAGCTGGCACTCTTAGTACAAGCCCGTGACAGTGGTCAACTTGCAGAAGATGATTTTGCTCAGGCTGCCGCTGAGCTCAAGCAACAGTTTGTTACTGACCCGAGTTTAGTCTCGCTGCGAAGCGGCGGCATGTGGCCATGGCGTTTGAGTGCAATTGCGGCCGTTCTGGTGTTAACTGCTGGAGTTTACTTAGTTACTGGCCAGTATCGGCAGTTACAGCAATGGGACAGTGCTGTAGTGAACCTCGCAAGTTATGGCGAGCGTGCTTTGTTAGGTAAAGGCGAACCACTTACCGAAGCGGAAATTAACGAATTTGCTTTGGGTTTACGAACCAAGTTATTGCAACAAGATGACCAAGGCGGTATGGGCTGGTTTTTGCTTGGTCGTATTTGGTTTTCACAAGGGCACAACAGCGATGCCTTAGATGCTTTTGAGCAAGCCTTAAAATTAGCGCCAGATAACAGCAATATGTTGCTGAGTTACGCACAAGCATTGTTAGTCAATAATGCACCTGATGCCGCGCAAAAGGCAGCGGCAAGTCTTGGTAAAGTGCTGACCAAAGATCCAACCAATACCGACGCAATTTCAATGTTGGCGCTGATGGCGCAAGAGCGTGGTGATTACAAAGAAGCAAAAGCCGCTTGGGAATTATTGCTTGGACAAATTGAACCGCAAGATCCACGGTATAGCCGGATCGAGCAGCAACTCGCTGAAGTTCAACGGTTAATGACGCCAGCTAAACGCACCATCGAAGTAATGCTGACTATTGATGCGGCAGTGGCTGCAGCAAATCCACAAGCGACCATCTTCGTGTTCGCCAAAGCAGTTGAGGGTTCAGGCATGCCGCTGGCAGTGCACAAAATGCCGATATTTAGTGGCAGCCAAACGATAGCACTGACCAGTCAAATGCAAATGCAAGCAGGTTGGGGCTTAGATTCAGTTGCACAAGCGCAAGTTCAAGTGCGATTGAGCCGCAGCGGGGCTATTGCTGCCGATGCCAATGATCCTGAAATCAGCAGTGAACCTTTGACGTTAAAAGATGGGCTTCAACAGGTGACTTTGCAGTTTGCTGCTGACAAAACGGCTAACTAACGACAGCTCGAGTACTGAGTCAAAGGTAAAATTGGGTAAATTTTGCGGTAATTGCACCGCTTTTAGCCAAGACTTCAGCTGAAACAGTGATCTATTTGCTGGTTTTTCAGTATAATTCTGCACTTTTTGAAAATGCTTGCGGTGCTGTGCACAGCGCTGCGAGCAGCCGAACAGGAATGGACCTTGTTGATGAAGACTTTGCTTACCACATTGCTTGCCCTTGCAACGCTGATTTTAACTGGCTGTGCCAGTAAAACCGCTCAGACCGATGCTCATAGCGACCCACGCGATCCATTAGAGTCGGTCAACCGCAAAATGTGGACCGTCAATTTTGAATATTTGGACCCTTATGTATTACGTCCAGCGACAGTCGGCTACATGACAGTTACCCCAAAACCAGTGCGTTCTGGGCTGGCTAATATGGTGAACAACCTTGATGAACCTGCCAATGCCCTCAATGGCATTTTGCAGGGTAAAGGCAAAAGTACTGCGATCAGTACTGGGCGGTTTTTGGTGAATAGTACCGTCGGGGTCTTAGGTTTTTTCGATGTGGCAACACATCTAGAACTTGCGCAGCAAAATGAAGATTTCAGCCAAACTTTAGGCGTTTGGGGTGTTGGCTACGGACCTTTCGTGATGATCCCAGGTATGGGGCCAACTACAGTGCGTGACACAGTCGGACGGGTCGCTGATAACTTATATTTCCCAATGACGTTGCTCAATAGCCACCTGACAGTCGGGAAGTTTGTGATTAGTGCTTTGGATGGCCGCGAACAGCTAATGGTACAAGAAAAGTTGCTTAACGACTCGCTTGATCCTTATGCTTTTGTCAAAGATGCTTATTTTCAGCGCCAAGAGTATAAGCTTTATGATGGCGAGCCACCGCAACAAGAAGTTGATGAAGCCGCTTTGGAAGAATTCCTCGAATAAGCTTACTGACCGGTGAGGCACTTGCCTTTCCGGTCATTAATCAATGGTTTTGCACGTTCCCTGCTTGCATCTAGCGCTAGTTGCAAGCAGACCAGCTGAGTTTTGCTTTTAATTTTTAGCCGACTGCGGTATAAACGGCACTGCACACCCTCGTTTAATAATTATTAGAAACAGGAAATCACCATGATCCACTTATTATCTGCGCTCGCGCAGCAGAGCGTGAAATTGCGCGCCCTGCAAAAACTGGAGGCCCTGCGATGAGTTCAGCAACGCCAACCCCAGCTCACACTGATTTCGGCACCTTATGGGGCCACCCAAGACCGCTTTGGATGTTATTCATGGCGGAATTTTGGGAAAGATTTGCGTTTTACGGTATTCGCTGGGCACTGACCCTTTATATCGTTTCCGAATTTTACAATGGCAACGCTAGCGGTGAAGGCGATGCCAACCGTTATTATGGTGCTTATTTAGCCCTAGTTTATGCGACAGCCATCTTCGGTGGTTATGTTGCGGACCGCGTGATTGGCTACCAACGTTCCATTTTATTGGGCGCTGTGGTGATGTCGATTGGTCTATTTATGATCATGATCCCGAATAAGGAAGTGTTCTTATTGGGTCTTGCTGTCATTGTTGTTGGTAACGGTCTGTTCAAGCCGAATATTTCATCGTTAGTTGGCAAACTGTATGCGCAAGGTGATGACCGTCGCGACCGTGGTTTTACCATTTTCTATATGGGTATCAATATTGGTGGTTTGGTTTCTCCGATAATTACCGGTCAGCTGGCAAGTCAGATATTTGGTACACCGCAGTATGACAACTATAAAGTGGTATTCGCTGCTGCTGGTGTCGGCATGCTGATATCGACTATTTGGTTCTTCCTTGGATGTAAACAATTAAAAGGTATTGGCGAAGCTCCAACAGATAAACCAGCAGCTAAAATGTTAGCCTATGTTATTACCGGCGTAATTTTAGCGGTGCCTGTAGTTTATTTCTTGATGGCTGGTTTAGGCGCAGAAATTCTAGCTTGGATCCTAGGCGGACTCTTTATCATAGTTGCCGCTATGTTACTGGCAGAGGGCAAGAAAACTGGCACTGTGCAGTTACATCGCGTTTATGCACTCCTTATTTTGTTTGCCTTTAATGTGACCTTCTGGATGTTCTTTGAACAAGCAGGTAGCTCGTTTAACTTCTTGGCGAATAATTTGGTTAATCGCGACTTTTTTGGCGATGGTTCTTACGTTGTACCTACTGGCTGGTTCCAATCGATTAACTCTGCGGCAATTATTCTGTTTGCACCAATCATCAGTTACATCTGGTACGTTACCAGTAAAATGAGCATGGAGCCGTCAATTCCACGCAAGTTTGCTTTTGGCTTACTTGGTAATGCCTTAGGTTTCTTAGTGCTGATGTATGCGCTGACAAACTCTGTAGGTACTGACGGTTTGATCCCAATGTGGCCTTTAGTGTTGTGTTATGTGCTGCAATCGGTCGGTGAGTTATGTTTATCGCCAATCGGGCTGTCGATGGTAACCAAGCTTGCTCCGGTGCGTTTTGTTGGTCTTGCGATGGGTGCCTGGTTCTTATCAGTTGCAACGGGCAATAACTTATCAGGCTTGTTAGCTGGACACATTTCTGGCGAAACTGGTATGACAGTGCAATCAGCATTGGATGGTTTTAGTTTCAGTTTCTATCTGCTGACAGGCACCGGTATTGTGTTGTTTTTATTAGCTCCACAAATTAATAAGTTGATGCACGGCGTGAAATAAGCTACGTCGTTAGTCTGAAAAAGCCAGGCGGGCGACCTCCTGGCTTTTTTTATGGCTGATGTTAGACCATCCACAAATATCTTTAACCATCAGCATCTAATGAGTTCGAATTGATTTAGCTGAAGGGCTCTCAAAGGTCTTATGATTGTCTACCGCCAGCAACTAGAAGGCTTTAACGCAAAGTTGCGAAGCCGATAGTTGCTAATACCAATACGATCACAAACTGCAAACCGATGGAAAGTAAGCTGATGAGTAGGCTTTGAAAATACTTAGCTCCCAAAATCATTGTGATGCATAACGCAGTAAAGGCAATTGCAATAATATTGGCTAGTAGTTGATTGTCGACCATTGCAATACCTACTTTATTCGCTACGACAGAGGCGATGACTACCAATAAACATGAGAAAAATGAGCTGTTTTCGGCGCCAAGTATTTTGGCTGCTACCATCACCGGAAACACAGTTAGTAAAACAATGACTACGAAAAATACCAAAATTTCCATTTTATCCACTCCTTATTGTTAATAATCAATAGTATGCAATATAGGTAGCTTATGGCAATCATTATCCGAAGTGATCGGGTTTTGTCCATTATGGCTTTGTTTCAGCTCGACATCTTCAGTTACAAAACAGCGTCAGTGAAATCTATCTATTAGCGGTGCTAAGCTGCTAGCTTAGCGCTCATTAAATTTTATTGTTTTTGAGTACTATCATGTCCAACTTATACAGCTGTAAAGCGATGCTCCGAGCTCCTCTCATTTGTTTGTTTAGTCTGCTGCCAATGCTTGCGATGGCAAAACCATCGACGTTAAATGCAAATGAAACTGCAGTTGGCAGTATCACTAAACCCAGTCTGGCGAGCAATGAAGGGATGGTTGAGGGGATTTTTTATCAAACTTTTGGCAGTGGTCGGCCGGTGCTTATCATCAATGGCGGTCCAGGATTAGATAGTGCCGGGTTCGAGTCTGTTGCCAAAGCTATTGCAGCGAAAGGCTATCAAACAATCTTATTTGATCAGCGCGGCACTGGTCGCTCAACTTTACCGAAAATTGATGGCAGCACTATTCAAATGTCGTTGATGGTTGAGGATATTGAAAAGTTAAGAAGTCATCTAAAGCAACCGAAGCTTACCATCCTCGGTCATTCATTTGGTGGCATGCTGGGCGGTGCTTATGCGGCAAAATATCCAGAGCATGTTGAAAAGCTTATTTTTTCCTCAGCGGGTGGTCTTGATTTATCTTTTCGTGAGCAGTTTTCGAAGCGGTTTAACGCCAATCTGACATTAACCGAACAAGCAAAAATGCAGGCTTATCAACTGCAACAGGCCGCTGGCGATGATTCTGCGGAAACTCGGGATGCTTTGGCTCTTGTGAGAGCGCATGCATACGTGATCGATAAAAGCAAAGCACCGGCAATCGCGGCTCGATTAAAAGTAGTGAATATGGCGATTAACGGTTTGGTATATCAAGATCTGGAGAAAATTCAGTTTGATTTGAAGTCAAGTTTTCGCGACTTCAAGGCACCGGTGTTAGTGCTGCAAGGCGACAAGGACGTGATTAGCGTCGATACCGCGAAGACTATCGCCAGTAGTTTTCCTGATGCTCGTTTGGTGATTATGCCCAACTGCGCCCACTACGGCTGGTTAGATAGCGCTGAACTTTACTATGCAAGCGTGTTTGAGTTTATCCAAGCACCTTAACCACGACGATAAAAGTCTCGAAGCGAGCAAAGGCAGCGATTATTCGCTGCCTTTTTGTTGTTCAAACTGATAACGGGCTTGCCGTAACAAGGGTTGGGTGAACGCAAAAGTGACAGGGCGAGTTGCCAGCGGATAAAGCAGTATTAGCAGTACGCACCAGCCGAACCCTTCGAGCAATGAGCCACTCCGTGCTATAGCAAGAAATAACGGGATTAATACCACCAACTTTAATAGGTTCAACACCAACTTTTTCGGCGTCGGCAGCTGGTCAGTTGCCCTGCGCAATACGGACATCCGGTCGCGAAAATTTAACTCATTTAGTTCAGGTATCGATCGACTATTCCAATAAAGCATGGGTTCTCCGGCAAAGTCAGATGATTAAATACGCGGGTTGAAAAAAGGCCGCTGGTGGCGGCCTAGTACACAATTGCCTGTAACGGTGCCTGTAACGGCGGCCGCATCAACTAACATACGAACACACCGTCAACCTAGCTTTTACTTAGCCAGCAATTTTTTGCTTTAAACTTGCTACCACATCGTCAATGCTCAGTAATTGTTTGTCACCGGTACGACGATGTTTGTATTCCACCTGACGTTCGTCCAAATTACGTTCGCCAATGATGATGTGGTGTGGCACACCTAATAGTTCCATATCGGCAAACATTACACCTGGACGCTCTTTACGATCGTCAAACAGTACTTCGATGCCTGCTGCAGTTAACTCGCGATATAGTTGCTCCGCAGTTTCTTGGATCCGTACTGATTTGTGCATATTCATCGGCACTATAGCAACTTGGAACGGCGCAATAGCATCCGACCAAATGATGCCATAGGCGTCGTTGTTTTGTTCAATCGCTGCCGCCACGATGCGCGATACGCCAACACCATAACAACCCATGGTCATGATTTGGTGTTTGCCTTCTTCGTTCAACACGCCAGCTTTCATCGCTGCAGCATATTTCTCACCAAGTTGGAAAATATGGCCAACTTCGATACCGCGTTTGATAACCAAAGTGCCTTGACCACATGGGCTTGGGTCACCTTCGACGACATTACGTAAATCAGCGGTTTGGTAGTTACTGATATCGCGGTCAAAATTGACACCTTGCAAGTGGAAGCCATCTTTATTGGCTCCGCAGACAAAATCTGCAAGTACAGCTGCGCTGTGATCCACCAATACTGGGATAGTTAGTCCTACAGGACCTAATGAACCTGCGTTGGCGCCAGTTGCTGCTCTGATTTCGTCATCCGAAGCAAAGGTCAGTGGTGAAGCGATTAACGGGTGTTTGTCAGCTTTAACTTCGTTCAGTTCATGGTCACCGCGCAGCACCAAAGCGATTAAGCTTGTTGGCGCTTTGTCGTTGGCTGGTTTTGCATGGACTAACAAGGTTTTGACGATTTGCGTTGCAGCAACGTTCATTGCGGCAGAAACTTCAGCAATAGTGTGGGCGCCTGGCGTCGCAACCTCATTGACTGCAGCAGTTGGGGCAGGGCGCGCGGTCGTTGGTGCAATGGCCTCAGCTTTTTCGATGTTTGCTGCGTAATCACTGGCATCTGAAAACACAATGGCGTCTTCGCCTGATGCTGCTAATACGTGGAATTCGTGGGATACCGCGCCGCCAATAGCGCCGGTGTCAGCGAGTACTGGGCGGAAATCAAGACCTAAGCGGGTAAAAATGTTGCAATAGGCTTGGTACATCGCTTGATAAGTTTTTTCCAAACATTCCTGACTTAAATGGAATGAATAGGCATCTTTCATCAGGAATTCGCGAGCGCGCATCACACCAAACCGTGGACGGCGTTCGTCACGGAATTTGGTTTGGATTTGGTATAAGTTGATCGGCAATTGCTTGTAGCTGCTGATTTCTTTACGAACTAAATCGGTGATAACTTCTTCGTGCGTTGGGCCAAGTACAAAATCACGTTGATGACGGTCTTTGAAGCGCAATAATTCGGCGTCCATTTGTTCCCAACGGCCAGACTCTTGCCACAATTCTGCTGGTTGAACCATTGGCATCAGCACTTCCAAAGCACCAGCTTTGTTCATTTCTTCACGGACTATGGCTTCAACTTTGCGTAGCACGCGGATGCCGTTTGGTAGCCATGTGTACATGCCAGATGCTTCGCGGCGGATCATGCCGGCACGTAACATTAATTGATGGCTGATAATTTCAGCATCAGCTGGTGTTTCTTTTAAGGTCGATAATAAGTACTGACTGGTGCGCATTCTTTTATTCACTCTAATGTTCGCGGATAGCCCTATTCTAACAAGGGGATCAGTTTGGCAGAAGCTCTAGTGGGTGATTTATCAAGCCAGAACTCACTTTTTGTCCGGTTTGCATCCCGCCGAGGCTGTAAATTTGTTTGTCGATGAGCAGTAGATTGCGTAAATCCATTACCCCAATTGAACTTTGACTGCGGTGCCATTGGTTTTTATTCAAGGAATAACGCCAGATCTCTGCAGATGGCTCAGCTAAAACACCGTCATAGCCAATGCCATTGAAGTTATAGGGTGTTTCGGTTCCGCCGACAAAAACAAACTCAGCACCAGTGGGTTGCACCATGGATACAGCAGCTTGACGATAACGAGATTTGCCAGTCGGGTGGGAAATTGCTTGCCAACGAATTTTTTCTGGTGCTTTGGTATCAATGTCGCCACGATAACAAGCGGCTACCGGCTGATAGCTGCGTTCACCTTTTGCTGACCACTGAGTACTGACGCCATCGCAGACAATGATCACGCCTTCACTAATGGCTGCGGCATGACCAAATACTGGTGTCCCGGCAAATGGCGTTGCTTGTGACCAACGCTGGCTAAAAGTATCGAACATTTGCACCAGATTGACGTTGCCGTCATTGTGCCAACCACTGATCAGATAGATATAACGGCCGGCGTGAGCGAGGGCGACGCTATCATCAACAGGCACAGGCACATCAGGGAGTTTGCTATAGATGCCACTAACCGGGCTAAATCTATAGCTATCAGGTTGCGTTACTTCTTTGCCGTCTGTGGCCACACTATAACCACCAAACAAGTAAAAGTTTTGTTCAAGAGCAACGCCTGTCATGCCAATGCGCCCGTTGTTAGAACGCGCAGCAGGCACCGCAGTAACATTCTGCCATGAGCTATCACCCAGCGTAATTTGCCAAACCTTGTTATGGATTGCCGCTTGGTTTTTGTTACTGCCGATACCGGTAAAGCTGGTGATATAGGTTTTATTTCGAACCGTTGTTGTTAGTACAACCTGGTTACTAGTAGCCTCAGGGAGTTGCGGGATCTCAATTGCTGTCGTCGCTTGGCTCACCAATAAGCTCGCAAATACGGGTAACATGGTTATGATTTTCATCGACCGTCCATTTGATATTAAATTCATACAACGTCATGCCATAACTCTGGCGCTCTTCTTTTTGTTTCTTATACGGTGGCCGCGGATCTTGGCGCAATACTTTTTCAATAAATTGCTGTAATTCAGGATATTTACGCTGCGCTTGGCAAAAAGCGAGTGCTTCAGGAGAAAAGCTTACTGTCATATCGGTGCTTGGAGCAGCGTCGGCAAAACCGCCATCGGCCTTAGGATGGGAATCAGCATACGGCAAATATGGTTTGATATCTAAGATGGGGGTACCATCAAGCAAATCAATACCACCGAGTTTCAGCACCAACTTTTCACCTTCACGGTAGCTGCCGAGAAACTTGACTACCGATAGGCCAATTGGATTGGGACGAAAGGTAGCTCGGGTCGCAAACACGCCTTTCTTCTGGTTGCCGCCTAATCTAGGTGGTCGCACCAATGGCGACCAACCTTTATCGGCTGTTTCGTGAAACTGGAATACTAACCATAAATGGCTAAAGCTGTCGATGCCGCGGATTATTGCGTCATCCGCAAAAGGCGGATGCAACACGAGCTCGCCAATAGCTTCAGCTATCAGCCCTGGTTGCCGAGGTATGGCAAACTTTTGTTTATATGGCGAGCGCACATAACCAAGGATGTGCAGAGATATTTCGGACATTGTTTAGCATTTTGATAATCAAGAATGTCGATATTATCAATGGCACAGGCGCAAACAACAAGGCTTTGCTTGCCAATAGACGGATAGCCCTCTAAATTGAAATGCTTATTCGCAGTAAATGAACCGAAGTAGACGAGATGCAACAAAAAACGTTATTGATTGAATGCCCTGATTCGAAAGGGTTAATCGCGCAAATTACCAATATTTGCTACAAGCACCAATTAAATATTACTCGAAATACCGAATATGTTGACCCACTGACCGGACGCTTTTATATGCGTACCCAGTTAGAAGGTATTTTTAATGATGAAACTTTGTTATTTGATTTAGACCGTGCCTTGCCAATAGGTAGCGAACGCAGTTTAGTTGGAAATGATCGGAAAAAAGTAGTCATATTGGTGACTAAAGAAGCCCATTGTTTAGGTGATATCCTGATTAAAGTCTTTGATGGCTCGCTGCCATTAGATATTTTGGCGGTGATTGGTAATCATGCAAACCTGCAGCAATTGACTGAGAAATTTGATATCCCATTTCATTTTATCAGCCACGAGCAGTTGAGCCGAGAAGCGCATGAGGCGCAGTTAATGGCAAAAATTGCTGAGTACAAACCGGATTATTTGGTGTTAGCGAAATTTATGCGGGTATTAAGCCCTGCATTTGTAAAGCAATATCCTAATCGTATTATTAATATTCACCATAGTTTCTTACCCGCGTTTATTGGAGCCAATCCTTATCGTCAAGCATTTGAACGTGGCGTCAAAATTATTGGGGCAACTGCACATTTTGTTACCGACGATTTAGATGAAGGTCCGATCATTAAGCAAATGGTTACCAATGTTGACCACAACTACAGCGCACAAGATATGGCAAAAGCCGGTCGCGACGTTGAGAAAAACGTGCTGAGTAAAGCATTACAACAGGTGGTCGAGGACCGTGTTTTTGTGCACGGCAATAAAACAGTGATCCTTTGAAGCTATTAAGCTATGGTGTTGTTTTCTAGCTGATTTATACCTTTGTGGTGAGGAAGTCTAATGTCTGATCATGTCCGTAATGTTGAATTTCGATTTTTAGCCGAGCCAACTCATGTAAATTTTGGCGGTAAAGTCCACGGCGGTATGGTGATGAAATGGATTGACCAAGCCGCATATGCTTGCGCTGCTCGTTGGAGCGGCCAATATTGTGTGACCGTTTCAGTCGGAACCATTCGTTTTCGCCGACCTATCTTGGTCGGTCACCTAGTTGAATTGGACGCAAAAGTAGTGCATACCGGCACCAGCAGTATGCATATCTTTATTCAAGTTCGCTCTGGAACCACCCAAGATACAAAATTAGCCGAAACCAACCATTGCATCATTACTTTTGTGGCTTTAGACGAGCAGGGCAAACCAACAGCAGTTCCTGCATTCGTTGCGACTACCGAAGAAGATAAATTCCTTGAGCAGTACGCGATCCAAATGAAAGACTTTTCACAATCGGTCGAACAGCAAATGCTCGATTTTTATCAGCAAAAGGGAGAGTAAACTCATGAAGTTATATCAATTATTAGGCTTGGTATGGTTGGCGTTTTTTAGCCATTTCTGCGTACAGGCTGCGGAAACAGGAACTTTGAGTGCGGAATTAGAACCTCTTCGACCATTTTTAGCGACGACTTGGCGAGGCAGTTTGAGTGAGAGCCAAGGCAAACAATCGATTGATGTCGCGCAATGGCGCCGAGCCTTAAATGGTACTGCAATTAATATTGTTCATTCGGTAAATAATGGTGAGTACGGTGGTGAAACAATGCTGTTTTGGGATAAAGAGCAGCAAAGTTTAATTTATTATTACTTCACTACTGCCGGATTCTATACCCAAGGAACCATGAAATATGACGCAGCGACAAAGCGATTAATTGCTGAGGAAGTGGTCAAAGGTAACGTTGATGGTATTACAAAAGTGCGGTCAATTTCAAAAATCGAAGATGGTAAATTAATAACAAGTGCAGAATATTTACAAAAAGGCTCTTGGGTAAAAGGACACAGTGCCGTTTATTTAGAAGATAAAAACGCCACTATTCAATTTAAATAATGGCGTAATTGGTTTATTTTTCACTGATGAATTCATCTGATGCCAGGTCAAGTGCATAGATATTATCTATCTGACTGGCATCGGCATGGCTGACCCGTAAGTCTTTTATCCGGCCATTGCGAAGGCTGTATACCCAGCCATGGACTGTCAGTTGCTGACCTCGTTCCCATGCTTCTTGCACGAAACTAGTGTGGCAGACGTTGCGAACCTGCTCGATCACGTTGAGTTCGCACATCCGATTTTGTCGACCCGCATCATCAGGGATCGCCTCAATCTCGTCACGGTGCATCGCGTAAACATCTTTAATGTTACGAAGCCAGTTATCAACAAAGCCAACACGTTGCTTGTTCATAGCGGCGTTAATACCGCCACAGCCATAATGCCCGCAAACGATGATATGTTTTACCTTAAGAATATCAATGGCATACTGCAGAACGGATAGGCAGTTGATATCGGAGTGTAAGACTAAATTTGCGACGTTGCGATGGACGAAAAGTTCGCCCGGCAATAAGCCTACGATGTCATTCGCAGGAACTCGGCTATCTGAACAGCCGATCCACAGGTACTCAGGAGCTTGTTGTTCAGACAATTTTTTGAAAAAACCAGGAGCTTCTAACTCTATCCGGTCTGCCCAAGCCTTATTGTTTTCAAACAGGTGTTTCAACGAACGCATAGCAACTCCTCAGTCGTACGATGGCGACACCATACCTTATTTTAGGTAAATAGCCAGCACCGACCAGCTGAGTGTTCTGCGGAATGTTGTTGCTGAAATAGAAAATGACAGGTTCGGAAACAATTAATTACCCTTTCATTTTAATATCATAGTTTCATTCTTGCTGAATTGCGCATATTATAAAGCGGTTATTTTTTGTTTCTATTTGAGGAGAGCTTTATGTCATTATTACTTGATAAACGCGAGTTAAAGAAAGCAGCAAAAGAATTGTCTGTTGTCAAATTACAGGAAGTAATCGATGTTTTAAACTCTGTTCTGGCTGAACGCCAAAAAGAATCAGAATTTATTATTCAGCTGCGTGAATACGTAAAAGCAAATGGTTATACGCTTGAGCAATTAGGCTACAAGCAAAGTGCTGATGGCGTTATTAGTCCAATCGCAGAAGAAGTTGAAGTTGCTGTTGAAAGCGGCAAACGTCCAGTTAAGCCTAAATTCAAAACGATCAACCCAGAAAGCCAATATTTCTATGTTGAAAATGGCAGCTTGCAGCTGTTGAAAACGCATACCATGAAAAAAGGTTTGAATGACCGTGGTATTGAGGTTGTAGGCTTTAAACAGGTTGAGAAAAAGTACCAAAAACAAATCAGCGGTTTATTAGCTGACGCTGGTACTCAAGCATTAGCAAACTTCAATGCAAAAGTTGATGTTTGGAATGAATGGGCTGCTGCCAATAACGAAGAAATTTTGGAAAAGCGTTAATCAAACAGAGGGCAATATGCCTTTTTAATCTTTGATTGTCGTGAGAAGCCAAGCAAAGCGAGTCATCGCTTTGCTTGGATCTAAAATCTGCTAACCTTCTATTTTGAATCCGACTTTAATTGTTGAAGCGACTGACATAGGCGGTTGCAACAGACAGCTATAGCTCAGTTTCACCTACTGATAGTCTTTTAAGCTTTAACACAATTACTGCGCGTTTAACGATTGACCATTGGTCTCAATGCTGGCCTCAGACATCAAATAAAGGTAAGTCGGCATAATGTCTTCCGGCGCCTTTAAGCTCTGTTGGTTTTCGCCAGGGTAGGCGGCGTTGCGCATTTTAGTTCTGGTAGCACCAGGATTAATGCAGTTTGTTCGAATGTTGCTAGATTCATATTCGTCAGCAATGATTTGCATCATGCCTTCAGTAGCAAACTTGCTCACCGAGTATGCTCCCCAATAAGCCTTGCCTTTACGACCGACACCCGAAGAGGTAAAAACTAAAGAAGCATTCGGCGCTTTCGCCATTACCGGTAATAACGCTTGGGTCATCAACATGGCCGAAGTTAGATTGACCTGCAGAATTTTCTGCCAAGTTTCTAAATCAATATGGGTGAATGGGGTTAATACCCCCAAGGTTCCTGCGTTGTGTAACAGACCATCTAATTTGCCAAACTCAGCAGCGATGGTTGATGCCATATCAATGTAGTGCTGTTTGGTAGCGCCATTCAGATCAAGAGGGACTATGGCTGGCTCACTGCCACCGGCAGCTAATATTTCATCATAAACCGCCTCAAGTTTTTTCACGGTTTTGCCAAGCAAAATCACAGAGGCCCCATATTTAGCGAAACTAAGCGCAGCTTGTCGACCTATACCATCACCGGCACCAGTAACTAAAATAGTTTTGCCTGCCAATTCATTGGGTTTTGCTTGAAAATTTTGCATGAAATTCAACCTCGGGCCTCTGAAAAATCCGGCGCAGAATACTCCGTTTATAGTTAATTTGCACCTTTCTTCAGAGATATTTAGTTTAGCCCTAGCGAATTTTTTCTGATTGGGTTAAGTTTAACTGGTCTTAGCTGTTGGCAGCTAAAGAAACAGGAATTCTAAAACCAGGGTTGATATACAACCTTGGCAAAAAATAATAAAAAATCAGGACACGGGGAGATTATATGAAGAAGCTTCTGATTAGCTTGGCTGTCACCAGCGCGCTCGGTTTGACAGGTTGTGGTGGTGATAAACTTGAAGATATCAAAACTGACGCAGTGGCCGATGGGCAAGTGTTGCCATTGAGTCGTGTGGTGTTTGATCCAACTGCAAGTAAAGTATCAGTACCAAACGACTTGTTGTTCTCTGGCTCAACCGACGGCACCTTAGTAATGCCAGGTGAAGCCGTCGCATCACCAAATTATGCTGACCCACAAACCGCATTAGGCGCGTTGGATGGTTGGTCAACGCAAAACCCATTCAGCATTGAATTAGCTGTTCCTGGCGGTGTTAAACTTGATGCTGCTACCGCATCACGTCCGGACTCAGTGCGTTTAGTTGAAGTATTGATGGGTGATCCAAGTTCAAGTGATGCTGCATGTCGTGCAGTGCCTCGTGGTGTTGCTTGTAAATCTGTTGGTCAATTGACTTACGGTACAGACTTCGTCACCAAAGCTGTTGGTAACAACATCGCTGTGATCCCACTGAAGCCGTTAAAAGGTGCGACTACTTATATTTTAGTTCTGACCAATAACCTGCGTGATACCGAAGGCCGTTCAATCGCGCCATCGACCACTTATGAATTGGTTAAACAAGATTTAGCAACTTTACCATTAGGTTCTGAAGCTCAGCGTCAATTGCAGGGTGTTATTAACAGCTACGAAAATGCTGTAATGACTCAGAGCATTGCGAAAGAAACCATTATTTACACTGCGGCTATTACCACTCAATCAACAACCAACGTGTTGTCGACTGTGAAGCAGTTAATGTTGCCAAGTCCATTAAATAACAACACGCCGCCAATGGTTAGCGTTGCTGATACTGGTTTATTAGTATCTCAAGCCATTTTCCCTGGCCAAACTATTCCGGATAGCCAGCAAGACCCACGTTTCTTGTTTAAACTGGCGAAGCTTTACTCTGGTACTATTTCTCTGCCGTATTACCTAGGTGATTCAACCGAAGCGGCTCCAACAGCTGCATTAAGCACGCGTTGGAAAGCTCGTTGTGATAGTGGCGCTATCATCGCATCGCTGTCTGATGCCCAAAAAGCTGGTTTAGAAGGCGCAATTACCGACCCTGCACAGATGCAAAATAACGCGATTTGTAAAGGTGCAAGCAACGGCGCATTGCGTGATTTTGGTTTGGACTCTAAACGTCACTTAACTAAATTCAACGTGATTCCAAAACCTAACTCAGTGAAAACCCTGCAAGTGCAGATGACTGTGCCAAATACTGCTTACGGTTTAGTTAAACCAGAAGCTGGTTGGCCAGTAGTAATTCTTCAGCACGGCATTACTTCTTGTAAAGAAAATATGCTCGCAGTGACAGGTGCATTGTCTGCTCAAGGCTTTGCAACTATCGCAATTGACCATCCGTTACATGGCAGCCGTGGTTTTGACGTCACTGGTGATGGTACTGATGAAATCAACGCTTCAGGCTCAAGCTGCTTCAAGAACGGTCAAGCAATCAACGGCAACGCGACTCACTACATGAACCTAGCAGATTTGCTGGTTACTCGTGATAACCTACGTCAAAGTGTTGCAGACATGCTTGGCTTACGTTTAGGTTTGAACTTCAACAACCAAGCTGGTTTATTGAATACTCAAGATGTTCAATTCTTAGGCCACTCGTTAGGTGCTATTACTGGTACTTCAATGGTTGCCTTAGCAAATACCAGCACTGGTAATGCGCAAGCAGATGCCCTATACAACATCAAATCAACTACTTTGGCAATGCCAGGCGGCGCAGTAGCTAACTTCCTGTTAGAGTCAGCTGCTTTTGGTAACTTGATCAAAGCAAACGTGATTTTAGGTTCTGCAACTTTATCAGGTGATTTCAAAACCTTTATCGGTGCAAGCTGTGGCGATGGTTCAAACCCAGCGCAATACGTTAACTGTGCTTCCACCAAAGTTACACCTTACCTGGCGTCTCTGACTGCCAACGGTAAAACAGCAACACTTGCAGCTATTAGCGCGACACTGACTCAGTTTGCTTTTGCTGCGCAAACAGTGACTGACGCAGGCGACCCGAACAACTATGCTGCAGCATTGGTTGCTTCAGGCTCTAAAGTTCATGTGTTAGAAGTTGTTGGTGGTGGTGCAATTGAAGGTGGCAATAGCTTACCTGACCAAGTTATCCCGAACCAAGCTGTTAACATGCCACTGGCAGGTACTGAGCCGTTAGCTCGCTTGATCGGTGTGGCAACAGTTCCGGCAACTGCTGGTGGTTGGGCAGTAACTCGTGCTTCAATGTCTCGCTTCATTTTCGGCGACCATAGCTCGATCTTAAGCCCAACAACAAGCGCTGCAGCAACTGCTGAGATGCAACGTCAAACTGCAAGTTTCTTCTTAACTCGCGGTGCAGCGGTGCAAGTAACGGATCCAACAGTGTTAAAAGCTCAATAATTTATTTAGCTTGATAAAAAAGCCCGGCATAGCCGGGCTTTTTTTGTTTCTGAGATAGCCACAGCTAAGCTAGCAAACTGTGCTGTAGTTCCCGCATGGTCGAGTTTTTAAGCTGCAATCCTCGACGTGAATGCAAGAAGGTTTTTTTATCTGGCAACAGTGCGTACAATAATCAAATATCGGTAGCAAAAAGGATTAACAGTGGATTTTTTAATTGAATATGCCATGTTTTTGGCGAAGGCCGTCACCATAGTTTTGGCAATTGGTGCAGTATTAGTTATGGCGTTGATGGCAGCTATGAAACCAAAAGCAGGCAAGGGCGATCTGAATTTTGAAGATTTGAGTGCAAATTACCAGCATTTACTCAATGGTTTACAACAAGAGTTGCTAGGGAAAAAAGCTTATAAACAGTGGGCTAAGACTCAAAAAGAGCAAGATAAGGTTCACGATAACCGGCTTTTTGTGATTGATTTTGATGGCAGTATGGATGCAGGTGAAGTTGCATCATTGCGTGAAGAAATTACCGCAGTACTTGCAGTGGCTAAACCGGAAGATGAAGTGCTTTTACGTCTTGAATCTGGTGGTGGGGTAGTACATGGCTATGGTTTAGCCGCATCACAACTTGATCGCTTGAAGCAACATAAAATTCCATTAACCGTTGCTGTAGACAAAGTTGCAGCCAGCGGGGGTTATATGATGGCGTGTATTGCCGATCGTATCATCGCTGCGCCTTTTGCTATTGTTGGCTCAATTGGTGTTGTCGCGCAGTTGCCGAATTTTCATAAGCTTTTGAAAAAGAACAAAATCGATGTCGAGCAATTCACAGCTGGTGAGTTTAAACGGACAGTGACTATGTTTGCTGAGAATACCGATAAGGGCCGCGAGAAATTTCAGCGCGAGCTCGAAGAGACCCATGTGTTGTTTAAAGACTTTGTCCGACAACACCGGCCAGTTCTAGACATTGATGATGTGGCAACTGGCGAACATTGGTTTGGCTATCAAGCGCTGTCGTTGCGGTTAGTCGATGAACTGAAAACCAGTGATGATTATCTGTTGTCGCAAATGGCCCAGCGTCAGGTGTTTCAAGTGAAGTATGAAATCAAAAAGAGTTTTGCCGAAAAGGCCGGACTCTCGGCGGCACTGGCGGTGCGCACATTGGTGCAGCAGGCTAACCGTTTAGTCATTTGGCGATAGTGCTATGGATGCCGAATTCTGGTTGAATTGTTGGAAGAATAATCATCTGGGGTTTCAGCTGGAAGAGCCGCATCCATTGCTGGTGGCAGCATTGCCGACATTACCCAAAGTAGAACGAGTGTTCGTCCCTTTATGTGGTAAAAGTCCGGATCTGCATCTGCTCGCACAGCATTATTCAGTTGTCGGCTCTGAGCTTTCAGCAATCGCCTGCAACGATTTTTTTGCCGAAGCAGGTTGTGAACCAGCGCAAGAAAGCTTTGCTGAGCATGTTTTATTTAGTCATCAGCAAATCGCTATCTGGCAAGGTGACTTTTTTACCTTGCCAGCAGCGGCGGTTAAAGATGTCGAACTGATTTACGATAGAGCAGCTCTGATTGCTTTACCTAGTGAATTGCGTGAACGATATGTGCAAAACCTTCGCCAGTATTTGCCTCAAGCGACTTTGCTGCTCATTAGTTTGGAATATCCGCAGGAAGAGAAAGTCGGTCCGCCGTTTAGTGTAAGTGAAGCCGAAATTTTTCGATTGTTTGCTGGAGCAAAAATCAGCAAATTAGCAGATGTTGATTTGACTGGAGCTGGTTTTGCACGAAGACGCTTTTTAACCTCTAAGCTGGTTGAAAGCAGCTGGTTGATCAGCTGGGAATCACAAACCTAGAGATTATTCAAAAAAAGTGCCATGAAAAAAGGCTGTCAGTGTTAACTTGACAGCCTTTTTATATATAGCAGAGCATCAACTAATCGATGCGACCAGCATTAGGGTCGTTATAGACTTTCTCATCAAGCACACCCTCGGATTTCGCCACTAAACAAGAAACCATGGCATCGCCAGTCACGTTGACTGCAGTCCGAGTCATATCTAGCAAGCGATCGACGCCCAAAATTAGTGCGATACCATCAACGGGTAAGCCGACTTGTTCAAGCACCATAGCCAACATCACTAAGCCAACGCCAGGGACTCCTGCGGTACCTACTGAAGCCAGTGTAGCGGTTAAAATCACCATCAGATAATCAGAGGTCGTCAGGTCGATATTATAGACTTGGGCGATAAATACCGTGGCAACACCCTGCATAATCGCAGTGCCATCCATGTTAATGGTTGCACCGAGCGGTACAGTAAACGAAGAAACCTTATTGCTGACGCCAAGCTTGTTCGTTGTGGTTGCCAAGTTACTGGCCACAGTCGCATTGCTGCTCGAGGTACTAAAGGCAAACATTGCGGTTTCGCGCATTTTTTTAAAGAACGTTAATGGATTTAGTCTTGCCGCAAACATGATAAACGCGCCGTAAACCACGAAACCATGGAATAGCAGCGCAAAAAACACTACCGAAAAATACTTGCCTAAATTCACCATGTCGGAAAGTTCAAGCGTGGTGAATAACTTAGCCATTAAGAAAAACACGCCGTATGGTGAGAAGTGCATGACAATTTCGACAAGCTTCATCACAACCACGTTCATATCTTCGAAAAACAACCGAATACGTTCACCTACAGCACCGCTTAACGTGATGGCAATGCCAAACAATACAGCAAAAACAATGATTTGCAGCATTTCACCTTTGGCCATAGCATTGATTGGATTAGAAGGAAACATGTCAATGAAAACTTGTGTCACTGTTTTGATTTCACCTGGGGCAAACTTCGCATCAGTGGAAAGATCTACGCCAACCCCTGGAGAAACTAACAGCGCAAGTACAATTGCAACGGCAATCGCGAGTGCAGTAGTTAAAATAAACAATCCCATAGATTTGCGGCCGATCCGGCCCAGCGTCGATACATCTTTTAACGAAGCTGTTCCGCATACTAGCGAGACAAGTACCAATGGAACGACTAACATCTTAAGGCTGGATAGGAAAATCTGGCCGCCAGCATGAAATATACCGTCGACTAAAATGGCTTTTAGGCCGAGTTGCAGACTGCCAATTGTCAGAACCGCATCAGGTTTATCGCCAATTACAATGCGAATTAGTACACCAACCACTAATCCGAGAAACATTGCTATCAGGATCCGGGCGGTTAGGCTAAATTTAGTATTTGTAGTCATCGGGTCACTTGAGTTATAACTTAGAAAAAGTGCACGTAATTTAACAGTTTCTGTTCCAAAAGAAAAATTTGCTTATTTTTAGCAATTAATGCTCATTAATTTGAAATTAATCAGATAAGATACAGAATTAACAAAATCTAATTATAAGAGTCAGCTAGGGAGAGTTTTCATGCGAAACATCCGGCAACTTCTCGTTGCGTTTTTGATGAGTGCAGTAGTCGCTTGTGGTGGAGGTGGAAGTATTGGCGGAGGTGGTACGACAACCACTCCTGTTTATACCTTAGCCTTGTCGATGTCCGACGCCGCAGGCCAAGCCGCAACAACAGTAAGTAAGGCTTCGCCGTTAACTGTTACAGTTAAACTGTCAGCCACTAACGGCGGGGCTATCTCCGGGAAGTTAGTAACGTTCACTTTGAATGATGGTGAACTTGCGAGTTTTAATAACGGCGCAGGTACGGCACAAACAAATGCGAGCGGTGAAGCTTCTATCGGCCTTTTGGTTGGTAACAAAAGCGGCGCTGGTATGGTTACTGCGACATTAGCTTCAGGTGAAAAAGCAGAAATTACTTTTTCTTCCGCGGGCGATGGCGGGGTAGTTGGCGCTGAGTCTAATGTGTCGGTACGTTTACTGAAAAGCGACGGTACTGTTAGCAATGACTTGAGCATAGCAACACCATTGACGATTGAAGCTACCTTCACTTCTTCTAAAGTTGCGGTGGCCGGTCAGATTATTTCCTTCCAATTAAGCGATTCTGCTTTGGCGAAGTTTTCGAATTCAACTGCCTCTGCAATTACCGACTCGACTGGTGTAGCCCGGTTGGCATTGAGCGTCGGCACGAAAAACGGCGTCGGTACTATTACACCAATCCATGCAGGTCAAGCATACACTGCAGTGGCATTTAACTCCGCTGGTGATGACCCGTCTGGTCAGGCTGCAGTGATTACTTTAACATTGCAAACTAAAACCGGCGTTGTTAGCTCGCAGATAAGCAAAGATGTTCCGCTTGATGCTGTAGTTGTTTTAAAATCTGCGACAGGTGTTCCGGTTGCTGACAAGCAAATCAATTTCGAAATTAACATTGCAGGTCTGGCATACTTTGGCAATCAAACAGCAACAGCAAGAACTGATGCGACTGGTACGGCCAAAATTGGTTTAACTGCCGGCACCACCAACGGTACTGGTACAATCACCGCAAGTTTGGACACTGATGAGAATATTGCCGCGAGTCGTCCTTTCGACTCAGCAGGTGACGGTGGCCCTATTACTTCGGATCCAGTGAGCTCAGTGCTATTGCAATCAGATAAATTGCAATTAGGTAGTGGCTCAACAGACAAGATAGAGTTGACTGCAATCGTTAAAGATTCAAATCAAGTTCTGTTGAAGGATTCAAAAGTTACTTTCGCTATTGAAAGTGGCTCAGATGCAGAACTTGAAGTAGTGAGTGGCACAACTAATAACATGGGTGTAGCAACTGCTACTTTAACAAGCCGCAGCAACCTGACATTACGTGACGTTCTTGTTAGTGCGACTGCAGGCTCTTCTTCGAAGAAATCAGTGTTAACAATCAAAGTTGTCGGAACCGATATCCAAGTTGTTGCGCCTAGTGCTGTAGTACTAGGTAATGCTGTTGATTTAAGTTTTGACTTAATTGACTCAGCCTCACAACCGATTCGTAACACCGGTATGCAGTTAACATCTAGTTTGAATAACCAATTTAGTAACGCAAGTCCTGTTACAGATACAAGCACTGGTCGTGCTGTAGTCAAATACACCGCATCTACTTCTGGTAGCGATATCGTGACTGTAACTGCTTTAGGTGTGACTAAATCATTCAGCATTCTGGTTAACTCGGATGCGTTTGGATTTGTTGTACCATCGAATCAAGCCGCGATTCCGGAGATTCCATTAAACACTAGTGCTAGCGCGAAAATTAAATGGACACGTAATGCATCACCATTGGTTGGAGAGCCTGTGTCGTTCGCAACTACACGTGGTTATGTTGGTGCCACAGCACTGGCATTGGATGACATGAAAATTGTCGCATCAAATACCACTGACACTGCTGGTGAAGCCGAAGTATTCATGAAGTCAGAGTTTGCGGGTTTAGCGAACGTATCCGCTTCAACAACCGGTTCATTGCTGCTACAGACTCAAAAAATTGTTGAATTCGTAGCGACAGTGCCAAGTGGTCCGTTGGAAGTTCAAGCATTTCCTGCGCAACTTGGTGTTGGCGAAAAAGCCATTGTTCAGGCAATAGTTCGTGACTCTCGCAATAACCCAGTGAAGAATCAGCAGGTAGCGTTTACTCTGATTGACGCTGCTGGTGGTCAATTATCGCCAGCTACTGCAATCACGAACTCTCAAGGTATTGCTGCAACTGAGTTTTTAGCAGATGCAACCACTCCTGGTGGCGGTACTAGTGGAGAACCAAAAGGTTTGAAAATTTCGGCAACTTTAGTTGCTGATAATGCTATTACTGGCTCTACGTCAATCGCTGTTGGCAACCGTACCTTGTTCTTCCGTTTTGCTACAGGCAATACTATCCGTAGCAGTACAAATGGCGTTCTTTATCTGAAAGATTATGCTGTGTTAGTAACTGACTCTTCAGGTAACCCAGTGGCAAATCAATCGTTGAACGTCTCTATTGCGCCAAAACGTTATGCCAAGGGCCGTTGGTTCAAGAGTCCGATTGGCGCAGCGTTTAAATCTTGGGTACCTAAATACTCGAATGCCCCTGATGATCCGACTTGTGCTTCCGAAGACATCAATAAAAACGGCATACTTGACCGTGGACCGAATGGTGTAGGTGGTGAAGATGCGAACGGTGACGGACAGCTTACTCCAGGCAACGTCGCAACAGTAGAACGCACTGTAACTGGTGGAGCCGATGGTATTGCTTACTTCACGCTGACATATCCTAAAGAAATGGCTGCGTTTGTGACAGTTGATGTAACTGTAAGCGGCATTGCTTCAGGTACTGAAAACGTCTACTCGCGTGAGCTCGTGCTGGATTACGACAGTGCTGACGTAACCAAAGAAGAAAGTAGACCGTGGGATAGTCCATTCGGTATTGACGCAACCACAGACACTGGTGACGATTCAGCTACTGCTTATACTTCAACAGCGATTTGTTCTGTTAATCCGTAAGTTGTATAGATTGATAGAATAGAAATTTTGTTAAAAAGCCAGTCTTCGGACTGGCTTTTTTGTTTTTAGCATCTGCCAAAAGCCATAGTGGAGTTCAAAAACCTGTTTATTCAAGCTGATGCTAAGCATTATAGACATCAAGGCTTACCTCCAAGATGCGCGTTTATTCACTGAGTCTTGCGGCATAGCAGTCATTCGATTTTCAGTGAAGACAGCTGCAACGTTTACTTATTTCGCCTTACTTCTGTCCAAATCAACAGTTTATGATGGCAAGTTTTAAGCCAAAAAAAAGCCTCATTACTGAGGCTTTTAGCTATTTTAGCAGGAGCAAAAGCCCCTAGAATTTAACGTTGGAACGGATAGACCGAGCCTAAACCCAAAATTTTAGTAAGTTCATCTAGTGCAGTTCTAGATTCAACCAACAACAATGGATCTGCTAAATCTGCCTCACTGATACTGTCACGATAATGACGTTCTACCCAAGTGTTGAGCTTGGCGAACAACGAGTCTGTTAACAGTACATTTGGATTCACCGCTTGGCGCTCAGCTTCACTCATTGCAACGCGAAGACGCAAACATGCTGGGCCTCCGCCATTACGCATGCTTTGCTTCACATCATAATAGTGGACATGCTTTATTGGTGTACCACGTCCCGTTAGCTCAGCAAGATAGGCCGAAACTCTTGGGTGATCGCGACATTCGGTTGGCGCGATAATCGCCATTTCGCCTGATGGCAGCGTGATAACCTGAGTATTAAATAAATAGGTCTGGATTGCTTCTTGTACTGAGACTTCGTGATCCAACACTTCAATGAAATGGAGTGCTTGCTCAGTGCCGAATTTCCGTTGAATTTCATCAAGTTTGTTTTGGCTATCTACAAATGCTTGTTGATGGAAAAACAGTACGTTCTGGTTGCCTACAGCAATTACATCGTTGTGAAACACGCCTTGGTCGATAACTTCAGGACTCTGTTGGATATATACGACATTATCTTCTGAAAGGCCGTGCAATCGCGCTACGGCTTCACTGGCTTCGAAGGTGTGACGAGCTGGGAAGTTGCGTGGTGCAGGCTTGTTGTAGTCAAAGGCGTAACGACCAAACACAAAGAGTTCCACACCAGCTTTGCCATAATCAGCACATAAGCGAGTATGGTTCGCAGCACCTTCGTCACCAAAGTGATCATTGTCCGGCAGATGTTGATGATGCGCAAAATATTGCGGATCATTAAACATTGCCTGTAAGATCCGTCCAGTAGTTTCAGGCTCTAACGAGCGGTGAAACTTGTTGGTCAAATTGGCTGGAGTAAAATGGATTTTACCGTCAGCAGTGTCTTTGCTTGGCGATATGGTTGCTGCGTTGGCAGTCCACATACTTGAAGCCGAGCACACTGCACGGAGTACCGCAGGAGCTTGTTTTGCAGCTTTAGCAATCACATCAGCATCGGTACCGGTAAATCCCAAACGACGAAGGGTGTAAACATCAGGCCGTTCTTGTGGAGCAAGTACACCTTGCACCATGCCCAAGTCGGCAAGAGCTTTCATTTTTTGCAAGCCCTGCAGTGCGGCTTGTCTTGGACTTGAAGTATTTTTGGCATTGTTGAGTGACGCAACATTACCAACGGAGAGCCCTGCATAGTTATGCGTAGGCCCAACCAAACCATCAAAGTTTGCTTCGAAATATTTCATTTTTGCTTTATTCCTTCAATTGGGAAGGGGCACTGTTTTTATTATTATTGCGGCCGTTTTTAGGTTTGCTTCATTATGTTCTGCTGATAAAACCAGCAGAAAACCCTTCAGAAAAGGGCTTTAAGCATAATAATGAGTTTATTCACTTGTCACAACTTCAGTTTGCGGATATACGTTAAAAAGGGCGTGCTGTATCAGCACACAGGATAATGGATCTCGGGATAACGATGGCGAAATCACTGGTAATAGTCGAATCACCGGCAAAAGCTAAAACGATCAATAAATACTTGGGTAATGATTTTATTGTAAAAAGTAGTGTAGGGCACATCCGTGACCTGCCGAAAAGCAGCAATAAAGACAAAGCTAAAGCATCAACTGTCAAACTAACAAAGGCCGAAAAAGATTATTTGGCTTTGGTCGATCGCATGGGCATCGATCCAGAAAACGGTTGGAAAGCGCGTTATGAAATTCTCGAAGATAAAGAAAAAGTCGTACGGGAATTAAAAACTTTAGCGGAAAAAGCCGACACCATCTATCTGGCAACGGACTTAGACCGTGAAGGAGAAGCTATTGCTTGGCACTTACGTGAAATCATCGGTGGTGAACCGGAGAAGTTCAAACGTGTCGTGTTTAACGAGATCACTAAAAACGCAATAAAAAATGCTTTCGTAGAACCGGGCCAAGTTAACGAAGATCGAGTCAATGCGCAGCAAGCTCGCCGTTTCCTCGATCGGGTTGTTGGCTTCATGGTCTCGCCTCTACTTTGGAAAAAAGTTGCCCGTGGTCTTTCTGCAGGACGTGTTCAATCAGTGGCTGTGCGTTTGGTAGTTGAACGCGAACGGGAAATCAAAGCATTTATCCCAGAAGAATACTGGACTATTGATGCCGCTGTGCAGACTGCAAAAAATGCAGCTTTGCAGTTAGAAGTTGCGCGGCAAGACGGCAAGGCATTTCGACCTGTTAATCAGAAGTCTGCTAAGGCTGCTGAAGCCTTATTGCAGCAAGCCAGCTATCAAGTCACAGATCGCGAAGACAAACCTTCTAGCTCGAAGCCACAAGCTCCATTTATTACCTCGACTTTGCAGCAAGCTGCCAGTACCAGGTTAGGTTTTGGCGTGAAAAAAACCATGATGATGGCGCAGCGACTCTATGAAGCTGGTTACATCACTTATATGCGTACTGACTCGACTAACCTGTCGGCAGAAGCAGTAAGTGCGGTTCGCGATTTTATTAATGATCAGTTCGGTTCCCAGTATCTGCCGGAACAACCAGTCGTCTATGGTAGCAAAGCGAATGCACAAGAAGCGCATGAAGCTATTCGTCCATCAGATGTCCAAGTTCAAGCAAGTCAACTTGGTGACATGGAAGCCGATGCCCGCAAGTTGTACGAATTGATTTGGCGGCAATTTGTTGCATGTCAAATGCCGCCTGCGCTCTACGATGTCACTAACATCACGGTAATGGCTGGTAGCTTTGAACTAAGAGCTAAGGGCCGTGTGCTTCGTTTTGACGGTTGGACTCGAGTGCAACCAGCACAAAAACGCAAAGATGAAGAAGACAATGAATTACCTAACTTGCAGGTCGGTGAAAAATTGAGCCTGCAGGCACTCGACACAGCACAGCACTTCACTAAGCCGCCTGCGCGTTTCAGCGAGGCAAGTTTAGTCAAAGAACTGGAAAAGCGTGGTATTGGTCGTCCTTCAACTTATGCCGCTATTATTTCGACCATCCAGGACCGTGGCTATGTCAAAGTCGACAACAAACGATTCTATGCAGAAAAAATGGGTGAAATTGTTACCGATCGATTGGTAGAAAATTTTACTGATCTGCTGAGCTACGATTTTACTGCGAACATGGAGCTCAAACTCGATGATATCGCTCATGGCGAAAGGCAGTGGCGTCAGGTTCTTGATGAATTCTACGGCGATTTCTCCGGTCAGTTGAAAGTGGCAGAAGGCGAAGTGACTGACGGCGGCATGCGCACCAACCAATTTGTGTTAACTGACATCGATTGCCCAACTTGCGGTCGCAAAATGGGGATCCGCACAGCCAGTACTGGCGTGTTTTTAGGATGTTCGGGTTATAACCTGCCACCGAAAGAGCGTTGCACCACCACAATGAACTTGGTGTCTGGTGAGGAAGCGATTGAAGTCAGCGACGACGATGAGCTGGAAACCGAAGTGTTACGCCACAAAAAACGTTGTCCAAAATGCAGTACTGCCATGGACTCCTATTTAATTGATGAGCAGCGTAAGTTGTTTGTCTGTGGCAACAATCCTGAGTGTGACGGCTATTTAGTGGAAAGTGGTGCGTTCAAGATTAAAGGTTATGACGGTCCATTGCTTGAATGTGAGAAGTGTGGCTCTGACATGCAGCTTAAATCGGGACGTTTTGGTAAGTATTTTGGCTGTACCAACGCTGAGTGTAAGAATACGCGCAAACTGTTGAAAAATGGCGAAGCAGCGCCGCCAAAAGAAGATCCGGTGCACTTGCCTGAATTGCGTTGCGAAAAATCGGAAGCATATTTTGTATTGCGTGATGGCGCAGCGGGTTTATTCCTTGCCGCATCGACATTCCCTCGTTCACGTGAGACTCGGGCACCGTTAGTTGCTGAGCTTGCTATGTATCGTGATCGCTTGATGCCAAAATTTTTCTACTTAGCTGATGCGCCGAAAGTAGACAAAGAAGGGAATCCGGCAATAGTCCGCTGGAGCCGAAAAACCAAGCAGCAATATGTGATGTCAGAAAAAGATGGCAAAGCAACGGGCTGGATGGTCTGGTATCGAGATGGCAGATGGGTAGAAGGCAAGGCGGAGGCTTAGGCGTAAAAATCGCTTAGCGTTCGATTTAGGCCTGTTCTATTCGAAATTTAAAGAGTGTTTATGTGATGGCTGGTCGTTTTAGACGACTAGCCATTTTTTTATGGGAAAATTGTTCGCTAAGTGATTTGGTCATTGATTTGGGCAGGTGATATCTGCAGGTGATATGTCGGTTAGCTAAGTTTTGTTATCAATCAGACAATGTGGACCGGAAAGGATTATTGGTTTTTAAGCTTAGGATACGTGCTAGCAGATGATTGAACTACCATTTACGTTTAGGCGCAAATAACACATCCAAATCGTTGTTTTCGGCTTCCAATTTCTTCTGGCGATCGCGCATATTGCCTTCTTTTAACTCTTCGGCAATGTCAGAGAGGATGGTGTTGACTTCATTTTTACGAGATTGTACGTATTCATCGACGGTGGTTGCATTTGCCAATGTAGCCAAGGCTTTTTCATAGCATTGGCGCGCTGAGCCGAGCATATGATTGCTGCGTGCCATATTGCCGCGTTTGACTTGGCTCTCAACGTTGATCCGTAGCTGTAAATTTTCAAGGCGACGGTCTTCTTGCACCACCAATTGTGTGTCGACATTGCCTCGGGCATGTTCGCCACGCAAAATAGTTCTTAATTTTTTAATGCCTTGAATCATGCTGATGATCTGTTTGTCGTTATCCGGCAAACTGATGTTTTCATTATGAGGTGCATTCACATTGCCCATCTCGTTGATGCGTTTTTCGGTATCACTGAGACGGCTTTTCAGATCTCTGGAATTAGGTTCCAACTCGACCATAGCTTTTAATGTGTAAGCAATACGATTTAGCAACATTTTGATTGTGCCTGGAGTCAATGGCACATTGGCAGCGTTCAGCAGAATTTCTTCGGTGTCTTCTAACATCGCGCGCAGCTTGGAATACTCAGCACGTTTTAACGTAGCCAATCGTTCTTTGTGCTGTTGCACGGCATTCATAATGACCGAAATCACCAGAAGTGCGATAACCAGAACAATAATTAACGTGATGACCATCAAAACCTCAAAATAGGTATTACCACTGCATATTAAACAGAAATTTGAGAAATTACCAATTATTGCCTGAGTTTACTTATGGTAGCCATAAGCGAAAAACCCCGCCACCGTATGCGCCACCATTACGCAGTTCGATCCGACCGTGTTTGCCTTTATTTTGGTGGGCAACAGCAATTAAATGTGCAAAAAACAGGCCGAGTCCGGTTCTTCCTGCGGCTAAATTGAGATTATTCATCTGTTCGACAGCATTTTCGAGCATAAATTCGGGGTAACCATCGCCATCGTCATGAATTTCGAAACAAATCTGTTCGGCATGAACAGCTGCTTTGAGCAGCAATTTCGATTTTGAATATCGTAACGCATTCACAAAAATATCATTCAGCAAGTTGCTCACTAGGTCGTTATCTAAAAACCAACTTAAATGCCGGTCACACTCAACCTGAATCGCAATTGCCTTTTGCTCGCTGTAAATCTGATTTTTAACTAAAATTTCATCTAGAATGTCATCTATAGGATATTCATCAAGATGCAGCGGCAACTGATCTTTTTCAATGCGATATAACGACAATAACTGCAGGAGGTTGGTATTAAGCCGACTTGCTTCATAATGAATTCGCGCTAGCTCTTGCGAAGCGCTGATGGAGTGTGGTGCTAAATCCTGTTGCAGCGATTCCATGGATTGAATCAACATACACAGCGAGTTCTTCATGTCATGTACTGCAGACGCTAGTACAGTCGCAAAATCTATTTCTGGATGTTCCACAGCAGTAGTTGTCCTCTCGGCAAAAGGGTAATTTTGGTTACTGGCAAAACGGTGCGTTTTTGCTACTATTTGTTATACCTTAGCGTAGAAATATGATTTAATGGAATAAATCATTGCATCGAGCCTATGGTTAATCATAAGTCAATAACGGAAACCTGACACATGAAATTACAGCAGCTGCGGTATATCGTTGAAGTGTTAAACCACAATTTAAATGTTTCGGCAACTGCCGAAAGTTTATATACCTCACAACCAGGTATCAGTAAACAGGTTCGGATGCTCGAAGACGAACTTGGTATTCAGGTTTTTGGTCGCAGTGGCAAGCATTTGACTCATGTGACGCCAGCAGGTCGCGATGTTATTGAAATCGCTCAGCAAATTTTAGCTAAGGTTGAAAGCATCAAGGCTGTTGCCAAGGAGCATACTCTTCCAGATCAAGGCAAGCTCAATATTGCAACCACCCACACTCAAGCCCGTTATGCACTGCCCAATGTGATCAGTGGTTTTATGCAGAAGTTTCCCAAAGTATCGCTGCATATGCACCAAGGAACTCCTCAGCAAATTTCGGAAGCAGCCTCTCGCGGTGATGCCGACTTCGCAATCGCAACTGAAGCCATGCATTTATTTTCTGATCTGGTGATGTTGCCATGTTATCACTGGAACCGCAGTGTGATTGTGCGCCATGATCACCCACTTGCGACGATCAATCGCCGGATTGAAATTGAAGATGTTGCCCAGCATCCAATTGTTACTTACGTGTTTGGTTTTACCGGCCGTTCGGAGCTTGACCGAGCCTTTGGTGAAAAGGGCTTAGAACCAAAAATTGTGTTCACTGCTACTGACGCTGACGTTATTAAAACTTATGTTCGTCTAGGACTAGGTGTTGGGGTTATTGCCTCGATGGCGATGGATAAACAGCTAGATAAAGACTTAGTCTCATTGGATGCTAGTCATTTGTTTGCAGCCTCAACAACAAAAATCGGCTTTAGAAAAGGTTCATTCCTGCGTACTTATATGTATGACTTTATTGAACGTTTTGCTCCGCACCTGACGAAAGACGTCGTCGAGCGAGCTAATCTTTTGCGAAACCAAGAAGAGATCGACCGGATGTTTTCTAAATTTGAATTACCGGTTCGATAAGTTTAAGTATCTGATACTTGTTAGGCAAGAAACCGCAATAACACGAAACCGCAGTAGCACTATATGCAACTGCGGTTTTTTTATATGGGCTAGGGCGGTCTAGAGAGAAGTCTTGCAGTCAGGCGCTCTACCAACGGTTTGTTTGGCAAGCACCCAATTGCAACTAAATTATTCGTACGGCAGTGGATCGGTCGCGTTATTCAGCGTGAAAGCTTCCAAGCGTTCTTGGCAAGAACCGCATTTTCCACAAGCTTTTTCGCGACCGTTGTAGCAGGTCCAGGTTTTACTGTAATCCAGTCCCATTGCTAAACCATCACGCAGAATTTCGATCTTGGTTTCTTTTAAATAAGGGCTGACGATTGCTACTGGTTCATAGTTAGCGATTTGACAAACATCATGCATTTTCTGCACAAATTCTGGACGGCAATCAGGATAAATAAAGTGGTCGCCGGAATGTGCGCCGTAATAAACGGCATTCGCATCGAGTGACACCGCATAACCCACAGCCAGCGAGAGCAAAATCATGTTGCGGTTTGGCACAACCGTCGATTTCATATTATCCGCGGCATAATGTCCCTCTGGGACTTCGATATCGGAAGTTAAACTAGAACCACCAATTAGTTGATTGATTGCTGAAATATCAACAACTTTATGGTTTATGCCAAGTTCTGCGCAAACTTTGCTCGCGCATTCCAACTCTCGCACGTGGCGTTGACCATAGTTAAATGACAGCGCATAGACGTCGTGACCGTCGCGGATGGCTTTATGTAAAACTGTGAAAGAATCCATACCACCGGAATAAATCACAACAACTTTTTGCGGCATTGGCCAAGCTCCCGTTATAATGGTGTCTAAATTTGGGGCGCGCATTGTACTGCAATTTCGCCAGATGCTAAAGGAAATCCACTCAGCGTGTATAAAGTAAACGAAATATTCGAAACAATCCAAGGCGAAGGCAGTTATACCGGCACTCCAGCGATCTTTATTCGCCTGCAGGGATGTCCAGTTGGTTGCGCTTGGTGTGACACTAAACATACTTGGGAAATCAACACTGATTTACTCATTCAACTTGGCGATACTGCGCGCAAGAAGGCTGATTCTGAGCACTTTGCTGATTGCGATGCGCAAGGTCTCTTACAGTTGATCCGCAACCAAGGTTATCGAGCAAGACATGTTGTGATCACAGGTGGCGAGCCTTGTTTATATGATTTAAATCCACTTTGTGATCTACTGCATCATGAGGGTTTCTCAACCCAAATTGAGACCAGTGGCACTTTTGAAATTCTTGCGCCAGCAACAACCTGGGTTACAGTGTCGCCTAAAGTTAATATGAAAGGCGGGTATGCCGTGCTGCAAAGTGCACTCATTCGCGCGAATGAAATCAAGCACCCTGTAGCCATGGAAAAACATATCGAAGAGCTACTTGAGCTACTAAAAGGCCTTGATTTAACAAATAAACTTGTTTACTTACAGCCAATTTCGCAAAAAGCAAAAGCTACTCAGTTGGCCATCGAAATGTGCAAGCAGCATAACTGGCGGCTAAGCGTGCAAGTGCACAAATACCTAGGGATCAATTAATTCGGTGGTGTCTGTTCTTGTAGCCATTGCAATAACATGGCAATCGCCGGTTGGCTGTCGGTTGCCGCAATCAACTGATGCTTAAGCGGCGGTTGCATAGTAAGAATTTCCAACCAGCGTTGAGCGGTCCAACAACCGTTGTGCGATTTGAAATCCGGGTATAGCTGTTTTAATTGTGGATTTTGCGCAAAAACTTCTGCCAGTTGTGCTGAAAGAACCAATTCATCAGCAGTCAATTTCGATTCAGGCCAATTAGGCAGTACTTCTGCTTTTGCAACGTGAAGGCCGTCATCTTCTTGCCAACGTTCAATGATCTGTAACCGCTGAGTTCCCTGAATGGTAATGCCAAGCATGCCGTCATCTAATTGACTAAAATCACAAATTTGCACTTGCGTGATTGTTGGGTAAATACGCTGTGGGTGCTTTTGTTGTACAAAGGGATTAAGCAACGCGCTGGCAAAAGGCCGCTTTCCTGCTTCTCTAACCAATCTTTGGTAACGTGGCTCAAAAACCCGCAGTTGCATAACACCTTCGGGCAACACAATCTGACTGAGCGGGAATAAAGCAATTTCGAGCGACATATTCTCTCCGGTATCACAACATCTATGGTTTATACGCTTGGTATCAACGGTTAGATCGCGATAGATTTCGAATAATCAAATGAAATGCTGGATAGTCTTTACGCTGCTTTGCTGTTCCGTTTGCTGGTTAGTTGCTATATTGAAATAACGAGTTGTTGTCTAACTTAATATTTTAATGAGGCTTTTGCATGATAACCAAGCGTCGAGCGCTTTCCATCGGTTGCTTTTGCAGTGTTTTTTGCTGCTCAGTTAAAAGTACCGAGCCCGAGGTTAGGGTATCAGGGCCAATTATTCGCGCAGTTGTTAGTGAAAGTAATACCGCGCCATACGCTTTTTTTTCAGTGGATGGCAAATTATCTGGTGGCATTAGTAAACATCTACTTGATGAAGTTGCCGCTCGCATGCGCGGGCAAGTGGAATATTTGGATGTTCCTAGGGCTAGAGTTGAGCCTTGGCTTAGCCGAGGTAAAGCTGATGTCGCTTGTTTTCTGAGTCCAGAATGGGTTGCCGATGCTGCCCAGTTTGATTGGACAGGCCCACTTTTTTACACCCAACAATTAGTGATTAGAAGACAAGATTCACCGCCAATCCGCTCGATTATGGATTTGTATCGAAAACGCGTGGGCACCAACCATGGCTTTCGTTATCCAGAACTTGATGCCGCCTTTAAATCAGAGCAGTTGATCCGCGATGATGCACACTCGCTAGTGAGCAACCTACAGCGACTGGCGCAAGGTCGATTGGATGCAGTGATGACTGTCGATTTGACTTATAGCGACTTGATGAAAACACAAAGATTCGATACTAAATTTGCCGCAGATCCGCTTTGGGCTGAGCCCTCAGCGGTATTTTGTGCAATTAGCCAAAGTTCTGAGTATAGAATGCAGTTGTTGCAAACTTTTAGTCGTTTAACTGGTGAAGGATTTTTTGTCTCAGAACTAAAGCCTTACCAGCCGGTGCCAGTAAAGCCATAGTGCTAACGAAAAGTTGAAATACCAACGACAAATTTGAAATGCCAGCGGCAACAATTGTGGGGGGACTAAGATCGTTCTAAATCATCTTTCAGTTTTGGGATTTTCAGCCCAAGCTCTTGCCCGCGGAATTTAGCGTAATAGGTACAGCCGTAAAACATCAGCGAAGCCGCGGCTAACTCGATGAGTGCGAGCCATACGCTCAGCCCTTCGCCAACCCACAGTGTGGTTAAACTATGCAAAAAGTACCACATCACGATGAAATTGGCCCAAGCGAAAGTATAAGCTTTGCCTTTGATGATCCCCCAGAGCGGTAACCACAGCGGTCCCCACCAAATTATTAGTAAAGTTCTGGCACTGCCGAGTTCAGGTGGCGCAAGCCACAAGACCCAAAGTGGGATCAAGACCAATAAAATGGCATAGCCCAATTGCCCCAACCGCAGCAACATACGTGTTCTTGGCGCTAATGGAAATTCCTGTTCAAATAAAATGCTCATGCTAATTTTCCTGCGATTTGCGCTAATCGTTTACCAAAGGCAATCGCCAGTTGTTGTTCGTGTAAACTTAACAATTTGTTGTCGGCCAGTCCAGTGACATGGCTTGGGCCGTAAGGCGTACCACCAGTTTGTGTTTGGTGTAGTTCTGGTGCATCAAATGGTTGCCCAACGATGACCATGCCATGATGCAATAGCGGTAACATCATTCCTAATAAGGTTGCTTCATTCCCGCCATGTTGCGTGGACGACGAGGTAAAGACACCTGCAGGTTTATCGATGAGTTGACCTTTGAGCCATACCGCAGTGGTTTGGTCCCAAAATGCCTTCATTTCTGCCGACATTTGGCCGAATCGCACTGGGCTGCCAACAGCTAGTGCGTCGGCTTGGGTCAGTTCAGCAATGGTCACTACTGGATGATTTAATGCATCGTCGGCATGCGGGCCATGCGATTCAAAATTGGCGACAGTACGCACCATAGCAACAGCACCAGTCGCCGCAACTCCGATGGCTATTTTTTCTGCCAAGGCGCGAACTGAACCATGGCGAGAGTGATACAACACCAGCACTGTTGGCATTAACAGAAATCCTGTAATAATTCAGTAGGACGTGCCACAACAGCGCGTTCTTTAGTCACAACGATTGGACGTTCAATGAGTTTTGGACATTGACACATCACCGCAATGATCTGGGCATCGGTCAAATCAGCATTATCTAAGCCGAATTGCAAATATTCAGCTTCTTTGCTCCGCAATAATTGGCGAGCACTGTAACCAAGTTTTTGCAAAATAGTCGCAAGCTCAGTAGCGGTTGGTGGTGTTTCCAAGTAATTAATCACTTGTAATTCGACACCTTTGTGCTGTAAAAATACTAAAGCTTCTCTACTTTTTGAACAGCGATTGTTGTGGTAGATAGTAAACAAATCAACCTCTTAATTAAGTTGCTTTAACCGAGTAAATTCGGTTTTCCATTGCTTTTTCTTCGACTCTAATCGTCGATTTTCCAACTCATCATTATTGGCTAACTGGTTGAGAGCCATATTTAGCTCATCAATAGCTTTTGGATAAATAGCGAGTAAGTAATAGAGATCGGCTTTGGCTTCGTAGTATTTTGCCATGTCGTTCATTTGCCGATAGACCTCAATAAGCATTTCATACGCGAGATAGTTGTTGTTTTTGTAGTACAACAAACTCTTTAGTAAATGCAGTGCCAGTCGATGAGAATTGGCTTTAATAGCGGCGTTGGCATAATTAAGAGTAACGACTTGGTTATTAGGCCGTAAGAGGTATTCTTTTTCCAACATTGCTAATGCTTCATCAACCTTATTGGTCGCAAGCAAAATGTCGGTCCGAGCGTCGATATAAAATAAGTTATTTGGAGCTTGTTTATAAAGCTCTTCAATCACTTCGGTTGCGCCGGTCATATCGCCAGTATCGTAAAAGGCGAGGGCGAGGCCGTATTGATTGGCTTTGGTATTACCTCCAGGTTGGCGCAAGCGTTTTTGGAAATAACTAAGCGCGTCTTTTGGACTTAACTGATAACGCGCGAAAATGCGGGCTTTTGCCAGTAGAAAATCACTGCCATCAGCGATGAATCGTTGCGGATACTGCTGAGCTCTCACTCGAGAGTCGGCAATCCGCGCCTGAGATAGCGGGTGAGTATACAAAAAAGCTAATTGCGTGTTCGCAAAACGAGTTTTTTCATTCAGTTTGTTGAAAAACTCAGGCATAGCGTAAGGATCAAAGCCGGCATTTACTAACAATTGCAAGCCAATCCGATCAGCCTCTTGTTCATTACTACGCGTAAAGTTTATTGCGCTTTGTTGGGCGGCGCCCTGCGTCGCCATTAACCCTGCCATACCTGCTTCAGGGTTCACCGTTGCCAATAGAATAGAGCCCAACAAACTTGCCATAGTTAACGGGCCTGATTGCGAGCGTGCTTCAACGGCTCTGGCGATATGACGCTGAGTGATGTGGGTGATTTCATGCGAGATCACCGAGGCAAATTCGCTTTCTGTTTCGGCAACGGCGAGCGTGCCTGTATTCGATACGACATGGCCGCCTAGTGTCGCGAATGCGTTAATTTCTTTACTGTTAACCCAGTAGAAATTGAAGGGAAAACGAACGTCTTCCGCCTTGGCGACTAATCGTTGCCCCAAGGTGTTGAGGTATTCATCTAACAACGGATCATGTGCCATCGGCAAACGCCCAAGCGTTTCGCGCATCATGACATCGCCTATCACTTTTTCTTTCTCAGGAGTCAGTGAAGAAAATGCGTTAGTTCCTAAATCTGGCAATTCATTGGCAGCCTGAGACGGCTGACCTAACATCATGGCCATTACCAAGGTGGCGATGGCGTACTTCGATCGATACATCATTATTTTTTCTGCTCAGAAGACCCTAATTTTAATGCTGAAAGCTGCAAGGCATCAGCATCTATTTCACCAACCAATCGTTCTTGGGTATCAAAGAAACTGCGGATGGACACCCCAGAGACTTTTACTACATGAACATGCTCTTGCAGAAACTGGATGACGTTATGTACTGTTTTATGCGCATGCAAGATCAACGCAAAGTCAGCATCATCACCATGTTCAAAGTAAAAGCCGATAAATTTATGTAATTGGTTGACCCGTAATATCAGACGCATGTTCAGTGGGTCCCACAAATTGAATTCCATCAGGCGATTGCCTTTCACGTATTGGTCAATTTCTTGATCTTTGGCATATGGAACCGCATGAAGTTCAAATCCGCGCTCAGTAAATACCTGATAAAGTGCTAACCGAGGTTTATTATCACAGTGAATGATGTTGTTATCATCGATATGACCGCCGAGCTGGTTCAAATTCCAGTTCCGCTTATCGATAATCCGTTTAACCGCATTGTCAAAACCGTGGGTCAGCAAGCCTTCGGACTCACCCAACGACTGTGCCACCATATGATAAAATGGCGGTAAATCGCCCCAGTTAATTTGCTTTTTGTACCAGTTAATATCTTTCAGTGTCGGATTAGCCGGTAGTTTAGAACGATTGCCGGATTGACTCATGGGTGACCTGCCTCTGACCTGCATTAGAACTGAGCGCACAATAAGTTAATTTTATGCCTTTATTCGCCACTAGTGCCAGTGATCTTGTGGTTTTGCTGATTATTTAACGAGAATAGTTGAATTAACTAGCAGAACCTATGTAATTTTCTGTTTTTTGTCATAGAGTTGTAGTGACGAGGTTTGAGATTTAACGCAATGAATTCCACTTGGTATAGCCGTCTGCTTCAGCAGTATTCAACACCCGAATATCGGGTTTTCTTCAGTGTCATGGCAATTATTATTGCTGTGTTGAGTCTTTGGACTAATGTGTTGATGCCGGTCATTGTGGCTCTGACCTTAGCCTATTTACTCGAAAAGCCAGTGCAGTGGCTGGTCAGATGGCGGATGCACCGAAGTATAGCGGTGACATTGATGCTCAGTATTATGATCCTGGCGTTGGTGCTGGCGGTGTTAGCGCTGTTACCGGTCATCATGCAGCAGGGACAAACCTTAGTCTCAGAAAGTCCGCAAATTCTATCTCGCGCTAGACATTATTTACAGGGTTTGCCGGAGACCATCCCTGGCGTTATCAGCGAGCAACAGATCCAAAGCTTTATGGTGAAAATCGAAAGCAGCATGTTGGCGATGGCAGATGCGATGATTGCGACTAGTTGGTCTGGAGTCACTGGCCTTGCGCGGATCCTAGTGTTCCTAGTTTTAGTGCCAATGATGGTGCTTTTTATGCTCAACGATAAACAACAACTTCTTGATCAGATCATTGCTTTATTGCCCGCAGAACGGCGCATCCTTCGGCAGTGGTGGCAAGAACTGAACGGCCAAATAATGGGGTATTTGCGGGGCAAATTACTGGAGTTGTTTTTGGTTGGCGCTGCGACCTATGTGCTGTTTGTTTTTTTTGATTTGCAATATGCCTTGTTACTAGGAGTATTGGTCGGTTGTTCTGTGCTCATTCCCTATGTCGGAATATTTGTCGTTACTGTCCCTGTCGTGCTGGTGGCGTTTTCGCAATTTGGAGCCACTGCCGCAACAGGTTACTTTTTGCTGGCTTATTGCATTATTCAAGCGATTGATGCCTATATTTTAGTCCCTTTACTCTTTGCTGAAGTGGTTGATTTACATCCACTTTATATCATCATCGCCGTGTTGTTTTTTGGTGGAGTCCTAGGCTTCTGGGGGGTATTTTTTGCGATACCACTAGCTTCTATGGTGAAAGCTACCTATCACGCATTGCAGGCGCATAATGAAGCGGCTACCGAAGTTACTTAGTGCGTGGATGCTCGGCAATGTCATAGCGCTGCCACATGCGCTGATATAGACCGAGCTTCTGTTGCTCAGTCATGGCACGTTCGAGTTGCGGTAAGTACTTAGCATTTGCCGAACGTTTTGAAAAACCGAAATAACCGAGAATGTCGCTGGCCACAGAAAACGGTTGTTTGACCAATTCTGTCTCTGCTATTCCTGCAGTGTTAAAAGCTCCCGCCGCGGTTTCTTCAACCATAATGGTAAAATCAACACGCTTCTGCAGCACCATTTCTAAGGCTTTTGCCTCAGATACCACCGGAATTTTGTTCAATTGCGGAATTTGCTGAAAACCAGAGTAGTAAACGGCGTCCCGCATGACCGCAATGCTATGGCCTTGCAGTTGTTGTTCGCTCGCCAGTGGTGTTGGATTTTCCGGGCGTGCATAAAATACAAAAGATGAGTGAAAACTCATCATCGGCGGCTGGACAAAATGAATGAATATTTCGCGTTCTGAGTTACGTAAAAGGCCCGGCATCACATCAACTTCGCCACGTTCCAACATTTTCAAGCAGCGAGGAAAGGGACAGACGACGATCTGTAACTGCCAACCTAATTGGTGCAGAACAGGGCGCAATAAATCGATGGCTAAACCCGTCGGTGCTAGCTCATTCTCAGCAAAATAATATGGAGGACTATGGTATTGAGCAAGTCGAATGGTCGGAGGCGTTGCCGCGACACTGCACAGGCTAAATAATAGTAAAAACAGCAAACCCAGAGGTTTTATCACATTCATCGATCAGCCTACTTACATGCGAAATTTTAGATCACGGCCTCCTTGTGATAAGTCTTGTAGTCAATTTAGCTGATAACTGTACTGAATTCCAGCGAGCCATTGCCGCGGCAGGCCAGGTTCAAAACTTCTGCCATTGCCTTGATTCACGACCACTGCGCCAACATACTGCTTTTTGCCTATGTTCTCGCCAGCGAGCCATGCTTGCCATTGTCCTGCAAAAAACTCGCCCTGCCAGCGGCTTTGGATGCGCCATAGTGTTGCTGCAGGTGCAAATTGCTGATTGCGATCATCGGTCGCCATTTTACTTTTGAAGTCAACAATACTTTGCAGCTGCCAACTCTGGCTTTGCAGTGGATACCAGTCGACCTGCCAACTGAACTGATGTTTGGCTAATCCGGGTAATTGTCGGCCATTAATCAATGCCTGATCAGGCGTTTGGAAACGAGCATCGATCGCAGTAGCGCTCAACCGATGTTGCCAAAACTCGGTTTGATGCCACTCTGCGCTAAATTCCGCGCCATACCTGCGGGTACTTGCCGCATTCCGGTAGCTAGTGCGACCGCCGACCGACTGATCAATCAACAGCTCATCATTAGTATCGATATGAAAAAGATCAAAGCTAATGCTTGATTGCGCTTTTGCATACTTCCAGCCTGCTTGCCATTGCAGCGCCTTTGCGGCCTGCAGTCCGAGGTTCAAACCTGCGGCATTTTTTGTGTAGGCCATTTCAGTCAGGGTAGGGCTTTCATAGCCTTCACCAACACTAAGATTGAGGCTTTGCCAATTGCTTAGCTGATAAGTGCTTCCCAAAGCCCAGTGCGCGTGTGATTCAGATTTTGCGCCACTATCGTCAGGATTCCCTTGATTAATAAACCAATCGGTAACCCGAAAACGCTGATGGCTGACACGCACACCGGCAAATATGTCTAGATCGGTGCTTGCAATCAAATGAACGTTGGTTCCGAGATCTTGGGCGCTGACGTCACCGGTTTCATCACGGCGAAGTGCTCCTTGACTGCCAAATTGATTCACAAAACCCAAACGTTGGTCAGTGCTGCGCTCGGCGCTGGCCACTATTTGCCAAAAACCCCAATCGATACTGTGTTGCAATTGCCCTTTTAGGCCCCTGAGTCGTCGAGTTAAGTCGACGATCCCGCCAGCACTGGTTTGGGCGTCGCCAGTAAACGCCAAATATTGTTGAATTTGCCTTTCTTGCTGCCAGCTCGAAAGCTGCCAATTGTATTCTTCAGCGTCGAAATTCAATCTGGCACTCAAGCCTTGTTGTGCAGACGATTTTTTCGTGTCAAAAAGCGTGGCGACGTTCGCTGTTTGGGTCGGATCTTGCCGCCATTCGGCTTCGGTCAGTGCCAGTGGGTCTTCAAGTAGCGGATCATTTGACCAATCGTAGCGCAGGTGCAATGAGAGTTCGGTTGATAGTTCAAAGGCTTTTCGCCAATAGGCTTGTCTTTTTTGAGCGCTGTTGTGCGCACGATAACCTTGATGCTTGCTTTGAGCCCACGCAAACTCGCCGAGGTCGTTTCCAATCAACAGGCTGTTGCTGTCGAACAACGCTGAATGCTGCTGTTGTAATTGTATGCCGCCAGCCACGGCTGGTTTACTTACAAATGCGATTACACCGCCACTGGCGTTGCCATAGAGCGCAGCAAATGGACCTTTGAGTACTTCAACTTGTTGTATTTGTCCGAGCATTAAAGTGGAAGGCTGTACTTGGCCATCTGGAGTGGATAACGGCAAGCCGTCCAAGGTCATTTCCACGCCACGCACACCAAAGCTACTGCGAGTGCCAAAACCGCGCACACTAATACGACTATCTTGAGCAAAATTGCCACGCTGATCAGCTTGCAACCCTGCGATGCCCTGCAATAAAGAGGCGCTGTCAATTGGGGGGTATTGGCCACGCAGATCGCGTTGTTGCAGCGCAGCGCTAGTGCGCAGCCACGCATAATTGTGTTCAATAAAAGAAACGTTGATGCGTTCTATGTCGGTGTCAGTTAGCGCTGATTCGTTTGCACTGATCTTGCTGCTAAAACATAAACTTAAGAGCAAAGCGAACTGACCGCAGTGAATGGCCTTGATATGGAAGTCGCCGCAGTTACTGGCTGCGGCCCTCATAATTGGATGCTTTGCTGCAAAAAACAAGTGATGTGTTATCACGCAATTAAGGCAACGGCGTTAGTTTTAAGATTTTGCCATCGTCTTCATCGGTGAGCAGATATACCGCGCCGTCCGGGCCTACCTGCACATCGCGAATACGACTGCCGATTCGAATGCGCTCTTCATGTACAACTTTGTCGTCTTTGATTTCAAGTCGAACTAACTGGCCAAACTTTAAAGAGCCCACTAAGAGATTGTTTTGCCAAGTTTTGAATAATTGCGCTTGGTAAAAACTCATACCGCTTGGCGCAATTGATGGCACCCAATAATGCATAGGTTGCTTAAGACCAGTTTGGCTAGTTTTACCAATAACACCGCCGCCATACTCTTCACCGTGGGTGATTAACGGCCAACCATAATTTTTCCCTGCAGCAGTGATGTTAATTTCGTCACCACCTTGCGGGCCGTGTTCATGTGTCCATAGCCGGCCTTGCGGATCCAAGGTCGCTCCTTGAATATTCCGATGACCAACCGACCAAATTTCCGCTAACGCAGTTTTATCAGCGGTGAAAGGGTTACCCTCAGCCGCTTTACCAGTTGCTGTTATCCGAGCAACTTTGCCGATTAATGTATTCAGAGGTTGCACATCTGCGCGCTGAGTTGCTCGGTCACCAAGCGTCACGAACAGATTGCCGCTTTGTTCTTGCACTAAGCGACCGCCAAAATGGTATTTGCTGTCATATTTTGGGGTTTGGCTGAAAATAACTTGGCTATTTTCCAGCTTAGAATCCATCAGGGTTGCACTTAGCACGGCAGTACTGTTGGTATTATTTGGACCTGGTTCGGCAAAACTTAAGTAGATTTTTTGATTTGTCGCGAAATCCTTGTCCAGCAACACATCAAGCAAACCACCTTGTCCGTTTACCGCAATTGGCGGCAAACCAGCAATTGGTGCGCCGAGTTTGCCATCTGCTGAGACGATACGCAGGCGGCCATCACGTTCTGTCACGAGCATGCGGCCGTCCGGCAGAAAGGCTATCCCCCAAGGATGGGAAAGACCTGACGCTACAGTGTCGATTCTTAATTTGGCCGTTTCGCTCGCTAAAAACGCCGATTCAGCGGCCTTGCTGTGAACACTCACCGCTAATAAACAAGTCAACATCGTAGTGGACAGACGCATTTTGAACTCCTGTTATCGAATCAATCCCTCAGCAGTCATGGCTGCTATTACTGAAGGTCGGGTAGCGATTCGGTCTTTATAAGCGAGAAGATTAGCGAATGGGCTTAAATCAAATTTTACCATCCGCGCCCAGCCCAATACAGTAAACAGATATGCGTCTGCGACGGTAAAATAATCGCCGACTAGGTAGTTTTGCGCGGCCAACAGTTGATCGAACTGTGGGAATCGAGCATTTAGTCGCGTTACTGCGCTTGCTTTGGCATCTGCACTGGCAGTTGGGTCAAACAATGGGCTGAAATTCTTATGAATTTCCGTCGCGATGTAATTCAAGGTGCTTTGTAAACGGTAGCGAGCAAAACTGCCATTCGCGGGAGCTAAATTAGCGGCAGGGGCTTGGTCAGCAATGTATTGCAGTATTGCAGGACCTTCGCTGAGTAACTCGCCATTTTTTAGCTGTAATGCTGGGACATAACCTTGTGGGCATATTTGGCGGTAATCACTGCCATCTGCCAATGTTTTACTGCGTAAATCGACTTTGGCAATGTCGTGTTTTAATCCTGATTCATGCAAGGCGATGTGCGATGCCATGGAACAGGCGCCTGGTGAATAAAATAGTTTCATGGATATTGCCTCCAATTTCACAGTTAGCGCAGACAAGCTGCTTAAGCTAAAGCAGCTAACACCACGTCATGATGGTTTGATGTTTTGAAAGTATCAAACACTTGCTCAACTTTGCCATCCTGCCCGATTAAAAAACTCGTGCGATGGATACCATCATAGACTTTGCCCATGAATTTCTTCTCGCCCCACACGCCAAATCCTTCGGCAACTTCATGATTTGGGTCAGATAACAAAATGAATTTCAATTGGTCGCGTTCGCTAAACTTCAACAAACTTTTCACTGGATCGGTGCTGATGCCAACGATAGTGACATTTTTCTCATCGAATTGTGGCTGATGGTCACGCAGTTGACAGGCTTGTACTGTGCAACCTGGAGTCATTGCTTTTGGGTAAAAATACACCAGTACTCTATTGCTACGTAGTAACGCGGCAAGTTCGACGCTTTCGCCAAATTGGTTGAGAAGGCTGAAATTTGGCGCAAGGTCGCCTTGTTTAATAGTTTGCATGCTGCTATCTCGCTGATTAATTTAAAAATTTGATACTAACGGCGATTGTCGCGGCTTCAACAGTTAGCGGTTGTCAGCTCTGCAAGACAAAATTGCCGGTTAGTTGCATTTTCGCTAGCTTTTTCATTACTAGGTCCCGCAACTGCTCAACTGCCATCTCAGTTGGCAATTGTACCGTCATTACCGTGTGGGTATGGGCAGGGCCATCTACGGTTGGATGAATGGTTTCAGATCTCAACGCGCCAATATAGACTTGGTGTTCCGCCAATAAACTAGAAATAGCACCTAAGGTTCCGACTTTATCAACACCAGTGTATTCAATGATGTAAGGCGCCGATAGTTGCGGTAGTACTCGCGATGAAGTGCGTTTTGTCATGGTTAGCAAATTCAGTTCAAACGCTGAACTCGGTAACAAATATTCGATTTTGCTTATGGCCGCAGCATCGCCAGACAGTAGCATGATAAAGGTGAATTCGTTGCCAAAAATTGCCATGCGGCTGTCAACGATATTGCAATTACAGTCACTTACCAAACGAGCAAGTTGACTGACGATCCCAGTGCGGTCGGCACCAATGGCGGTGACTACTAATTGTTGCGCCATCTGATAGCATCTCTCCAAGGCGAATAGGGCATCGCAGTTTAGCATAATTTATTGAAAATTCATCAGAGCCGAACGCTGTTGCTTGTGTTAAGCGGTCATGCTCATTACTATAGGCAGCCTGAAATTTGTGGAGTCTCGGTTATGTTCAGCGGTAGTCTTGTTGCAATTATCACCCCTATGTTAGCTGATGGGCAGGTTGATTATGTAAGTCTTAAAAAACTGCTTAATTATCAGGTTGATAACGGTACAGACGGTTTAGTTATCATGGGAACCACTGGCGAAGCGGCCACTATCCCGTTTAGCGAACAATTAACTGTGATGCAGTTTGTCCTTGATGAAGTGCAGGGCCGCGTTAAGATCATCGCTGGCAATGGTTCAAATTCTACTGCTGAAGCAATAGAAAAAACCAAACAGCTCAACGAGCTGGCGATAGATGGTTTTCTGACAGTAACGCCTTATTACAACAAACCGACGCAAGCTGGTATGGTTGCGCATTTTAAAGCGGTTGCAGCGGCAACTGATAAACCTGTGTTGCTCTACAACGTGCCTGGTCGCACCGGCGTTGATATGTTGGCGGAAACAGTCGCAACACTGAGCGCTGTGCCGAACATCGTTGGTATTAAAGAAGCAACGGGTTCTCTTGCGCGGTTAGCTGAGTTGCAAAAGCTTTGTCCGAACGATTTCCTGCTGTTAAGCGGTGATGACGCCAGTGCTTGTGAATTTTTGCTGCAAGGTGGTCATGGCGTTATTTCGGTAACGACTAACGTAGCGCCACTGGCGATGAGCCAGATGATTAAGGCGGCAGTGCAACAAGATAGAACGACAGCTGAGCAAATTGACCAGACGCTGCAAGGACTGCATCGAGACTTATTTATAGAAAGTAATCCAATCCCATCAAAATGGGCATTATGGCGACTTGGCCTTATTAATTCAGATTTTGCCAGATTACCGCTCACACAGCTGGAACCAATTCACCAGTCTGCAATCGAACAAGCGCTACACCAAGCGAATTTAAAATTTTAGGAGTTTTTAGGTGCAATATTGGATCCCCGGCACATTGGTTGCCACGGTACTGCTGACTGGTTGCTCGATGTTGGGCTTTGAAGAAACCGAAAAAGTTGTTGATGAAACTCGTGTTGCTGAATTGCAAATTCCGCAAGGTTTGTCTGCACCACGTAAACCAGGTCAATTCGATCTGCCTGCGCAAGTTGCCGCAGGGGAGCGCGGCGAAGATCTTGATTTACGCCCGCCAGTGCAAATTTTGTCTGTTGCCACTAACTCAAGTGTCGAAGAAGAAGACAAAAATGTGCGCGTTTGGTTTGATCGCTCTGAATATACTGGTGAGTTGTTACCATACTTGCAGACCAACATCGCTGGTTTTATGCAAGAAAACAAAATTGACGTTACTGAAAAGAAAGCCCTTGAATTCAAGACTGATTGGGTAAATCAGTACGAAGAAACTGGTTTCTGGTTTTGGAAAGATCAAGAACTTAGCCAACAAGCACAGTTTGTGGTGACTTTAGAGCCGAAAACACATGGCCGCACCATCGGTGTGAGCGTGCATTTGACCGCCCTCAAGTATCAAGATCCTGAAGTGAAACTGACCACTGTCGCTCAGCGCCGGGAAGAAGCTCACTTTTTAAATCGAATTATTGACCATATTGCAACTGTTGAGCTTGCGGCGATCCGTGAAGCTAAGTCTAAGCTGCCGGATGTACAATTGACCCGAGTGTCCACTGAAGCAGGGGATGCAGTGTTGTTAACTAAGCTACCAATTGATACTGCTTGGGCACAACTGGAAGTATTGTTTGAAAGCGTGTCATTAGAAGTGACGGATTTAAACCGTACAGAATACCGCTACTTCGTGAAGTTCACCAAACCTGAATCTGGTTTCTGGGATGCAATTTGGGGTGAAGCTGCCGCGCCAGAGTTGCCACTAGCGGAACAAGAATACCAAGTTAAATTAACCAAGTCTGATCAAGGGACGTTGATCCAGTTGAGTGACAACGAAGGTAAAGCATTGGATGCAGCGACTATGGACGCAGTATATCCAATTTTGGTTGAAGCCATCCGAACTAACAAAATCGAATTGTAATTTGTGTTTTGCTGAATGCTTCACTGATTAACATAAAGCCACCAGGAGGTGGCTTTATTATTTTTTGGCGAGGCATTGTGCCAATTGCGCAGAGTCAGGCTGCTGCGAATACCAGTTCATCATGAACGACAAAAGACGGCTATGGTGTTTTTACTGTTCTAGTTTTGCTGGCATATTTGCAGCATGGGCATAAAAGCTATTGTTTTGCTTAGAGATAGCATTCTTATCTTTATCATTCTGTCGATGACAATATATTGCAATCGTCTCAGCAAATTGTTTCAATGACTAATTAAACCATCACTTTTTCAAGGGAATTTCATGCTAGAACTGCAGGAATATCTAAAAATTTTCATTGGTATTTTTGCCATTCTCAATCCACTGGGTGCTTTGCCTTTGTATTTATCGCTCACTGCGCATCACAGTGAACATGATAAAAAATACGTCGCCATGACTGCAGCGAAGGCTGCGACTATCATTTTGTTAGTCACGCTATTTTTCGGTGAACTGATTTTAAGTTTCTTCGGCATCTCGGTGAACTCATTCCGAGTGGGCGGTGGCATTCTGATTTTGTTGATGGCTATTTCGATGCTGCATGCGCAGACAAGTGGCGCTAAAAATACCGAGGCTGAGCGAGTTGAAGCTAGTACCCGTGAATCAATCGCTATTGTTCCTTTGGCGATGCCAATGTTGGCGGGGCCTGGCGCTATCAGTTCGATTATTTTATACGGAAATCGGGCCCATGATTGGCAGCATTATTTAATCGTTTCTGCGGAAATTGTGATTGTCGGCATCATTATTGCCATTTTGATGCGCTTATCAGGTAAAATAGCCAAACAACTTGGTCAGACTGGTATGAACATAATCACCCGGGTAATGGGTTTGATTCTGGCCGCGATATCGATTGAATTCATCAGTTTAGGGCTAAAGGGGTTATTCCCGATACTGGCTCGATAAGGACTTGATCTCATGCGTTATTTGGTTGCAACTCTTTGCACCTTAGGTTTTTTAGTGACAGGCAGCTTAAAACTGTCTGCAGCTGAATTCACTGATTTATTCCAAGCGCAAGTGCCTGCTCAGCAATCACAAAGCCAGTGGCAGCGTGCTGCGCTGTCGGCAGTGCTCGTTAAGTTGACGGGGAGTGAAACTGTACTGTCTCATCCGGCGATTGCTGTGGAACTTAAAAATAGCGCGAGTTATGTCAAGCAGTTCCAAAGCATGCAAGTGAATGCGCAGCCTATGATGCAGGTGCATTTAGATGAGCAGAAAATTACTGCTTTATTGCAACGTGAGCACATCGCAATTTGGGGTAGTAGACGCCCAGACCAGTTAGTTTGGTTCAGCGAAAAAATGCAGGATAGTCCGCATTATGTGCTAGATGCAGAACATCCATTGCGCAAAGCATTGCACGAGCAAGCCAGTATCTTTGCGCTTAGCTTGGTCTTCCCATTGTATGATGTCGATGATTTAGCTTTGGTGAATGAGCAAACCCTCTGGGCTGGCGAATGGACCGCTATTCAGTCAGCTTCTCTGCGCTATAAAGCCAGCCATGTGCACAATCTGTTATTCGATCAGTTTACCGATGCATCTGGCACAGTGGTGTTTCGTCTAACTGCGCAACAATGGCGTAATGGCCAGATGGAAAGCCGCGAATATACCAATATGGATGCTCGGCAACTCGCTATTGAATTTAGCCGGCAATTAGCTGCGGATTTAGCCAGTCAGTACGCAGTCAATATTAACAATAATCAAGCCGAAGGTGCGGTGTTAACCCTAACCATCGATGCCATCCGCAACATGGCAGATTTAGTCAAAGTTCAGCAGATTTTCGGATCTATGCTGACGGTGAAGTCCTATAGTTTGAAAGAATTCCAGCAAGGTAAAGCCGTTCTTAACGTGCACTTAGCGGCTAGTGAAGATGATTTCTTTCGAAATATTAGTTTAGTTACTCAGCTTCGTGCCGAGAGCCAATTGCAACCAATAGTCGATGCTGGAATTTTGACTGCGGAAGCTCAGCTGGATGCGCAATTAGAAGCTGATTCAATCGAGCCATCCGCTACAGACACCGCCCAAACGGCAACTAATCCATCATCGGTTAATGACTCGGTTGGGGCAACGACTGGTACTACTGACAGCGCAACAGCTACTGACAGCACAACTGTTGTTGCCGCAGATCTACCGCCAACGGCAGATCCGGCTGTAAACACTGGCGCTGCGGAGTCTCAAACCCCGGCGCTCCCAGCTGCAGATGCCTTGGTTAAAACCAACCATTTTACGTTCGTTGGCAATTAATGCAGCCAACTCAATATACGCTGGCGGTTACTTTGCCAGATGATGAAACACTACAAAGCTACTATGGGGCTGATACTAGCCCCGCAGTCGCTTATATTCGGCAATACCTCTCGCCTCAATTGCAAAATCCTAGTGCGGTCTATCTGTTTGGCGCCTCAGGAAGTGGCAAATCGCATCTACTTTATGCCGCTTGTGTGCATGCTCAAGAACTTGGTCTAACTAGTCAGTTGCTAACACTTGATGAATTTCGACAATACAGCCCGCGAATGCTTGATGGCCTTGAGCAACTGGATTTAGTCTGCCTTGATAACATTCAGCAGATTGCCGGGGATAGTCATTGGCAAGTGGCGTTGTTTGACCTGTATAACCGTTTACAAGAACAGGGCAAAAAACTCATTATCGTTGCCGATAAAGCACCAGCGCAGCTTGGCATTACGCTTCCAGACTTGGTGTCAAGATTGCAGGCATGTACGGCCTTTCAATTGCGTTTACTCAGTGATGATGACAAGCAACGCTTGCTGCAGCAAAAAGCGCGGATCCGCGGTTTAGAATTATCCGATGAAGTGGCGCGTTATTTATTAAACCGCCAACAACGTGACGTGCGCGCTTTAGTCAGCTTGCTTGACTTATTGGACAAGGCATCAATGATCCACCAACGGCGGCTTACCATTCCATTTGTCAAAGATGTGCTGGCTCAGCACCAGCTTCTCGGTTGAAAATCGCGCAATTTAGCGAAAAATCCTCAGTAAAAACAGCCTTTCATTAGCGATTCTGGTGTAGAATTGTCGGTTTAATCGATAGACGTAAATCAGGCTGGGCTGAGGAATACAATGAACCTAACTGCCATTTTAGAATCTGCCTTACAGGCTGTAGCGCAAGCTGCAGATAGTCAGGCGCTGGAAGATGTGCGCGTTGAATATTTTGGGAAAAAAGGCAGCATCACCGAGTTGTTAAAATCACTTGGTGCTATGGATGCTGAAACCCGGAAAACGGCTGGCGCTCAAATCAATGACGTGAAGCAACAAGTGCAAGATGCCTTAAATGCGAAACGTGATGCCATGCAACAAGCCGTGCTGATGCAAAAATTGGCATCTGAGCAAATCGACGTGACTTTACCTGGTCGCAGTATCGAACAAGGTGGCCTGCACCCAGTAACTCGCACTATTCGCCGCATTGAGAGCTTTTTTGGCGAATTAGGCTTTGAAGTTAAAAACGGGCCAGAAATCGAAGATGATTTTCATAACTTCGATGCCTTGAATATTCCAGAACATCACCCAGCTCGTGCTGACCACGATACATTCTACTTCAACCCGAAGTTGATGTTACGTACGCAAACTTCTGGTGTGCAAATCCGGACCATGGAAACTGAAGAGCCGCCACTGCGGATCATTTCTCCAGGCCGTGTATATCGTAATGACTACGATATGACGCACACGCCAATGTTCCACCAAGTTGAAGGTTTGATGGTTGACAAAAACGTCAGCTTTACCGAACTCAAAGGCATTTTGCACGACTTCCTGCGTAACTTCTTTGAAGAAGATTTGCAGATCCGCTTTAGACCATCATTTTTCCCATTTACTGAACCTTCAGCTGAAGTTGACGTGATGGGTAAAAATGGCAAATGGTTAGAAGTTTTAGGCTGCGGTATGGTTCATCCAAACGTGTTGCGTTCAGTAGGCATAGATCCAGAAGTGTATAGCGGTTTTGCTTTTGGTATGGGTGTCGAGCGTTTAACCATGTTGCGTTATGGTGTGACTGATTTACGCGCCTTTTTCGAAAACGATTTACGTTTTCTGAAACAGTTTAAATAAGCGGGGAATGCATTAATGAAATTCAGTGAATCCTGGTTGCGCGAGTGGGTTAACCCGACGTTATCGACCCTTGAATTAGCAGAACAAATTTCTATGGCCGGTCTGGAAGTGGATGGTATTGATCCAGTCGCCGGTGAATTTAACGCAGTGGTCGTTGGTGAAGTGGTGGCTTGTGCTCGTCATCCAGAAGCCGACAAATTACAAGTGACCAAAGTTGATATCGGTGGCCCAGAGCTGCTTGATATCGTTTGTGGTGCGGCAAACTGTCGTTTAGGTCTGAAAGTAGTTGTGGCTACTGTTGGTGCCGTATTACCTGGCGATTTTAAAATCAAACCAGCGAAGTTACGTGGCCAACCATCAAACGGCATGTTGTGCTCATTATCAGAACTTGGCATGGCTGAGAGCTCTGACGGTATTATCGAATTACCAGTAGATGCGCCTATCGGTACCGATATTCGCAGCTATTTGCAGTTAGACGATCGAATGATTGAAGTGGATTTAACCCCAAACCGTGCAGATTGCTTAGGTTTATTAGGTTTAGCCCGCGAAGTTGGCGTATTAAATCAGCTGGATGTTGCAGTTCCTGCCATTAGCGAAGTGACACCGACGATTGCTGAACAAAAAGCGATCCGTTTAGAAGCGCCAAAAGCTTGCCCACGTTATTTAGGTCGAGTGATCCGCAACATCAATGTCGGTGCGAAAACACCGTTATGGATGGTAGAAAAACTGCGTCGTAGTGGCATTCGTGCTATCGATCCGGTGGTTGATGTCACCAACTACGTGTTAGTTGAACTTGGACATCCAATGCATGCCTTCGATTTAGCCAAAATTGCTGGCGATATCGTTGTGCGTCACGCCAACCCTGGTGAGACTTTAGTGCTACTTGATACCACTGAAGTCAAATTAAATGCCGATACTTTGGTTATCGCCGATGAAGAAAAAGCCTTGGCAATGGCCGGTATTTTCGGTGGTTTACACAGCGGTGTGACTGCAGATTCTCGAGATATCTTCCTAGAAAGCGCATTCTTTGCCCCGACAGAAATGGCAGGTCGAGCTCGCCAATACGGTTTGCACACAGATGCTTCGCATCGTTACGAGCGTGGTGTTGACCCTGAACTGCAACACAAAGCTATGGCGCGGGCAACAGAATTGCTGTTGGCTATAGTCGGTGGTGAAGCAGGTCCAGTCGTCGAAGCGAAGTCTGCAGAGCATTTACCAAAGCCTGCAACTATCACGTTAACTCGGCAGAAGTTAGATCGCATTTTAGGTATCAGCATCGAAACAGCGACCGTGAGCGAAATTTTCAATCGCTTAGGATTCGCGGTGACCGAAGTTGCCGAAGGCTGGCAAGTCGTTGTGCCAACCTATCGCTTTGATATCAGCATTGGCGAAGATCTGATTGAAGAAGTTGCCCGTGTATATGGCTACAACAACATTCCGAACGTGGCTCCAGTGGCTAGTTTGGCAATGCGTGATCACCATGAAGCTGAAATTTCGGTGCATAGTCTGCGCGATTTATTAGTTGACCGCGGTTATCAAGAAGCTATTACTTACAGCTTTGTTGATCCAAAAGTACAACAGGTACTGTTTGGTCAGGCTGAGGCATTAGTGCTTCCAAATCCAATTTCTTCTGAAATGTCGGCGATGCGTTTGAATTTATGGCCAGGTTTATTGCAATCAGTGCAATATAACCAAAACCGTCAACAAACACGGATCCGGATGTTTGAATATGGTCTGAAGTTCATCCCTGATGCCAACGCAGAAGGCGGTGTTCGCCAAGTGCCAGTGATCGGCGGTGTTATTATCGGCTCTTATGGCAATGAACATTGGACACTTGCTGAGCGCGCAGTTGATTTCTATGATGTTAAGGGTGATGTTGAAGCTTTACTGAGCAAAACCTCAGCCATTGCAGAATTTAGCTTTGCTAAAGCTGAGCACAGTGCCTTGCATCCGGGCCAAACTGCCGCAGTGCTGCGTAATGGCGCGCCAGTTGGTTTGTTAGGTGCATTGCATCCTGAAGCAGAACGCAAGCTAGGTATTAAAGGAAAAGCTTATTTATTTGAGCTTGAATTGACCGCTTTCGGCGAAAAACACATTGTTTCTGCTCAAGAAGTATCAAAATACCCGGCAAATCGTCGTGATTTAGCAATTGTTGTCAAATCTGATGTGCGTTTTTCCGATATCCTTGCTACTATTAGAAAAGTTGGCGGAAATCAACTAGTTGACCTAAAGTTATTTGACGTGTACACCGGACAGGGTATTGCAGACGGCTCTAAGTCGTTGGCGATTGCTCTGACATTGCAGGACAAGACGCGAACTTTGGAAGATAAAGACATCCAGCAGGTGGTGGCTTCCGTTGTTCAAGCACTTGGAGATGAGTTCAACGCAACGTTGAGGGATTGAGAATGGCGCTTACCAAAGCCGATTTAGCAGAACGTTTATTTACAAAATTTGGGATCAGCAAACGCGATTCTAAATTGATCGTCGAAGCATTTTTTGAAGAGGTCCGGATTGCTCTGGAGGCAGGCGATCAGGTAAAACTTTCCGGTTTTGGTAATTTTGATCTACGGGTGAAAAATCAGCGCCCTGGTCGCAATCCAAAAACCGGCGAAGATATTCCGATCTCTGCGCGTTGTGTCGTCACTTTCCGGCCTGGGCAAAAGCTCAAAAGCCGTGTTGAAGTTGGCACTGCCAAGAAATAACACTGTTTAATCAACGGCAACGTTGGTGAACCACAAAAAAGGAGCGCTTCTGAAGAGGCACTCCTTTTTTTATTTTAAAATACCTACGACCAGTATTTCCCCACTTTTTATAACGCTGATTTAAGTCAAGTTTTCGCTTTTTAATTGATCCGAACTGACGCTTCGACTGTAAACTGAAGTATCCACTACCGGAGAAAAATAGACATGACCATCAAAATTGGCATCAGCAGTTGTGTGCTTGGCCAAAAAGTACGTTACGACGGCGGCCATAAGCTATCTGAATTTTGTGTCGACCGTTTAGGTAAGCTGGTGCAATACATCCCGATTTGTCCCGAGCAGGCGATTGGTATGCCTGTGCCAAGGCCAGCTATTCGTTTAATGAAAACTGAGCTTGGTGACATTCGTTTAGTAAATAATAAAGATCCGCAAATTGATCATACAGAAGCAATGATTGCCTTTTCAAAAAAGGCCGTGGCCTCGCTTGCTGATATTAGCGGTTATATTGTCTGCGCGAAGTCGCCAAGTTGTGGCATGGAAAGAGTCCGGCTGGTGGATGAAAAAGGCAGTTTTCTCGGAAAAATTGCCACAGGTTTATACACTCAGCAGTTGCAACAAGCCTATCCATGGCTGCCAATTGAAGAAGATGGTCGTTTGTTTGACGAAGGCTTACGTGAAAGTTTTATGGTGCGGGTGTTTGCGCTTCATCAATGGCAGCAAATGGTAAGTAGTGGCTTTAGTGTCGGCAAATTGGTGGCCTTTCACAGCCAGTACAAATTTTTAGTGATGGCGCATCATCCGGTTGCCTACCGTGAGCTAGGTAGATTGGTGGCATCGGCAAAACTGTTTGCGCCTGAAGCACTGCAACTGCGTTATCTTACTGATTTCATGCGGGCGTTATCGCAAGTGTCGACCCGTAAACAACATGCCAATGTACTCATGCACTTGCAGGGTTTCTTTAAAAAAGTGCTATCTAGCGATGCTAAACAAGAATTACTGGAGCTGATCCACTTATATCGGCGCGGCCATGCTCCGCTGCTAGCTCCGCTGACGCTATTGAAACATCATCTAAGGCTACACCCGACAGATTATGTCGCCGCTCAGCGTTATCTAGACCCGTTTCCAGCTGAATTAGGCTTACGTGCATGACTAGTTTTCAATTAGTGTGGCTGCGAAATGATTTACGGCAGCTCGATAATTCGTTATTAACGGCAGCCCAGCAAACAGGACTGCCGGTTGTTGCGGTTTATCTCGCGACCAAAACAACCTGGTCATTGCATGATATGGCGCCAATTAAACAAGATTTGCTGCGCCGGCGTGTGCTGGCCATGCGTGATGAATTGGCTGCCCTTGGTATTCCACTGTTAGCTTTTGAAATTGATAGCTACCAACACTGTGCTGCAGTGATCTGCGATATTGCCAAGCAGGGTGCTGAGCAAGTGTATTGGCAAACGGAATACGAACTGCGTGAGCAAGTTCGTGATCGACAGGTTGAAGTTGCACTAAATAAGCTCGGAATTTCGGTGGTGAGCCATGACAGTCAGTGTGTCATGCCGCCAGGTTCAGTGCTAAGTAAAACTGGTGAAACGTATAAAGTGTTCACCCCATTTAAGAAAACGTGGCTGGCTAAGTTACAAGCGAGTGGCGTGGTCTGTGCTGGTAAGCTCGCCAAACAAATTGCGCCGACCTTGGATTGTTCTGTTGCGCCAGCAATGGAGCTGCCTGATGGTAGTTCCAATGCCTATCCGGTTGCCGAGCTTGTGGTGCTGGAGCGACTTCGCGAGTTCTGCAAAGAGCGCGTTCAAGATTACCAACGTTTACGTGATTTTCCAGCAGTAGACGGAACATCGTCCCTGTCGGCATACCTCGCCATCGGCGTGATATCACCAAAGCAAGCCGTTGCTAGGTTGCAGTTGGAAGCTCAGCAGCAATTATGGCAGGAAGGTAGTGGCGCTGCGGTCTGGTTATCTGAGCTTATCTGGCGCGAATTTTATAAACACATCTTAGTTGCATATCCAAACCTCATTAAAAATCAACCATTTCAATTGGATACGGCAAATATAGTGTGGGGCAATAACAAGCGTTGGTTTGATGCTTGGTGTCAAGGTCAAACTGGTTATCCCATCGTGGATGCTGCGATGCGTCAGCTGAATCAAACCGGTTGGATGCATAACCGCTTGCGAATGATTGTTGCCAGCTTCTTAGTGAAAGATCTGCAAATTGATTGGCGTTGGGGTGAACGTTATTTTATGTCCAAACTCATTGATGGTGATTTTGCTGCAAACAATGGTGGCTGGCAATGGGCTGCATCTACTGGTACCGACGCCGCACCTTATTTCAGAATTTTTAATCCAGTAACGCAAAGCGAACGTTTTGACAGTGAGGGTAGTTTTATTCGGCAGTATTTACCCGAACTAACGGCCATTCCTCGCAAACATATTCACTGGCCGCATCCATTGCCGATGTCGTTGGTCTACGCAAAGCCTGTTGTCGACCATGCTAAGGCCCGAGAATTAACATTAGCAATGTTTAAAGCAGTAAAAGGCAAGCCAGAACTTGCTAAGGTAGAAGGTCATGACTGCTGAACTAAAGATCCAACTATTTGTGGATTTCTATAATCAATTGTCTGCGGACAATTTAGATTCGTTAGTCGCGGTGTATCATCCTAACGTGGTATTCGTCGACCCAGTGCATGAAATCAAAGGGTTACCGGCGTTGCAAGAGTATTTTGCCCACGCCTATGCACGACTGCAAAGCTGCCAATTCGAAGTTATTAGTGCTGCCGGTCAGCAACAATCTGGCTTTGTAAACTGGACGATGAAATTTCGCCATCAAGCGATTGGTAATGGCAAATTGATTAGTGTTGAGGGCTGTAGCGCACTGCAATTTGATGCCGATGGGCTTATCGTCCATCATCGCGATTATTACGATATGACGGATATGGTTTATCAGCATGTGCCAGTGCTGAATTGGCTGACGGCAATAATTAAACGAAAAATGGCGGATCAATAAGGAATTACCATGCGTATTGCAGTGATCGGCGGTGGTATCGCCGGAATGATGAGTTGGTATTTATTACGACGTCAGCATGATGTCACATTATTCGAAGCGAATGCCTATTTAGGTGGTCATACCGCGACAGTTGACGTGAATGTCGGCGGCAAAAACTATGCTATCGATACCGGTTTTATTGTGTTCAACGACTGGACTTACCCTTTATTTAATCGGTTTTTGTTAGAGCTTGGGGTTGATTATCAGCACACGACCATGAGTTTTGCCGTATCAGCACCTAAAGCTAATCTCGAATATAATGGCAATAACCTAAGCACTTTGTTTGCCCAAAAACGCAATTTGTTGCGGCCGTCTTTTTGGCGAATGCTGCGTGATATTGTGCGATTTAATAAAACTGCCAAGGCAATGCTGGAAGCTAATGACGCTGATTTAGATTTGCCTATCGATACTTTCTTGACCAAGCATAAATTTGGCAAAGAACTACGCGATCATTATCTGTTGCCGATGGGCGCTGCTATTTGGTCCGCCGGCTTAACGGCAATGCCAGACTTTCCACTGCGGTTCTTCCTGCAATTCTGTAAAAACCACGGCTTGCTAAATATCACTGATAGGCCACAGTGGTCAGTGGTGAAGGGCGGTTCGCGTGAGTATGTCAAAGCCATGCTGAAAAAGTGCGGCCAGGCAGGGATCCTTTTGGATAGACCAATAGCAAAAGTCACCCGAAGTGCCGACGGTGTGGCTATCACCGCGGCCGACGGTTCAGTTTCCTATTACGATCAGGTTGTGTTTGCCTGCCACAGTGATCAAGCACTAGCGATGCTCGCGGATGCCTCAGAAGAAGAACGTCGGGTGCTTGGTGGTATCGCTTATCAAGCGAACGAGGTGGTGTTGCACACGGACGAGCGGTTGCTGCCTGTTCGGCGCAAGGCCTGGGCGGCCTGGAACTATTTACTTGGTGACAGTTCGAAGACATCGGCAACGCTGAGCTACAACATGAACATTTTGCAAGGGATCCCCGAAGGCCCAACATTTGTCGTGACGTTAAACGCGACCGAACAGATTAAGCCGGAAAAAATTCTGCGTAAATTCAGTTATGCCCACCCAGTTTACAACCATAGTACCTTGGCATCGCAGCAACAACGCGCGTTGATTAATGGTGTCAACCGCAGTTATTTCTGTGGCGCCTATTGGTATAACGGTTTTCATGAAGATGGTGTGCGCAGCGCGGTTGATGTTGCTGCCATGCTCGGAGTTTCGTTTGAATGAAACCAGGCCATCAGCTATTAAATGGGGCTGTCGGACATCG
>JAFLDV010000002.1 GCA_017302255.1 Gammaproteobacteria bacterium | reverse complement strand
CTGGTTGTTGCTTGAGCTCTCGGCATTGCTCAAACACCCGCATGGAAATTTGGCCGTAGATTTCGGTGCCAGTCAGCTCTTCTAATAATTCAGCGCGTTCATTGGCATCTGCATTTAAGAACGCGGCGAAATTGCCTTGTGAAAGCAGCATTGATCGGGTGAACCTGGCAAAGTCTAAACCGGTCAGTTGTTCGGTTATTCGCAGTTTTTCATTGCTTTTGTCAGTGAGAATTTGGCCATCTAAAGTCGCTAATTCCACTTTGGCTGCCTGCAATTTGCCATCTAAGGCGCCACGCGAACGTCGCTGTGACCAAAAAGCGCGGTAACTTTTGTCACGGACCGCAAACTCCACCTCAGCCAAACATTCGCTGCTGTGGCGACTCATCAACTCATTGCTGGTTTGCGATAACGCTTTTAGCCGCGGGGTTTGATGATACAGCGCCAAGCAAATTGCATCTAATAAGGTACTTTTGCCCGCACCGGTAGGCCCGGTGATGGCAAACAAGTTACTTTGGGCAAAGGCCTCATCGCGAAAGTCTATTTTCCATTCACCGCGCAGTGAATTGAGGTTTTGTAGTCGTACCGACAGAATTTTCATGCGGTCTCTCCACTGTCGGTTTGTACTTGCTCCAACGCCTGATCATGCAAGATGGCTAAGCGCATGCTGAGCTGCTCGCTCAAGTCTTCGTCGGCAAAACGTGCCGACAGCACTTCTGCAGGGGTAAGTGTTTGCAGATCTGGCGCGGCTTGCGTCAGGCTATGACTAGCGCCAACCGGCCTTGCTTTACGCAGGCGCAGTAATTCGACAGGGAAATCGGCCAGCAATTGCTGCAGCGGCAGGCTGATATCGGTCAGTAGTGCATCTTCACCGCTTAACACCAACTCCAGCCACAAGCTTTGTTCACCGCTTATGTTCGCGCAGGCGGTTGTCAGCATCGCCGGTAGGCTCGCTAAATCCGTGGTTAAACTCAGCAGCGGCTGAAAACAAGGCACGGCAATACTTTGGACAAGCGGCGAGCATGGATGAACAGCATCTTCGGCGAACTCAAGCAATAACACCTGTTTTTGCTGACGAACTTCGTCAAAACTAAGTGCAATAGGTGAGCCGCAATAACGTAGATAATCGCTGCCGGCGACTTTTTGTCCCTGATGAATATGGCCAAGTGCCAAGTAATCGACTGGCGGAAACGCCTGCGCTGGAAATGCATCAAGATTACCGATATAAATTTCCCGCTCTGACTCGCTGCGACTAGCCCCGACAGTCGTTAAGTGGCCGGTGGCGACGATCGGAAACTGCGCGTTGGTTTCGCGGGCCAACACAAACAACTGTTGATAAACTTGGGCAATTTGCTGCTGCAACTGTTGTTGCTTTTCAAGCGCGGTTTGACCTGCACTGCTTTGCGCTGTGGTTAATACACTCAAATCACGCGCACGTAAAAATGGCAGCGCCAATAACCAGAGTTTTTGCTCACCCGCCTTATTTTTCAGCGGTAGCAGGTGCTTCGCTTGCTCTTGCCAATAGCCAGGCACGACATCGGTATTTAAACAGCCGAGCAAGTTCGCGCTTTCATTGAGTACAGCCACTGAGTCATGATTGCCACCAAGCAGCACCACATGACAGCGGGTCGGTTGTAAGTCAACAATCAACTGATGGTAAAGCGCTTTGGCATAACTCGGTGGTGTTGCTGTATCGAAAATATCACCGGCGACCAGTAACACATCTACTTGTAATTCAATAATTTGACTAATTAACCATTTGAAGAATGCATGATGCTCAGCCTCCCGACTCTTGCCGATAAATTGCTGTCCTAAGTGCCAGTCTGAGGTATGTAAAATGCGCATCGAAATCCTTCCTGTTGTTGCAAATGCGGAGGCTGAACGATGCAGACCGTGAGTCAGCAAACCAGCATCGCAATTGCGACGGATAATAACATAGGGCTCTTAGGAAGCCGCAACCTTCAACAATAGCTATCTGCCTGATTTATCGACACATCGCAACGGCGATCTTGGTGAAGGGCACTGAAGATCACCCGCAGTAACATAGTTCGCGTAATCACTACCCGCATGATATGGTTAGCAACAAATTTGGTGGAATACCCGCATGATTACCGAATTTGCGCAAATTTGTCAGCATAATTGGAGGTAATAATGAAAGTGGTATTAGTTTTATTTCTACTGTTAGGCGGTTTTTCTGGGCAAGCTCTGGCCGAAAACCGCGGTGAAAGTGCGATGGACTGTTTAATAGTATCTGATGGTGCTGAACAGCCAAGTGGCGTCGAGATTGTGTTCACCAATCAATGTGATGAACAGATTTTTATGTTGTGGTGTGGCGAATTACAGTTCTCCGAACGACGTTGTGGCGATGGTCCAAATGGCGGCTTTTACACCCAATCCGACAATCTTCAAGCAAACGCCAGTAATGAAATTCGTATTAAAGCAGGAACTAGTTACCACTATGCCGCCTGTTATGGCGGGATCTCATTTGGTAACTCCGGTGAATATACTGACAATCCGGACGGTGGTTTTGTTTGTCTACCAACCGGCAGCTATAAACAAGATAGCGAAGAAAACGGACAGTAGTAGCATCCGCTGAGGGCGGATTTATCGGCCCTCAGCGACAACGATATTAGTTTAACGACGCAGCCAATTCTGCATCTAAAGCTCGGGCTTTTTGCACAGCTGGCCTTGCTTCAAAACGTTGCAAGTAATCCACAAGTTCCGGCGAACTGCTAATCATCCCAAACCGATGCATCCAGCCTAAAGAACTAGCCCAAAGCACGTCAGCGGCAGTGAAGCGTTCGCCCAACCACCATGGACCTTTACTCAAGTGCTCGGCAACTGCCGCTTCCACCGCAGCTAAACTGCCGTATGGGCTGATACCAGGACTGCCAGCATCCCGCTTTAATGCTTTGTCGACCATTGCTGGCTCAAAACTAGAGCCATAAAACGCCAGCGCCCTTAAATAGGCACCGCGCAATGGATCGCCAACTGCTGGACTTAAACCAGCTTCAGGCTTAAGTTCAGCAAGAAATTGGTAGATGGCCGTTTGCTCGGTTACCACTTGCTCATCAGCAAGCAAAGTCGGCACTTTACCTAAAGTATTGGCTTTGAGCAGGGCCGGACTTTTTTCCGCCGCTTTAAAATTGACCACCTCTAAATGACAAGGCAGCTGCAACTCTTCTAATAAAATTCGAACACCACAAGAACGGCTTTGTGGATTATGAAAAAGCGTTAACGCTGGGCACTGACTCATGGGATGTCCTTAAGTTGATCGGGGTGGGTAGGATTTTAGTGTGCAGTAATAATGGCAATGCAGCTAGCGCTAAAAATGCCAAAACCATGGCGCAGAGTGACAAGCTGAGGACAACAGATCAAAAAACGAGGAGGACCACTAGTTTGTGGACCCCAATTGCAGGTTTTAACGCCGACTCTGTTTAAGCTGTTCTGCTGCAGCAAGCAGTCGTTCCAAATTGTTCTGTAACACTGCATCCGCACTTAAGTAACTTTGCCCGGTTGACGCTAACTTTTGCAGCTGCTCTGCACAGGTATCGATTAATCGCCGGCTACTGTTGGCAGGAGGCGGTGGCGTCCAATCAGCACGCCAGAGTCCGCAGCTTCGCAACGACCTTTTCAACACGATTTTCGCCTGCTCACCTTTGGACAATGACTTGTCGTTGGAAAATATCGAAGGAAGTTGATTAAACCCGGCTGACAATTGGACTGTATCTAGCCAATCACTCCATTTGCTTTCCAGAATATGCGGATAGGCTTTCACTGGGATCCACGGCACACGAAACGCATCGGCCAAAATCGCCCCGTGCATAGCTTCGGTAATCACCAAAGACGACTTCTTAAGCTGTTCAAATACTTTAAGATAATGCCAACTTGGGTCAATGTAATTGATCCCTGCTTGTTCACAGATCGACTTCCAATCACCAAAGTTTGCACTGACATGATGAGGAATAAAAGATACCGGATATTGTTTTGAGAACGCAGCTGAATAGTATATTGAAGCAAGCGCTGCAGGATCGGTAATCGCAACCGAAGCATCTAAACCCAATGCTTTAGCAGTTCGTGGCCCACGCACACAATGAAAATGCCATTTTGTATTTACTTCAGGTAATTCTCCATAACCAAAACCTGAACCAAACACAGATATTGTAGCGTTTTTAGGTACCCTATGATTTAGCAATGTACCAACACCTATCAATAAATCATCGGCATTGTTGTCTAACAATTCTGGACAAATGTTATCAAACAGCCAAGGATTTAAATCATCACCGAAATTACCCTTGGCGTCTTTATAGTAAAATAGTTTCATTAAAAGGAACAACTAATCGACAAACACTTCAATATTATTAATGTTTATCACGCAAGCGCATTTAATCCAAGCATAATATTTATTTACCCAAATTGAATACTTGCTATATTTTTCCCTATAATAAATACAAACCGACACCAAGCACCCAATTTAGGAAATTATATTCTCGACATATTAAAATCAGTATCCTGCACTCGCGATAGAATCATTTTTGATCATGCGATTTTGTCACATTTGCCGGAATAAATTTTGAAACGCTCTACTGACGGGTAAGACTTGGCTGTTTTTTAAGGTAACCGACATATGCCCAGCGAAATCACGTTCGACCTTACTAATTTGCGCAACGCGCACAATCACGCCGCGGTGAATGCGCCAAAATACTTCAGGATCAAGTTGCTGTTCTAAGGTGGTGATTGAAGTGCGGATCAGATACTCCTGCTCTTTGCTGCTAACAGTTGTATATTTATCTTCTGCTTGGAAGAAGTCGACGTCATTCACGTCCAACATAAAGAGTGCATCGCGGAAACTGGCTTTGATCCATTTTAAGCGTTGTGACTCGCCGGCGCCGACCGCGTCTTCTGTGTGCACGTTGACAGCTGAAGTTGCAGACAAACCTGTGGCCATTCCCGGAAGTAAGCGGGTCAGCATCTGCTGAAGTTTTTGCATTTCCGTATCTGGTTGGCCGTTTTGTCGAGCTTGCAGACGAACTTGTAACCGCGAAATAGCTTTTTCCAGTCGACTTTCTTCAATTGGTTTTAGTAAATAATCGATAGCTTCGTTTTCAAAAGCTTCAACTGCATGCTGGTCAAAAGCCGTAGTGAAAATAACCAATGGCGGGTTATCGAGCTGGCGAAACTTGCGCGCTAACTCCATACCATCCATTCCCGGCATACGAATATCTAAAAAGGCGACATCGGGTGTGTGCTCAATTGCTAAATCCCATGCTTCTTCGCCATCACTGGCAACAGCAACAATTTGCAACTCTGGCCACAGATCGCTTAACAAAGCATGGAGATGACGGCGCAATAGCGGCTCATCATCCGCGATCAGTGCTCGACATATTGGCAACATGAATAGGTACCTCAATTTTTACTAGAACACCGCAAGTGCCCTGATCTTCAAAGGAAAATACAGCAGTATCACCATAAATCTGCCGCACACGCTCACGGGTGGTCCCTAAACCGACCGAATGCCCTTGATGTTTACTTGGCGTCACACTTGGCGAACCATCGTTATAAATACTGATAAACAATCGCTGTTCGGCGAGTTGAATAGTTAAACGCAATTCACCGCCTTGGCGCAGCGGTTCAATCCCATGCACAATTGCATTCTCAATCAACGGTTGTAACAACATGGGCGGGAACAGCAGGTTATCTTGCACTTTATCGGAAATATCTAAAGTGACCCTAAGTCGATCGCCTAATCGGATTTGCTGAATTGCCAAGTAGGCTTTGTTAAATCGCAGCTCATCACCGAGGGTTAGCCATTCTTGCCGAGTCCGATTTAGGCTTTGTCTTAACAATGATGTCAGCGCCGCCAGCATCTTGTTGGCCTGTTTGGGTTCAATGGTGATAAGCGCTTGAATGTTGGCGAGGGTATTGAATAGAAAATGCGGCTCGATTTGGGATTGCAACAACCTAAGCCGAGTTTCCAGCACTTCTTTTTCTTTATTAATTCGATTAATTTCTGCCCGATCAAGCGCTTGTTGCAGCGCAAATGCCTGCTCCCGGCTGAAGTAGATGTAGCTCAGCACCAAAGTTGCTCCGGTGCCGATGAGTAGTGCCGGCAAATAATTCAACAAACTCACCGAATTATCAGCGGCCAACAACCGATAGCGAACTAATACCGGAATAAGTCCCCAAATTGCCACAGCGAACAACACGGCAGCAGTGTAGACCAAAGGCAACGGTGTTTGCGGTCTGACTTTTTGGATCCAGATCTTGCTGTAACGAGTGGTAAAACCGATCCCTAAAGAAATGACCAACGACAGCCACAAATACTCGGCCCAGCCAACAGCATATAAAAACAAACCAACAACACAGCAAACTAGTGCCAGTCTTAGTAGTTTTTGCCGTTCCGAGCTGGCATTGTCACTGGGCTCAAACTGCGGTTCAGAAGACAAATTCTGCTCCAAGGTAAATACTTTGATCAAATGACAGCTGCCGGTAAATCCCTGCAGGCTGACCCGCATAACGTCGAAATCCGAGGCTAAGTTGATGGCCTTCGCTCCAATAGTAACAAAGCCTACCATTAATTAACAATGTTGGATCAACGGGGTTATACACCAAAGTAAGCTCTGGACGCCAGTGATCATTTGCAACGCGTAAATGCAGCATCACATTGTGTTGAAACAAGTTTTGGCTAGAAAACATCTGCCGTTCGGTGAGCAAATAGTGCCGGGCGCGCGGGTCGGAATCTAGTGCCGCGGCTTGTAATGGCACTTGTTGTAACAAATCACGCCACTGTTGATCAGCCGGAGAACGCCCGTCATACCAGTACTCTGCAATCAGGTTAACGCCAGATTCAAAGCTGTAATTGATACCAGCAACGCCCTGCCAAGCCCCGTGTTGCCAAGTGGCCTCTACTGGGTTAATAAAACTATTTGCCAATAAGGCTTCAGCTGAAAACTCGGAGGTCATAAAGCGTTGTTGCCACAGTACGCTGGTATGAAACTCCAGCGCATCGCTGAGTACCGACACTGCACTAAAACCTAAACGGGTTTTTAACTGCGCATCATAATGGGCTATCCACTGCAATTCCCAGTCGGTCAAACGCTGATACCAGCGAGAGCCGCAACCCCAAGCACCAGCAATTTGCTCACCGGCAATCGAAAACTCGGCACGACTTTGGTTGCACAATAAACTTAAGGCACCATCTTCAGTGAGATACTCTGCTTGTGCTTGCCAGACTCCTGGCGCGACTGCGGTATAAACTGCCAACGGATCAGTCGGCGAAAACATATCGAGTGGCCGAAAGCCATAACTGACATCCCAATCGAGCTTTTTCTTGCCAAGCGACCATTGCCAGTCCCCCAGGCTGAAGTCATAAAACAATTCTGAGAGGGTAAAGGCCGAGGTGCTTTCTCCAATCCACTGCTGATGCCAAGCGGTTGCGGCAACACGAACGCCGTCGTGCTCGGCGGCAAAATCCAGCGCTTGTAATGTTTGCCACTGATTTTCCGCAGGAAATAAAGCGCTGTCGCTGCTGTGCTGCTGCTCAACGATAGACCGCCAGTTCACATCCACTGCAAAACTTGGGGCTGCATAGACACTTGCTGCGAAGATTGTTGCCTTCAGCGCAATCGGAAAAAATTTCATGATGAATACCCGTTTAGAACCTCAATGTTGCCTAGCTTAACTGCCTAGCCAACACTCTGCTGACCCAGGCGACAAAGGGTCAAAAACTTGGATAAAGGGTCGTTTGCCGCGGTAAACTTGCCGTCAGTTAGTTTTAACGGCACAATCGCGAGACAATAAAAACAGGGTCCAACAACATGACAACAGAACAAGTCCTACCGAAGAAGTCGGTGTGGCAATTTGGCTTAGTGCCTCAGATCATCGTCGGTATTCTCTTAGGTATTGCCTTAGCGAGTATTTCAAAAGAAGCCGGCCAAGCCGTTGCTATGCTGGGCGCGCTTTTTGTAAAGGCACTAAAAGCCATAGCGCCAATTTTAGTTTTTGTGCTGGTTGCATCAGCCATCGCTAACCGTAAAATCGGTGGACAGGCCAAAATGAAACCGGTGTTAGTGCTTTATCTATTAGGCACTTTCTTAGCTGCATTAACCGCGGTCGCAGCAAGCTTTATGTTCCCGACAACTTTGATTTTGACCACCGCCGCTGACGGAGCAAACGCACCACAAGGCATCAGCCAAGTGCTCACCGACATTTTGTATAAAGTCGTTGATAACCCGATTAACGCGCTGCTTACCGGCAATTTTATTGGTGTGCTGGCTTGGGCTATTGGCTTTGGCTTGGGTTTACATCATGCCAACAGCACGACGAAAAAAGTGTTTGCCGATATTTCCCATGGCGTTTCCCATTTGGTTACATTAATTATCCGCTTAGCACCGATTGGTATTTTTGGTTTAGTCGCAGAAACTATCGCGACCACTGGCTTTAGCGCTCTAGCAAGTTATGGCCATTTACTGGCTGTTCTGGTTGGATCAATGGCGTTTATTGCCTTTATCATCAACCCATTACTGGTGTTTTTGACCAATCGTAAAAACCCTTACCCACTGGTATTCACTTGTTTACGCGAAAGCGGCATTCCAGCCTTTTTCACCCGCAGCTCAGCGGCAAACATCCCTGTGAACATGATGCTGTGTGAGAAATTAAAATTGGATGAGGACACTTATTCGGTTTCTATTCCACTTGGCGCGACCATCAATATGGCTGGAGCAGCTATTACCATCACAGTACTCACGCTTGCCGCCGTTCACACTCTACAAATTCCGGTCGATTTCGCTACCGCCATGTTATTAAGCGTGGTTGCAAGCCTTTGTGCCTGCGGTGCTTCCGGCGTTGCTGGTGGTTCATTATTATTAATTCCACTGGCATGTAGTTTATTTGGCATCCAAGCTGAGACTGCGATGCAAGTGGTTGCAGTCGGTTTTATCATCGGGGTTATCCAAGATTCCTGTGAAACTGCGCTCAATAGCTCTACTGACGTGGTCTTTACTGCGGCGGTGAGTCAACGCCAATAAATTCTGCTTTTTCTAAGACAAGAGACGGCTACCGCGCCGTCTCTTGTGCTGCTATGAGCACTAATAATTAGTCTCTAATTCCTTTTAGTTATATCTAGGTGCATTCCCTTCTTGGATCTAGGACGTTTAGACGTCTAATATTCGCTCAATCATCCACCTTACGCTGGGTCTAGTTATTGGCTGTCGTTTGGGGTTTTAAAGATTGTCGCTAGAAGGAGCGGACACCGTGCAGTATTTACCCATTTTTGCCGATTTGAACGCCAAATCCGTCTTGTTAGTCGGTGGTGGTCATGTGGCATTGCGTAAAGCCCGCACCTTGTTGCAAGCAGGCGCGGCATTAAGTGTGGTCGCCAAAGAATTTGCCCCTGAGTTTGTGCAGTGGCAACAACAACAGCAGGTCAAACTAATTGGCGCTGAGTTCAGCCCTGAATTATTGGCCGGTCACTGGTTAGTAATCGCCGCCACCGACGATGACGATTTAAATGCACTTGTGCACCAAGCAGCAACTGCCCAGCAGATCTGGGTAAATACGGTTGATGACCAGAGCAAATGTGAATTTATCTTCCCCTCAATTATCGACCGTTCGCCAATTCTTATTGCGATTTCTAGTGGCGGCAAAGCACCGGTATTGGTAAGACGCCTGCGGGAAAAGTTAGAAACTATTCTTCCTCAGCATTTGGGGCCACTGGCAAGTTTGGTCGGTAAGTTTCGGCGTAAAGTGCAAGAAAAACTGCATAACTTCGCCGAGCGTCGGCAGTTTTACGAACGAGTATTCAACTCTGAAGTGGTCAGTTTGTTGCAAACCGAGCAGGCCGATGCTGCTGCAAGCAAACTAGAAGCCATGTTAGAAGGTCATGAACCTAGTCAAGGCGAAGTCTTTGTTGTTGGTGCAGGTCCAGGCGATCCTGAGCTGTTAACACTGAAGGCGCTGCAATGTATGCAACAAGCCGATGTGATTGTTTACGATTATCTGGTTTCAGAGCCAATTTTGGCTTTAGTGCGCCGTGATGCCGAGCTTATCTGTGTTGGCAAAAAAGCCGGCGCCCATTCGGTGCAACAGGAACACACCAACCAGTTGCTGGTGGACCTAGCGCTTGCTGGAAAAAAAGTTTGCCGGTTAAAAGGCGGTGACCCCTTTATTTTTGGCCGTGGCGCCGAAGAGATTGAAGCCTTGTTGCCGCATGCCATCAAATTCCAGGTAGTTCCTGGCATTACTGCCGCTGCTGGTTGTGCCGCTTATGCTGGCATTCCACTGACGCATCGCGACCATGCGCAAACGGTGCAAATTGTTACTGGTCATTGTCAAAAAGATGGCAAAGAGCCGGACTGGCATAGCCTAAGTCGGCCGCAGCAAACTTTAGTGATTTACATGGGTTTGATGAAGTCTGCGCATATTCAGCAGCAACTGCTGCAGGCTGGACGCGCCGCCAGCACACCGGTGGCAATTTTAGAAAATGGCACTAGACCGGAGCAACGTGTGGTTACCGGCACCTTGGCCGAACTCGCTGAGTTAATCAGCCAACATCAAATCCAATCACCGGCATTGTTGGTGATTGGCGAAGTGGTCAGTTTGCAACAACAACTGGCTTGGTACGGGGCGCATTCGTCACCGACCGTTTTTGCACAACCTATCGCGCAGTTGAACTAGCGCTAGGTTATTAACCATGGTCATCTGGAGTAAGGTAAACCTATGCCGACCTTAACGCATTTACAGCAACTTGAAGCAGAAAGTATCCAAATCTTTCGCGAAGTTGCCGCCGAGTTTGAAAACCCGGTGATGTTATATTCCATAGGCAAAGATTCGTCAGTGCTTCTGCACTTGGCGCGCAAGGCCTTTTATCCGGGCAAAATTCCGTTTCCGTTATTGCATGTCGATACCGACTGGAAATTTCGGGAAATGATTGAGTTTCGCGACAAAGTGGCCAAAGCATATGGCTTCGATCTCATCGTGCATAAAAACCCTGAAGGCTTGGCGATGGGCATGAACCCATTCACTTTTGGTAGCGCCAAACATACCGATGTGATGAAAACTGAAGGCCTGAAACAAGCGCTCAACAAGTATGGTTTTGATGCAGCCTTTGGCGGAGCTCGCCGTGACGAAGAAAAATCTCGGGCGAAAGAGCGAATTTATTCTTTCCGTGATCAGTACCATCGTTGGGATCCAAAAAACCAACGCCCGGAACTTTGGCACACTTATAACGGCCAAGTGAACAAAGGCGAAAGCATTCGGGTATTCCCGCTGTCGAACTGGACCGAGCTGGATATTTGGCAATATATCTATCAAGAAAACATCGACATCGTGCCACTGTATTTTGCCAAACACCGTCCGGTGGTTGAGCGCAACGGCACTTTGATTATGGTAGATGACGAGCGGATGCCACTCGCTGAAGGTGAAGTGCCTACTCAACAGTTGGTGCGTTTTCGCACACTTGGCTGCTACCCATTAACCGGTGCGATTGAATCAAGCGCTGACAGCTTAACCGGCATCATTGAAGAGATGTTGTTATCACGTTCGAGCGAACGCCAAGGCCGCGTCATCGACCACGATTCTAGTGGTTCGATGGAGAAGAAAAAACGAGAGGGGTATTTCTAATGTCAGTCGCACTAGAACTCGAGCATTTAGGCATTGAAGAATACTTAAAGCAGCAACAACACAAATCTTTATTGAAATTTTTAACTTGTGGCTCGGTCGATGATGGCAAAAGCACCTTAATCGGCCGCTTATTGCACGACAGCCAACAAATTTATGAAGACCAACTGGCTGCACTGCACAAAGACAGCAAAACTCACGGCACCACCGGTGAAACCGTCGATTTAGCCTTGTTGGTAGATGGTTTACAGGCAGAACGCGAGCAAGGCATCACTATCGACGTTGCTTATCGTTATTTCTCGACTGCTAAGCGTAAATTTATCATTGCCGACACGCCAGGCCATGAACAATACACGCGCAATATGGCAACAGGCGCGTCGAACTGCGATTTAGCGATCATCTTGATTGATGCGCGTTATGGTGTGCAAGTACAGACCAAACGCCACAGCTTTATCTGTGATTTGCTCGGCATCAAACAATTTGTGGTCGCGATCAACAAAATGGATTTGGTGGGTTTTTCTGAGCAACGTTACCAAGAGATTGTGCAGGAATATCTGGCCTTTACCAAACAATTGCAGGTGCCATCGATCCAGTTTGTACCGCTATCAGCTCTTCGCGGTGACAACGTGGTGAATGCATCAACCGAAAGCCCATGGTATCAAGGGCCGACGTTACTGGCCTTACTTGAGCAAGCTCCGGTAACTGGCTTTAACGATGCAGGCGAAGCGCGTTTACCTGTGCAATACGTCAATCGGCCAAATCTTGATTTCCGTGGTTTTGCGGGCACCATCGCCGCAGGTGAATTTAAAGTCGGTGATGAAGTCGTGGCGCTGCCGTCAGGCAAAGGCTCGACCATTAAATCCATTGTGACTTTTGATGGTGAATTGCCACGTGCGCAAGCTGGTCAAGCCGTGACGCTAACCTTAGCTGACGAAATTGATATCAGTCGTGGTGATGTCATAGTACCGAAGCTGAACCATGCCGCAGTGTCTAATCGCATCTTAGCCAAAGTGGTTTGGATGCATGAAGAGCCGCTACTGATTGGCAAGACTTACAACATCAAGCTAGCCGCGAAAAAAGTGCCAGGCAAAGTCACAGCTATTGTCCACAGCATCGATGTGAATACCTTGGCGGAATCTGCCGCTGACGCTTTGCCGTTAAATGGCATCGCATTGGTCGAAGTGGAATTGACTGAAGCAGTGGTGTTTGATGCTTATCAGCATAATCGGGATACCGGTGGTTTCATTTTCATCGACCGCCTGAGTAATATCACTGTGGGTGCGGGTTTAGTCGATAGCGCGTTGTCGGCGAGCAAAGCGCCACAACAATTTGGCGAATTCGAGCTGGAATTTAATGCACTAGTGCGTAAACACTTCCCGCATTGGCAAGCACTGGATATTAGCAAGCTGTAAGCACTGCAGTTGTGAACCCATGCCGACAGCGAAAACCCTCTGCTGTCGGCTTTTTTAATTATTGCAAAGGACATCCATGAGCAACATCGTCTGGCAACAGCATCAAATTGATAGAACCACACGGGAAGCACAGAAACAACAGCAAGCCGTGGTGCTTTGGTTCACCGGGCTCAGTGGTGCCGGCAAATCAACTGTTGCCAACGCCCTAGAACAAGCCTTGGTTGGTGTGGGTGCGCATACCTATTTGCTGGATGGCGATAATGTTCGTCATGGTCTTTGCGCCGATTTAGGTTTTAGTGAAGCAGAACGCAGCGAAAACTTGCGCCGGGTTGGTGCGGTTTCGGCCTTGATGGTCGATGCTGGATTAATTGTGTTAAGCGCGTTTATTTCGCCACTGCGCAGTCAACGCGACTCGGTGCGTGCGGCTTTACCTACTGGCAAATTTATCGAAATTTATGTCGCAACCTCGCTTGAAGTCTGCGAGCAGCGTGACGTCAAAGGCTTATACCAAAAAGCACGCCGTGGTGAAATCCCGCACTTTACTGGCATTTCCGATCCGTACGAAGCGCCATTAAACGCCGACATTGTGCTTGATACCAACCAATTGTCTTTGAGCGAGTCGGTCGAGCAATTACTGCAGCTACTGCAAAGCCGTGGCATTATTCAATTGCCAATCCAGAGCTAAGGCTCGACAACATCAACGGCTAGTTTGAGGAATAGGTTATGCCAACAGTGTTTCACTTTGCCGACTTTGCTAGCGCTGCGGACTTAAACCCAAGCGCTCAAATTCAAAACAGCGAGCAATTATTGCAAGCTGTTGCTGCAATTGCTGAAGCAGCTGGCAAGGCGATTTTGCAGATTTATCAGCAAGATGTAGCCGTTTCCTACAAAGCAGATGAGAGTCCGCTAACAGCAGCTGACTTAGCGGCTCATCAGCTAATTTTGCAAGAACTCACAGCGCTTACACCTGCCATCCCACAGCTCTCAGAAGAAGCTGCAGATATTGACTGGAATGTGCGTCAGCTTTGGCATTATTACTGGTTGATAGACCCTTTAGATGGCACCAAAGAGTTCATCAAACGCAACGGCGAATTTACCGTGAATATTGCCTTGGTCTGCGCAGGCGAACCAGTGCTTGGCGTTATCCATGCGCCGGTTTTGCAAAAGACCTACAGTGCAGTACTGGGAGTTGGCGCCTTTCTTCGTGACAATACGCAAACACCATCCACTGTGCGTTTAATCAATGCCAAGACGCCGAGTGCTAACGAGATTGTGCGGATTGTCGGTAGCCGTAGCCACGCCCAACCGGGGATGGACGCGCTACTCAATCAGTTCCCACAACATGAATTAATTGCTGTTGGCAGCAGTTTAAAATTCTGCTTAATCGCCGAAGGCAGTGCTCATTTGTATCCACGGCTTGGCCCAACAATGCTCTGGGATACTGGTGCTGGACACGTTATTGCCATCGCGGCTGGCGCGTCTGTGCACTACGATGGTATTGAGGGTCCGGCATATCAGCGAGCTGAGCTTAGAAATGGTAATTTCACCGTGAGTAGTCTGGCATAACAGCGTCAGACCATGGATAATAGTCATTGAAAGTCAGCCGAGGTCGGCCGACATCAGGGTCTACCATGAAACTGCTACGCCATATGCATAGAGCTCCGATCCGTGTGTTACGACTACAACGTCGTAAAAGCATGATCAAGATCCGATTCAGTATGATCCGCCTACAACAAGCCTTGTCGCAAGAAAAAGATGAAACCAAGCAGATGTTGCGGATCTACCACAACTACGTGATGGGCAACTCCAGCAAAGCCGAATTGAAAATTGCCAATCAGCAACTCGGTGATGTACTGCGCGCCACTGGTCTTAGTATTTTCGCAATTTTGCCATTCGCGCCTATAACCATACCTGTCATCGTCAAACTTGGCCGTAAGCTAGGGATTGAAGTCATGCCCAGTGCTTTTGCGCCAAAAGACAAATCGCTGCATCCACAGTTGATGAATGACACGCAAACGGAAATTGTCGATGATTTGTCGAAGAAACCTTAAAGTCGACTCTATACACTTTTGTTAATTCAATGTTGCTGAAAATTAGTTGTTAGCCTACACTAGTTGAAATTTTGTTCAGGGATGAAACGATGAAAAAGCTCCATGCCATTTTACTCGCCGTCGGTGTTGCCGCCGTAGTGTTGCTCGTTGCTTTGTTTAAACAATCACCAGAAACCAGCTCGCCTGCCGCGCAAACGGGTAATACCCAAAGTGTGCCTGCTGCGCAATGGCAAAATCTGCTCATTGAATATCCGCAAGGTTATGTCGGCGCTGAACAAAAGCTGCTCTATCGCTTTAGTAAACCAGCAATTGCCGCAGACCAAGTTGGTAAAGCTGATAATGACCGCATCAGTATTAACCCTGCGATTGCATTTTCGACCTTGTGGTTGGATGAATCAACATTGCAGATCACGCCTTTGACTGCACTACCTGCCGATACAAAAATTGAATTAACCCTACACAGCAAAGGTTTGTTGATTGGGCAACAATTAGCGAATTTTGTGCACCCTATCCAAGTACTACCGCAGCAACTGAGTATTCGCGAAATTGGCTTTGGCAACACAGCCCAAGAACAAGTCCTTACTTATCAGTTTGAAGTGCAAACCTTGGAACCTATAGCGCTAGCTGCGCTGAAAAACATGTTTGAAGTTGGCCAAAGTTCAGGACAGCCATTACCAATTGAGTGGCAGCAACAAACACCAAGAGCATGGCGCGCCACAATCAGCGGTATAGTGAAAACTACCAGCGCACAAACTATGACCCTAAGCTGGAAAGAAACGCCAGCCGCAACCGAGTTTGCCGCAAAACGAGTTTTTGACATCCCGCAACTAGACCAATTCAATTTGCTGTCATCACAAGTACAGCAGGAAAATGAGCAAAAGTTTGAACTGCGCTTTTCGCAAATGATTGGTAAACAAGATTTAACTGGGTTGGTGAAATTAAACGATCAGGATGTCCGCGCCAAAGTAAATGGTAATGTCATTCAACTATTCCCAGATAGCCCATTGAAAAACAAAGTAAAAATTTGGATTTCACGCCAAGTTAAATCAAATCATGAACAAACTCTAGGCTCGGATATCATTCAAGAACTGCAAGTCAGCTCTTTATTGCCAGAAATCTCGCTGTTAGACGGTGGTTTTATTCTGCCGCAAGCTGACCGGCTGTTAATCCCAATTGAAGCCACGAATATCAAAGCGCTGCAGCTGCGTGTTTTTGAAATCTACAGCAACAATATCGGCCAGTATTTACAAGATACATCTCGCAATTGGCAGAGTGACTATGTCAATCGTAGCGTCGGTCGCTACATTGACCAGAAAGAAATCATCCTAAAAGAAGCAGCGTTAAACGATAAACAGCAACTGCAGCTAGATGTTACCGAACTTGTCGGCAAACACCGCGGCAGCATATTGCGTATTGAGGCCAGCATTTTACCGCAACACAGTTTGTATAACTGTGATACTCAGCTCACTGCAGAACCATTGGTTGAGCTCGAGCGACTGAATTTCGACGGCAGTTATCAGCGTGATGATGAAATACCAGAACACTTGTGGCGTTTTTATCAATCCGAAGGCTATTACGATTGGGATGAGCGACGTAACCCTTGTAAACAAGCCTATTTCAACGAATACAATGACAAAACTAGAGTATCTAAAGTCTTTATCGCCTCAAATATTGGCATTTTGTCGAAAATGGGCGGAGATAAATTACTGCACATTTTGACCACCAATTTGCAAAGTGGTGAAGCAGCGGGTGGCAAAAAAGTATCGGTATATAACTATCAAAATCAATTAATTGGCGAAGTCGTTACCGACTCACAAGGTTTAGCTGAGCTAACACCAGAAGGGACTCCATATTACCTGAAAGCTCAAGGCGACGGCGATGTTGGTTACTTGCGCATTCCTAATAATGAAGCCCTACCTACCGGCCAATTTGATACCAGCGGCGTGAAGAATAGCGAAGGTGTGAAAGGATTTTTCTACGCTGAGCGCAACGTCTGGCGGCCAGGCGACAACATTTACCTGATGTTGATTTTGCAGGACAAAAATAAGCAATTACCTGCTGATTTTCCGGTGACCTTAGACTTTTTTGACCCGAAAAATCAAAAAGTGAAAACCTTAGTGCAACGCACGCACAATAATGGTTTTTATCGCTTTGATTTAAGTACCGATGACGATGCGCAAACTGGTAACTGGCATGTGGTTGCAAAGGCTGGCGGTAGTTACTTTGATACCTCGCTTAAAATCGAAAACATCCTGCCAAACCGATTAAAAATCGAATTGGATTTACCGACGACACCGTTGCCATTGGCAGAGCATAATTTTATGTTGTCCGCCGCATGGTTAAATGGCGCCAAGGCACAGTCGCTGAAAACTGATGTTGAACTCAAGTTATCCACGACCCCAACAACCTTCGAAGGTTATGCCAACTATCACTTTGACGATAGCACCCGCAAATTTGCAGCTGAGTCGAAAAAGATTTTTGATGGCAACCTAGATGCCGAAGGCAAAGCCACCATCAATTTTGCTCCGGAAATGAACACACCAAGCCCTGGTGCGTTAAAAGCGATGTTTATCCAACGGGTGTTTGAACCGAATGGCCAATTTAGTACGCAATATCGCCATGCTAGCGTACTGCCCTATGCCAAATGGGTTGGCTTGTTGGTACCACAAGAAATCCGTAATTCATCTTTAGATCCAAAAGGCACAGCGAGCATTGACCTCGTATTACTCGATACCAATGGCGAGCCGATCAAAGACGGCGAAATCCAACTTGAATTGCATGAGCTGAAATGGCGTTGGTGGTGGGATAACGATGATGCCAATAATGCCAATTATGTCAGTGATGAAGAAGTAAAACGGGCCGAAAGCCGCAAACTATTTACCGACGCCAATGGTCATGCCCAATGGCAAATGTTCGGCAAAGATTATGCGTCGGGTCGGTATCGTTTGAGTGCTTGTGATGCTTCAGGCGAAACGGTCAATCATTGCTCGAGCCAAGAAGTTTATATCGGCTGGGGTTACGGCGATGCGAGCAGCCGCGACGGTGCAACACGCTTGGATTTGAGCGCAGATAAAGAATCATATCAAGTCGGCGAAACGGCGAAAATCCATCTGCCAGCTGGCCCAGATCGTGAGGTGTTATTAACCCTTGAAGGTGGTTCGAGCGTTAAGTCAAAACGCTGGGTGAAGGTGCAGAAAGGCCAAGACCTTATTGAAATCCCGCTGACCCGGGAAATGACACCAAACATTTATGCCTACATCACGCAAATTCAGCCACATCAGAATCGGCAGAATGATACGCCTCTGCGCAGCTATGGCATTTTAAACCTGCAAGTCTCAGATCCGAAAAGCCATTTAGCAGTGCAAATCAAAGCGCCAACGGAAGTAGAACCAGAGAGCAAGTTTGTGGTGAACGTCAGCGAGCAACAAGGTCGCGCGATGAGCTACACCCTTGCCATGGTCGATGAAGGCTTATTAGGTATTACCGATTTCCACGTGCCTGAGCCCCATGCTGCGCTCTATCAACGCGAAGCACTCGGTGTTAGAACGTGGGATTTGTTTGACGATGTGGTGGGTGCCTACAGCGCTGATTTATCTCACTTATTAGCCGTGGGTGGTTCGGAGTTAATTCCAAAACGCGATGGCCAACGGGAACGACGCTTTAAACCAATCGTGAAATTCTTCGGTCCATTTGAGTTAGCTGCTGGTGCAAGCGCTGATCATGAGATCGAATTACCGCCATACATGGGCTCAGTGCGCTTGATGGTGGTTGCTGGTGACGGTTATGCCTATGGCCAACAAGAAACTAACTTAACGGTCAGCCAACCCTTAACATTGTTGAGCACTGTACCGCGAGTGATTGGCACCAACGAGGAGTTTGCCTTACCGGTAGCGCTGTTTTTCACCGAAGAGAAAAATCAAACTGTTAAAGTCAGTGTGGCCACCAATGATTTGTTGAAAGCTACAGTTGCCGAAAGCACGGTGCAGTTCACTAAAGCTGGTGAACAAACAGCGATGTTACGCATAAAAGCCGGTGAATTGGCTGGCATGGGTAAACTGACAGTGACCGCAACAGCTGGCGATTTAACCGCCAAAGAAGTGATTGATCTGCCGGTACGAATTGCAAATTCACCGATCCAACGCAGCATCAGCAAGGTGCTAAAACCAGGTGAATCGTGGCAGCCACAAGCCGCCAATATCGGTATGGCTGGCACCAACAAACAATGGCTAAGCGCAAGCCGTAGCCCAGATTTTGGTTTTAAACGTATTGAGTTATCGTTGAATGACTACCCGTTTATGTGCGTGGAACAAGCGACCTCAAAAGTCTTCCCATTATTGTTCCAAAGTTTCTACCAAACCCCAAGTGCAGAAGAGGCGGCGAAGCTACAACAACGGATCCAGCAGCATCTGAGACAGCTCAGCAGATATCAAATGGGCAGCGGGCAATTTAGCTATTGGCCACGCGGCACTGGCGTTGAAGAGTGGGGTAATTTGTATGCTGGCTACTTTATGCTGCGAGCTCAACAACAAGGCTACGCCATCGATGCGGTGATGTTGAAGCAATGGCTCAACCACACCAAAGAGACGGCAAATAGTTTCAATGATCGCAGTAGCTATGGCTTAGCGCTACAAGCATGGCGCTTGTGGCTATTGGCCATTGCCGACCAAGCCAACATTGGCGCAATGAACCGGTTACGGGAAGACTTACTGAATCAAGCCGCTTACAGTCACGCTACTGCTCACCACTTGCTCGCCTTGGCCTATGCCGAACAAAGCCTGCAGGATATTGCAGTGACTCTGCAACAACATGGCGGAATTACTCAGCATGAAAGCCTCGGCGGGGTGCTAGATTCTGAAATGATTCGCCAAGTCATTCAACTGGAGCTAGCAAGTGCGTTGCAACAATCACAACAGCGCTGGCAAATTGCGCTGCAGTTGGCGGACAAACTGCGTAACGACACTTACTACTACAACACCATGGAAAATGCTTGGGCTTCGGCAGCTTTAATGCAGCAATTTGGTGGCAGTCAGCACAGTGAACCTGCGCAACTCAGTGTGAAAAACGGTGATGTCGCAGCGGATTGGCAAATCGCAGACCAAGCATTTACTGACGAGCTAACGACTTATCAAACGGATAGTTTTGCGGTCACTAACGCCGGTAAAGCGGACTTATATCTAACTTTGACCCAACAAGGGGTGCCTGCTCCGGGCGAAGAAAAAGCCAGTGCGCAAGGCTTAAGTTTACAAACTCGATTTACCGCACTTGATGGCACGCCAATTGATGCCAGCTCAATTAAGCAAGGCACTGATTTTATTGCCGTCGTCGAAGTCGCGAACCTGTCCGGCCGTATTTTGCAAGATCTGTCCTTACAACAAGTATTCCCTGCAGGCTGGCAACTGCGCAATACTGGGCTTGCCGAAGATACCTTGTCAGCACAGCTAAGCCATCAATATGCAGGTGATGACAGAGTCAATAGCTTCTATTCATTGGCAGCAAGCGGCAGTTCGGCTCGCATAGTAATCAAAGTCACATTAAATGCTAGTTTTGTGGGCCGTTATTACTTGCCTGCATGGCAAGCAAACTCAATGTATGACACTAAAACCCGCGCCAACAATGCCGGCAGCTGGGTTGAGGTGAAGCCCTGAGTAGTGCCATGAATAACGATAGCAGGACAATCCCAAGTCCTCCGTTATTGCGCCGGTATGTTATCAGTGTAATAGCCAGTCTCTTGTTGCTGGCTATCTATAAACTGCAACAGCCAATTTGGCCCGAACGGATGCTCAATCCGTTATGGGCCAAAGCATTATTTGATCAACAAGGACAGCTGCTGGATTTGCATATCGCTGCGGATCAGCAATGGCGCTTGCCTTATCAGCCAAAGCATTTGCCAGCTGATCCACCAGCTTCGTCGGCAATGGCTACAACGCAAACTCAAGGCAAACCGCTTGAAACAACAACATTGCCAAGGCGTTACGAAACCGCATTACTGACCTTTGAAGATCAGTATTTCTATCAACATCCAGGTATCAACCCGCTGGCGGTATTGCGGGCTACTTGGGGCAACCTCAATGCCGGTCAAGTAAAAAGCGGCGCCAGCACCATCACCATGCAAGTCGCACGCTTGTTGTACGGTAATCAAACCCGCAATCTGCAACAAAAACTGCGCGAAACCGAATTAGCGCTGCAACTAGAATGGCATTTTGACAAAGCGCAAATCCTGCAACTGTATGCCAATAATGCTCCCTATGGCGGCAACATCGTCGGTCTGACTGCGGCCAGTTGGTGGTACTTTGGCCGTGAGCCCGCCGCACTAAGTTGGAGTGAAGCCGCATTATTGGCAGTGTTGCCAAATAGCCCAGGCTTAATTCATCCGGGCCGCCGAGCGGATTTACTGCAACAAAAACGCGACCGTTTATTGCAAAAACTCTATGCCCAAGGCCATTTTGATGAAACTGACTTAAAACTTGCGTTGTTAGAACCGATACCAGTCAAACCGGCCGGCTGGCCAGCATTAGCGCCCCATCTGCTAAACACGCTAATGGCTCGTAACCCAAAACAAGCGCTGTTTTATACTGATCTCGATCGGCAACTACAAATTCAACTCAATGAGCTATTAACAAGACAAGCTCGCAGTCTAGCGGTATCTGGAGTCGCCAATGGTGCAGTGCTGATCATTGACCATCAACAGATGAAGATCCGCGCTTACGTCGGCAATATCGGCAGCGGCGATGGCGCTTCAGTCGACATCATCCAAAGTCGCCGTTCGACTGGCAGTATTCTCAAGCCATTTTTATATGCTCTGATGTTGGATGATGGCTTGATGACCCCACAATCCTTGTTACCGGACGTGCCAAGCCAGTTTGGCGGTTATGCTCCAGTGAACTTCGACTTACAATTTCGTGGCGCCGCAAAAGCGTCTGAAGCTTTAGCGCAATCGCTGAATGTGCCGGCGGTGCGGATGTTGTATCAATATGGGGTTGGACGTTTTCGCCAACAATTACAATCCTTTGGGCTAACCACCATCAACAAAGGCGCTGATCACTACGGATTATCCCTGATCCTCGGCGGCGCGGAAGCGACCTTGTTTGATTTAACCCGCAGTTATGCAGCAATGGTGCACTTAGCGGCAAAACCACAGGCGACAATTCCAGCTCTGCCGCTACGTTTTGGAGCAAGGCCGCAGAACTTGTCCACGGCTAATAACCGCAAAGAAGGCGGTGCACCTCTAGATGCCATCAACTTGCCGATCAGTGCAGGGGCCGCATATCTGACTCTCGACGCCTTGCTAGAAGTGGAACGACCTGAGTCGGAAGGCTCATGGCGAGACTACGTCCGTAGCCAAAAAATTGCTTGGAAAACCGGCACTAGCTTTGGCCTTCGCGACGCATGGGCCGTAGGAATGAATGGTCAGTATACAATTGGGGTTTGGACTGGCAACGCTGATGGTTCGCCGGCCGCCATTTTGGGTGGAGCACGCAGTGCCGGCCCAATATTGTTCGACAGCTTCCGGCTATTGCCAGATTCACCTTGGTTGATGAAACCGCTGTTAGCACTGCGTCAGCAGGAGATCTGTGCATCTGACGGCTATCGTACCCGCTGGCAATGCCAAACGGCATTAACTGACATGCCAATCGCCAGCCAACTTAAAAGTCCGCATAGTTATCAGCAACAACTTTGGTTAGATCCAAGCGGCCGTTTTCAGCTACCTGCAGGATGTGCGCTCGAAGTGCCTAGACAACCCCGTACGCGCTTGATTTTGCCAGTCGCCATGGCCTATTTCTACCAACCGCAACATCCAGAATATCAAGGCGTGCCGCCGACTTGGCCGGGCTGCGAGCAAATTGCCCAACAACAAATGGATTTGTTATATCCGGTTCACGGTGCGCAAATTCGCTTGCCGCTGCAACTGGATGGCAAACTTGGGCAAAGTATTTTCCGAGCCATTCATCGAGACAAGCAAGCGCAAATTTACTGGCACCTCGACGAAACGTATTTAGGCCAAACGAGCGCACCACACCAGATGCCGGTGCAAGCGGCACCCGGCCAACATCTTTTGGTGCTGACCGCCAACGATGGCAGTCGATTAGAGCAACCGTTTACTATTCTTGGTGACGAGCCAACTCACACTTGCCAAGGCCAAAGCTGCAACCCTTGAACGTTGTCGATACCAAGCCCCGGCGTTTGATTAAGCCGAATGGTTGGCCCGGAGAATTGCGTCACAGTGCTGCTTAGCGCAGCTGCAGGATCAAACTGACAGAGTTCAGGCCCATCAAGGTCGAGCACACTTATGCCACAAGCTGAGGCGACATGCGCGGCCGCGGCAACACTAATCGATGATTCCAACATGGATCCCATCATGCAAGGGACTCGAAAGGCTGTGGCTAGCTGAGCGATTTGTAGTGCTTGGCTAATCCCTGCGGTTTTCATCAGTTTGATGTTAATCATGTCCGCGCTGCGATCTTGCAAAATCGACAGCACTTGCGCGAGGTCAAAGGCACTTTCATCCGCCAACACAGGTGTGGCGATGGCCGCAGTTACTGCATGCAGCCCGGCCAAATCGGCAGCCGCAACAGGTTGTTCTAACAGTTCTGCGACAATGCCCGCGGCTTCTAGTTGCTGCATCAAATTGATGCTTTGCTTGGCGGTCCAAGCTTGGTTAGCATCCAAACGCAGTTTCACCGTAGCAGGCACGGCAGCAGCAATTGCTTTGACACGAGCGACATCTAAATGCGCGTCGGTTCCAAGCTTAATTTTCAAGTGCTGATAACCTCGAGCAACCGCGTTTTGCGCGTCTTCAACCATCTGCGCTACAGGATTCACACTGATGGTAATATCGGTTTGCAGTTCACTTACCCCACCGCCTAACAACTGATAAAGCGGCAGCCCTAATGAACGGGCACGAACATCATATAACGCAATTTCTAGCGCAGCCTTTGCACTGCGGTTCGCTACGACTGCTTGCTGCACTAATTTCAGTAAGCCATTAAAATCGCTTATCGAGCGACCGACTAACAGCGGTTTAAACACTTGATGGATCACCGCATGCATGGAATGCAGACTGTCGCCGGTGATGACAAGCGTTGGCGCAGCCTCGCCAAAACCCACTAGACCATTATCCAGCACTACTCTGACGACGAGATCTTCTACTGCATTGACTGTGCGCAAAGCAGTTTTAAACGGGGTTCGCAGCGGCACCTGCAAGCGATAGGTTTCAATCTCAACAATCTGCATAAATACTCCAATCAAACAAACCGTTACTAACGCAAAGGCTGAGCGCTAAGCCGCTGAATAGTCGTCATCACATCAATATAACTCTCAGTTTCCGACACCATCAACACTGACAATGGCGTGACCGATACCCCGTTCAATTTACTGTGGACAAATTGGCCATCGCTGGTTCGAAGCGACAAGCCGTTGGCATCATGGATCACCCAAACTTCACCATCAATGACCCCAAGCACCATCATTACGTGACCGGGAATAAACAACAAATCCCCAGATTGGCTGCGTTTGAGTTGACTGAGTTTGCCCGCTACAGACCAAGCCGAGATATCCAAACTGTGCGGCGCTGGCATTTTTGCTTGCTCAGCAGTATTTCGCGGCAGATTAAGCCCAAAAGTCTGATAAATATCACGAATAAATCCCGAACAATCACGACCTTGGTAACCGTGCCCCCAACCATAACGCTCACCTAAGAACTTAAAGGCTTGCGTAATAAGCTGGCGCTGATTAAACGGCAACGCTGCCACTTGTACATCATGATGACGCGCGATTAATGCAGGGAAAAGCTGCAAACGGCCATCAGCTGCACGTGTTGGCAACTGCACAACATAACTAAACGACGGGTGTTGGCCATTAACCAAAGTGTCCGGTGTTGGCAATAAAGGTAGCTTTACCCCCATATCCAGTGATACCGCTGAGACACTTGGCAGCTCTGGCGTCACATTGGTTTGAACCTTTGCACCTGTCACTGTTAAGCGCTGTGGATTTGCTAGAAACTTTGTAATGGTTTGACGATCAGTCATTGCAAAATCAGTAACTTGCATCCAGCCTCGGTAGTGTTCTGTAACCACAAATGCCCATTGCCGATCTTGGCTATAGTGCAATACCTGCAGCCACTGGCCAACAAATAACGCGGTTTCCTGCAGTCGGTCAAGATCAGGATCCAAGCTACTGTTGGTGAGCAATTCCATGGTTGGAAAACGACGAACATTAGCGCGGCGGGTCACTAGCGCATATTGCACTGTGATGGTGGTATTGCCTTTAGATACCGCCATTTGTTGTTGCCAGTTGCGATAATCTTCGGCAGTTACCGCACGACCATCCGCAAAAAACCGCGGTGCCGACGGGATGGCGCTGACTTTTTGCACAATTGCTTGTAACTCGTTGGCACTGTATTGTGTTTTCAGTGTGTCAAAGGGATGCAGGAAATCGGCAGTCACCAATTGTTGTTGCCATTGACGCTGCTCGGCAGCGGTTAATAGCAGTTGGTCAGAATTTGCTAATTGTTGGATCCAAAAATTGCCATTGAGCTTGGCTTCAGTCAACATAGGGATCTGAATTGCAACAGCTAATTGGGTTGTTGCAGCAGACACACTGTGCAAAAACATTAACAAACAGAGGCCACAAGTACTGTGCCTCAGAATCCAGGCAAATTTGTGCATCCGGCCACTCAGCTTGGTAAGGAAAATTCGTGTTGAGTATACAAAGGCTGCTTGAAAAAACCTATGGTTGCTTGTCGATAGTATTAGCGCTGGTGTTCGTTGCTCCAGGTGCTCATGCGGTGATCCCTGGTGACAGCCAGCAACTGGTTGTAGTTATCACCGAGAACTGGGATAGCACTACTGGTAAAATGCAAACATTTACCCGGGGTTATAATGACCGCTGGCAGGCCGACGAACTTCGTGCGGAAGTTATTGTAGGTCGCAGTGGTTTGGCTTGGGGGATAGGTTTGCATCCGCTTCAAACCGGCCAACAAAAACTAGAAGGCGATGGCAAAGCGCCGGCAGGCATGTTCCGTTTGAGCGGTAGCTTTGGTGCTGATGCTGATGCACCGGGTGCAATGCCGTATTTAGCAATGCGGAAAAATCACTATTGCATCGATATTCCAAGCTCACCGCTGTACAACCAAATTGTTGATATTAGTAAGTATCCGAAAAACATGACCAAAGGCACTACCGAACCAATGCGTCGTGATTTGGCAGCAACACCTGACAATTCCTATCTTCGGGGTTTATTTATCGACCACAATCCGCGTAGCCAACCTGGTGCTGGTAGCTGTATTTTCATGCATCAAATTGTGCCAGAAAAAACGGCAACGGCAGGCTGTACCGCGTTACCTGATAGCGAATTGACAGCTTTGTTTGCTTGGCTAAAACCAGAAGCAAAACCGGTGTACTTATTACTTCCTGCTGCCGAGTATGAAGCTCGTCGCAGTAGCTGGCACTTACCGGCATTAGCGCAGTGAAAATCGCTGGCTGGTTCACCTTCGGGCTACGGCTACCAAGCTTTGCTTGGTTCGTGAGCATCGCCCTGACAGGTTGTGCCAGCCAACCTTTATACCCAGATTTAGCAACAGATATTGCCGCAGCAGGCTTAGCACCAGAACAAGTGGCGCTGAGCATTATTCCCCTATCGCAAAATCCAAGGAAGCCGGTGTTGTATCGCGCGGATGCGCTGATGCAACCTGCCTCAACACTGAAAATCGTAACCACCAGTGCAGCATTTGCCGAACTCAGCTTAGGTTGGCGCGGTGAAACTCAGCTGTTAGTGGCAAAGTCAGATCTTGCAAATATGGCGACTGGTCGCTTGCAGCAACCGCTGATTGTGCGTGGGTTAGCCGACTATGACCTTGATTACTCGACACTTTATGAGTTGTTGCAGCAACTGCAGGCGCGTGGCATTCATTCGCTCGAGGGCGGCATTTTGATTGACCGCAGTCTCTTTGCAGATCCGACGCCAAAAGAACCCTTTGATCAGTCACCCCAAGCCTATTACAACTACCAACCTGATGCTTTGCCGCTTGGCCGTAATATGCTGCAAGTGCGCGTTGACAGCCGTCAGAGCACAGCAACTTCCGAGGGGAGTGCGGCGAAGGTACTGTTGATCCCGCACTGGCAGGCTCTCCACGTAAAAAGCGAATTATCGATAACCGATGCGCCTTGTAAAAATGCCAACACCGACGGCTGGCAGTGGCTTTACCAACCGCCTTCACAGCAAGCTGCAGCCATAAAAACCAATGTTCCACAAACAACGCAGGCAGCACATTTAGTGGTACGTGGCGCTTTTCCGCGGGATTGTCTGTTTGAGCGCAACCAAGCAGTATTTAGTCAGGATGTAACCTTGGAACTAGCACTGCGTACCAGCTGGCAACAACTCGGCGGCACTGGCTTTGGCGCTTTGCAATTTGGCAAAACTCCGGACAATTATCAGCTGCTAGCTCGGCATTACAGTCGACCATTACCGCAGTTAGTTCACCAGCTGAACAAAGAATCCGATAATGGTCTCGCGCAGTTATTGTTTCAGCGCCTAGCCAACCCGAGCAATAACGCAACCGACTTGACCTTAGCGCAAGCAGAACAACAAGTGCTGTTGTGGCTTAGCCAAAACCAAATCAACACCAAGGGCATGCAACTCGATAATGGCTCCGGTTTATCGCGCACAGCACAACTGTCAGCAGAGCAATTAGCGGCGATTCTGGCTTACAACTGGCGACAACCTTGGGCACCGGAATTTATCAGCAGTCTGCCACTAGCAGGGCAAGACGGCACCATTCGCCAGCGTTTTCAACAAACACCCGTACTGAATCAAGCAAGGCTAAAAACCGGAACCCTGCGCAACGTCACAGCAATTGCCGGTTACGTTTGGGATCAACAGCAACGACCTTATGTATTTGTCGCCATCGTTAATGCCAAGAACGCCAGTAGCCTTGGTCGACCTTTAATCAATCGCTGGGTTACCACGCTAGTACAAAGCAAGTAAACGTGACTCACGCAGTAATTCATTAAACTCGCCAAGCACCGGCTTGTTGACGTAGTTGTTGTTCAATTGCCGATAACTTCGCTTCAAAAGCCCGGCCTTTGCTGATGGCAATTGCTGCATCAATCAATTCAAACTGACAGAAATCGCCAGGTAAAGCCTGACCAAGCCATGCTTGCGATTCTCGACACAGAGCGCCCAGTTTTGGATATCCACCCATAGTTTGATGATCGCGTAGCATCACTATCGGCAAGCCATCGGGAGGTAGTTGCACCGAACCGACACATAAACCTTCGGAGATTAAATTCAACGACGGCATTGCAAGCGCACGACCTTGCAACCGCACACCCATTCGGTCTGCGGCTGGGCCTACTCGGTAGATTTGTGCACTAAAACTCGCTAACAGCGGGCTTAATAATTCGGCTTGCGCGCCCAGCACCAGCGCCAACCGGCGAAAGCGGCGGTGCTTATAGTGCCAAGCGTAAGGTAAGGATAAATCACCATAAACTCGAGATGCTTGGTAGGGTAACAGTTGCCCTACCGCAAGCGGCCCGCCACTAAACTGCTCACGGAGTACTGTCGAACGACTACCCAAAACTTCCGGCGTTTGTAGCCCACCATGAACCGCTAAATAACAACGTGCACCTTGTCGATTGGCATAACCGATATGGATCACATCCCCTGCAAGCAGCTGGATCCGCTGGTATCGAGATTGAGCTATACCATTGATCGTAAATGGTAAGTTCGCACCAGTAAGCGCAACTACACATTCAGCCTGTGCCTGCGCGCTAAAACCACCTAAGGCAATTTCCAGTAAAGCCGCCTCAGCGGGGTTATCCACCAGCGCATTGGCTAGCCGAGCCGATGTGGCATCAAGCCACCCACCTTCAGTGACACCGACTTTGGCAAAGCCGCGTCGCCCTGCATCTTGCACTTGCACTAAGGCGTGGGTTTGTTGGATTAAAAAACCGCGCTGTTGAGCGCTATCTGCAGATCTGAATTCGCTCATAGCTGCCACCCGGTGATGTCACCACCTAGGCGCAAAAACTCCGCGCGATCTATTACCACAAACTGCACAGTATCCCCCACCGACAATGGCATCACTGGTTGTTTGCTCAAATCAAACAGCGGAATTGGACAATTGCCAATAATATTCCAGCCACCTGGCGATGTTGCTGGGTAAACCGCAGTTTGAACGCCAGCAATGCCAACACTGCCTTTGGGTACTCGCGCTCTTGGCGTGGCTAATCTCGGTGTGGCAATTGTGGTTGGCACATCGCCCAAATAGGCAAAACCCGGAGCAAAACCAATAGCATTCACTTGATACCGTGTCGAACTATGACATTGAATAAACTCAGCAATACTAAGTTGATGCAGACTTGCCAAACGCGCTAAATCTGGCGCAACTTCCGCAGCATAATAACAAGGCAGTTCAACCAATTGGCCCAGACTTTGGCCATGCGATAATTGCAGTGGCCACCACTGCTGAATGCGCTCAGCAAGGGTTACATGGTCGGTTTTAAGCAGATCAAACACAATCAGCACCGAGGTTGCTGCCGGGACTAATTCTACAAGGTCATCGGCGCAATGTTGCTGCAACAAGGTACAAGCAAACTGCACCGCCGATAATGCCTGTGGGCTTGGACTTGCAGCCAAATACCACATTAGCGCCTGCTCGCCCTGAACTACTAGCTGCGGATGCGGCAAGCTCAATAATTCGGTGCTTTGTGGCAACGTCGTGGCCATTGTGTGCTCTTTGCTCATGCACAAAGTCCTATGGTGGTGCGTTGGATTGAACCAATGCGCTGATCAGCTGATGCCAACGCTGCATTCAGCGCGAAACCCAGTTATAGTGGCGACTTGCCATTTAGGGAGTTTATCAGTCGATGATACGTCAAGTCAGCGCTTGCTGCCTATCGCTGTGGTTCGCACTGGGATTAAGTTCTTGCACGCAAACACCGGACTATCTGGTGAGCGAACAACATCAATCGCAAAATCATAACCAACGCATCCGCATGGTGGTACTACATTACACCACTGGCGATTGGGCAGACTCACTTCGAGTCTTAACCGAACCGAGCGATAATCCTGTCAGCGCGCATTATTTGATCCCCGAGCGGCTAGATCCCAGCTACCCAAGCGACGAATTAATGAAAGTCTACCAATTAGTTGGTGAACAACAACGCGCTTGGCATGCTGGCGATAGTCGCTGGGAAGGCAAAACCAGTTTAAACGATCAATCTATTGGCATTGAACTCGTCAATCGCAGCCAATGTTATGCAGGCGAAGACGGCTTTTGTCTGACGCCGGATTTCGACCCAGCGCAAATGGAGCTGCTGGCAAAACTATTAAAAGATATCTTGCACCGCCATCCAGAAATCACCCCGACCCGAGTACTTGGGCATAGCGACATAGTGCCAGAACGCAAACAAGATCCCGGCCCACGCTTTCCATGGCAGTGGCTTGCTCGCCAGGGGATTGGCGCTTGGTTTGACGACCAAACAGTGCTGAAATACTGGCAAAAATTACCTGAGCACATTGCCATTAAACAAGTGCAACAAGCGCTTCGCCACTATGGCTACGGTATCGAAGTTACTGGCGAAAACGACCGCCAAACCCAGCTGTATCTGATGGCGTTTCAACGCCATTTTGTACCAGACCAAGTTCATGGCAATGCCGACAGAAAAACCGTGGCGATTTTATTTGCCTTGTTAGAAAAGTATTTCCCGCAAGCACTCAAGAGCCAGGAATTGACGCTGCCAGCGAACAACAATTAGGGCTGAACGCCATCTCACGCTAAATATTTCGCGCTGAGAGTGCAGCCTTAGAAAAAGTGCAGCCCCAGAAACGACAAAGCCAGTCACATGGACTGGCTTCATTATTTCTAGCAAGAACTTAACCGGTAATCAGCATATACGCGACGATACCGATTAATACAGGCGATACCACTGCCGCAAATAAGCGGAAGGCGTGAACAAAATGCGCATGCACTTCATCAACCAACACTGCTTTGATTGATGGCCAAATCCGCCAGCCAACAAACACCGCAGCAAACATACCACCTAATGGCATTAATAAGTTCGAAGCCACAAAGTCCATTAAATCAAACGGGGTTTTGCCAAAGACTTTTAAGTCTTCACTCATTGAACCAAACGACAGCGCCGCAGGGATACATAACAGTACGTAGTTGCTGATGCTGACGATTAAGGTCGAAGTTCTGCGCTCAACGCCGTATTCATCAATTAAAAACGCCACTGCTGGTTCTAAGATTGAAATTGATGAAGTGACTGCGGCAAACAGTAACAACGAGAAGAAAATCAGTGCTAATACCTGACCACCAGCCATCTGCGCGAATAACGCAGGCATGGTTATAAAGGTTAAACCTGGGCCCGCCGCTGGGTCGACGTGGAAGGCAAATACAGCAGGAAGAATCATTAAACCAGCAAGTACGCTCGCCATAGTCGCTAAAAATGCGATCCACAAACCAGCGCTTACCACTTTAGTGCCAGTGCCCAGGTATGAGCCGTAAGCAATCATTAAGCCTGCACCAACTGATAATGAGAACACCGCTAAACCAAGCGCATCTAGTACCATCTTGAAGGATAATTTGCTCCAATCAGGCGTGATAAAATACATCACCCCTTCCACAGCACCCGGCAGTGTTAAGCTGCGATATACCATAAACAACATCAATGCGAATAATGCTGGCATCAGGATTTTACAAATACGTTCAATACCCGCTTGCACACCAGCAATGACGATGGTCGCTGTGATAGCCATAAAGCCAGCGGTGTAGAGTAACGAAGCTTTTGGATCAGCAATGAAGTTTGTGAAGGTATCACTCAGCACTTTAGCGTCAGTGGTTAAAATGTCACCTTTGACAGCTTCCACAATGTAAGCAATGGTCCAGCCACCAACGACACAGTAGAAACCTAAAATTAAATAGACGCAGAGCACTGATATCCAACCAGCAACATGCCACTGACCTTTACCTAATGCGCGATAGGCTGAAGTTGCAGATTTTTTCGCACTACGACCAATTAACATTTCTGCCAGCATCATCACGACACCTACAGAAAACACACAGGCTAGATAAACTAATAAAAAGACACCGCCGCCATTGGCGCCAGCGACGTAGGGGAATTTCCAAATGGCGCCTAGGCCAACTGCTGAACCCGCGGCGGCTAAAATGAAGCCGATACGTGAACCCCAGCTACCGCGCTCTGTAGAGGTATGAGTCATATGTTCTCGCCGAATTATGATAGTTTTAATTGTTTTTAAGCAGCAGCAATGTAGTGGAATTTAGCGGTGAAAAGCAACCAAAAAAGTTGAACGTCATGCCAACGCAGTTAAAACTCTGTTAACAAGCGTCAAATCAGCGGCGAAATCGCCAAGATAGGCCAATTCAAACAACTTGGCTGCGACAATTTGATACAAATAGCAGCGAAGCCAACGCCCATTAAAGCTTTCTTTTTCCGGTTATGGCAACTACATTGGTATCAGTTGTTTTAAACAAGGAGCATAGAATGACAATGCGTTCGCTTTGGGTAATTTGCCTTCTGATGCTGCCATGGAGCTGGGTAGCCAACGCCAGCACCCGTCTTACCATTTATGCCTACCACAGCTCTCCGCCTTTTGTAATTAACGCCGAAACCGACACTGGTCTGAACTATGATTTAGTACGAGCTTTAACCCTGCAGCTTGGCAATCAATATGAAATAGATTATCAACTAATCACCCGTCCCGAACTTAATGAACGCTTGGCGCAAGATAAGCCAGCCATTGTGCTCTGGGCTAATCCCGCATGGTTTCAAGCAAAAAATAAACCTTATCATTGGAGCAGCCCGCTATTTATCGACCGCGAGATTTTCGTCAGCCCAACAGACTTTCGTGGCAAAATTGAACAGATAACCGACTTAGCCGGTAGCACCCTCGGCGCCATCGAAGGTTACAAGTACCCCGGAGTTGATGAGTTAATAGCTCAGCATCGCGTCACTCGCTTTGACGCGAGATCCGACAAAGAGAATCTGACACGGTTGGTCGAGCGTACCGTCGATCATATCGTCATCACTCGCTCAAGCTTTTTATACTACGGTCGCCAGCAGCAGTTTTTAGGCAAAATGAAAATTGTCGGCCAACCCTACCCAAGTTATAAACGGCAAATCCTGCTGACCCACCACTACACGGCATTATTGCCTGACTTGGAGCGGGCGCTAACTACCCTGCATCAACAATCGGATTGGAAAGCCCGTTTGGATTTATACGGACTGAAATCACAGTAACTTGCTGTCGCTCCTTGCTACCCGTTACACTAGTCGACCCGTTGCTGCCTTGGCTCGGTAAACTAGTCGTTGTTTTGTTTAGGATTGAGTGATGCGTTTAGATAAATTTATCTGTGATTGTACCGGACTAACCCGCAGCCAAGCTGGCAAATTAATTCGCCAAGGACTGGTCACGCTCAACCAAAAGCTCTGCAAACAACCAGCGACGCAAGTGGCCGCCACTGATCAAGTGACTCTAGAAGATGAAGAGTTACAGTTGATCGGCTTACGCTATTTTGTGATGAACAAACCTGCCGGTTATGTCTGTTCAACCGACGATCCGGACCACAACACCGTTTTTGCCTTGATGGATGAGCCTTTACTCGAACGTTTACACACCGTTGGTCGCTTAGATTTAGATACCACCGGCATATTGCTCATCACCGATGATGGCCAATGGTCGCATCGGATCAGTTCACCAAAACATGAATGCGCCAAGACCTATCGGGCGTTTTTAGCAGATCCGGTTGAAGAAAGCGCGATTGCACAATTTGCTGAAGGCGTGATGTTGCGCGGTGAAAAGCTGCCGACTAAACCTGCCGAGTTGGTGATTGTCACTCCAACCGAGTGTTTATTGACTATCCACGAAGGTCGTTATCACCAAGTGAAACGGATGTTTGCCGCGATTGGCAACAAAGTTGAACAACTGCATCGAGAGCAAATCGGCGATTTAATGCTTGCTGATGACCTAGCTGAAGGCGAATATCGCGCGTTAACAGCCGCAGAAATTGCCGCTTTTTAAGCTCGATCGCCCGCAAACCCTGATAAAGCCTCAGGGTTAAAAACCTTGCACAATCAAGCCCTTCTGCTAGCCTAAACACGGCTTTGGCACACTAACCCTTGCGATTTTAGCTAGTACTCGCACGACCTGCCAAATGGATAAGCACAATACTTGGACTATCCATATAGCACGAGTTCATTACATACAACCGGCATGTCATGAACTAGAACTAACTTAAGCAAGGTTGCTTTTCGCGGAAGCCTTTCCTATTAGAACTTACTAATATATACTTATATCAACTTAATCTAATTTACTGGTTATACCCGAAATCATTGGATAGTCGGTTGGCGGCGAGTAAAGGCAGCCAATAGCGCTGGCACAAAGCTGCAACTGCACAATGAACAAGGTTATATAGGAGTCTGCAATGCGTAAGTTAAGCCTGATCGCAAGCCTCGGCGTTCACCTCACCGCGACGATGTTGTTCACTGCGGCGGCGGCCGATAACAACCAAACTTGGCAGCGAGTTGAAGCGACCCAACAACCACAATGGTTGGAGCTTAGCAGCATGGTCGAAGCGGTTTCCCAAGCCACAGTGTCGGCGCAGACCTCAGGACGCATTATCGAATTACCATATGATGTCAATGACTTAGTACCTCAGGGTGCGGTGATCGTTCGGTTTACCGATACCGAACAAAAAGCCCGACTGCAAAAAGCACAAGGCGCAATGACGGAAGCGCAAAGCCGCTTTGATGAACAACAAAAAGAACTGGTGCGGGTAAAAGATATTCACAGCAAAGGTTTGGTTGCCAAAGCTGCGCTGGATTTAGCCCAAGCCAACTTTAATGCCGCCAAAGCACGGCAAGACCAAGCAGTCGCTGCGGTTGCTGAGGCGCAAGAACAGCTGGAACAAACAGTGGTGCGCGCACCTTACACTGGCATCATGCAAGAGCGTTACGTTGAGCTTGGTGAATTGGCCGTGCCGGGCAAACCACTACTGAAAGGGCTTAGCCTTGAACATCTGCGCTTGGTCGCGCAGGTGCCACAGCATCAATTAACTGCTGCTCGCAATAGCATGTCGGCGCAAATCGCCTTAGCCGATGGCAAACAAATCGAATTAGGTCAGCCGAAGCTGGTGATTTCTCCACAAGCCGACAGCGCCAGTCACAGCTTCCAGCTGCGGGTGAATCTACCAAAAGCCGATCACAGCGCCGAAGGTTTATTGCCAGGTAGCTGGCAGAAACTGCAGTTACAAACCGGTGTAGCCGAACAGGTCCGAATTGCCAAAACCAGCGTGTTGTGGCGCGGCGAGCAGAGCATGGTATTTCGCCAACAAGGCGATAAATCAGTGTTGCAGCCAATTCGTGTGCAAGCAGTGGATGCCAACACTTACCGTGTGATTAGTGGCTTAAACGCTGGCGATATGATTGCCAGCGATGCCAATGCCATGTTGGCGCAACAGGCACAAAAACCAGTGACTCAACAGTAATTAGGAGACCGATATGACGACTTCCTCAGGCTCATCCGGTCAATTGGGTATTTCCGGTCGCTTAGCTGCGCTATTTAAGCAAAACCAAATCACGCCATTATTAGCATTGGTTGGTTTTTTGCTGGGGTTATTCGCCGTGTTGGTCACGCCGCGCGAAGAAGAGCCACAAATTGAAGTGACTTTTGCCAACGTATTTATCCCTTACCAAGGCGCTTCAGCTGGGATGGTAGAGCAACAAGTCGCCATTCCTGCGGAGAAAATCATCGCGGAGATTGCTGGGGTCGAACATGTGTATTCAATGTCCGAGCCTGGTCGCGCCATTTTAACCGTGCAATTTAAAGTTGGCGAAGTGCGCACCGAAGCGTTAGTGCGGCTCTACAACGCCTTCTATGCCAAAGCCGATTGGCAACCAATGAATAGCGGCATAGGGCCTGTGCTTATCAAGCCCAAAGGGATTGATGATGTGCCGGTCTTCGCAGTGACTTTATGGAGTAAAGATCCAAGCGTCACGCCACTGCAATTGCAAGCGGCAGCGAAAGGCTTAGAAGAGCAACTGCAACAAGTCCCTGGCTCTCGCGATATCTACGCCATTGGCGGCGGCAGCAAACAAGTATTAATTCGCCTAGACCCGGCAAAATTGCAAGCTTATGGCCTGAGCATAGCCGAATTGCGCGGTGCGCTTGTGCAAAGCAACACTCAAACTCAAGCCCAAGGGTTGCTGGCGGACAATCAACAAATTCAATTACAGGCTGGTGCCTTCTTAACCACCGCCGAGCAAGTCGGTGAGTTAGTGGTTGCGGTGCGTCAAGAGGGTGTGAACTCTACTAGCGGCGCGCAGCTGCGCCCAGTGTATTTACGCGATGTTGCCAGCATTGAATTTGGCAATGCCGAACCTAGCAGTTATGTGCAACATCTGGCACTCGATGCGCAAGGCAACACCCAACAAAGCCCTGCAGTAACCGTGGTCGTTGCCAAACAACCAGGCAAAAATGCCGTGGATGTCAGCCAAGCACTGCAAAGCAAACTGCAAGATCTACAACATCGTTATTTGGCCGACAATATCGAAGTGGCAATCAGCCGCAACTACGGTGAAACGGCCAAAGACAAAGCCGACACCCTGATCCACAAACTGATGTTCGCTACTTTATCCGTGGTGATTCTGGTTGGCTTCGCCCTTGGCTGGCGCGAGGCTTTTGTGGTTGGTATGGCGGTGGTGATCACCTTAGCCCTGACCTTGTTTGCGTCATGGGCCTACGGCTTTACCCTCAACCGCGTGTCATTATTCGCCTTAATTTTCTCCATTGGTATTTTGGTCGATGACGCCATTGTGGTGGTTGAAAACCTGCACCGGCACTGGTTAATGGGCAAAAAATCACTGCGTGATGCCATTCCATTGGCTGTCGAGGAAGTAGGCGGGCCAACCATTCTCGCAACTTTCACCGTCATCGCCGCGTTATTGCCAATGGCCTTTGTCAGCGGTTTGATGGGCCCGTATATGAGCCCAATTCCGCTAAACGCGTCTATGGGCATGCTGATTTCCTTGCTGGTTGCTTTTATCCTGACACCTTGGCTGTTTTTGCGGATGTTTGGTGACAAAGCGCCACCAAGCAACGGCCATTCGCACGGCGATGAAAAGTTAGAATTGTGGTTCCGACGGATCATGAAACCGTTTCTGGCAGGACGGCAAGGCCGCGGCAATCGGGTGAAACTCCTAGTGGGATTACTGGCGGCTATAACCGTTTCAGTATTACTGGTAACCACGCAGCACGTGGTGCTGAAAATGCTGCCGTTTGACAACAAATCTGAATTCCAAGTGGTGGTTGATTTACCGGAAGGCAGCACTTTAGAGCAAACCCAGCAAGTGCTGAATGACGTCGCAGCTGAACTGTTAAAAGTGCCAGAAGTCACCCATTTGCAAACCTATGCTGGCAGTGCGGCACCGATTAACTTCAACGGTTTGGTTCGTCAGTATTATTTGCGCCAATATCCGTGGATGGGCGATGTGCAAGTGAATCTGGCCGACCGTCACCAACGTGATGAACAAAGTCACGCCATTGCACTGCGCGTTCGGCCAGCACTAGCTGCTTTAGAAAAACGTACTGGCGCTAGCATTAAACTGGTCGAAGTGCCGCCAGGACCGCCTGTGATGGCGCCGTTAGTGGCTGAAGTTTATGGCCCGGATTATCCACGCCAGCTTGCTGCAGCAAAAAACATCAGCCAAAGCTTTGCCGCAGTTGAAAACATTGTCGATATCGACAGCACAGTGGAAGCACCGCAGCAGCGCTGGCAGTTGGTCGCAGATCAGCAAAAAGCTGCATTACTTGGCGTGTCGGTCGCGGACATTACCAATAATGTGCAGTTGGCCATTAATGGCGATAACGCTGGGTTCTTACAAGACGTGCATAGCCGTACGCCAGTGCCACTGCAGTTAAAACTCAGTGAAGACTCCGCGGTGGATTGGGCAAAACTGGCGATGCTGCCAATTACCAGCCGAACCGGCGCGCAAGTTGCGCTTGGGGAAGTGACACGCAAAGTTGAATCTGTCCGCGAGAATACGATTTATCGCAAAGATTTACGCCCAGTAGTTTTTGTCACGGCCGATTTAGCTGGAGGCTTAGACAGTCCGCTGTACGGCATGTTAAGTATCAAAGCCTCGCTCGCTGACCAGTTCGAACAAAACCTGCTAAGCGCGCCTGATCATACCGATACTCTCAGCATCAAATGGGACGGTGAGTGGCAAATTACCTATGAAACTTTCCGCGACATGGGTATCGCTTATGGTGTCGGCCTTATCATGATTTACTTGTTGGTAGTAGCGCAGTTTAAATCCTACGGCGTACCGCTGATTATTATGGCGCCTATTCCGCTGACGATCATCGGCATTATGCCGGGTCATTGGTTGCTGAATACTCAATTCACCGCGACCTCCATGATTGGCATGATTGCGCTTGCAGGCATCATAGTGCGCAACTCCATTTTGTTGGTGGATTCAATCCAGCAACAAGTCGCGCAAGGTTTTGCCCTCGAACGTGCTGTGGTTCACGCCTCAGCAGTGCGAGCTCGTCCCATCATTCTGACCGGTCTGGCCGCGATGCTTGGGGCGTTTTTTATCCTCGACGATCCGATTTTCGGCGGTTTAGCGGTGGCGCTGATTTTTGGGATATTGGTGTCGACACTGCTCACCTTAGTGGTTATTCCGGTGGTGTATTACGCTTATCACTATGCAACAGCTGAGCGCTAACAACACCACTTCTTGATGCAGCTGCTGAGGTTCAATGCCTCAGCTGCTTTTACTTCTGCACAACAGACTTCGCATTTTCCCCGCAATGGCGTAGGCTAAAGTCCCGATGCAATCGTATGCAGTTGAATTTGCACCAAACTAGTGCTGATTCCAGTATATGGTTATGCACAACATCACAACTTCAAGGTGAAGGGATTTGATTATGCACCCATTGATTCGCAACACACCGGTTCGGCTAAGTCTTATAGCACTGACACTCGCTGCGTTATTCGGCTGTGAACCAGCGCCTTCCACAACCACTGAAACCGCCGCGCCAACTACCACCTCAGCAGCTGCTACTAAACCTTGGTGGCAGGATGCGGTGTTTTATCAAATTTGGCCTCGCAGTTTTGCCGATTCCAACAGTGATGGTGCGGGCGACTTTAATGGCATAAAAGCCAAGCTCCCGTATTTAGCAGATCTGGGGGTTGATGCACTGTGGCTAACGCCAATGTTTGAAGCACCTTCGTACCATGGTTATGATTTCACTGAGTTTTATGCCGTCGAACAAGACTACGGCACGCTGATGGATTTTAAATCCTTGGTCGCTGATGCGAAGGCGAAAAACATCCGCATCATTTTAGATTTGGTTATCAACCACATTTCTGACCAACACGTTTGGTTCAAACAATCAGCAGCTGGCGTTGAGCCTTACAAAGACTACTTTATTTGGCGCAAAGATTTACCAACTGAAGGCTGGGGCCCGGCTTGGGATAAAACTAAAACCGATCCAAAAGCAGTTTGGCATTACAACGCGCAGCGCCAAGAATATTATTACGCGGCTTTTGGCGCGTCACAGCCTGATCTGAATTTAAAGCATCCTGATGTGGTGCAAGAAATGAAGAACATGGCGAAATTCTGGTTGGAAACTGGGGTTGCCGGTTTCCGCTTAGATGCCGTGCGTTATGCCATCGAAAATGGTCCAGGGGAGCAAGCAGATACAGCCGAAACCATCGCCTATTGGAAAGATTTCAGCAGTTACGTGCGGTCACTACAGCCGGACGTGATGTTAGTTGGCGAAGCTTGGGCCGACTTGCCGGTCGCAGCGACATACTATGGCGAAGGCCAAGCTCTCGACGCTGGCTTTGATTTCGAATTCGGCTACAAAGTGCTGGAATTGCTGCAAAGCCAAGGCGGGGTAAAGGCTGAATTTGGCACCATGCAACAACAAACCAGTGACAAAGGCGAATTGTTGCAAGCAAACTACGCTGCCAGAGCATCTGCTGGCGCACCTATGGGCTATTTCAGTCCATTCTTGACCAACCATGACCAACCACGTTTAGGCTGGCAGTTGCAGGGTAATCAAGCGAAAGCGAAGTTAGCCGCCGCGATGTTATTAAGTTCGCCAGGCAGTACCTATATGTACTACGGTGAAGAAATTGGCATGACCCAAGCGTCTGATGCTGAACATATTCAACGCCGGGCGCCGATGTTATGGCAAAACGTGCCGCAAGCAGGCTTTACTTCGGCCGCCAAATCTTGGGTGGAATCTGCAGATTTATTCCCGCCGCAACAAGGAACTCAGTGGTGGCAACCGTTTTTACAAAGCCAACTCAACAAGAAACTGACCGTTGCGGAGCAACAAACAGACGCTAAGTCATTATGGTCTTTGTATAAATACTTGATTGGCCAAAAACACCAACGTCCAGAATTTGGCGTTGCCGGCACATATCAAGCGACACCATTGGCTGATGGCAAACTGCTCCAAATTGTCCGTGAACTCAATGGCAGTCGCAGCGTGTTACTGCTGAATCTCAGCGACGAAGCGCAGGAAATTCCAGAAACTATTTTGAAAGATCGAAAATTACAACCAGGTTGGATAGAAACCGAAGCCAGTGACCAATTGCCTGCATGGCAAGTGCGGACTTGGCAAAACTAGTCAACATAGCGGGGCCACTCGTTGGCCCCTGCTTGATCCCCCGGTCCCCAGCAGTTGAAGATTGTAGCCGCCGATTAGCGGTCGAAGTATGGCTGCTGAGGGCTTTTTCCAAAATGCGAAAGTATCGTTAGCACGACCTTGATGGCGCTGCTTATTTCGAGATAGGTCTTGTAGCATAAATTGGCGTTGCCGATGGATGTTTGCGGTAGGGAAGCTAAGGACTTTTGGACCCTGCAACTAGAAATCAAATAAATCCGGGGTTGGATCAGCTTCTAACCCTTGGTCTGGTTTACCCGCCAAACGCGCCGCATCGCGTCGCACCCGACGATTTTCCAATAACTTCAAAATCTTCGCCCGCTCCGCCACCGGCTTTTGATGCCAATTAAACCGCTCATCGCGCGAACGCAAGCAGCCCACGCAATAACCACGGTTATTACTTTGGCAGATCCCAACACAGGGATTGGGTAAGTCAAAAAGCTCGAGTTGGTCCATGGCACCTTTAGAATTTACCCGCATGGCGGGGATGTCGTTTTGGCTGGATTTGCGGCAGCCGTTGCGCTGCGCATATCGTACTGATGCAGCAACACAGGAATGCGCTGCAAACTTGAGTTTACTGGGAGTTGCAGGCTTTGCCAACTGGGTGGTTTTGGTGCCGGTAATCGCCGTTTTTGACTTGCCGCCTGCAATGTGGGCGTGGCACTGCCGTTCCGACTATCGTTGGTATTCCTTTTGCGTTACCAAAAGGGAACCGAAAAAGGCTACCCAGTATAGTTCGACTCCGCTTGCGCTGAACCGCGTTGATGCATGCCGCTATCAGCAAAAACCAACCTTTAAACTTAACACTTAAAAAACCGCGAGTTACGAACATAAGCCACTGATCAGCTCTCAGGAATTGCTGGTATTTTGATTACATTTATTGCATATTCGCAACCTCGGTTTTTGGCAGTTGTTTTGAAGGTTTATCCATGGAGTGGTTGGGTCCCTGGCGCTTAGATGCTGCCAGATTTGCGTTGGTATCGTCACAGGAATTGCGTGAACTTGAGCCTTTACTGTTTAAATTAGCGGTCTATTTTTTTGCCAATCCAGAGCGGATCATTGCGCGCCAAGAATTAGCAGAACAGGTGTGGCAACAGGCTTATGTTGATGACAATGCCATTAATCGGGCAATTTCCGATCTGCGCAAAGCGCTACAACACCCAAAGCTAACAGACTCAGTGCTAAAAACACACCATCGTAAAGGTTATAGTTTGTTATGGAATGCTGAGTTGCAACAGCAATTTAGCGCTGAACTAATCGCAACGCAGTCCGCCGCGCCCAACACCGACGACGCCCAATCCGGATCCACCGAGCCGCAGGCTGTGCTAACGAAAACTGCGCCTGACACGACTATCACCGATAAACCTGTGACCGGCGAAACTTCACCGCAAGCCAAACCGGTGCACAACGCCAAACCGGTGCCGCAATCCAGGCGAAAATGGCATTGGTCGCTGCTTGTCGCGACGACAATATTGCTTGGGCTTGCGAGTTATTGGTATATGAGTTCCCCGTCTGGAACGCAAACCCGTTCAGCGGTCGATCGACGCACAAACAGTTCCATCACGGCGGAAAATGCGCCACCGCTGCAATTAATCACCACCGAAGAAGGTATCGCGTACACTCCACTACTCAGTTCAGATCGCAGTTTGCTTGCATACACGCAAACTGGATCGGAGCAGCTTTCACAAATCCGTGTGCAGCGCTGGCAGGGCCAAGTTGCCGCTACGAAAACTGCCGTCACAGACGCGGTGAGTCTAGAATTGGCGGGTCACCACCTGTATGGCCAGAACTGGCAAATTGGCAAACCGGTGTTATTGGTGCAGGCCACAGAGCGACAATCTGGCAGCTGCAGTTATCGCCTGTATGATTTCAGTGCCTACCCTGCTTATCAGCAGCGTGCGCTCGACGTTCCGTGCAGTGGCAACAGTAAAATACGCGCAGCATTGTCTGCTGATGGCCAACTGTTGTTCCGATCCGAACGTGCAAAAGGCGGCAAAACCGAAGATCTGATCCAGCAGGAATTGGCGACAGGACAACAGCAGGTCCTCGTGAACAACCGCGGCGCTTCCATGGGTTTGATGGATTTTACCTTATCGCCAGATGGCCAGCAGTTGGCCTATATCAGACTCGACAGCAACAAAACTGGTTTTATCTATCTGTATGATTTACAGAAACAAGAACAACAGCAATTAGCGGATTTCAGCCTCACAGGGCCAGTGTTACAGCTCGCCTTTAACCCTGCGGGCACACAGCTTTATGCACTCAACGGCCTGGAATTGGTGCAGATCCGCTTGACCGACCGCCGCGTGCAAAAACAGCCGCTGCCAGCTGGGTTTACTGGCGGTGAGATCAGTTTGATTGATGCCAACACGGCCATCGTCTCCGAAGTAAGCGCCCAACTCAGCGCCCGCAGCGGCTCGGTTGCAGTTGCCGAACTCAAACATATTTTTGAGAACCCCAAACGCAGTTCGCGCTGGTTCTGGCAAGGCAAAGGCTCCGTTGCCGCCGTGACGCCAGATCCAACTAATCCTGAACGGGTCGCTTTTATGCACGCGGATGGGCAAGGCTGGCAACTTTGGTTACGTGAAGGCGGTCAAGACCGGCAACTTACAGAATTGCCTCGCAATAACCAACCGGTCAATCACTTGAGCTGGTCACCAGATGGCCAACAATTAGTATTTAGCCGCAACAGAGTGTTGTGGCGTTACCAATTCCAAACCCAGCAACTCAGTCAGATACACCCATTGGCTGAATTTTCCTTTCCGGTTTTTGACCCGTCTGGCCAAAGCCTTGTGGTGCAACGAGATGTTGGGTCTGAGCAGCAAATTTGGCGGCTGCAATTAGCGTCAGGTCAACTGCTGCGCCTTGGCCTTAATCAAGGCTCGGTGCCGCAATTTGCCGATGGCGAGCTGTATTATTATCGCGGTTTTCAACTGATGCGTTATGTCGATGGCGGCAAAGGCGATCAGCAAATAACTGTCGACAGCGAGCAACTCGTTCCAACTTATCGCGTTAGTCAAGGTTGGGTGTATTATTACGCGCACCCACGAAAAGAATTTCGTCGTTTTCCACTTATAGCCCCAACCAATATCGAAAAAGTGTCGTTACAACAGCTGCAATTAGGCAATAAGGGCGTACCAATTAGCATGACTTTACAGGCGCCAGTGACCGATCAGCTATTTGTTAATATGATGATGTTTCAGCAACTTCGGCTCTATCAGCTGCAGTGGCCGGCTTTTAGCGAATAATCAGTCGGGGGCGAGCCCCCGACATGAACGCCAACAAACCTTTCACTAGAAGAACCGGACGTTAATCCCCAAGCCGGCAACATGCTGGTCGTATTGGCGTTGATAATTTAAATAAACATCAGCTCGACGATTGAGCTCATAACTGATCTGATAGTCTAAGAACCAACCCCGACGTGTAAACGGATCCTCAGCATTGTCATCCTGATAGCCAAATTTGGTTGAGGTGTAGACATTCGGCAGCAATTCACCGCGGGAATAAAAACCAGCACCATACAGCGTATGTTTGTCAGTAAACACACCATCATATTTTTCTTGGCCTGCTCTGAGTATCACGCCAACACTACACTCACATTTGAATTGTTCTAAGGTAAATAATTGATAACCCCCCTCAAAGTGATACCGAAGATATTCTTGTGATGCGTCTTCCGCGCCATTAACGCCCAATTCAAGCCGCGTCTCTGGCGACAACTTGAACTGATATTGCACTGCAAGGCCGCTTAAATCATTGCTCAACTTACGATCAGAAAGCTGGATCACCCCCCCAACCAAACTAAAACCACTCTGCTCACGCACACTCTCGGTAGTCACCGCCAGCGCAGCATCCGACATACTCAACATAAAAGGGGCAACTAAAAACAAAGCTATTTTTTTCATAGATAATTCCTTCAATCTCACTGTGATTCTGCAATCACAACAGCCGGTGTTGTGTTGAGAGTCACTTTAAAAGAAAGGCTGTGGCGATGTCTCTTATCTAGTTATTAGCAAGTTACTCAAGGCAAAAATTAAGCGCACCTTATTGATAACAAACACATTTAACAAACATTATTTAGTTATGAGCGTGATATTTCTGAAACGATTCGCCATAAAATGGCGCTAAATTTAGAGCAAGCACTAAGTAATAGCGGCGATGAAATAAAAAAAGAAAAGGGCTCGGTTATTAAGCATTAAAAGCTTTAGCCGAGCACCTAAAAGCAACCGCAATTAATTTACGGTCGATGTTTGCATAGTCTGTGACGAGCGTTTCGCCTAAAACTCTTGCACTGTTGGTCTTAGCACAATCTCGTTGATATCCACATTCGCTGGTTGCTCAATGGCATAGGCGATAGCGCGCGCTACCGAATCAGCTGGGATTTCATTTTGTTGGTAAAACGCCTGCACAAATTCGGCACTGGCGCTATGGCTGCTGCCATGCTTGAGCTCTGATTCAACTGCGCCAGGTAAAATCGTGGTGGTCCGAATGGCGCCACCGACTTCATGGCGCAGGCCTTCACTAATGGCTCGAACCGCGAACTTCGTACCGCTGTACACTGTGCCACCAGGGCTAAACACTTTGATGCCCGCGACTGACGAGATATTAATGAAGTGTCCGCTTTGCTGACTGGTAAATACCGGCAACGCCGCGGCAATACCGTACAGCACGCCTTTGATATTAATGTCGATCATCCGATCCCATTCATCAACTCGTAACTCGGATATTGGTGCTATTGCCATCAAACCAGCGTTATTGACCATCACATCTAACCGGCCATAAGTTTGCACCGCTAGTGCGACCGCTTGCTGCAGATCAGCAGATTGGGTGACATCAGCCACTTGAAACACCGCGTCACCGCCAGCTTCACGAATACGTGCCACTAAAGCGCTGAGTTTATCGGCGCGACGTGCGACCAACACTAATTTAGCGCCACGACGAGCTAATACCTCTGCGGTACTTTCACCTAAACCACTGCTTGCGCCAGTGATTAACACGACTTTCCCGGCGATGCCGTCCAAGCTTGATACTGTTTGCATGTTTCTATTCCTAATAAATTGGCCGTCAGACGGATTGCCTGCGGTGAACGGTTTGCATGAACTGTTTTAATAAACTGCGCTCAGTGTAGGTGGCTTACATCTGCATGAAAATGGAATAGAATCAGCTTCAGAATTCCACTTTTAGGAATAATCATGGCACAGAACAAACTGGAGCTTTTGCGCATCTTCTGTAATGCCGCTGAACTTGGCAATTTCAAAGCCTGCGCCAGCAAACTCGCAATCTCGCCACAAGCGGTTACCCGCGCGGTACAGCAGTTAGAGCGTTTAACCGGCGAAGTGCTTTTCCATCGCAATACCCGGCAGGTGCGACTGACGCAATTTGGCGAGCAATTATTTGCGGATGGCCGCGTCCAATTGGCACAAGTCGAAGCACTACTGAGCCCACGCCAAGCCTCGGCAGATTTAGCTGGTGTAGTCCGTATTGCCGCGCCAGCGGCTTTTCGCATGATTTTGACGCCGTTGCTTCTGGAATTCGCCCGCTTATACCCACAAATTCAATTAGATATTCGATTATCAGACCAACATAGTGATGTGGTCGATGAGCAAATCGATTTAGGAATAAGAGCAGGATTATTACGCGATCAAAGTTTTGTCGCAGTGCCGATTTCGCAAGTCGAATTATGGCTGGTTGCAAGCGCGGATTATTTGGCGGAGCACGGTACACCCAATGATTTAACCGAACTAGCCAATCACCATATTACCAGCGTACTGGATGCCAGCACCGGCCGACCTTGGACCTGGTTTTTCCGTGGTGGCGAAACCTACACCCCTAGGCAAGTTCGATTCTTAGTCAACGACGCCGAGCAAGAAACCGCCGCCATAGTGGCAGGACTAGGTCTAGGGCAAGTCGCGGATTTCTTTGCAAAACCATTTATTGAAAGCGGAACACTGCAACGAATTTTACCGCACTTAGAACCCGAGCCTTGGCCACTGTCGCTATATCGGCCACAACGAGGACCAGTTTCACTGCGCGTACGATTACTCTTTGATTACCTCAAAGCCAAATTATCAGCAGCCAATTAACTGAGCCCTTTGCACTTGCCACAACCGAAACAAGCCCAAAAACCGCTGGCGCCACACCGAACCAGCATGGTTAAATGCAACAAATATATTACAAGGCGGACTTAGGGAATTTTGTCCGGCCGAACGATCTGTTCGAACTATGTTTTTGAACTATGTTTGCGACAACTAGGAAGTTTTCATGCGATCTATTTATATCGGTGCGGTGATTGTGCTGGCTGTTTTTGGCCTAGTCGCCTGGCAGTTCGACACAACAACACCTGCCGAGCCTGCTCATGTTGAAACCATGATTGCCGAAAAAACCGAAATCGCGTTGCCGCCAGCAGGTCCGAGCAAAGGCGTTGTCGGAATTGCTGGTTTTTTTCCAAACGAAGACGATGAAGTACGGCAGCTATTGGCTTTTAATTTATCGGATGCAGAAAAAAATAAGCTCGAACATGCATTTAATGAAAAAAACAAATGCGCAGAGTTCGCCAACTTTGGCTTTGATCACCTTAATGACGAATACGATCCAAAGGCAATCGATTTCCCGATCGATGGTTATTGGCACTTAAGAGCCTATCAAAGTGGTGTGGATGAAGCGGCCACTTGGATGCTGGCCATGCATCACCACGGCGCCATAAAAATTCCCGAAGATGAACTGATTCGGGCAAAGGCGATGGTCAAACGCACGATAGCCAAACCCACCCTACAAACCATGGATCACTTGGGAGGTGTATTTATTTCCCACCGGTTCATGCCATTTATTCTCCATCAATTAAAACTAGAGCCAGGTTTTTATGCCGAATCTGATCAAATGGTATTTGACCATAGCGGTCACAATTTCAAGCTTTGCTTACAGTTAAAATACCAAGCGAAAACAGGAACCGATAGCAGCTACGATTGTGCCGACCTGTTCTACCGATATGGCTCTAACCCATTACACCTTGCCCCAGAAATCGAAGCGGAAACCGCCAAGTTCATCCAAGCATGGAAAAAAGGCGATTACGAAGCCGCCGGTTTCGAAGGCTTAGCGCAGTATGTGGGAGAGTAAAACAATAACTTACGATAAAGTCGGTGATTCATTGAACAAAATTGTTTTTCAATGAATCAAATTTACCTGACGGATCCCCACAAACCACTTAACGATATCAATCACTTAGCAAACTAACTGATTTCCAATCCCACATCCCAGCCCACGTCAGAATCTGTCGTATCGCGGCCAATATATGTTCACCAGTTATCGAGAATCGTGCGAGTCGGCAAAGCCGCTGGCCGACATAATTAAACGATAGAACTCGTCGATGAGTGATGCTATTGGCTTGCAAGGTTCGGTGTTGGCCGCTAATTTCGATCGCTAAACCAAGCATATAATGCAACCAATTCGCCAATGCCGCTAGTAAAAGTAGTGACCTAAGTCTATCAATTTTATAAGTTTTATGTGCATTGCTGCCTAAGCCATACGTTTGGCTTTTTTGGTCGCGGAAGCTCTCTTCAATTTGCATTCGTGCGTTGTAACACTTGGCAATTCTGCGCGCATAGTCACTCACTTGCGGTAACGAACTTACCAATAACCAGGGTTCTTTATAGGCTTTATGGCGATCTCGTTTACGAAGTTTCCAGCCTGTGCCAACCAGAACCGCTGTGGTGACATAACTTTGGCTGCGCGTAAGTTTAATCCGACCTAAGTTTTGCGGTGTCGTTTTTGCTTTTTTATATAGGGTGCTAACGGATATAAATGATTCACTATCAGACAGTTGCAATGTTTGGTTGCCTCGAACTCTGCCGATGTAGTGCCAGCCCATTTTGCGAATTTGCTTTAACCAAGGAACCTTAAAACCAGCATCAGTAACGATAACTGGGCGGCAATCTTCAGGTAATTGCGCTTTCAAACGTAGTAAAAAAGCGGCATGTACATGCGGACAATTGTAGTCATCCATCGATTTCACTTCTTGAAGCAATGTGAGGGAGCGACCTTCTAGCGCAAGACTTGCACGCAGGATCATGTGACGTTTTTTGTCATCCGCATTGCTCCAGTCAATTAGAATAAGTGGCTGTTTTGTCTTGATTAATGAGGTTGTCAGCGCGGCATAAATGAACGGGATCTCCTCAAGAAATGCTTGGTTACTGAGGAGTCGATCCGCGCGCTTAATACAGCTTTTTTCGGTGGCAGAACTTTGGATGCCACGACCGATTGCAGTCACGGTGCATTTGCCGTTGCTAACTAAACTTTGCATGGCAGCGCAAAGCGACGACATTCGGGATTTATGAATACTTTTTGGGGTGACAAATTCGAGAAAATCGGCGAGCATTGTTGGGACGTTCATGGCAGTCATTCTTGAAAAGTGAGTTTTGGCGAATGATCTGATCAAGAATTGCCATGAACGTTCACTTCTCTTCTAAGTATTTGTTTTATTTACCCGATTTGTGGGGATACCTCAGCAAATTTACTCTAAAACTACTTATGGACGAACAAGTACGAAATGAATGGGGTCCACGCTATTGCATCAATAGCTAAAATCTAAAGGGCGAAGTATGAAAAAATTAATATATTTCCTCATCGTGAGCCTCACTACTGGCTATGTGAATGCCGAAGCTTTTACCCTTCACAGAGCAAAGACTGACCAAAACAGTACTTGGCTTCAGCTCCATTACACCCCAAATGAAGGCATTTTATTCACCGATATATTGAGAAATATCCAGCTTAAAGGGGATTGTGTGACCCTTCGTTTGTTAGGTGAATTTTCGGGAAAAACTAATGATGAACTATTGGCTTTTTACAAACAGCAAATGCCAACAGAACTTCACTCTGCTCTAAAAACTGAAGGGAATTTACATAACCCAGCCCTACACCCGCTAAAAAGCAAATTCGCCGACGCTTTTAAAACAACGACTATGTACAACAACATAGCGCCAGTACTTTTTAAAGCGGGCTTTGTCAATTCGACAATAAGCTTTGAGAAATTCATGATTGAAGCCAAAAACCAACCGAAGATTTGGGTTGCGGACATAACCTTAAAATATTGCACAACCCGAAACCCGTAGCTCAATCACCCAGCGCCATTGGTTTGCCAACTCAAAACAAGTTTTCGTATGAACTTAAAAAACTAAATGAGACCAAAAGCTGTTGCCCTTCAGCCCCGTTGCATCGAGTCGTTGGAAAATGCTGTTCTGAGGTTTAATAAAACGTAACAAAAGCCAATCCCCATTTGTGCCTTGCTGTCGCTCTTCGGCCCCGTTGTAGCGAGCCGTTGGAAAATGCTGTTCTGAGGTTTTAATAAAACAACCATCAAAACCAATACCTATTTGTGCCTTGCTGTTGCTCTTCGGCCCCGTTGTAGCGAGCCGTTGGAAAATGCTGTTCTGAGGTTTTAAGAAAACGGCTGTTTGAGCTTGCTGACGTTAGCAGCAAGCGAGTTCCGTTTTCGCCTCAGAGCGGCAATTTTCCAGCGGGCTTTCGAGCGGGAAAGGGGTGCCTTTCTTTGGTTACTTTCTTTGGCATCAAAGAAAGTAACGGCAAACCTGTGTACTTTGCGCATCAAAGAAAGTAACCGCCTCCATCCACACCGACGATAGTCGGAACATCAGTGCCATGCCGGCACAAAAACTGTCACCGCCTGCTCGGCGCAAAAACACCACATTTTTGCCTTCCGGCAAAAATAAATGTTGACTTAAGCCATGCAGACGGCTATTTGTAATAGGCGAATTGATTACTTGGCCAAAAGCCGAGCGAATTCCATGTATCGATGCTGCGGATTGGCGAAGCCGAACGACAGTGCGAACAGCGAGACTTAGGCGACGCCAGCTGAATCACAGCGGTAAATTAAACAGCGCCAAGCTCAAGAATTTTAATATAACCAAAGAGTTATTAGATATAAAATGCGTTTAGCAACCAACCTGAACATTATTGTGGTCCTCGTCGTGGTGATTATTAGTCGCCGCGGGGGCTGCCGTTTGGGTTTCAGAAAGTAGACGAAACCAGATTCCAGCAAAACCCCCGCACCGAAAGGTCCGGGGGTTTTGTCGTTTTAGGGCCCTCGGAAAAGCGAAGTCGCTGGTACTAACAGCAAATAAGCGTGCAAACATTGCACAACAAGTGAAGAAGAGGACAGGTTATGACAGGCGCAGAATTGGTGATCAAGCTGTTACAGCAGCACGGCGTGGATAGCATCTTTGGCTATCCCGGCGGCGCCATTATGCCGATTTATGACGCGCTTTACGGAAGCTCTGTCAAACACTACCTGTGTCGTCACGAACAAGGCGGTGCCTTCTCTGCCATCGGTTATGCACGAGCATCCGGTCGCGTTGGCGTATGCATGGCGACTTCTGGCCCTGGCGCGACCAACATCATCACTTCCTTAGCCGACGCTATGCTCGATTCAGTGCCAGTGGTTGCTATCACCGGCCAAGTGTCACAAGCGGTTGCCGGTACCGATGCTTTCCAAGAAGTGGATGTATTGGGCTTAAGTTTAACCGTAACCAAACACAGCTTTTTGGTGAAGAACGTCAACGATTTAGCGCCAACGCTTATCGCCGCCTTCAAATTGGCACAATCTGGTCGCCCAGGCCCGGTGCTGGTTGATATCCCAAAAGACGTGCAATTGGCCCAAGTCTCTTATACCCCGCTGGCGACAACCATGCCGCAAGCGGTCAATGTGCTGCTGGTAAACGGGCAACAAGCGCCAGCAGCATTGCCGTTGGCACAAATTGAACTGGCACGCAGCTTGTTAAGCCAAGCGCAAAAACCTATCGCCTACATCGGCGGCGGTGTGCATATGGCCGATGCGCTGCCACAGCTGCAACAATTTTTAGCCACCACGCAAATGCCAAGTGTCACCACGCTAAAAGCCATGGGCTCAGTTGAGCGGCAAAACCCAAATTATTTGGGCATGCTGGGCATGCACGGTACCCAAGCAGCGAATTTAGCGGTGCAACAAACCGATTTGTTAGTTTGTTTGGGCGCGCGTTTTGATGACCGGGTCACCGGCAATCTGAAAAAATTCGCGCCACACGCCAAGGTGATCCATATCGATATCGATCCTGCGGAAATCGACAAACTGCGCCGCGCCGACTGCGCGATGCTGGGCGATTTAAAAGCTTTATTGCCCGCTATTTCTGTACCAACCGATTGCGCGCCGTGGCAGCAACATTGCCAACAATTGCGCCTGCAATACGGCTGGCGTTACGACCATCCGGGCGAGCAAATCTACGCCCCATTATTTTTAAAACAGCTGAGTGAACGGTTGCCAGATAACGCCGTGGTGAGCTGTGATGTTGGCCAACATCAAATGTGGGTTGCCCAGCACATGAGCTTTAACTCACCGCGCAATCATTTATCTAGTGGCGGCCTTGGCACCATGGGCTTTGGCTTGCCAGCAGCTATCGGCGCCAAAATCGCCCGCCCGCAAGATACCTCAGTGGTCGTGTCCGGCGATGGCTCATTTATGATGAACGTGCAGGAACTGGCCACCATCAAACGCTTTCGATTACCGGTGAAAATCATCGTGGTCGACAACCAGCGCCTTGGCATGGTGAAGCAATGGCAAGAGCTGTTTTTCGATGGTCGTTACAGCGAAACCGACCTGTCAGATAACCCAGATTTTGTGGCGCTAGCAGCAGCTTTTGCCATCCCAGGCCATAGCATCAGCCGCAAAGACGAAGTGGCAGACGCCTTGGAAGCCATGTTCACTTGGCCTGGCCCGTATTTATTGCATGTAAAAATCGACGACAAAGACAACGTATGGCCGCTGGTTCCACCAGGTGCCGCAAATGAAGATATGATGCTGGAGGTGTCCAAATGATGGCGCAACACTGCTTAACGATCCGTACCCGTAATGAACCTGTGGTGCTAGAGCGGCTGTTACAAGTCACGCGCTACCGTGGCTTTGAATTAACCGCCATGGATATGCGGCCTTTAGCCGAATTTGGCAGTATGCTAATTACCTTAAACATCAGCTCGGATAAGCCAATTAGTCTACTGACCAATCAGCTGAACAAGCTGTATGATATTCAAACGCTAGAATTACACAGCGCGCAGCCGCAAAGCTTAAGCGCCTGAACTAAAAAGCCCCGTTTATGACGAGCAATCTCAAGACGGGCATGACCACACTCCTCGATGAGTGGGCAACAACAAAACAACCAAGTGGCCCTGAACCCAAATCGCTGTGACGAGTTTTTGCAAAAACCGCCAGTTTAATTTTTCAAGATTGTAGGAGCAAATGCATGCCCAAGTTACGTTCAGCCACCACCACCGAAGGCCGCAATATGGCGGGCGCCCGCGCTTTATGGCGTGCTACTGGCGTGAAAGATACCGACTTCGGCAAGCCAATTATTGCGGTGGTGAACTCATTTACCCAATTTGTGCCGGGCCATGTGCATTTACGCGATCTCGGCAAATTGGTCGCCGAAGCCATCGAACAAGCCGGCGGTATTGCTAAAGAATTCAACACCATCGCTATTGATGACGGCATCGCAATGGGCCACGGCGGCATGCTGTACAGCTTGCCGTCGCGGGAAATTATCGCCGACTCGGTGGAATATATGGTGAACGGTCACTGCGCTGACGCCATGGTTTGTATTTCCAACTGCGACAAAATCACCCCAGGCATGTTAATGGCGGCTTTGCGCCTGAATATTCCAGCAATTTTCGTCTCTGGTGGGCCAATGGAAGCTGGGAAAACCAAGCTTTCTGACAAAATTATCAAGCTCGATTTGGTCGATGCGATGGTGTCTGCAGCGAACCCGAACGTGAGCGATGCTGATAGCGAAAAAATCGAACGCAGCGCATGCCCAACTTGTGGTTCGTGCTCGGGCATGTTTACCGCCAACTCAATGAACTGCTTAGTGGAAGCCTTAGGGTTAGGTCAACCGGGCAATGGCTCAATGCTCGCCACTCACGCCGATCGCAAAGCGTTATTTATCAGTGCCGGCGAGCGCATCATGGACTTGTGTAATCGCTGGTATCAACAAGACGACGCGAGCGCCTTACCACGCAGCATCGCCAATAAAACTGCTTTTGAAAACGCCATGATGCTCGACATCGCGATGGGCGGCTCGACCAACACAGTACTGCATTTATTAGCCGCCGCCATCGAAGCAGAAGTCGATTTTGGTATGAACGACATCGACCGTTTATCACGCATTGTGCCGCATTTATCCAAAGTGGCGCCGTCGACACAAAAATACCATATGGAAGATGTGCACCGCGCTGGTGGTGTTATTGGCATTTTGGCCGAGCTTAACCGCGCTGGCCTGTTAAACCCGAATACCCCACATGTTGCCGGCAGTTCCTTGGGCGATGTGCTGGCGCGTTATGACATCATGGTTACCGCGGACGCCGCAGTAAAAGACTTCTATCGTGCAGGCCCAGCCGGTATTCGCACTACCCAAGCATTCTCGCAAGATTGCCGTTACCCAACACTGGATGATGACCGTGAAAACGGCTGTATTCGTAGCAAAGAGCACGCTTACTCGCAAGATGGCGGCTTGGCGGTGTTGTACGGCAACTTGGCACCAAACGGCTGTATCGTCAAAACCGCAGGTGTTGATAAAGACAACTTAGTGTTCAACGGTGTTGCCCGTATTTATGAGAGCCAAGATGAAGCGGTAAGCGCCATTTTAGCCGGCAAAGTAGTCGCAGGCGATGTGGTGATCATTCGCTACGAAGGCCCGAAAGGCGGCCCAGGCATGCAAGAAATGTTGTATCCAACCAGCTACTTAAAATCGATGGGCCTTGGTAAAGCTTGCGCGTTAGTCACCGATGGCCGTTTCTCTGGTGGCACTTCCGGTTTATCCATCGGCCACGTGTCGCCAGAAGCCGCAAGTGGCGGCGCTATTGCGCTGGTGCAAGATGGCGATGGCATTGATATCGATATTCCAAACCGCGTCATTCAAATTCGCATCAGCGATGCTGAATTACAACAACGCCGCGAGGCGATGGACGCCAAAGGCAAGCTCGGCTGGAAGCCGCTGGACCGCGTGCGCGTGGTGAGCCCGGCGCTGAAAGCCTACGCCATGCTGGCAAGTTCTGCCGACAAAGGCGCGGTGCGTGATTTATCGAAGCTGGATGAATGATGAGTATGACTGCAGTCAATTCGGCGTCGCTGTTACCGCTACGCCATGCCGATTATCCGCTAAGCGCCCTGTCAGCGCTGGAAGCGCAAAGCCTGCAGCAGCAGTATTTGCGCGAGATTTTATTATCGCCAGTCTATCAAGCCGCGGTGGAAACACCGCTGCAGGCGATGAGCAAATTGTCGCAGCGTCTTGGCCATCAAGTGCTGCTCAAGCGCGAAGATCATCAGCCGGTGTATTCGTTTAAGCTACGCGGCGCTTTTCATAAACTGCATAAAGTGGCGCTCGCCAATCCAAGCGCGAAAGTAGTGTGTGCGTCGGCGGGTAACCATGCGCAAGGCGTGGCGATGTCCGCCAGCAAGCTTGGCCTTGCCGCGACTATTGTGATGCCTATCACCACGCCAGAAATCAAAATCGCCGCAGTGAAAGCGCGCGGCGGCCATGTGATGTTACACGGCACCGCCTTTGATGAAGCGAACCGCTTTGCCATCGAACTCGCAGCCAACGAAGGCGCGGTGTACATTCCACCGTTTGATGATGCCGATGTGATTGCTGGCCAAGGCACTGTCGCCAAAGAGTTATTAACGCAAGATGCGACCTTGGACGCCGTGTTTATTCCAGTTGGCGGCGGTGGTTTGCTTGCTGGCATGGCGGTATACATTAAAGCGGTGCTGCCAAACGTGCGGGTGATTGGCGTAGAGCCAGATGACGCCAACTGTTTGGAAGTGGCGCTATTAAACGGCGCGCCAGTGACCTTGCCACGGGTTGGTTTATTTGCCGATGGCGTTGCGGTCAAACGCATTGGCAGCGAGAACTTCAAACTCGCGCAGCTTTACTGCGACGAAGTCGTCACAGTTTCTAGCGATGAGATTTGTGCCGCCATCAAAGATATTTTTGAAGATCTGCGTGCTGTCGCCGAACCGGCTGGCGCATTGGCGCTAGCTGGCCTTAAAAAATACGCAGCGAATGCTGATCACAGCCAAAAATTTGCCGCGGTGCTTTCCGGCGCGAATTTGAATTTCGACACCTTGCGTTATGTGTCGGAGCGCTGCGAACTTGGTGAGAAAAAAGAAGCGGTATTTGCCGTCACCATCCCCGAAGAAAAAGGCAGTTTCCGTAGGTTCTGCGAAACCCTAGGTGGCCGCGCCATTACCGAGTTTAACTATCGTTATGCGTCCGACCACAAAGCGCATATTTTTGTCGGCATTAAACTTCGAAACGGCGCAGAAGAGCTCAAACAAGTGACCCAAGCACTGCAAAACGCCGGCTACGAGTTCCAAGATTTATCCGACGACGAACTCGCCAAACTGCACGTGCGTTACATGATTGGCGGCATGCCACCGCGCTTAGTGCAAGAGCAAGTCTACCAATTTAACTTCCCTGAATACCCAGGGGCGTTGATGAACTTCCTCAACACCCTCGGCGAGAAATGGAACATCACGCTCTTCCACTACCGCAACCACGGCGCTGCAACTGGCGATGTGTTGGCAGGCTTTGAAATTGCAAATCCTGCAGACATTGAAGGGCATTTGGATGCCTTGGGATATCCGTATCAGCTAGTGAGCGGCAATAGCGCTTATCAGACGTTTTTGACGGCGGGGTGAAACTGTGATGGCAAAGTGCAAACGAGTTTGCACTTTGCCTGCCTTACACCCTGAGTTCTGCGAAGGGCAGAATGACACTATTTAAAACATCTTTTTCGACAACTGGGTGACTGAAAATATAAATACAGTGAACACACTTCCGTTCTAATAATTCAATGAAAACATAGAACACTATATCCTAATTGGCCTTGATGAAACTAGAAACTCTAACATAAAACAATAGAGCAAATCCCACTGAGCCATTATACGTAGTGAAACACAGACATCATTACTTTTCTTTTCCAGAAAATTTTCTTTAGCCTTTTTACATAAGCCACTCAATTTCGGAAGCAGCCTTATATTATCAGCGCCGCTCTCATACTCTAATTTAATTCTATTTATTTCATCCGCACCAACAAAGCCAACATATACCGGCTTCCAAAATCGTGAAAATTCATTATCAATGCAAAAAACATTTTCGTAAGTATGAGCATCCTTAATATCATAACATAACAAATGATCAGGAAAGTTATTCTCCATATACTTCATAAACTCTACAGTTAAAGATTGTTCATTCCTTGCTGTCTGCTCATATATTGCACTTGGGATAATGTTTTCCACTTCATGCACACCAAGTATTAAATAGAAATTATTCCTGTTATTTTCCTCAAATTTCTTCTTAACATTTTTTGCAGTTTGTCCAACATTAGAGTTAAGGTGTTTAATGTCGCTATCACAAATACAAAACACATTATGCCTATTGTTAAATTCATACTCCGCAACATTAGCAGTGTCATTACCCCCACCATGCCTAACAGAAAAATTAACAATAAAATTATCACCTCTAAATGACGAAACCAGGTTAAATACCTTTGTGTAAATATCCTTTTCTAGAAAGTGTTCAAAGACCATTACACTCTCTGAAAAATAATAACCCCACAACCTTTCTAAAATAATTTTTTTTAAATTAAGAATATTATAAATTTCATCATAAGGAAATATTTTATCTTCATCTATGTATTTAACTTCACAGCATTTATCAAAGTTTCTAAACTCACCCATAAAAGCTAAATTTCTACTGTGCGTAGAAAAAATTTTACTAGCTGCTTGTGAAATACCTGGGAAAACCGATAGCCCTTTGAATAATTCAATAGAACCGATAAATACATGTTCTCCTTTTTTAATCTTTTCAGATATAAACTCTATAAAACCGATAACAGGGATATTATCGATCGATTTAAGATCGGTTACTTTAAAATTGAGGGAAAATATCATTTTTAGTACTCAAGAAAACCGATTGGCCAGTCTGTTAAAAATCCTTGATCATCAAATTTTGAAAATCGTATTCTTTCTCCATTTCCCTCTTCAAATAGCAGTATCGATATTGAATCTTTCTCGATTTCACCAGAACAAGTTAGCTCACCAAGCTTCGATATAATAGATGTACTGTGAGTCTCTATGATAAATTTCAAATTTATATCATTTTTTTTAGCTAAACTAATTGATGCACCAAATACTGAAGCTATCATTGCCTGCATTTTTGGGTGCAAATGCAGTTCGGGTTGCTCTATCACATAAATATAACTGTCTCTCTTGGCTCTACTTAACGAGTTTTCATACCCAGAAGAAATAGACCACAATTGAACAATTATTGGCAGTACTTGGGAATAACCAAATCCGACATCTGCTATATTATTCTGAAGACCTGTCGTTGAATTTTGAATAAATATTGAAACATGCCCACCAGAGTAATCATGATTAATAACAAAGCCAAAATGCTCCTTAGTCCATTCATCTAACTGCTTCTTTTTATTCCTATTAATGTTTGATAGAAACATGCCTAAATTATCACCTTTACTATCAATTTCATCTACAGAGAGATCTTGATATCTATAGTAACGTTGAGCTGTTGTCCTGAGTGGTGCGAAGTACCTTACACCATTTAATACTCTCGTAATTTCTTGATTTACGTAATAGCTCCTTTCCATCACAAAATGTAAATCCGCCAACCCAGATATAAAATCAAAGTCTGGAACATGCTCATTCCTAAAATGATTTTTCCATTTCGACGTGGATCTTGTTAGTTTTAATAAATGCATCCTTTCTTCGGCCGACCTGTATTTTGAAAGAAAGTTTCTCACTAATCTATGAGTTTTATCATCACTTTTGCTACCACTAATTCCTTTGAATATTGTCAGCAATTGCTTAAAAACAATAGATGTTATATTTTTTTCATCTTGTTCTTTATTTAGGAATAGATATCTATCCACATGAAATATAGGAAGCAAACTATCAGTATTGGTAACTTGATATTTTAAATCATTCTTTTTAAGCTCCCATGTGAGCTTTTCAGACTTGCAGCTAATTATCGTGCCATCTTCATCAAAAATAAATTCAATTTCATGACCATAAAGATTTACGGAGTATTTTGATGTATGACAGCCGCGGCCAACTTTATTTTTGGAAATGCATACATTACATTCAATCTTAATTTGTTCTTTGTCCTGACTTACATTGAATCTGTCTGAATTATTTATGTTGAGAACAAACAAAAATTCTATATTTTTCTCCTTTCCGTTATCATCAATTGAGTTGACAGCTGTTTCAAAGCTGTCAAAGTCAATTGTATTCCCACTCCATAGAATAGGCCCCCTCGTTTTTTTCTCAGTGCTTTGCCTTAATAACGGAAACGTTCTTAGAAACGTACTTTTCCCTGAGCTGTTGCATCCAACAGCAATATTTATGCTTTTAAGTTCTATATAACCACTATCATTGATCGATCTTAAGTTTTTTATTCTTATCTTATCCATATTTTAAAACCAATTTTAACTTTACAATATTGTTAATTTGAAATTTATTTAGTATCCATTTAATGGATTTAATATCACGTAACTTTCCAAAAATTATCGGATGAACTCTTGCCTTTTGCGTATCATAGTTAATCTTTACTTACGCCAAACTAATCCAATTCATACAACCATCGCACCTACTAACCCTTTCAAAAACCTTATCGCTTTGTCCACATCATCGCGTTTGACGGCGTGAGGATGTTTTGGATCGTTGCTAATGCGGGCTTGGTGTACCAAACCGCCCCGACGTGACATCAGCTTATCCAAATACTCGCAAGCGGTTTTTTGTTGAAAATTAGCCCACTTCCAACTTTCTGTTACATCTTGCTGGAGGTACTCTTTGGTGAGTTCTTTTACTTTGGCACTTGTTGGGTTATGTAAACGCGAAATTGAATTTTTTAGACGAGCTTGAATATAATTCGAAGCAAAGCCGTCATTTAAAGGTTCCAAGCGTTTTGAGACTTGCTGTTCAATCCAACATTCAAAAAAGCTTTCCCATGCAGTAAACGTCATCACATAAGCGGCACGTTTAAGTACTTCGTTTTCTTTGTGTTGCTCGCTAGGAAGGTTGTCAAACATGTCTAATAGCCTTTCAGCATCACCAATAGCAATATTGAAAATTGTCTGAGGGCAGAGCTGGCTTTCTTGTTTTTGATTAGTCATTCAATTTCCATTTGTCAGCCAATAACTTGCGGCATCAACTCTAATGCGATTTGAGACGAATAAATCTGAAGTCAAACATGAAAAATAGAAGGATGTTGTTAGAGATCTCAGGACTAAAGCGCAAATCTCATAACGGCCAAACTTCCTTTTCCGGCAACTTATTACTGCTGTAACGTCTTAATAACTAAAATAAAACAGCAATTCAAAAACAGCAAGAGGTTTTTGGGAACAAGGCTAGATAGAGATATAACTTTCTCTGGGTTCTCAGCTAAATTTAGATTCCCGCAATTGCTTGCTGGCAAAACTATCTTCACTCACCATTAGTATCATTTTCGTCTTCATTGAGCATCTCAGCTTCAACTTCGAGTTGATGCCGCGTCCATTCAGCGGCTATCGCTGGATCTGCAGTAATGCGTTTTTCGATTTCTAAAGTTTCTCGGTATTCTGCTGCCTGCGCTTGCAGAGTCCAAGCGGCTTCATGGCCCCGACCTTCAATGTGGGTTTTGATATCGCTAATACTCAAGCGGAAAAACTCTTTGCGCGGATTCACTTTGTTGAGTTGTGCGCGCATGAAATATCGATGTAAATCACGTTCAAGCGCTGGTGCGTCTTCGCTCCAAATCATCGCATGCACATCAAATGGGAAAGGTACGCTGGCATCACCCAATTCTTTCACTCGGTCTAAAGGTTCGAGTCGGCGTGTCATGCCAACTTTATATACATTCTCACCAAACGACCCTAGATTCGAAATGACATAAACATGCCCTGTTTTAGTTTGCTGAGCCATTGATAGTGCACGTTGGTTTTTCGCCTCAGCATCTACTAACTTCTGCTGCATCTCAGCCAATTTAGCCTCAAATTCAGCGCGTTGGCCATCACTAGCCTTTTCCAATTGTACTTGTAATTTTTCTAACGCTTTTTGAATCGCGGCTTCTTCTTTTTCTGCTTCTTTGATTGCACGCTCATATTCACGCCGAGCTTTTTCTTCTTCCCGGATTTGATCACGAATTCGACGTTGCTCTTCTTTTTCCTGTTCGCGGATTAAGTTTACGGCAGTCAGCCAATTGAGCTCTTCAATTCTGGCTTGCAGGTACTCGTCGCTAATGCGTGCATTTCTAAACGCTGTGCCGTTGTGGTTCACCAGCGCAAAGGCATCGCGGATTTCAGCCTCAAGCTTGCCAAAGTTATCAGTTTTTGATCGGGAGATAATTGAGTCGACCTTGCCATTAAAAGCATCAATCACAAAGTTTATTGCCGTAGTAGCTCGGTGTTTTTCCACATAATCGCAGGTCGCAGCGCGTTCAGATGTCACCATTAATTTAGTGCGATCTCTGGCGCGTTTAAGTTCTTGTCCTGCATCTTTAAATGCATACATTTCGGCCAGTTCGTCTAACAAGCCATAAGTTGGTTTCAGATGAGCATCGCCATAACCTTTTACAGTGTTCTTCAATGCTTCGATGACTTGCTCAAGCCGGTCTGCTTCGCGCAGAGCACGATAGGCATCGCCTGCGATATTTTCTGCATTTTGCTGAGCTTGATTAATAATTGCGGCGGCTTGGCTATTGGCGTCATCAAGTGCTGACTGTAGCCTTTCTCGTTTTGCTTTAACATCAGCGTTTGTTTCTCGTTTCAAGGTCTCAGCATAAATACGTGCTTTTTCAGTAATATCAGCAGCTTCACTATTCGCATCCGCGAGGATATTACGTATTTTGTCCTTCGCTTCTGCTTCATTTTTCGCGATTAAGGAGTTAAGCCGTTCAAGCTCTTGCGTAGTGTCTCGGATATGAATAAAACGCCTGAGCGAATTGTTTTCATTATTTATCTTTTCAACAAGTTGTTCTAGCTCAGTAATTAAATCGCGTGAGGTTGCAAGCGAAGCTTCTCGGTCATCAATAACTTGCTTTAATTCTTCCTGTTCGGCGGTGAGTGATTCTACTTTTTGTTTAAGCGCAGAATTCCATTTGAACATCTCACGAAGAATCAGCACAAAACCGATCGCCACACCGACAATTATCAACCCTAGTAACTGCATCTTATCCATAGCCAAACTCCTTTTTGCTTGGTTGTACCTTTTTTATGTGTTTTTGTCTACTGTGTAAGCAATCCCAATTTCTAGCAAGGAAGTTCCTTTGGTTTTAGGTCCAAAAATCCGCCCTTAACCATGCCACTATTGGCAATCGCTGTGCTAAGTGGCAAAGTAATTCCAACTAGACAAGGATGCCTAATGCTAAACCGACTTACCCAGTGCCTGTTACTCGCGTTTATCGCCATATTCAGTAAGCTTGCTTTCGCGCAGCCTAATTCAGTTGAGCCGCCCCCCTTATGCCCTGAAAATTATAGTGAGCAGTTAAACGTCACTACTTACAATGACGCGCAGCTATTGGTGTGCGTATCAAACTTGGAAATCAACGGCATGAAACAACTGCAGTTGAGCCTTGTGAATTCCACAGCGCAGGGCGCTGCAAATCGCACGCTTGATGGCGCCAGTTCTGGCACTCGTCATGACACTCTCCATGGCAGTGTACCGCTCGATGTTGAAGGCGAACTTCGGGCAATTCGCCTAGCTTCGGCACCTTATGCGCTAAAGCCCGGTTTACGCGCTGTCGCGCTGGTGCTAGAGCTGCGTAACCGTGGTGTCAGCTTTGATGAAGAACGCCAAGAATTGTGGCTGTTTTGGCCAAAGGACAATGCCCTCAACTTAGTATTCAACCAAACCATCGAGCTGCAACGCTGGGCCACCAACTGTACACAAGATTGCGAGGATACTTTGCAAAGCCGCAGTGAGCTGGTGGTGCTGAGCCAAAGCAGCGGTCCGATAACGGCCAGTTCTGAACTCGTGCCGCTTGAACTGAAAACCCAAGACCATGTCGCGCCAGCCAATGTCGATGAAAACCATTCCGGCGAAGAGAATAGCGATGCGACTAAAGTTGAACATTTTCAGCGTATTGAACGATATGAATTCAATGGCGAGCGCTACGAGATGCTGCAGGCCCTGCCCGACGCGCCTAGCATGGCAACGCATTAAAGTTGATGAACTACGACCAACCAAAATAACTCAGGTTAAAAGCAATGTTCGAAGTGTCTCTAGCCACTCATCGGTCAACATAACCGAGCCTATCCAGACTATTTCGAATCTCCAGGTCACTTTTTTCCGACTTTGTATAAAACGCCAGTATCTTTAATGAATTAGGGAGTTTCTGCTTAATGAAATCGGAATACTCGATTGCAGTCATGTTGATACGAAGATGTTGTAGTGCCACAAGATTGTGAAGTCCTTCGAGCACGGACAGTGTCTTGCAATTGAAAATCTTGAGTTCGGCCAGATTGGGAAGTTCACTCGGGATCCTGAGCTCCTCAATCCGGATTTGGTCTTCAATTAATAGTTTCTTTAATTTCTTGAACTCACCTAAGTTCCCGAAGCTACTAAACCCACGCACCCGAACTATTTCAATCTCCTCGATCCCATAGTTGGTTACTTCATCAAGATTGTCGCGCCCACCGAGAACTAGCTTAAATTTGCGAAGTTTCGCCAGCCGATTAACAAAACTTATGGAAGCCTTGGCAGAAATAGACAGTGATAGTTCCGCCACTCTCGACATTGCTCCAACTGCGTCGATATTTTTGCTGTGTCCATTTAGAAAAAAACTTTCGACATTTGCATACTCATCGAGATACTTGAGGTCGACATTGTTCTTTCGTGAACTGCCTAAACAAAGGGATGATACCTGCTTGAGATTTTCCCAAGAAAGAAAGTCCTTTTCATCAAGTTCGTCGATGCCGACATTAAGTTTTTCGATATTTTCCAGCTCTCGTAGCGCTGCGAAGTTGCTTACCGAACGCAGGCAATTCACTGATAGGCTTTTAACATTGGGCAAATAAGACAGGATGTTGCAATCAAACCCTGTTTGATAATGCCCGTAGAACCGAATGCATAGATTATTGCCAGCTGACTTGCAGAGCTCGTCGACTTGTCGAAGTAGTTTGTGGTCCGTAACGGTCTCGGAAAATTGAATTGTTACTTAGTTGTCGCCAGTTGTTTGGCTTAACACGCTAGTTGAGTCTATTGATTTCGGATCCGTTATTCTTATGTATTTGCTCACATTTCCCTCTGCCCAAAGCGACTTTCAGCATTACGTATAGGTCCGTTCTGACACTATTCGTCTAGCCATAATGTATTCGTTTTGAATAGCCACTGCCACCCCAAATACCGGACCGACCTCAATTTAATCGCTGGTTGATCTGACCCATGTTGCACGTTGCTAGGCATGCACTGATAGGTTTGTAAGAGTGCCTACTTCATAATTTGTAATAAATTTGTTGTAATAGTACTGTTGGCATTGCGTATTGCACGGCCAGACGTTAACCGTGTCAACTCGTGCGAGTTAGCGCTTAGAAATTTCATTGTTTCCTGGCTTGCTGGACCTTTGATAGCTGCAGATGTTTATGGGCTTCACTTTTGAAAGCGACTAACAGCGAACATTAACTCAACTAACGATCTAACAAAGCGGTAATCAACAATGAGAAGAGAGCATGAGTGAAGTATTCAAACAAAACTCAATCAACTTAGTTCTGTCAGCTTTAGCAATTTTGACTGTTGGAGCAGTATTTGGCGTCTTATTATTCTGGGTTGGTGGGTTGTTAATTGTTCCAGCAATTGCGTTATGGTTTCAATTCAAATTTGCCCTTGGCAATTTTATACAACGCTTGATTATTGCCATAACTCCCTGGCTAGTTATTTGTGGGTCTGGTTTGTTTTTGGCATCGAAAACAGCAGAGTTAAACGACCGCCAAATGAATATTCTTTTTTTTGAAATGCCATTATTTTCGGTTTTAGCCGGCTGTATTGTGGTGTCGAGCTGGTTCTTCATCACGAAGTTATGGAATATGAAAAAACGCCAAACCTAAGAGAAAATATGCAGATCAGGTCTTGCGGTGTGCCCTCGGTTAAGGGAGCTTTTAATCAATACGAACGACGGCGGCAGTATTTTATTAGCCAAAAATGGCATGATGAGGATGGCCGAGTGCAAATAGCGCACAGCCAACGGGCTAGTTTGATGCAAACTGCATGTAGCCCATGCTCTGTATGCTGACTGCAACTCAAGGAAATACCATGAAAATTCAACCCTATTGGGTATGTCGAAACACTCAATGCAGTGTATGGGGCCGATACACTGTGCCTGAGGCGGAGTCGCTGAATCACCGCTGTGCCGGCTGCCTTGGCAGTCTTGAACCCGACTCAGCACCAACCATGGATACCTGTCCAACGGCATTTCTTGATCGATTTGCTTGGCATTTCGCTGTAAGCATGACTTTGGCTCTTTTGGCATTTAACTATTACCTACGCAAGCTTTCACTCGAGCAAGTGCTAGACCAAGCGCCGTATTCACTGCTGGGCGTTGGTATTGTTAGTTGGAGTTTGAAGAGTATGTACACCAAAACCAAAAGGGACTTCCGTAGATATTTGTTTAGGGAGCTTGCGCCACAATTCGAACGCAATGATGCTGCCTGCAAAGGTTTTGTGCTCACTTATGGCATAATGTTTTTTGTTGGGGTGCTGCAGCCGCTGTGGCTGCGTTGATAGCCTCTCTGGCAACTTACTCAGGAAGTTTATAGCCTCGTAAAAGAAAAATGAAAGCAACGGCGGTTGCTATTGCATCGTCACTTTTCATACAAGGAAAGATTGTTTTACTGAGTTTCTTAAGAGCGATGAAGTTGGTGAAATAAATGATGTGCGTAGCCCAAATCATTACATCACTACTCATATTGTTGTCACCAATCGTCGGTGATTAGCATTTGCTAGCAACAGCTCTATTGGTAAATTTGACCAAGGGATTGGAGCTCCAATAACAAGTCAGGCCAATTTGACAAGGTTTAACCCAATGACCATGCTTGAACCATGCATCATTGATGGGGCACCTCATGCGCCACTGGCTTTGGTTTTGCCTCTGTATTTTTAGCGTGGCACCGCTAGCAGCCACGCGTTTTGACGTCTTAGCTGTGGAATATCCGCCGTTCACCACCAGTAAGATGGCAGATGGCGGGTTGGCCTTTCAAGTGCTGCGCCAAGCCTTTCCTGATTATCGATTTAAACCCATGTTTGTGCCGCCCAAACGAGCCTATACCATGATGCAACAGGGTCATTGGTGCCTGAGTTTTTATCCAAGCCCAGCGGGCATGCCAAGCAATAAAATTGTGTTATCAGAACATCAAATTGTGATTGGTGTCATTCGGTTACGGCAAGATTCGCCGTTAAAATGGCAGCAACTTTCCGAGTTCAGTGGCCTGCGCGTTGCGTTGCTGCGCAGTGGCGATAATTCCCCGTTTGCAACGCAATTTACGCAAGCGGGCCTTCAGATCACGTACACCGAAACTACTCAGCAGTCGTTAGATTTATTGCTTCGTAAGCGAGTTGACCTAGCAATGTACGATGATTACAACTTCAATAAATTGCCGACAAAAACACGTGATCTGCTGCAATTTTCCGACAATCATTTATTACAAACACCCGTCACTTTATTCACGAATCCTAGCTGCAATGACCCTTTACCCAAAGCTGTGTCGCCACAAACACTGCCACCAGCTCTAGGACCGACAAACCGCCGCCAACAACAACCTCATTCACTATAACGTAGCGCTTTTGGGCTCAAACATTCAGCGTAAAGTCTCGACCCCTTCGGAATATTCCTATTAAAGAACTTGATTAAGCATGCACAGATTGGGACCTGATAACTGAAAGAATTTTGGCCGCTATGCGTTCAGGGTTCATGGCTTCGGCGACAAAAGCCAAAGATTTCACTGTTGAACGGATTAGCAAATATCTCGGAGCTAGCGCGGATAAAGCGCTTAGAGTGGGTAGCAGATATGTTGATATTGGCATCAGCAGCGACACTTACAGAGCGCGTCACTGAGGTTTTCTAGTTGGGGGATATCAATAACCGGTTTGATTTACAGAAAAGGCAGCTAAAGCTGCCTTTTCTGTAATTTGCGTTTTACCTTTATAACTCTAAAGCTTGCAGTGCTTGTTTAGCACAAAACTGCAAATTTATAGCTTGGCATTACGCATTTTGAGTTGTTGAATTCTTTCTTTTACGAGCAGCAAAGCCGAACGCACCGAAGCCAATAAGTAACATCGCCATACTTGCTGGCTCAGATACCTGAGATACTTGGCCGTTTACTCTGATGCTATCGACAGTAAAAATATAATCGGTTCTGATCTCTAATGCATCCACAGTAGCGAAATTAAGAACGATAATTTCCCAAATTGTGTTTAGATTAACATTAACAGAACTTACCACTGAACCATTTAGAAGACCGACGATTGTCGCGGAGCCGCCGTTTGAAAACCAATCTCTAAGCCAGAGATCTTGAACCGAAAACACTCCACCACCTTGCATGGTCATTATCATGTTGCCGCCATAATTATTTAGGGCGCCAAACTTGTCACTAACCGCGGTGCACTGCGCATAACACCAGCCAGTTTGACTTAGATCTAATGCATCCATATTGCGGCTAAAAATAAAGCCTAAATCGGTAAAACCATTGCCAGATGAAGGCCCGACCTGACCAGGACCGATCAGTTGATCAAAAGTTATCACCGTAGCATGCGAATTTGAGGTAAAAAGAAAAAATGTCAAAAGCGTTAATAGTTTTTTATAGTTAAGCACGGCTATATCCATTTTGGTTTAAAACAGGTTACAAGCAAGTTGCAAGCCATCTAATATGCCTTTTATATTCAACAACTTAGAGATGCCACCTTAAATGGATGTAAAAAAAACTGACATCAAAACCATGTAACTAATGCGGTTGATTTGTATGACCGGTTCGTTCTCATTCCCACTGATATTAGCCAATGTCTTCAGGTACTTGCACCCAAGGTGCTTATGTTGCTGTTTTTATACCTTCAGTTCCAAGCTCAACCTAAAATAACCGGCACTACAGCCCAAGACTTGGCGTAAGGAGTTTGTCAGTAAGGGCTATAAACAAAAAAGCCCCGATTTGCATCGAGGCTCTAGCTACCAATTTAGGGTATTAAGCAGCTTTTTTCTTTCTTGCTAAGCCAAGGCCCACAAGACCTAGACCAAGCAATGCAATTGTTGCTGGTGTTGGCACTGGAGCGGGTTGTTGAGCCAGAACCGTTGTTGCAAATACTTCGCCGCGGTAAGAAGAATATTCTACAGTGGTTGCTGCAAAGTCCGGCAGATGGTGAAACCCACCTTTATTATGCGTCATGGTGCCAAACAACCGCACAGTGTCACCAACCACAGCGCCACCAAGCGTGTTTGCATTCCACAGCAGACCTAAACCGGTTTGTGGCGCCCAACCCGCACTTGGGCCATCCAAACCAGCGCGATAATTCCATCCCATCCACGGAGAAAGCAACAATTGTGCACCGCCATTCACCTGGGCGCGGAAATCAAAAACGCTACTGGCAGGATTCCCGAAAGTGAAGACGTCTGCAAACATGTTGTGGAAAATGATGCCATGAAGCATGCCGCTACCTGTCACACTTGAGGTGAGCACGAACGTCTGGTCGTAAGTTGTAGTCAGTGTCGCGCCATTATCTACAACGATAATACTTGCCTGCGCAGTTGCAGAACAAAATAAACTAAGAGCGGCTACTGCAAGTGATTTTTTTAAAGCAACAACAAAATTACGCATTTAAAATTCCCTGATTATTATATTTTTAAAAAATCCTACAATGCAATTAACAAACCACAATTTAAGTAATTGAAATATATAAACATAAAAGCAATCACAGGTGTTCATGTAAAGAAAACCGACAATTTTTTATTGAAATGATGATGGCTTTTTATTCGTTTGGGTATTTTCCGGCATTAACGCCATCAAACCATAGGCTTTTCAGATAGATAAAATAGTTCCTTTTAAATCTCCAGCTGACAAAACTGCGTTGCTTTAATAAGCATTAACCACTCGGATCGCTATCTCTGAAATCTAGCCATTGTCGATGAAACAATTCAGCAAGCTTCAAGCAAAAAAGCTGCAACAACAGCGTTTAGCTGCATATTTTTGCTTTTATTATTCACTCTTTTTGTATCAAAATAGCGAGGGTCAAATTTTGGATTAGCCACTTTCGGCCAATATCGTACAACCACAATTAAAATAAATGGTTTTCCAGTTGTTGTTTTACCCCTTCACAAAGGAATGAGAATGTTAAAAAAATTTCTAACTATTTTTGCCATTTGTTTGGCTGTTTCAGGCTGCGCATCGTTTTCTAAACGTTTAGCAACAAATGAAGTGCTCGATGCGAAGTCTGGCTATATCTACGGGCGTTTTAGCCTAGTAGACCGTTCCAGTGGCATGGGGCATTTGCGCATGGCAGTGGGTTTGCAAAGCACAAAAGAATACTCTATTCAGTTCGATAAAGAGCAGCCGGTATCGGTAATTCGGGTAGCGCCAGGAACTTACAACATCAGCAAACTTATTTTTGCGACCTACGATTATATCCCAACTGGTGAAGAACCAATCACCGAGCCAAAACTAACCAAGCCTTTTACCGTCGAGGCCGGCAAAGCGTATTACATTGGTGATTATGTTGGGGAAGTCGACATACAGCAGAATGGTTTCGAAGTGACTAAATTGTGGAACTTAAACTCCATCCGAGACTTCTATGAAGGCACAACCACTGAATTCCGAGCTCTGTTTCCATTGCTGCAAGATTTAGAAATGAAGCGCGCCAAATTTATTGAAGACGCCCAGTAACCTGCATTTGCTTGGCCAGCCGCAGAACGAGCCAACATGGGGGCATATAGTATTGCCCCATGTATGGTTTATTCATCATTTTTGCTGCTGAAAAGTGCCTACCCCAAATCCAGACTCAACAACAGCGTACTGCATCTTAACTAGCTGGCGGGGTCAATGCATGCCTCAGGGGCCATCGACTAAGCCGAGGTAGCATGTTTTGCAAAAGCTCTGTCTGGCTAACACGCCGTTAGCGGATACCGCTAAAAAGATTTTCCCGAAACCATTCGGCATGCAAGGTCAGCGTCGTTTGCTTGCTCTTCGCGAAATCGGCCGCTACTGGCATTGATTGCATGCTGTCGACCTCTGTTATTGCGGGCAATTTCAGCCGAAAATCATCACCTAACTCCTCATCGAGGTTAAAGACAATATCGAGCTCGACACCTTTTGCATCGGGAAAATTGCTGCCGGCAGAAGCAATCCAGTCGGATTGGTGACAGTTTTGTCTGTTTAGACCAACCGAGGCAACCACCGGTGCATATTCTTTGCCTTGAGAATACACTCTGGCAGAGGCACAAAAGACCGCTATCGCATAGCCAGTCTCCTTTTCGGCAAAGGTTGATGTCAGCAAGACCCTCACCTGTTTGGTATTTGCCGCTGGCGCGATGACAACGTAGCGAATCTTCGGTTGATGCGCTAATTCAAACTGCGTGACCTGAGTCGTATATTGCTTCTTCTGGATAATCTTAACGCCAGCACCAGCACCGATATCGTATTGTTTTGAGCATGCACTGAGCAGCACCAAGGTGAAACTAATCACCAGTCTGCGCCCCCGCAATTGACTCAGTGTCTTCATAAAAATACCTGCGTTTAAATTGTCTTAGCTGATGGGCCACGGCTAAGCAAATTACCCTAACCCGTCGCTACTGCTATTTTCAGCCGATCATTGTCGTAAGTCAGTACACCTTTTTCGCATTGCACCTGCGCTAAGTTACTCATGCGTTCTGTTGCTTGAGCGGTGGCGCGTTGAAAGCCTAACAAGCTCAAAGCAGCAGAAGCGGCATCGCTGATGCTGATGGCATGGGCATCTTGAACTGAAAGCAATAAAGCATTGGTAAGCTCGGCATCACAGACATTTTCCAGTTTGCGCATCGCGGCATCCACGCCGTTCCAGTTTCTGAGTTTCACCGTGTTACGGCCCTGCGGCCATAACACCTCATCAGCAGTAAGCTGAATGAGCCCCTTGTGGACTGCGCTTTGGATTGCTTGGTCGACAGTGCGTTTAATTTTCGGGCCAACTCGGGTAAGTCCGGCTACGCTGGCGAGGCGGGCGGCGACTAAGCTGGCAAAAATTGGATATTCTGCGGCAACAATCCGCTCGACGGCATGCACTAATACAGCCGTTGGAATGGCACTGAAATCATCGACATTCGGGATATTTAAGGTCGAAACATCAGTCTTTTTATAAGGCGTCGCGCATGTAACCAACTCAGGCTGCTCTTCTTCAATTCGAGCGATGGGCTGTGCCGATGACTCGGGCACGCTCGGTTTAGCTTGCAGCTGTTTAGCGCTTGCTGCTTTCGTCGTTAACGACGACATCAGTGCGTCATGCTGTGCAATTGCTTGATCAATCAGTATTTTTAGCCGATGTAACTCGGCGTCTGGATCGCGAAACCAATCAGTGGACCAAATTCGCTCGAAACTCCAGCCAAGTCCCTCCAACACACTTTGCCGCAGTCGCTCGCGGTCACGTGCCGATACAGCGCCGTAATAACCGGCGCCATCATATTCCAGTGCCAGCACAAATTTGCTTGGATCTGCTGGGTGGCGTATCGCCAAATCGATGTAATAACCTTGACTGCCAACACGGCTCGCCACTTGATAGCCGAGCCGCTGAATGGCTTGATGCAACAAGGCGCCAAAAGCGAAGTTTTGTTGCTGCGCCTGTTCTTGCGCTTTATTCAACTTGCCAGTCTCGGCAAATTGCAAAAAGATTTGCAGTGAGCGCACGCCAAACGGGCTGTCGACGTCCACTTTTAGCTCATCACCTTTGAAATTGGCAAAGACTTCCATGGCTAAACGCGCACGGGAGATCAACACGTTTAAACGCCGCTCGCCGCCTGGTTTATTCAGCAAGCCAAAATTCTGGCTCAGCTGACCGCTGCTCGTTTTGCCGTAGCAGATACTGATATAGATGACGTCACGCTCATCGCCTTGGACGTTCTCCAAATTTTTCACAAAAAACTCATCACCACCGGCATGCCGAAGGAAAAACTCGTCAGTTTCAGGGTGCAGGCGGCGCTCTTTTTCTAACTCAAGCAAAATAGCATCCCGTTGCGACAAGCTAAATGCCACCACACCTAACGACAAATGCGGTTTGCTGATGGCATGTTGCAGCACTGCTGCGACCACAGCCTTAACTTCGCCCGGGTTGGTACGGCTGCCGCCTTTGTCGTAGTGAGTTGCCAGCAAATGGTGAAATTTAAGGCCGGTGGCATCAGGGTGAAAGCCGGGGCTTGGGAATGCCACTAGCTTGTTTTTATAAAACTGATCGTTGGATACGGCGATTAACGAATCGTGGCGCGAGCGGTAGTGCCAACGCAGCATTTTACTAGCAGCTCCACGCGCTTCCATTAACGCCAGAATACTTTCCATTTCTGCAGTGGCACTGTTTTCCAGATCTTCGTCTTCCAACTCAACTGCCTTGCCAAACAAATTGCTCGGTGGCATCTGCTTGCTATCACCAACCACAATGACCTGCCGTCCACGCAGCATAGCACCGAGCGCATCAGGGGCGGGTATTTGGCTGGCTTCGTCAAAAATTACTAAGTCAAAATCCAATGCACCTTGTTTCAAGTAGGTGGCGATGGACATTGGGCTCATCATAAAAATCGGCTTCGCTTGTTGAATGACGTTACCGGCTTCGGCCAGCAGTTTTCGAATTGGAATGTGCCGATTCTTTTTGCCAAGCTCACGCAGCACTAGTTCCATTTCGCCTTTGGCAGTTTTCTTCGGTAAACGCTCATACAACAGGTTTACCAATTGCTCTTGGGCAAAAAACAAACTATCGCCATCAATTCGTTTGAAATCGCGCAGGCTTTGCTCATGTTTGTTGCGGTCAAACCGGCGTATTGCCTCAAAGCTATCGTAGGCATAATCGACTAAACCACCATAATAACTGCGCTCAAAGAATGCCATCAGCAAATCCGGTGCAGTCCGCCAGTTGCGCGCAAGCTCGGTTAATTGAGGTAATTGGTAACTTTGCAATGCCTGCACAATCTGGTTGTAGCGGGCGAAATCGTATAACTGCGCCGAATTCTTCCAACCTTCAAGTACAGGATGTAACTGTGCAAATGGCATAGCAGCCAAATCTTGCGCTTGGGCATTGTGAGTGAGCTGCAGCAGCTCACTCAGGGTTTGCAGCTGAGTTTTAATATCTGAACTAAGTGCGGTTAAAGTTGAGATTTGCTGAGCAAGCCGCGACTTATCTAAACCGCGGTCGATCAGCGCAGCCAGTGTTTGCGGTAACTCTGCGCGGCTTAGTTTTTGATTAAATTCGTTGATCCAATGCTGGATTTGGCCAAGCGTTTGCTGATCAGATAACTCTCCTTGCCAAAGCCCGGCAAAAACGCCAGCCATGACTTGCTGATAACTAGCGAGCTCCTGCTTAGTACTTTGATAAGCCAAGGCGTTTTCCAAAGCCGACAGCCAGTCTGCGCCAGCAGCCGGCAGCTCGCCGCGCCATAGTCCCGCGAGTTTCGACTTTGCTTGTCGATAATCAGACGAGAAAAAACGCCACCATTTCTCTGTTTTACCCATAAGGCCTTGCCGAATAGTCAGTAAATCCGCATCCAGCGCCTGCGCGATAAACTGCGCATCGAAGCGAGTTTTCAGCGCTAAATAATTACCCAAACAGGCTAAGCCATTGCCAATTTTTTGCTGGTCAAGCTGCCAAAGTGGGTTGGTTAATTGTACTAACCGTAAATCTGGCATCGCTGTCAGCCAGTTTAATGTCGAAATCAAAGTGCTGACGTCGAACACACTATGGGGTTTGCTGAACTGCAACTCGGTGCAAATGCTTTGTAGCTGCTCTTCTTGCTCGCCAAGTAGCTTACCTAGCTCGCCCAAAGTTGCGCTTAGCGTTTGTTGCAAAGCTGGAGAAAAATCGGTGCGTCCACTCAGCGCAAAAGCGTGTGCCGCCGGTTCGCCAACCCGCTGTAATTGCTCGACCAATTCAGCGACTAGTTTGCGGGCGTTGCTAAATTGCTCGGCATTCCAGTGCTCAAAACAATTAAATGGGATACTTGGTATGCTGCCATCTGGCGCTTGCAGATGCAGCAGCGCACCTAGTGCTTCGATGTAATTGATTCCACTCGCTAAAATAGGTGTACGGATAGCGTGCACATAACCATCAAGATGAGTCTTAGACGCCGCTAAATCTGCCCATTCACGCTGACGGCTTTCGGTCTGCGGCCGCCCCTGATCCAACGACTCGGCAATCGAAGCGAGCACCGATTTCTTGGTACTTTTATGGCTATGCAACTCCAGCACAGCTAACCCCAAATGGGTTTCATCAAGCCGTTTTTTTACCACTTCCAATGCAGCCATTTTTTGCGCCACAAACAACACTTTTTTCCCAAGTGCAACGGCTTCGGCAATGATATTGGTGATGGTTTGCGATTTACCGGTACCAGGCGGTCCTTGAATAATCAAATCAGCGCCGGACTTCATCGCCAAAATAGCCTCGATTTGGCTGGAATCGGCATCTTTGACCAAGCGCAGTAGCTCTGGGTGATTGAGATCTTCAGATTTTATTTCAACCTGTGGCGCAAAGCCGTCCCGAAATAAGCGACCAATCAATGGCAGTTGCGATGGCTTTTTACCTTCTGGCCAGCCGGCTGGCTCTAGGTCCATGTACATTTGAAATTTGCCAAACGAAAACAGGCCAAGGCCTACTTTATCCGGATGAACTCGCCATGCAGTTTGCCCGGCAACCGCATCAGCCACGGCTTGGTAATAATCTGACACCGTAATTTCGTCAGAATACGCCGGTAGGGTTAGTTTAAATTCCGAACGCAGTTTTGCCGCTAAGGTGAGATTTGAGCCAAGCTCTTCACCGGTGTAACGCAGTTTAAAACTATCTCGGGCGGAGGACCGAATGAGCTGTACTGGCACTAAAATCAACGGTGCGTATCGCGAAACAGCAAGATTAGCGGGCTCTTGCCACTGCAAAAAGCCAAGCGCAAGATACAGCACTTCAACACCTTGTTCTTGCAACAGGGTATGCGCTTCAGCCTCTAGTTTCAGCAGGGCTTTATCGAGTTTGGCGGGAATAAGACCAGTTTGTAGGTATTTGTCACTATACCGCGCCGCACCTTTTTGTTGTTCGAGATACACATCAAGCGGCGGCAGTGAGGTGTTGTTGTCGACTTCAAAGAATGTGCCTTCATCGGCATCATCTGCAATTTTTTGCTGATAAGCTTCTGGCAAGGGCAAAAAGCTGAGGGTGCTTTCTTGCGCCACCAGCAACTCAAAAATGGTTGCCGATTGCTCATCGATAATATCGAGTGCTCGACCGCCACTGCGATAATTTAGCTGAGGATTGGAGCGTAGCCCCATATCCAACAATTCCAAACGAGCGCGTTCAAGCTGTTGCTCAACCACCATAAAATTCCCTCTTAAAGCGTAGCCCAGCACTTTTTTGCGACTGGCTTTGGTCTAAAAACCACAGTAACAATGCTGGTATTCGAAATCAATCAATGCTTTAACTACCGGCAGGCATTGTTGGTGTGGCGCTATGATTTACCTTGCTCGGCTGCGTTCAAACTCTGGGCCTCTTGCATTGGTTAAGATGTTTGCAGGGGTAGGGTTGCGTGTTGCGTTCGTGGCTGCCCGCACTGAAGATTGTATTCCTGCTAGCAATCACTGGCATGAGTCCGAGTGCAGTAATTCAACTTTAAAAATAGTCACCACATTAGGCTCAATCACTGGCATCGAGCCTTTGCTGCCATAAGCAAGCGCTGGTGGTACGTAAAACTCCCAAATAGCGCCCTTTTGCATCATTGGGATCCCTTCACGCCACGCCAATATCATCCGGTTCAGTGGATAAGTACCTGGCTCACCGCGCGCATAACTGCTATCAAAAGGCTGCTTTGAGGTCGCTAATCTTGCGGCATAATGCACAGTGATATCGGCATTTGGCGTTGGCTGGCAGCCCATACCTTGCTCAATAATTCGATATTGCAAGCCGCTCGGAGTTTCCATAACGCCACTGCGTTTCAAGTTGTCAGCAAGAAACTTATTGGCTGCAATTAAATTTTTCTCTGCAAGCGCCACGTCATCAGCAACGGCTCCTGCACTAAAGGTGGCAGCTAAATTGAATGTCAGCACGATACCTAGGCGTTTCAGTTGCTGCACTGCACTTGTCATTTTCGTTGATACATTTGTCATGTGTGTTCGACGCTCAGATGTCAGGATTTTAATATTGCCACAAAGTGATTCTGCGTGGGCAGCCGAAGTGCAGTAGGCACTAAGCCACTGTCTGCTGAAAATTTCCCTACCAAACAAATACCGGAGTTCCAATGAGGTTCCCCTCGGGGACAAAACCCCAAAAACGGCTATCAAAGCTATTATCGCGATTATCTCCCATCACAAAATAGTGCTTTTCTGGGACTAACCATTCACCAACCGGATGTTCTGCTTGCGCGTAATAATCTTTTGCGAGGTCAAAATACTGACCGCGCTGCTTGATTTCATAGTGCACATTTGCTGCAGTCTCTTGATAGTATTCATGTTCAACACCAGCTTCAACTTTGGTGAATTTATACTCTTTTTTCAATGGCGTTAATGGCGCACAACTTTCAACACTACCCAAACAGGCAGGTTTGATATAGATGGTTTTATCACGATACATAATCGTATCGCCGGGTAAGCCAATTACGCGCTTAATGTATTGAACTTGTGGTGAAGGCGGAAATTGGAACACAACAACATCGCCTCGATTGAGCTTCACCGTTGGTTCTGACTTATGAATGAGCTTGTCTAGATTGAGGTAATTCCCAAACCCTTGTTTATTGACTATTAAATAATCACCCGGATTAAAGGTTGGGCTCATCGACCTTGCAGGTATGGAAAACGGCTCGAATAAAAATGTTCTGACTGAGAAAATGCTGCTAGCTACCAGCATAAAACAAGCTAAAGTCCCCCACCAACTGGCATACCAAGGGCGTCGTTGTGTTTGGTTGTAGCGGCGCGACAGGATGTAAGCATGAATTGGGCAAATAATGGCAAAAAACCAGATGAAATGCAGGCTCTTAAACCAACTGTCACCCTCGATACGGCTATACAATTGAATTTCAATTATGCTCACGACCAAAATAAGCAGCCAATAAAGCCAAAAAACCTTCGCTTTATTGACATATAAAAATGCAAAATTCTGAAAGAAAATCCCAAAGAAAATACTCAACCAGCCCTTTGGTTTCCAAGACTTTTCCACACGCACTCCTTGCTCGCTTAGCGGATCCATTCACTGGATAAAATGAAAGTTTAACAGAGGTTACTCTTATGTTAAACCCATGAGCAGATCCGCATACAGCAATCGGCAAATGCCTGCGCTTCGGCTGCAGCAATTTAGCTCACACGCTGATTTTCAGTAGAGTGACCTTAGCATCAAGGCTGTACCTCAACAAACGGCCGCAATAAATCACGAATTGGCACCTTGGCTTTGAGTGTTTTTGCTAATAAAAACAAACCGGCCATTTTACGATGCAGGAATAAAGCATCAACTGGTGGTGTGTGCCAGTATTGCAGTTTCATGGAAAGTTGCAGGCCGGCATCGCGCATGCGGCTTGGTAGGTCTGAGCTGGCAAAATCAAAACTGTCTTGTTGCAATGGTTCAGCAGCCAAACTCACCAACGACATCACTGCTTGTTGCTGCTCGGGTTTAATCTCGGCGCTGAAGTAGCCAATTTGCTGCAACGCTTGCAGTTGTAGCGCTGGTTGTTGCTGCAATAAGGCGCGAAATAACAAACGGTACCCGTCACTCACCGTTTCTGAATAATCACGACAGGCGCCAAAATCGAGTAAAACTAGCTGATTAGTCTGCAGATTAAAGCGGTAATTGGCGAAATTTGGATCGGTTTGCACTAGTCGGAAATGAAAGATTTCTTTAAACAGCAGCACAAACAACAACGACATCACTCGATCCCGCAACTCTTGTGGTTGCTGGAGCAATTCATCGATGGCCACGCCCTCGACAAAACTCATGGTCAGAATTTGTTGGGTTGATAATTCCGGATAAAACTCAGGCAACAAAAAGTCGCGATCGTCGGCCAAATGCTGACGATAACTCTGTAAATAGGCGGCTTCTTGCAAATAATCAGCTTCTTTATGCAGTTGTTGCTTGGCTTCGGCCAGCAGCGGCTGCAAATCAATGCCTTGCGGCAATAAGCCACTAACACGAAGTAGCGTTGCGACATTATCCACATCGCTGTCGATACTAGTACTAATGCCCGGGTACTGAATTTTCACCGCCAGCGGCCGACCATTATCGTGATAGGCCTGATGCACTTGGCCAATGGACGCAGCGGCAATTGGCGAGAAAGTAAAGGCACTGAAATTGCGCTGCCAGTCTTTACCCCATTGTTGCTGCAGTAAAGTTGCCAGCTGCGCGGGCAACATCGGACTGCCGTTGGCGCGTAATTGCGCCAAAATACTGGTTAGTGCCGGTGGTAATAAATCTCCGGCATCCATCGACAGCAGCTGGCCTAATTTCATCGCCGCACCGCGCATTTGCGACAATTGCGTCGCTACTCGCTGCGCGTTGGCTGGCGTTAACAGCATTTGCTGCAGCACGGGCTTTTGCCCTTGCGCTAATTGCCGTGCGCCTTCTGCCAACATACCGCCAGCAACTTTGCCAGCGAGACTCGCTAAACTACCAAATCGCGCCAAGCGACTGGTGGGGACTTTGCTACTTTTGCCTGTGGTCATGGCGTTCCTATGGCGTGAGCGAATTTGGATGCTCAAGATACGAGACAGATGAGCACTTAGCTCAATAACAACAAGGATCGGTATTTTCCACAGCGTGGGTTGTGCGATTTACCTACCAATGAGTTGTAACCGACTGTGCGCAATATTGTATGACTATCAGCGATGCCGATTATTTTCAAGCGCGTTCAATATGTCAGCGGTCGAACTTTCTGAAGCTATGAAGTCTTAAAGCTACATATCCCTGAACTAACAATCGACACATGTGAAAAATAGCTAGCGTAGCCGTTCATACATAACCGAGACCTCACTGTCACGACCTTGGAAAACGAAAAAACACAAATTCTTAACATAAAAACCTAGATTCAAACAATTCCATCGGTAGAATTGCGTTTCTTGCAACTTTATCCTCAAGATAAAACGCAACTCAATAAATCTGGCTCGCCATTATGTGCAAGGCACCAGCAAATGCTGGCTCTTCATGGTTGAAGGGAATATTCCATTTTTATATGCAAAAAATTTCTCAGCTTAATCTCCGTATTTAAGCCAAGAGAAGCACAAGGAAAAAAATGAAAAAGCTTACTCTCGCAGTTTTACTCGCTACTGTTTCTAGCGTTGCTTCCGCAACCCCAGCAACAACCTTTGATAATGTTGCACTGAGCTATGTCAGTTGGACATTCGATAATATCCATTTCTCGCTAAAAGGTAAGGCATTCGATGGCACAGCGCTGATAACCGACCATCTCTATGCCAACGCCCAAATCATATCGGTTAGCGAAAGCGACACTTCTTCCGGTCCGATCCAAGATATCGATGTGAAAGAACAAAAACTATCTTTAGGCTATCGCTTCGAGTTAGGTGCACAAACAGATGCCTACGCTCAATTTGGCCTAGTTCGTCAATCTGTAGATTCCAAAGCGCTTTATGATGACATCATTGAAAATTCCTCAGAGAGCGACAATGGCACTTCAATCCTTGTTGGCGTCAAACATAATTTTGGTCAGTTCGAAGGTGGCGTGTTCGCTGAGCGTCTGAACGATGGTGGTGATGATGAAACCAGCAACATTTATGGTGTTGATGGTCGCTACAAATTCACCAACGACTTCCATGCGGTTGCCCAGTACGGTATAGAAAGCGACTTCAATTACTATAAAGTCGGCGTAAGTTACGCATTTTAATATCAACGCTAGGCAGCAATCAGCTGCCTAGCAACGCCACGCCGGTTGTCCCCTGCAGTTATTCAACTTTTTCTTCGGGTTGTTTGGCTGTGTATCCCCATTGCACAAGAAAATTTATGAATCGCTTCATTCTCACAGTGCTGTTTGCACTTGTTGTTGGTTGCGTTAATACCAAGCAAGATTTTGTTATTGATGGATAAAGCGCAGTATCAACAAAAACTAGAATAGACCATGCTCAGGCTCGCTTGCAGCCTGCAGATCAGGGCAAATTTTTGAGCGCTATAGTCGCCGTCGCCCCAGCACCAAAATAAAGCAAGATTCAGGCGGTACTTTGGGTTACCGCGCCGACAAACTGCGGCTGAGCGCAACTTTGAAGCAACTCTCATCGACCAACAATGCAAGCAGTCGAGCGGATTAGCTCGGCGTCGCCACCGGCTTAAATTTTTGCAGTAGCAACGCATTACTAATCACAAACACACTGCTAAATGCCATGGCACCGCCTGCAACTACAGGACTTAGCATGCCAAACGCAGCAGCCGGAATACCGATAGCATTGAAAATAAAGGCCCAAAACAAGTTCTGTTTGATTTTGCTATAGATGGCGCTGGCTAGCTGAATGGCGACTGGCACAGTATTCGGGTCACCGCGCATAATGCAAAAAGCAGCGGCTTGCATTGCCACATCGGTGCCTGTGCCAATGGCAATGCCTAGGTTAGCCTGAGCTAACGCTGGCGCATCGTTGATGCCATCCCCGACCATCGCCACCTGATGTCCGGCAGCTTGAAATTGCTTAATCGCAGCGGTTTTGGCTTGCGGAAGCAACTCTGCTTTATAGTCATCAAGTCCAAGTTTCTCAGCAACTTCACTGGCACTGGCGTAATTATCTCCGGTCAACATCACGACTTTGATATTCATCTGTTGCAAGCTACGCACAGCCATTTGCGCTGTCGGCTTGATGGCATCGTGACAGATAAAATAACCAAGGAGCCTAGCATCCGTAGTTGACTCGACCGATGTTAAAACTCCCGGCATGGTCGCTAGCCAGGAAATTGAAGCGCCAGCGGTCGGTTCAGCGAGAGGCGGCAAACTCAAGCCAAGTTCTTGCATCCAGAGGCCGCTGCCCAGCAGATAATGTTGATTGTTGCAGTCGCCACGCACGCCGCGACCAGCAACCACAGTAAAGCTAGCAACGGGCAAAGACGAACGAGCTTGCGCTTTGGCATAGCTAAGAATGGCTTTCGCTAATGGGTGTTCACTGTGCTGGAGTAAACTTGCCGCGATACTGAGGACATCAACTGCGTCGGCATTGCGACCGTCATTGTGAGTATCCACAGCTCCATAATAACGAAGAGTCGGCTGCCCCTCGGTTAAAGTGCCGGTTTTGTCAAAAACGACCATTGAAATGCTTTGCGCACGCTCGAGTGCCGACACATCCTTGACTAAAATGCCCAACTTCGCAGCTGTGCCAGTGCCAGCCATTATGGCCGCGGGTGTCGCTAAACCAAGCGCACAAGGGCAGGCGATCACTAACACCGAAACCGCATTGATGATAGCGTCTGACCAAGCGCCAAAAGCCAATCCCCAGCTCAATAAAGTAACCAGCGCCACGAGCAACACAACCGGCACGAAAATACTGCTGATCCGATCGGCCAGCGCTTGAATTGGCGGTTTTTCATTTTGTGAATGCTCGACCTGCCGCATAATTTTGGCAATAGCGGATTCAGCGCCTAGGGCTGTCGCGCTCACTTCCAACACCCCGTCGAGATTTATCGCACCACCGATGGTGTTGCTGCCTTCGGTTTTTAGCACCGGCAAAGACTCGCCCGAAATCAGCGACTCATCCACATTGCTTTGGCCAGCAAGCACGACACCATCGACGGGGATACGCTCGCCAGGCAGGATTTGCACGATATCGCCTTTAGCCAGTAGGTCGACCGACTCTTGCTGCCATTGCTCTGCTCGTTTAACTCGCGCCAAATTTGGCCGCAGCGCGGCTAAGGCTTTTAACGCATCTGTGGTTTTATGCTTCGCTTGCAGTTCCAAATATTTGCCAAACAACACCAAAGCGATGACTAGGCTACTGCTCTCAAAATACAAATGCGGATGATGTTGCCCGCTCCACAACCAGCTGTAGAGCGATAAGCCATAAGCCGCGCTGGTGCCAAGCGCCACCAGCAAATCCATATTGCCGACCAGAGCTTTTAGTGCCCCCCAAGCCGCTTTATAAAATTTGGCGCCGAAATAAAACTGCACTGGAGTCGCCAGCAACCATTGGTAAAAAGCCGGCAGCATCCAATCGTGACCAAATAACATGCCGAGCATTGGCAGCAATAGCGGCAATGACAGCAGCATACTGCCAACAACAGGCCAGCGCGGGCTTTCAAAAAACTTCAGAATGTTGGTAACGCCGAGATTAACTTGAGCGCTGCTCTGCGATAACTCAGCACCGATTGCGGATGTCGGTTCTGGCACGGGTTGAGTCAAAGAATATCCGGCATCGGCAATCAAGGAGCTAAGTTTGGCAATATCCAACTCGCCGAGATACTCAAGGCTGACAGTTTCAGCGGCGAAATTCACTGTGGCCTTAAGCACACCAGCAACACCTTGTAGCAGTTTCTCGACTCGCCGCACGCAAGAAGTACAAGACATGCCAGAAATGCCAAAAGCTTGTTGGTTGATGAGCACATCAAAGCCGGCGTCGCGAACTGCTTGCACTGCAGTGGTCAACGCTGCGGCACTGAGTGGTTCCGCACTTTCCAGAGTGGCGATTTCACTGGCTAGATTTACTTGCGCGCTGCTGATGCCTTCAAGGCGCTGTAACACCTTTTCTAGTCTGGTTTTGCACGAGCTGCAGGTCATTCCCAGCACTTGCATCTGAACACTGCTCGCCATGGCACGCTCCGCCTCACTCAATGATTCGTTATCCCTTGTTATGGTGGCAAGCTTATCCGGTTTCAACAATAACAAAATGATTGGCAAGCCTTGGCTATTTTAGGGCAAACTCGACACTGGCTGTTATAAAGAACGCTTCTCAAGGATCAATCCTATGCTTGAACTCATCATTGAAGATATGACTTGTGGCCATTGCAGTGGCATGGTTACTAAGGCTGTGCAGAAAGTCGATGCAAGTTTGGTAGTTGATATCGACCTAAGTACTAAAATCGTGCGGATCTCCGGCAATGCTGACACGGCGAGCATTCTGCAACAACTCGATATTGCCGGATATACAGCGCAGGTTGTGACTGAATAGTTTGCCCCAGCGCTACTGCGTTATCACTCAAAGCTGTTGCTTTACTCATACCCGCTTACATACTCAAGCTGTACGTCAGCAGCAAATGCGCGTAACGTCGAGGCTGTCACAAATAGTCATGTGAGTAACCATGTTCAAACTAATTTTCAAAAACCAAGCCGGCGACGTGCGGAACGGCTGGTGGATAGCATTATTTTTCTTGTTGCTGGCAGCAGCTGTATTGCCGCTGATACTTATCTCCAAACAAACTGGCCAAGAAATTGCGCCGTGGCAGCAAGCACTTGCTGTTTTGGGTGTGTCAATTATCTGCCAATGGTTACGAAAAAAACCACTTGCCGAGTTATTTGGCGCTTGCAACGGGCAGTGGCTGTCGCAACTGTTGTTTGGCATGCTCTTCGGTACATTATTGATGGTGCTGCCAGCTCTATTCTTAAGCGCAATTGGCACTCTCTCATGGCAATTTAATGGGTTTAACCAATCAATGCTGATTGGCGCTGTTGTGTTATTTGTGGGTGTTGCGGTGACTGAAGAGCTGACTTTTCGCGGCTTTATGTTCCAGCGATTAATTGCAGGCATCGGCACTTGGCCTGCACAATTAGCCATGGCCGCCTATTTTGTGCTGACGCATGCCGCAGCGCTCAAGCAAAATGGGGAATGGAATTATTTAGCGATGGCCAATATTTTCATCGCCTCACTGATGTTTGGCTTAGCTTACTTACGGACTGAGAGTTTGGCGATGCCAATTGGTTTACATTTGATGGCCAATTTCACCCAAGGCACCATCTTAGGCTTTGGCGTCAGCGGCTCTGAACAAAGTGGCTTACTGACACCGACCTTTACCGCAGAATTACCAAACTGGCTCACCGGCGGAGCCTTTGGTCTTGAAGCCAGCGTGCCTGGTTTTATCACCTTAGTGCTAATCACTGTCGGACTTTACTTTTGGCAAGGCCGCAAAACCACATCAAGTGCAAGCTAAGTTGGGGCTTCATAGCTTTTTGGCCAAAAACCTCATCTCCCTCCAATCAAAGCAAACAGCTAATAACAACAAGGTAGGGCAATCTACAGGGGCCTAGGACGGTGATTGCACAAGTTGCTATCAGCCTTTTTAGGCAATTGTATTTTGCCAAGTTCTGGCTAAAGTTAGCTAACAACTTTGCCTTGGAGTTTATGGTGAACAAACGCGAATTTCTGCAATTGCTCGGGTTCCTTGGGGTGGCGGCAAGCACTAGCCTAGCACCACAAGCATTGGCCAAATCAGCGCCCAAAGCGACGAGCAAAAAACGAGTATTAGTCATTGGCGCTGGACTCGCCGGGCTTGCTGCCGCCCGCGAATTAGCTCGTCACGGCCATCAGGTGCAAGTGCTCGAAGCCCGAGATCGAATTGGCGGGCGGATCTGGACCAGTCAACATTGGCCTGATTTACCGGTAGACTTTGGTGCAACTTGGATCCATGGGGTTGAAGGCAATCCGCTTACTGTGCTGGCTGATGAACTGAAAGCCAAGCGGCTAATCACTAGCTATGAACGCACTGCAACCTACCAAGCGGATGGCGAACTATTAACTGATGCTGCCGCCGCCGAACTTGAAAAAATCCGTGAACAAATCGAAGCGGCACTGCAAGAGGCTCAGCAACAAGATGATGATGTCTCAGTCCGCCAAGCGGTTGCTCATCTTGTCGAGCAATCTGACGATGGCGAACAAGCACAACAACTGATCGATTTTGTGTTGTCGAGCCAGTTAGAGCAAGAATATTCCGGCAGTGCCTCGCACTTGTCGACGTTGTGGCACGATGCAGCCAAAGAGTTTGACGGTGACGATGCCTTTTTTGTCGAAGGCTTCCAGCTGATCACCAAGTACCTTGCACAAAATCTTAAAATCGAGCTTGAGCAAGTGGTGACTAATATTCAGTGGGGTGCGGCTGAGGTACAGGTCGTCACCGCAGCAAAAACCTATGTCGCCGACCACGTCATAGTGACGGTACCCCTTGGTGTGTTAAAGCAAAAACGACTGCAATTTAAACCTGAACTACCGCAGATTAAGCTCGATGCCATCAGTAAATTAGGGATGGGCGTTCTCAACAAGTGTTATTTACGCTTTGCTAAAGCGTTTTGGCCTAACGATGTCGATTGGCTGGAATATATGTCAGAAGCCCATGGCGAATGGACGGAATGGGTAAGTTTACAACGCAGCACTAAAATCCCGGTGTTACTCGGTTTTAATGCTGCAGAGCGCGGAAGAAATATTGAAAATTTGACCGACCAACAGCTGGTCGACGACGCAATGGACACACTGAGGACGATGTTTGGTGAAGATATTCCTAAGCCCATAGATTATCAAATCACTCGCTGGGCCTCCGATCCCTTTAGTTTTGGATCCTACTCATTTAATGCTGTTGGTTCGAACCCGCAAATGCGCGAAGATCTTGCTGCACCACTGCAAAAACAACTGTTTTTTGCCGGTGAAGCGACGGAGCAACATTATTTTGGCACCGCCCATGGCGCCTATTTATCGGGCTTAAAGGCTGCAGCGTCGCTAATTGCTAGTTAATTATACCGGGCGGTGAACGGTGCCAGCGCCTGGAGTAACAAACATCATTTTAGTGGCTCCAGCAATCTTGGCCCTGTGCCAAGTATTGCGCGGCACCAAGCAAAAGTCGTTTGCTTGGTGAAGTTCAATTTGCTCAATGCCATGCTCATGCTGCAACAGCATAGTTGCCTGACCGCTCAGCAAAATTACCACTTCATCACCAGCAGGATGCAATTCCCAGTTAGCCCAATCAGCATCGAATTCGTAGCAAGAAACCAGAGTATGCCCTTGAAAACCATTATAGTTTTGCTCTAAGCGCTGATACAAAGTTGCATCAGCGGGCTCGATCCTCGCCTGTTGTTCTGGGTTATAAACCACAAATTGCGCGTTGATTGACGCCGGCATGGTGTCCTCGCTTATTTGATTTCGAATAACTCAACTTCAAAGATTAGCAGCGAACCAGCCGGAATTTTGCCAACACTACGGTTGCCGTAGGCCAAATGTGCCGGAATGAAAAAACGGAACTTGGCGCCAACAGTCATCAACTGCAGACCTTCGGTCCAGCCGGCGATCACCTGATTTAATGGAAACTCAATGGTTTCGCCACGATCAACCGAAGAGTCAAAAACAGTGCCATCAACTAAAGTGCCGTGATAATGCACTCGAACAGTTTGAGTTTTGGTGGGACGCGCTGCACCAGTGCCAGCGGTCAGCTCTAAATACTGCAATCCAGAAGCTGTGGTTTTCACGCCTTCGGCATTGGCATTTTTTGCGAAAAAGGCTTCCGCTGCGGCGATATTTTGTGCAGCAATTTTTTTCTGCTGCGCTTGGGAGTAAAAATAAAAGCCAACTAACAAGACCGCGATAACTATCAATGCAATTTTCATCTGTTTTTCCAAAGTAAATTTAAAACCATTGTCACCATGCCGCACGCGACACCTTTGACCTCAAATACTAATTTCAGCCGCCAATACCGCGCGTGCCCGCGGCCCGAAACTGCCTATATTCGCGAGCGTTTCGTTATGATGACGACGGATCTGTGCGGCACTTAGCACTGAATTATCCACGGTAGTATGGCCATCAGCAATCAGTTGTAACGGAAAGCCCAGCGCAAGTGCACGGCGTGTGGTGGTATCTACGCAAAACTCGCTTTGCAGACCACCGATAATCAGCTGTTTTACTCCATGTTGTTGCAACAACTCGAGCAATTCGGTCTGATGGAAGGAATCTGTCGCTCGTTTTGCAACCACAAAATCGGTTGGCTGCACATCCAGTCCTTCGGCAAACTGCCAGCCAGCGGTGTCGCGTGCTAAAACCCCTGTGGCGGATTCATGTTGAATGAGCACCACCAGCTGCTTGGCTGCTCGCACTCGGGCTGCCACTGCATTGAGATTGGCGATCACGTCTTTAACGGCATAGGCTGGAACTTCACCAAAACATAAAGCTTGTTGCACATCGATAATTAATAATGCCGTTGCTGCCAAGTGGCCTCCGGTAGTTGCCAAACCGATTGAGATACACCAATTGTGATTAGATCACTGTGTTCTTTGTTAAATCTGCCAAAAACAACGGCAGCTAAAAGCTGCCGTGATCCAGACATTCTTTCGAGGCATTCGGCCTTAAATCTTAGTCAACCAGCCATGTTTGTCTTCAGCACGGCCCCACTGAATATCATTCAGTGCTTGGCGCAAACGATTGGTGGTCGCACCTGGTTCGCCGTTGCCAACTTTAATTTCTTGACCGCCGTAAATCAGCGTACCCACTGGTGCCAACACTGCTGCAGTACCAGAAAGCGCAGCTTCAGTGCCAGGTTTTGCCGCACGTTCTAACAACTCAGCGACAGTTAAATCACGCTCAGACACTGTCATGCCTAAATCGCGAGCTAAGGTCAGGATAGTATCGCGAGTCACACCGTGTAAAAACGAAGTATCTAACGCCTTGGTGATGATCTCGTTACCGTCGATCAAGAGGAAGTTCGCAGCACCAGTCTCTTGCACGTCGCCATTTGGACAGAACAATACTTGGTCTGCTTGGTATTTTGCTTTCGCTTGCATCGTTGGCTGTAAAGCACTGGCGTAGTTACCGCCGCTTTTGATCATACCCATGTGCGCAGCACAACGAGCATTATCTTCCATCAACAAACGCAACGCACGATGACCACCAGCGAAGTAGTCGCCGACTGGCGATAACAACACATACAACATCGAACTTAAGGTCGGCGTTGCTGCTTTACCGATAGCTGGTTCAGTACCAATGTGAGTTGGTCGAATGTACATTGAACCCGGAGGTGTTGGCACATCAGCGGCATAATGCCGAACGATGTCGACAATCATTTGGCTCAATAAAGCTGGGTCAAATTTTGGCAATGACAACAGCTCAGTACTTTGCAACATACGAGCGATGTTTTTGTCCATGCGGAAAATCGCAACTGAACCATCGTCGTGACGAAATGCTTTTAGCCCTTCAAAACAAGTACTTGCGTAGTGCAGCACATGCGCGCCTGGGTGCAGGCTAATGCTCTGCGCCGACACAATGCTAGATTCACTCCATGCTGAGCCATCGAAGCTCGCCATTGCCATTTCTGGCATAAAAACACTACCAAATGCTGCCATTTTATTTCCTGCTGATTTTCTAACACCAGTTGCACTGGTTGTTCTGTGGGAGGAAGGGTCAAAATGAGCCTTTCCATCCAACACCCTGTAAATTATTTGTCCTATTGTACTGTCCCTTGGCTAATTCAGCATCAACTATTACAGCGATCCGGGCTCAGCCAGCGCTAACTTTTAACAAAAAACGCACGACTTGGCGCTGCAAGTTGCAGTATCACTGAGTTACTCTTCGTATTGGCATTAACTGCTCGCCACGAGTATGCTGATTTAATTGTCAGATGCTAAGTAGCCCACAAAGCGGCATTTCCTTTGGAGAATTTATGAAACGCGTCACTGGTATCGGTGGAATTTTCTTTAAAGCAAAAGATCCAAAAGCATTAGCAGCTTGGTATCAGCGCCATCTCGGTTTTGATATTCAAAATTGGGGCGGGGCGGTATTTCAGGCGCAACAAGCCGACGTCGATTCAGCAATGGCCGCAACCAACTGGTGCCCTTTTGCTGCAGACACAGATTATTTTGCCCCAAGCCACGCCTCTTTCATGATTAATTATCGTGTCGATGACTTAGCGGCTTTATTAGCAGTATTAAAAACCGAAGGTGTAACCGTCGATGCGAAGGTCGAGAGCTCCGAGTTTGGTCATTTCGGTTGGGTCTTTGATCCTGAAGGCAATAAAATAGAACTTTGGCAGCCGCCGAAATAGGAGCTCCCAGCCAAAGCATTAAGCTTTTAATCTTTTAAGCGAAATGAAAAGACTGTGCATCGACCGTCGATACTTAACTGCTCGTCGACAATCTGCTTTTTAAGTTGATCTACTTCAACAACCCCTCACTACATGTCTTGGAATTACCGCCGCTTGGCGAAAAGGTTTGAATTACTGCCTTGATTTGGTAATAATGACAATTATTTGCATTAGCAACAGTGAGTGCCAAGCCAATGTCCATTCAAACCCTGTGGGATGCCCCAAAACGCGCGACTGTGCGGGTTACCGAATTGGTTGCAGGCCTTAATCCGCTGGTGGTCAATCGCTTGCAGGAAATGGGCTTAGAACCAGGCCAATTACTCGAATGTTTTGGCCGTGGTCCATTTAATGGGCCGATGGTCGTGCAAATCCAAGATTGCGTCTACACGCTCGAGCAACACATCGCTCAGCAAATTCTGATAACGCCGCAACCCTAATAACTGCAACAACTGACCTCTTTGGTGAACTGTTTGCATTTGAGTTAAAAGGCATCTGATGAAGAAAATTGTTCTTGTAGGTAAACCCAATTCGGGAAAAAGCCTGTTATTCAATCAATTAACCGGCTTACGGCAAAAGGTCGCCAATTATCCTGGCGTGACTGTTGAATTAAAAACCGGTCGTTTCGAACAATTTGAGCTAGTGGACTATCCTGGCGCTTACTCTCTCAGTAGTTTGTCGCGCGATGAAGAAATTGCCGTGCAAAAGCTGCAAGAAGCTATGCAGCTGCCAGATACTGCCTTAGTGATCTGCAATCTTGACGCAACTCGCTTAGAAAGTAGTTTAGTCTTTGGTTTGCAGGTGCAAGCCCTAGCCAAACAACAGCAAAAATCAGTGGTCTTTGCCTTGAATATGGCAGATGAGTTGCAGCGGTTTGGCCATCAACTCGATACCGAAGCTCTGAGCAAAGCGCTCGGTAGCCCAGTATTTGCCATTTCAGCGAAAACGCTGCTCGGCATCAGCGAATTTCGCCAAGCAGTGCTTGAACTTGCTGAACTCGCACAACCGCCAATTCCAAGTATCGACCATGGCGACGAGAAAGCACTACGCGCGCTCAGCCGCAGTTTGTCTCGCCAATTTGGTATCAGCGCCAGCATAGTGCTGAAAAATCAAAACCGCATTGATGCTTTTATGCTGAATAGCGTGACCGGTGGCTTAGCATTTTTGCTGGTCATGTTCTTATTATTCCAAAGTATTTTCACTTTGGCTGCGCCATTGATGGATGGTGTTGAAAGCGGCATTGCCGGACTAGCACAGTGGGTTACTGGCTATATTGGCGAAGGCCGAACTAGCGATTTTCTCAATGACGCCATTTTTGGTGGCATCGGTTCGTTTTTAGTATTCGTTCCACAAATCATGATGTTAACCCTCATTATTGGCTTGTTGGAAGATAGTGGTTACTTGGCACGAGCCGCGCTCATCTGTCATCGACCGCTCAGCTATTTTGGCTTGTCTGGCCGCAGTTTTATCCCGTATTTGTCTGGCCATGCTTGTGCCATTCCGGCGATCATGGCTGCGCGCACTATTGAATCGCCGCGCAAACGTTTAATCACGATGATGACGATCCCACTGATGGCTTGTTCAGCTCGCCTGCCGGTTTATGCGCTACTAATTGCGGTGCTTATCCCTGAACAGAGTTACCTAGGTGGCTTGGTCAACCTGCAAGGCATCGCATTTTTTGGTTTGTACTTGATGGGGATTGTCATAGCGCTATTGGTGAGCTTCATGTTGTCGACCTTTGTCATCAAAGACGATGCAAAATCTGACATGCCGTTTATCTTGGAATTACCTAACTATCGGTTTCCGCACTGGAAACCACTAGTAGTGCGAGTGCTGGCAAGCGCCAAGAGCTTTGTTTACCGTTCAGGCCCAGTGATCTTTGCTGTGACTGTGCTGATTTGGTTGTTGGGTTATTTCCCAACCGACGCAGGCGGCTTACAAAATTCATACTTGGGCCAAGTTGGTCACTTTATCGAACCAATTTTCAGCCCGCTCGGTTTAGACTGGCGTTATGGTGTGGCGATTTTAATGTCATTCCTGGCACGCGAAGTGTTTGTTGGCGCCTTGGGTACTCTGTTTGGTATTGACGGTGCTGATGAGAACATCGCTGGCCTTGCTGCCAACATTCAAGCGGACGGCCTCGCATTTGGCACTGGTTTTGGCTTGTTACTGTTTTACGTTGTTGCCCTGCAATGCGTCGCCACTGTCGCAACTATTAGAGCAGAAACCGGCAGCAACCGGATTGCCGTAGGTTTGGTGATTGGCTACGGCCTGTTGGCTTACTTACTTGCATTCCTAGCGGCCAACCTGCTTTAAGCTATCTAATTTGCCCGCCAGTAAGTTTTTACTGGCGGGTAACTTCCCCTCTTGTTTCAAAGAACTCACTTGCCACTCACCCACAGGCAAGGGCTACACACTCAAAAAACCAGTCTAATTCGGCCGCAAGTTCTGCATTTTTGTTTTACTACGCATTCATTACATGTGAAACTTATTACTAACTTTTGCGCGGAATTACCGCGCAAGTTGCTGATAATTTAACCGAGTGAGTTGAAGAATAATAAATACAAGGAGTTGTGCCGTGGAACCAATAAAACTTTATCCAGAAAACCCGACTGAAGTTCCAGCGGACTTAACAGAGCCTAGAACAGAATTCCGCAGGCACGCTTGGTTGGCGATGGCTGGCCTAACTGGCTTTATTGTGGCTTATCTGGCCCTGTTGGGTTGTTTTGGCTGGATTAGTTATACCGGCGTTCAGCATTTAATTAACTCTCGATTTGATCTTGTGCAATTTTTGGTGACCACCTCTTCACTCATTCTTACGCTTTTTATGGCGAAGTCTTTGTTCGCAGTACGCCGGTTTGGTGCACCAGATGGCATTGAAGTAACTGCGGCAGCGCAACCGGAATTATTCAAATTCATCAACAAACTCGCCGATGACATTGGCGCACCGAAACCGCATCGAGTGTTTCTCACTCCGGACGTCAATGCTGCAGTCTTTTACGATTTAAACTTGTTGAACTTATTTTTCCCATCAAAGAAGAATCTGATTATTGGCTTGGGCTTGGTCAATGTATTAACCATCAGCGAATTTAAAGCGGTATTAGCCCACGAGTTCGGCCATTTTGCGCAAAAGTCGATGATGGTTGGGCGTTGGGTTTACATTGCGCAGCAAATCATTGGGCACATGCTAAGCACTCGCGATTGGCTCGACAAGTTGATAGGTTTTATCGGCCGTATTGATATTCGCATCGCTTGGTTTGGCTGGCTGTTAGCTTTGGTGATTTGGTCCATTCGCTCTGTGGTCGATACATTATTTTCCTTGGTGGTCATGGCCGAACGTGCGTTGAGTCGTGAAATGGAATTTAATGCGGACTTAGTCGCGGTGTCTGTCAGCGGCAGTGACCCACTCATTAACGCTCTGCACAAATTACAAGCGGCTGACCACGCTTGGCACTTGGCACTAGAAGTTGCAAAAAGCCAAGCGGCTGAGGGCAAACGCATCAACGATCTATTTAACGCCCAGCGTGAAACTGTCAGTGCGATGCAACAAATCCTCGATGATCAAAACTACGGAGTAACCCCAGATATTCCAACAGGTGATGCTGCTGCGCAACATCGCGTATTTACCGAAGAAATGGCGCGACCACCACAAATGTGGGCGACACACCCTGCAAACCGTGACCGCGAAGACAATGCAAAAGCGCGTTATATTCCAACAGAGTTGGTAGGACACTCAGCATGGGAAGTGTTTACCGATGCAGAACATTTGCGTCGTGAAATTAGTGTAGGTTTTTATAACCCAGAGCATCGAGCAACACTTGAAGATATTGCCGAAACTGACGCAGTGTTTCGCCATTTCTCGGCGCCATCGTTACACCCAACTTTTCGCGGAAACTTTTTAAACCGCGCCATCATGCGCAATTTCGCGTCGATTGATGAAATTTGGCAAAGCGGCGAAGAAAGTGGCGACGCAAACACATCAATCAGCAAATTATATCCAGAAAGCTTGAAGGCTCAGTTAGCCGCAGTTCGTAACTTATCTGCTGAAATTGAAACACTACAAGCATTGCAGCGCGGCGAGCTTAAACCTGCTGGCGGTGTTATTCGTCATCGAGGCAATGAGCTGAAAAAAGCCGATATTCCACAAGCTGTGGCTGAATTAAATGCGGAATTGCGTGAGCTAAACGCCGTATTGAAACATCATGATGCAAGCTGTCGACGGGCCTACGTTCAAGCAGCAAAAGAACTGGAAGCTGGCTGGCCAGAGTATCTGAAATCGCTAGTCGGGATGCTGCATATGAGCCAACATTTGTCAGCGGTGATCCGCAACGAGCGCTCACTCTTGGTCAACACTTGGATCGTCATTACCGCGGATAAACAAATTGGTTATTTTGAAAAACGCAGAATGATTAAGGTCGCCAATCAGGTTCAAGCAAAAATGCGCGAAGTCTCGGCCAGTTTGCAGAAATTGACGCCGCCAGAACATTTGTTAGCTAGTCTGGGGATCGACAACTGGGCGCAGCAATGCCCTCAGTTTGCAATTTTGGATGTGAATAACGGCAATTGGGCTGATTGGTGCGGTGAAGCGGACCAACAAATCCAGCAACTCGGTTATTTGACCAATGCACTTGCAGACTTGGCGCTACAAGATTTAATCGACAAAGAACAAAAGGTGGCAGAACAGATCACCAACCTAGAGGCACAGGACCTGACACCTGCCCCAACACCGGCAGTGTTACCGTCCGCCTATCCAGTGTTGTTACCTGGTCAAGAGCACGTGCTCCAACACAAGTTAGACCTATGGAACCGATTCCAATTGGCTCAAGGACTAGTCCCGGCAACTCTGCGTTTGTTGGTTGCTGCGTCGATTGTTGGCGGAACAATTTACGCCGGGTTGATCTTCGCATAATAGGCCAGTTGAGTCGCTAGCCAAGCCTGGCGACTCAACTTTCCATCTTACTGATTAATTTAGTATTCAGCTAAATTTGCCGACACTGTCGTTCTCTACTCAGACCAACCACTAAAGGGATTTTTATGTCGCGTTTTATCATTACTACTAGCCTCACTGCATTTTTACTAGGCTGCTCGCCAGCGCCAGAGGCTGAACAACCAAGTCACGAAACCGCAGAAGTGACCGAGAATACCAATAACACCGATACCAACTTAGAGGTAACTGGCGAACCTATCACTATCCACGCTCGTTTTAACTACACCGATAAAATGACCTCAGCCAGCATTGGTGCGGACAAAAGCTTGGTTGCTAAGCTACTCATAGAGTCGGATCTTCGACGCACAGGCAGCGGAGCAACGGCACAATATCATGAAGATCAATATGTTGAACGGGTGAAAGGCTCAGTCAGTGCCACCGGTTCGCTGAATTTAGTCTCTGAAGAAGTATCGTCACAAGAGACTTACCAAATGCAAGGCGATTGGCCGTTAATGGCTGTGCCTACCGCAGGCCGCTTTTCAATAAAACCGCCGAGTCAATCAGATATTGGCGATGGTCCTCGCATTGAATTTGAAATTAAAGCGCCGGTTTCGGGGATAAAAAAAGCGGTGATCAAAAGTGCGAATCAGCAAATGGACTCCGAAGTGACACATTCTCGCTCGTTTGCGTGCAGCAACGGCGAAGCTGGCGGCGACATCTGTGATATCAGCTTCACTATTGAACCTGTGCCAACCGAGGCCAAAAATGGCATCAGTGCCGAATTTTTGGAAAATGCCAAACAAGTTTATAATCTGCAGGGCAAAAAGGCCGCAGACGGTGGTTTACTGATGTACAGCAATTCACTGCCGGTTTATGGCTCAACTACCAGTTACCACAACGGCCATTTTGTCACTCGTTTAAAAGCCAGCTATACCGAAAGCTTAGATGGCGGCGTCATCAACCAAGTACTTGATGTGGTGGTTTGGTCGACTGAACGCGGCAGCAATTGGCAACCCGATTAATCTTTAGAGTACAAGCATGATCACTGAACTGAAAATTGAAGATATTGCAGAAGGCACCGGCAAAGCTGCTGTGCGCGGGGCATTGATCACCGCGCAATATCGCGGATTTTTGCTAGACGGCACCGAATTTGACTCCAGCTATCGCCATGGCGAAGCCTTTCGCACCGTGCTGAGTAACGGCCGCGTAATTCAAGGTTGGATCTTAGGGTTAATCGGCATGAAGACTGGCGGCAAACGCAAACTATGGGTGCCTGCAGCTTTGGCGTACGGCGAACGCCAGGTGGGAACAATGATCCCGGCGAACTCCGATCTCATCTTCGAAATTGAGTTACTAGAAGTGCTGACGCGCGATGATTAGCTTGAAGTTAAAACGAAACAGTATCAATCACTTAGTTTAATCTATTGGGTTTTTACTAAACCAACATTTTCAGCAAGGATGCAGTGACATTCAAGTCGGCTTGGAGCGAGTTGCGGTTGTTTCAAACTGGAGATCTCGAAAAAGCGAATGTTGGCTTTGCCTTAGTTGCGGACATTTGATTTTTCGTGAACGCGACGCAGCAAGACCCACTTAGTCCGATGGCCAAATTCAAAGTGCCACTTCAATATGCATCAACGACCAAAACCAAAGGGTCAATAATTTTATGCCTAAACTAAGTCAAATTGAACTTTATCTAGACGGTGATTATTCCAAGGAGGAGAAACGAGAGTTTCTGTTTAAGTCGCGTTCCGTGTGCAATTTTTGGGAACGAGAGGTAAGTAAACTGATGTTCACTTCGAATTACTCACGGTTAAATGTTTATGTGTCTGACGGTAGTAAAGAGGAGAAAGTGCAACCTATGAAGGCTGTGCCATTCCTCGAAGTTATTGTTCATTATCCAATAAGTGGAATTACTAAAGTAGAGGATATTGAACTACAGCAACACTACATAAACATCCTAGGTATTGCTTTGTCTGCTGCCAGATCTGTAGTGCCTATACCGTTTGAGCAAAGCATGGATATTCTGAGACGCTTCGAAGAAAACAATTATAAAAATGAATGGGTTCAAGCTGCAGGAGTGTGGGAGAAGAAATCAATTGAGTCTAGAGTCACCGCTGACCTTTCCTTAAGTGAATTTAAATTGACTCAATATGTTTACGAGTCGAGTGAATTAGTAGGCGAATCGGTCATATTGAATACTTTACCAAGAGAAATTTTATTTAATGAATATCTAGGAAAACTTTCATTATCAAAATGTGGGATTCTTGAATACAAGAAAGGTAAAATTGTATTGTCGCAATTTGATATTAAATCGAGGCGTTTCAGTTAAATTTCGGTCAATAGCGGACAGCCACTCATTGGCTTGACTTTAACATTTTTGCAACCACAGTTAAAGTACACGGAAAATTTGTCAGGATGACAGCATGCCAAAACCACGTAACAAGCAGATCGCCTTGAGCGAAACCCCGTTTTACCACCTAACCTACCGCTGTGTGCGTCGTTCCTTTTTGTGCGGTGAAATCGATGGTTGTAACTTTGAGCATCGACGAGAATGGATTGTCGAGCGTTTGAGATTACTGACGAATATGTTCGCAATTGATGTGGCTTCCTATGCCATCATGATGAATCACTACCACATTCTTGTGAGGGTTGATGTAGCGAAAGCAGCCACTTGGTCTGTGGCAGAAATCTTTGAGCGTTGGAGTTTGTTATTCCAAGTACCTGAAACCATCAAACAATATTTGGCGGGTCATCTGGTTGAAGTAGCAGACATTCAAGTTGCTGAAAAAATGATAGAAATTTATCGTGAACGTTTAACCAGCATCAGCTGGTTTATGCGATGTTTGAACGAAAATATCGCCAGACTTGCCAATGTTGAAGATAAATGCAGCGGCAGATTTTGGGAGGGAAGGTTCAAATCACAAGCCGTTTTGGATGAATCGGCTTTGATTAACACCATGGTTTATATCGACTTAAACCCAATTAGAGCCAAGATTGCTGAGACGCCTGAAAGTTCTGCGTATACCAGCATTGCCGAGCGTATTGCCAAGAGAAACTTAGCTAGCGATGTAAAGTGTGCTTTTCATGGAAAATTAATGCCATTTCTGGAGGGGAAAGGCACTACAAGCACCCCGCATATTCCGTTACATCTCACTGATTATATTGAACTCGTTGATTGGACAGGCCGACAGATCCGCGCTGATAAACGAGGGGCAATAAATGAGAATGTACCGCCAATTCTGGCGCGGCTTGGTATCGAACAAGGCAACTGGCTGCAAAATTGTCAGAAACTAGAAGATGAGTTTCGCCAAGTGATTGGCCCTGCCGCGGCGATTGAAAAGTTCTGCCAAGCGATTGGCCAAAAATGGTTGCAAGGTATTCATCACTGCCGACGATGTTTTGGATAGTTAGACTAACCAAGCATCATTCCCACTTCGTTTTTATAATCCCACGCTGACCGCAAGTCTGGCGGAACAGCCTTTTGGCTTTACGCCAAAAAATATCGCAAACAGCAGATTTCGGCCTGAATTTTCCACGTTAAAAACTCTGGTTATTTGGCATTTACCGAAGATCAATATCAAAGCCGTTTCACTTTCTAACTAAGGCCATCCACTTTTTAAATTGTGGGTGGCCTAGTTTAGCTCCACTTTTTAAATTGTGGGTGGCCTAGTTTAGCTAGTGGGTGGCCTAGTTTAGAGTTTTAGTTTAGAGTTTAGCTGCTGCAACAGCTGGTCAGGTTCACTGCATTGCGTGGTCAGTAGCACTTACAATTGGCAGGAAAATTAAATGCAACTTATCGATGAGTCATAAGGACTGCGGTTCGCCACAATCCTTCGCCTAGAGCTGAGTATATTTAGTAGTCCTATTCCGCAAACACCACAAACACACCGCTCCAATCAAGACCGCGACTTTTGCCTAAAAACGGCGCAATTTCCACACCGCAATAGATACCGAGTAGAGGCACCCCAAACGCATTACATTGCGCTTGGATTTCAGCGGCTTCTTCATGCTGATTATTGTCATAGGCTGCAGCGCGGCCACCACAATCAAAATACAAAGCAAACCGAGCTTTCCGGCCATCCGCTTTGATTTTATTCAATAATTTTTTACTGTTTACCCGAGCAGAGGCCAGAATTGTATCAGGATCTCGGCGCATCAATTGCACTTGCATCCCTGCGGCCAAGTCAGGTTCAAATAAAATCACCCCTGAGCCATCAGGCAGAGCGCCGCTAATCAGCCGATTCACAAATAAATCCTCGCGTTGCGGTTGTTGCGGATCACCACAATAAACGCCAAGTGAGAGCTGTTTAACTGGGGACGCTTGGCGCCATTGTGTGCTGCCATAAACGCGGTCGATCAGCGGCACTACCGGCTCGCCGTTGAGGCTATACAAAAACTGGCCAAATATATTGGTGATTTTGTATTGGGTTTTATCGTAAGGAACGCAACCATGCATGGACGTCAGATAAGGCTGCAATGCCCCGCGGAACTGCAGTAGCATAGCGCTTTGTTGCAACACCTGATGCCCGGCAAATTGCCAAGTGGCACTGAATTGATGGTCACCCAATAACCCAGCACCAACAGTCGGAATTCGACCTGAAGACCAAGTTTCCAGCCCTTTTAACAGTGGCGCCGAAGGGTTTAATACCGGAGGCTGGGTCGCCGTCGCCGGATATTTCACTGAATCGTAAAGCAGCAGTTGTAGTGATGCATCCGCCGGCTCGTCGAGCTGCTGTGCTAACTGCTCTCCGCAAAGTAGCGGATCTTTGTAAAGCTCCTCGACTAGCGCAACCTTCGCTTTAATGCTGCTAAGTTTCAGCACTGCTACCACCGCTGGGTGGCCCGAATAACTTAACGCTTGATTGGTAATGACGCCAATTGCTGAACCACCGAAGATTGGCACTTCCGCCGGCAAACCACTGCGGATCCCATGATAAAACTCACTGGCGTTCACGGCTGCGCCACAAAACGCCAGTACCATATCATCTGCGGATAATTGCGTGCCGCTAAGCGCAGCATCTGTTAAAGCGCTGTTGAGCGCTTGCCGTCCGGCTTCTTTCGACAAACTGATATTGCTGTAGCCAATCCCTGCTTTCATTACTACTGCCCTGAAGTAAAATCGCGCAAATTGTACACAAATCCCACACAAAACCAATGCTTTTATCTTCAAGAGTGGCGATAAATACCACTTATGAACGCCAGACTATCACCGGTGCGATAATGCGAAATCTATCGCACTACAGACAGTAACCACTTGCGCCTGATTGCAGGCAGCAACGCTGGTATTTGGACTATCTGGATACACTTCCGTCGTCGTTACAAAAGTCGCATTGGTCATGCCACCACATAAAAATAATGCTTTTTTCGGGTAATTGATTACACCAAATTGCTGTAATTCTTCGCCAATAATGCAGCCGTGCTCATCTGCTGGCGCAATTTGTGTGACCTTGGCCACTTGCGCAATAATCGCCGCTTGAAACTCAGGCTGCGGGTTATCGCTATCACCGACTAAGTAAAAGCCGTCTGGAATATTCCAATTGATGTCTACTGTACCGTCTCTCGCCGCTTTAGCTGGACGAAACTCGCTGTTGTCGGAGTCTGTGGTCTCGTGCAAATCAACATGAACTAATGGTGTTGGGAAGCTTTGTACTAAAGCCAACACTGCCGCAGCTTCTGGCGAGCGGCTATCCGCGGTAAAAGAACGATTTGGATCAACGGCTAATGGATTCCAGCGATTGATTGTTTCGAATCCCCAAGGACTGATACATGGCAACACTAATAAATTGACTTGTTGGCTGTAGCGCGCAAAGTGTTCACGAACAAATTGTAAGGCGCCGAACACGCCACTGCTTTCATAACCATGCACACCGCCGGTGACCAACACCATCGGCTTACTTGGCTGCCAGTCTCGGCTTTTCAGCGCAAATAATGGGTATTTGCTAAGGCCAAACTGTTGATAGTCCAACTCACCATATTGGCAAAGCTCGGCAACGGCGGCTAATTCAGTAGCCAACTGTTGAATGACAGTGACGACTTGCTGTTGATAACTGCGTTGTACTTGCTGTTGTTGCAACCACATGGCTTTCTCTGCATCGCCCCATGGCTGACCCGGCGTGCCAATTGCGTAAATCTGCTCACTCATGCTAAATCCTTGTGCCCAATCGCGCTGAAATTAGCTTCATTAAACTCAGCTTTTGCCAACAGAGCAACCCCAACCAGCTGCTCATTGCGCCAAGCCTGCAACGAATTGCGATGTGCGCTCGTCAACAGATCCCCGCCTGTGCAAATCCCAAGCTTTAAAAAAGCAAAAAAGCGCCGAAGCGCTTTTTCCTAAAGTCTTGTTTAGAACTTATAGTTCACACCAAGTCGCACCGCTCTTGGCGAGGCTGGTGTGATGTTATTGTTATTATGCGCAGAGGCATAATAAGTTTTGTCTGTCAGGTTTTCGATATTCAGTTGCACCCGCAAATCGGTCATTGGCTTATAAAACACACCAGCATCTAAACGCGTGAAACCCGGTAAAACCACTGCATTATCAATTACGACGTAAGATTTGCTTTGGCTAATCACGCCTAAACCTGCGCTCCAAGCATCAGAAAATTCGTAACGATTCCACAAAGAAAAGGTGTTTTCCGGAACCTGACCTAACTTGTTGCCGTTGGTTGCACCAGGCGTTTGCACTTTTGATTGCTGATTGGCGTAACCAGCCATGATTTGCCATTGCTCAGTGACTTGGCCATTTAGTTCAAGCTCAACACCTTTCACTTGCTGACCATCGACTAAAATTGTCGCGGCCGCGTTGTTCGGATCTGTTACCGCCACATTGGTACGGTCGAGCTGATAAACGGCAGCACCAAAGCTGAAGTCGCGGCTGAAATCCCATTTAAAACCGATCTCTTGGTTATTAAACTTTTCAGGATCTAACGCCGCGTTGGTTGCCGTTAGTGACGCTAGTTGCTCACCAGCGCGAGGCACGTAAGCAATTGAATAACTTGCGTAAATCGACATTTCGTCACGTGGTTTATAAATTAAACCGGCGCGTGGCGACAATAATGAGTCAGTGCTTTCTAAAGTACTGTTGTTGCGCTGATTGAGTAAATCAGCCGAAAAATGATCATAACGAGCGCCTAAGACAGCTTGCCAGTTTGCGGACAATTCAATTTGGTCTTGCAAGTAAACACCAAGCGTCTTGGCAACGCTATGGTTTTGCGCATCACTCGCCGATTGACGATATTGCACGGTGCCATGGTAAATGGTGTCGGCAAGAGTGACAAAATCTGCGGTGGCATTTGGACCAACATCAGTGAAATACGCAGTCATGCGTAAGTTATCTGTTTCTTGGCGATTAAGCTCCATGCCCGCCAGCAAGGTGTGATTCATCCCAGCCAATACAACTTCTTTGGTTAAATCGGTTTGGTTCATCAAGTTCTTGCGATCGGTTTGGTTGTTGTAGCCTGAAATAGCCACTCGTTTAGTGCTGTCGTTATAAGCACCAGGTAACACGTTGGCGTAAAATTTATCGTAAGCGGCGTAACGTGTTTGGTTAACTAACATCACACCATTAGCAAATTCGTGGCTGATTGTGGTGCTAAACGCATCAACTTCCGCAGTGGTAGTGCTATCGTCAACACTGCCGAAAAAAGTGGCGCGGTCGACTTCTAAAGGCCGGCCATTAAATGATGGGATGCCACGGTCAGTGATCCGATCATCTTCAAAATGCTCGAAACTAAAGGCAACTGAGGTATTTGTCGCCGGCTTGAAAGTGACAGTTGGATTAATCGCTTTGCGTTTTACTTCGCTGTAATCGCGGTAACTGCCCGAATCTTCGTAGAGCGCAGTTAAGCGAACAGCTAATTGATCATCAATCACTTGATTCACATCGCCAGTAAAACGCAGGTTATCAAAGGAGCCAAGCGTTAACGCAACTTCGCGACCTGCAGAGAAATCCGCTTGTTTGCTCACTCGATTGATTAAACCACCGGCGCCACCACGACCGAAAATCATGCCGCTAGGGCCTTTCAACACTTCAACACGTTTGACGTTATACAAATCGCGGAAGTATTGAACATCATCACGCACGCCGTTGATAAAAAAGTCAGCGGTAGAGGTATTGCCGCGCAGTACTGGCGCATCACGATGACCTTCACCTTGCGCCATTTGCACGCCCGGTACATAACGCACAACATCGCCCATGTTTTGCATCGATTGGTCGGCGATCAGATCTTCAGTCACCACAGTAATTGCCTGCGGAATATCCCGCAGTAGCGTGTTGGTTTTGGTCGCAGTGGTCGTGGTATCAACCCGATATTTCTGGCCTTGCTGACCGACGACTTCGATATGCTCAACCTTTGACTCATCCCAACCGTCGTCCGCCAATACAGGCGCACTGCATTGCAACATTACCAGCGGTAATGCCATACGAACGGCTAAAGATAGGGGTTTTACACGAACCAGCGCCATAACGACTCCAAAACTCTGCTAAAAATTGACGTAAATTCACTCTTGCCGACAATATTAACACGAATCGTTCTCATTAGAGAATCGAAAATATTCTCATTGCGCTATAAATCTCGGAAGAGATCTATCGATTGGAAATTTTTTGCTATGGATTTATTCATTTAGAGTTAACAAAAGTGGCACTATGTTGTATGCATTACCTACCAACAAGGATATTGGCTATGACTATTTTCTCGCGTTCTTTGATTGTATTAGCATTAACTGGCAGCGTATCGGCGGCAATGGCAACGCCAAGTTTTGATTCTCTGACCATTCGTAGTACTGAAATTTCAGCACCTAACGAGTTTCCTGAGACGGTTTATTACGTAGATCCGAATACCGGAAGAGAAATACAAACGCAAAGAAATGAAAGCGATGTCAACGGCTGGGAGCTTAAATATAGCGAACAACTAAACGACAATACCTATTGGTTTGCGAATTACCGTAACGATCGATTCTCTCAAACTGAATATTCGCAAATGAGCCAACCAACGCCACCCGTTATTGCCAATCTTTTCAACGAGACCAATGTAACGACCCGCCACTATACCTGGGGTGCTGGTTATATCTTTAATCTATCGGAACATACTACTGTCGATTTCAGCGGTAGTATTGGTCGAATGAAATTGAAAGCAAAAGACTTTTTCCGATACACCAGTGGACAGTCAGCCAATTCATACGTGGAGAATGTGCGAACGTACTCGACCATTGCCGGGTACGGCGCGCGATTTCGCCACGAATTCACCGAAGACCTTGAATTTTACACTTCGATTGGCGGTGAGCGTTGGTACGCTGATGAAGATGACACCATTAGCGTACAAACCATTGGCTTGAACTATTTCATTTTTGACGAAACAGCCATTTCTGTTGAGTATGGCAAATATGATGACGAAGAACGTTCAGCCGTCGGCGTGCACTTTACGTTCTAAGTCAATGGATTGCGGATTATTGAACCAGCATGGCGTCTAACAACAACGTTTGACGCCGTGCCATTTCCGATGCTGCTCTTGCTGAAAAAACGCTTGTCGACTGAGTGGTGTTTCTTCAGGATGATGCAATATCTGATGGCGTAAATAACGCTCATACGCATCATCGCCACTCAACTCGCGGATCAATCGCCAAGCTTTTTTTAGTGCGGCTAATAGCTTCACTAAATGCATACAAACTCCTTAACTCGCTGAATTTTCAAGGGTAGTGCGTTGATATGGCGCTTCTGCCGACGACAAAACCGGTAAACCACGCAACGAACGTGACGCCATCCGCAGCATATCCAGAATAATCACCCACAATAAGCCGACGAACAATAACGCCAGCCAAGCATCCAATTGTTGGTTGAAAATTAATTGCGGCGCTACCGCAGCTTTTTCCGGTGACAACTGTCCTGCTGCCAATTTTGTTGCCAAATCCTCAGCAGCGGCGAAAAAACCCAGTCTTGGGTCGGCACTGGTTATTTTTTCATACACCGCGGTGGTCGTCAGGATGGTCAACCAAGTCAGTGGCAGGGCGGTAACCCAAGCAACTCGCCATTTGCCACTTTTTATTAAAATTCCGGTTGCGACAGTCAATGCGATAGCCGCCAGCAACTGATTGGAAATACCAAATAATGGCCACAGGATATTCACACCACCGTTGGGATCTATCACACCGATATATAAAAAATAACCCCAGCCAGCAACGACTAAAGCACTACTCAGCAACACCGATGGATACCAGCTGGTTTGCCCTAACTTCGGCCAAATATTGCCAAGTAAATCTTGCAGCATAAAACGGCCGACCCGAGTTCCGGCGTCTAAGGTGGTTAGAATAAACACTGCTTCGAACATGATCGCGAAGTGATACCAAAGCGCCAATAGATGCTCGCCAAAAGCAGAACCAAAAATACTCGCCATACCAACTGCTAGCGAAGGAGCGCCGCCAGTTCGAGCAAATAACGTAGCCTCGCCCATCGATGCCGCCAATGCATTCATTTGTTCCACTGTGACCGGGAAACCCCAGCTAGAAATAGTGGCAACCGCATCCGCAGGTAAAGCCCCCACAATACCCGCCGGACTATTAATCGCAAAATAAACGCCAGGGTCGAGCACTGTGGCGGCAATCAGCGCCATCATTGCCACAAATGATTCAAGCGCCATACCGCCATAGCCAATCATCGGAATATCACGTTCGTTACTTAACAATTTGGGCGTAGTGCCTGAGGCAATTAACGAGTGAAAGCCAGAAATGGCACCACAGGCGATAGTAATGAACACAAAAGGAAACAATGTTCCAGCGAAAATAGGACCTGTGCCGTCAATAAACTGGGTAAGCGCGGGCATTTTCAAATCGGGTTGCAGCAAAATAATAGCGCCAGCCAGCAACAACACAGTGCCTAGCTTCATAAAAGTTGAAAGGTAATCACGCGGTGCCAACAACAACCAAACGGGCAGCACTGCGGCCATAAAGCCATATCCGATCACCCCAAATGCTAGGGGTAATCCTGGGTGATTAAACCATTCACGCAGCAAAGGTTGCTGATCAACCCAACCGCCACCGCCAACCGACAGCAATAACAGCACTACACCAACCAAACTGCCTTCAAGCACTCGACCTGGTCGCAAATAGCGCATGTAAATGCCTATAAACAGTGCAATTGGGATGGTCGCAATCACCGTCGACGTTGCCCAAGGTGAATGTTTCATCGCATTCACCACCACCAACCCCAGCACCGCAATCAAAATAATCATGATGAGCAAGGTGGCAAACAATGCGGCAGCACCGCCAATTGGCCCTAACTCATCACGCGCCATCTGACCGAGACTGCGGCCATTGCGCCGCGTCGAGAAAAACAAAATACACATATCTTGGACACAACCAGCAAGGACACTGCCGACCAAGATCCATAAAGTCCCAGGTAAATAACCAAACTGCGCGGCCAAAGTAGGGCCAATCAACGGGCCAGGACCAGCAATTGCCGCAAAATGATGACCGAACACCACCCAGCGATTGGTCGGTAGATAGTCGCGACCATCTTGCAAACGCTCTGCAGGTGTAGCTCTGGTGTCATCAAGCATCAACACTCGGGCTGCTATCCAAGCGCTATAAAACCGAAAGCCTATCGCGTAAACACAAACTGCAGCCACGATAAACCACAATGCGTTAATACTTTCGCCGCGATGCAAGGCAATACCACCGACGGCTGAAGCGCCAATCAATGAAATGAGGATCCAAATGAGGTAACGACCAAATCGCTGTTGCATCCGTAAGTCCCTGTCATATTGTTATTTTTTTGTATGTTCTGTTCTAACGGACTCCCCATAGAAAGTCAACGCTGACCACCAATCCGCATTTGCTTAGGCGTGCGCTTGGCGCGTGCCAGCAGATCGGGCATACTGCGCGCTTGCGCAACACCATCTGAGGTTTCTATGCAAAATGCTACGCGTTATCTGGCTTACACTTTTGTGCTGAGTTACCTGCTTTGTGTGCTTTATGTGTGGTCTATCGAAAAGACCTTCTACCAAGGCACTTTGCATTTACAGTTGTCGGTATTAAGTCTGGGGCTTGGTTATCTGGTCAAGTTTGTCCACCAACCAACCATGCTTGCGGTTATTTTCGCCACCATGCTGACAGGGTTAGTGAAGTTGTTTAGCCAGTTAAATGGCAATGTGTTGTCGCAAAACTTGATTGGATTTATCTATTTAGGGTATCTGCTTAGCTTTGGCTTTTGCATTTATTCGATCGTTCAGTTCAAACGGCAGCGTAATTCATCGGCGGAAAAATAAACAAGAGCCCGCATCATTTATCCAAGTTGCCTGCAGATCTCCCCAAGCGCTTCTAATTGATTTAGCAGCGCTCATAATACCCGGTCATGACTCCACATTTCTGCATTAGCGGCAGCACATTCGCGAATGTTTGGTCAGGCGCAAAATCCCGCAGAAAATTACTGCCGCCAAAAACAATCGATTTCTTACCAGCAAAGCATTGAAAATTAACCAGATAAACACAAATAGCCAATTCCCAACTGTTTAGGCCTTATGGCTTTAGGCGATACCCAGCACCACTTGGTTGGTTTATTTTTGGTGACAAATGGAGCTTTATGAATTTTGTTTTTATACTCAGGACAGAAGTTAAAATTAGGTGTGCTGATGAAAGTTCTGATCCGACTACTGGCGCTGCTGTTTTTCACTCAGGTGAGAGCGGAACCGCTTGTGCTCGTGGATTCGATGGGACTGCTCAAAGCCCCAATGCAAACACACCCTGAAGCTGACATGCTCCGGCAAATATTGGCGATTTATCCAGATAAAGTCCAAGTCGAGAACATCAGTCGAAATCGCGCCAAGGAATGGCTAGAAAAAAGTGGCAACGCCTGCATTCCATATCTGAAAAAAACGCCAGATCGAGAAAAAAATTTCCTGTTTACAGCACCTTACATGGCTGAAGCCGCATTGCAATTGATAGTCCCAGCAAATTCGCCGTGGACTGCCAAGTTGGATTTAATGCTGCGGGTACAACCGAGGGTGTCATTGCGCGAATTATTACATTTGAAAATATCACCACTGATCGGCATCGAAATCAACCGCAGTTATGGCGTTGAAATTGACAAGATCCTCGAGGACAATCAAAAGCACCCTTCTTTGTATATGCGCACAAGCTCAAGCGAATCGGTAGGTTCATTGCTACCCATGCTGGAAAAGCAGTTTATCGATATGGTGATCGAGTACCCGAAGATTGCCGATCGCAGCACGCAGCGACTGAAATACTATCCACTGCAAGAAGCAGAAGCCATCAGCTTGGTTTATTTTGCCTGCAGCAAGGGCAAAAGCGGAGAAATGGTAGTGAATAGCCTAAATGATGTACTGCGGTCTTTAAGCCAACAACAGGCTTATCTTGAAATTATGCGTACTGGCTTTCCCGAAAGTCAGCGTGACAAAGCTATCGAATACTGGCAACAATCGATCAAACCTTAGTACGCAAACCCTGAACTTTTATTTAAAAACCCCAAACTTAGCACTTGCTGCGGGTCGCTTAATCGCGCCCCGCATTCCTGATTACTTGCTAATTTTGGCAATCAGCTCATTCGCTTGTTTTGCCTTTTGCAAAACTTAAACTTTGAATCGGGTCAATAAATTATTCAAGTCAACAGCTAGACGAGACAACTCATGTGCAGACGCGCTAGTTTGGTGAGCTCCCGCCGCACTTTGCTGAGCCAAATCGCTGATATTGATGATATTTCGATCAATTTCCCGGGCAACTTTCGCTTGCTCTTCCGCAGCGCTAGCAATTACCAAATTACTGTCACTCATCCGACTGATTTGACTGTAAATCGTATTCAAGGCATCACCCGCTTGCCGTGCCACCGCCAGCGCTTGCTCTGCCTTTTGGCCACTGTGCTGCATTGACTGCACCGCTGAACTGGTACCTTGTTGGATTTTATTGATCATCTCTTCAATTTCACGAGTCGATAACTGAGTCCGATGTGCTAGCGCGCGGACTTCATCAGCAACAACCGCAAAACCACGGCCGGCATCACCTGCTCGCGCAGCTTCAATTGCCGCGTTTAATGCCAACAAGTTTGTTTGCTCCGCAATAGCGCGAATTACATCTAGTACCTTTCCGATATCTTGCGCTTGTAATGCTAGGGTTTGCACGACCTGTGCACTTTGCGCAACATCTTGATTCATATCGACAATAGCACTGACCGTTTGCTCCACTTGTTTTTTTCCAAGTTCAGCGCTGCGCGCGGATTCTGAAGAAGCTTCCGATGTGTGTAAAGCAGTACTCGCCACCTCATCCACCGCAGAGCTCATTTCGGTAATAGCAGTAGCCGCTTGTTGAATTTCGTCATTTTGTTGAGAGATGCCACGGGAGGCGTCTTCGGTTACTGAATTTAACTCTTCAGAGGCAGATGCCAACTGATTTGAAGAATTGGCTATATGCGACAGAGTGTCACGCAGGTTTTTCTGCATATTGGCAAGAGCTTGCATTAATTGCGCAATTTCGTCACGACCATTGGCTGTGATGTGCTGGGTTAAATCACCTGCTGCGACATTTGCCGACACAAATACTGCTTCATCAAGAGGTTGCACAATGCTGCGAGTCATTGACACTGCAATAAAGAGTGCGGACAGTAGAGAAATCGCAATCACTGAGTAAATCAAAATTTGACTTGTGCTGTAAGCTTGCTCAGCATCTTCACTCTGCTCATGCGCATACGTTATATTGATTTCACCAAGCTTGAGCAGTTGTTTCGTCATTTTATCAGCATTACCAATCATGACTTCGTCGACAATACGTTTAGCTTCAACCTTGTCGCCAGCGCGGAGCTTTGCAATCATGTCATCTTGTTGCTGCATGTATTGATTAACGCTTGCCATGAAATCTTCATAGACTTTTCGTTCTTCCGGAATGCTAATCAACTTTTCATACTGCTTTTCGGCCGTTTGAATGTTATCGCGAATTTGCTGTAAGGTTTGTTCGGCTTGGTTACGATCTTCTTCAGTGTCAGCCAGCAATAAGCGGAAGGTGTATACACGAGCTCGCATCACGTTGAGGTTTATATCCGATAAACTGGCCAGCGAAGGAATGGTATTAGTATCAAGTTCTTCTGCGGTATGCCGCATCGAGGATAATGATTGCAACGCCATCAAGCCTTGAAATATTAAGAGCGCAGCCAATAAACCAAATGCAGCCACTAATCGTGACCCGATTTTAAATTGTCTCATCCACATCGATCTGTTTCCTCTCTCACTCAAACTTGGTAGCGGCTATAAATTTTCCGCTACTTTTTCCAAGGATAGATCAGTTTTCCGTGCTTTGCCTTGAGATACGACGAAATCAAAAACGCCTTCAACTAAAGCCTAAAAGCATGATTAATAAGAATAAATTTTACATCGATATTTCTAAGGTGGGCTTTTTTCTGTTTCTTCCTTTTAAAAAAGGGCAAATAATATTGCACAAATTGAGCCGAACAGCTGCTAAAATGACCGCACCTAACAAAGGAGGATGTATGGCGAAGAAACAGCCAAAGAATACTGCCGTTGAACATGGCAGAGGTGAAATCCGCGATAATGCGTTAAAAGCTTTAGTAACAGGACCACTCTTTAAAATGCGCGTGGTCAAAGCCAAAAAAGGCAAAGGCGCTTACCAACGCTACCAAAGGGGGCAGAAAAATGATAATTCTGCCCTTTTTTTGCGTAAAATTTGGGAGTTAATGGCTACGGAATTTGTGCCAACAATGAATACCAAAGCGGCGTTAACTAGCTCACCGCCCGTACTATGCAATTTCGTCCAGCATGTTTTGCCTGATATAACGCCCGGTCCGTAACTGCAAGCAAGTCTTTCGGCGTTTGTGCCAAAGTTGGAACTCCGCAATACCAGCCAATACTCGCGGTACAATGACTCTCAGTCGCCGCCAACCTTACCGTTTGCGCAGCCAATTCGACCCGAAATTGTTCTAGCTCGTGCGCTAACACGACACAATCAATATCAGCCCGGATCAAGACAAACTCCTCACCACCATAACGCACTAAAACATCATCTGAACGATGAAAATGCAATTGAAATAACAGAGAAAACTGCTTCAAACAATGGTCGCCAAACAAATGCCCGTGCTGATCATTTAACTGCTTAAAGTGGTCTAAATCCAACATCACCAGTGCCATTGGTTGTTGCAACCGACGACTTAAATCCATAGTCTCAGCGAGTTGCTGCTCAAAGTGCTGACGATTGCAAAGCCCAGTCAATGGGTCATGCCGACTCAATCGAGCCAAACTGGCATTTGCACTTACTAATTGCTGATTTAACCGTTGTACTTTGCGATAGGCGGCCACCGAAATCAGCACAACCAGCAGTAAAATACCGCCTAGTTTCATCAATAACGAATAATCGATGCCTTGTTCAATTCTGACAGTAAGCCAACGATTGGTGATCTCTTGTCGTTGGGCTGGTGTCACTTGTGCAAGTAGCACTTGCATTACTTGCTGCAGCTCTGGCTCGTCATTTCGAGTCGCCACACTCATCACACTATCACCAGGAATGCGGCCAGCAATTTTCAGATTCACCATCTGCTGCTGCTGCATCGCATAACTGATGCTACCCATATTGCCGGTCATGCCATATAACAAACCGCTTTGCACATGCAGCAAACCTTCCGCATAACTATCATATTCAATTAGTTGCATATCCGGAAACTGCTGACGATAAGACTCTACAGAGCCAACCCCTTTGCGAATACCGACAGGCTGTGCTGGTAAGTTCGATAAGTCCTCGATGTAAGGCTTCTCAGAGGTTGTGGCAATGACACTTGGGATGGTGAGATAGGTCTGAGTAAAATCCAAAAATTGCCGACGATCGCCAGTATCCATTGCCATCGGCAACAGATCACAACGGCGATCTTTAATAGCTTGAAGGCTATCCACCCAATCGCGGGTAGGAACTAGTACTAAGGGGATCGGGAGCTGCTGGCGCCATAACGCGACATAATCAGCAGACATCCCAATATGCTGGCCTTGCGCATCTAAGGCTTCAAAGGGCATCCACTGCGGATCAACGCAATAAGTCAGCTGAGCTTTCTGCTGTAAGTATTTAATTTGACTAGCGTTAAACATGGCAGGAGCCGCCCACACTTTAAGTGTCAGCAGCAGAAATCCGCAAAGGAAAATGCTCCGCCAATGAATCTTCATACTTCGTTTCAATATCCGCATAAAAAATTGCTACAGCGACCATACCACAGCTTTTAATCTTGCTGTAATTGATAGGCGTGCAACAGCTTCTGATATTGTCCGTTTAACCGCAATTGCTGCATGCATTCATCAAATTGTTTTAAAAATTGGCTCGGCTCTGGCAGCTTCGTGCTCCTTTTAGATACCGCCAAATAATATGCTTTGCGTTCCACCGAAAAGTCCAGCACCTTCACCTTGCCCGAATATGCAGGTCGCTGAGACATCCACAATAATGCTTCTCGCGAATTGATCACTAAGTCCATTCGACTTGGGGTTGTGATTAATTGCTCAAATAAGTTGTCCATCGAATAGTCTTCGATGGCTTTATTTTGATTTTTTTTGCCCGCCAGCAAGACTGCCAAAGTTGGCGTTAAACCAAGGCCTGCCAAATAACCTATCCGCCATGGCTCTAAGTCGGCTTCTGTTTTCAGCGGCTGAATAAAATCTTTTTTTGCCGCAACGCCAATCTCACTATGAAACATCGGCACTGCGCTGTACCAAACAAAATCTTCGCGTTCTGGTTTAAATGAATATACTGCCAAATCAAGTTGACCTGTCTGCATATATTGATGAGTTCGCTTAATCGGCAGTTGCATGTAACGAACGTCGAACTTAGGCCCACTGATGCACTGGGTCATCAATTCTCGGGCTAAACCAGCTTGCCCGGTTTGCTTTTGATCGAGAAAAAATGGCGGCCAATCCACGGAATTAACATCAAGCACAATCTTATCTGTTGCCCAACTTAACGGTACCCAAAAAAACAACGCCGCAATCGCCATACGCAAGATGATGTTTTGCTGTCGGCTTGGGCTCAAAATCTGTGACATCAACGCCCCCAAAACACAGGTGAACTGCATCAACCCTAGCACAGCAAAACGCCATCGTCATGCCTTCTCGAAGGCATTTGCTGATAACAACCTTATCGAAGCCTGATTTGAATCAATTAGTAAATTTGAATATAGATCTAGACTGATGAAAATCCTGCAACAGCGAGTACAACCATGACCGACCAACTCACTATTCGTTTGCTAAAAACTGCGATGTTTTGCGGGATTACTTTAATCTTATTTGGCCACTACCTGTGGGTCGTTGCGCAAATTCATCTAACCATGGGCGTTCAAGGCATCATGATCATCGCGGCCTGTTGTGCACTCGGCGTTATCCTGTCTTTACCAACCAAGATTTATCTCACCATTCTATTAATGGCGAGGGAAGAGCACCATTAAGTGTGTTCGACAGACAAAGGCTGCTGGCTCTGCTTGTGCAGGATCCAAGCGGCCAACGCCGCACAAGCCGCACCTAACCACAAGGTGTACTGGGCACCTGCAAGCGCAATAACCGCGCCCACTAGTGCAATCACCAAATTGCCGGCACACATTAAAACCGTAAGTAACCCCATGACTCGGCCATTCCCAAAATGGGCGAAAGTTGCTGTGCAATAGACTTGAAACCACGCGCTCACCATCGGGATCGGCAGGCCGCAACAGACTAACCAAATCCATGCGGGGATCCCGTCGAGCCATGGCAACAACGCTAAGCAACCACTAAAACATAACGCAGCAACCACTGCTGCCGGCAATGGCGACACCCGACTACCCAATTTTGCCATCAGCACAGCACTGACAAAGGTCATCACCAAACATAATGCTGCGGTAATTAAGCCTATTTCATAACCGCTAAACTGCTCAGCTTCGACTAACCACAATGGATAGAATTCGTAAAATGCGTTGAGACCAAGCGTATAAATAAACTGGGCCCAAATCACCCATTTCAATTCCGGTTGTCGCAATAACCGCAAAGAATTGTGCTGCGAAATATTCTGCCAAAGCGCCAACTTAGGTTTTTCTGGCTTGGCATTGGGTAAATACACCTGCACTAAGAGTAAACAAGGCAAAACAGCAATAGCGGCCAAGGCAAAGGGCACATGAGCCCCCAGATGCATCGTCATGCCGCCCAACAAAGGCCCAACTAACCATGCCGCATAAAGGGCGCTATTCATCCAGGCGATTGCTTTATTTCGATCTATTTGTGGATGCAAATCGGCAGCGACTGCTCGGCAAATACTGACAGAGCCTTCACAAAGGCCAGTGAGAAACCTAGCGAGGACAAACCAAAGGTATTGCTGATGGGAAATAGCTAAGGCAGATAACAGATAACCAAGTACAGCAACAATAAGCGCTAACGCCAGTACCTGCTTACGGCCGTATTGATCTGACAACGCGCCCAGCACTGCAGAACCCAGCAAAATACCCGCAGGATTGGCAGCGAGCGCAATACCTAACAATAAAGTTGGGTCTAATCCCAGCCAATTGTTAAATGCGTTTAATTCGCTTGCAGCAAAGATCGGAGCTAACACCGGGTAGGGCAAGGATACGCCAGCTACGGACAATAAGGCGATGAAGCAAATAGTCCAAAGCACGGCATAAGGATGCTGAAACTGTACTTTGGACTCAGACATGAACATTCCAACTGTGGCTAGGCTGGTATAACGTGTTGACACTATATCAAATTTTAGCCTAGCCATTAAACTGCCCGCTAGCCATAACTCGGCCGCAGCAGTTTTAAAATCTTAAGATTTATAATCCATCTGTCCTAAGAAGTCCTTTTTACCGACGTCAACACCGTTATGGCGCAAAATCGCGTAAGCCGTGGTGATATGGAAATACACGTTTGGAATGGCGTGTTGTAATGCAAACTCAGACCCAAACAGATACTTACCTTCCCAACGCGGTTGCGAAATATGACGCTCTGCAGCACCAGCAAACTGGTCTTCGGTAACACTCGCTAAATAGTCCAAAGTTTCAGTGATGCGTTGTTGTAATTCTGCAAGAGTAGTTTCAGTATCTGTATGCTTTGGCGCAGCATCCACTTCACCAATCAGTCGTGCTACTCCTAATTTCGCCGAGTCACAAGCAATTTGAACTTGGCGGATCAATGGAAATTGGTCTGGGGCTAAACGGGCATTCAACAATACGGCGACATCAAATTTCTTGGCTTCGGCATGTGCTGCGCCTTTGTTTAAAATCACTGATAAATTTTTCAACATCTTTTGAAATTGCACTTGGGTCAATTGGTATAACATGGTTATCTCCGTAAGTTTTCAGGAATTCGCTGTCTGTTATGTGGCAGCTGGTGGCAAGTTACAAGGGGGCAACGGTATTTTTTGTACCGAACGGTTAAAAAGCAGTGGCATCAAGCTGATTTTCTAGGTTCTCAACATTACGTGAATACTTTAATTTGCCAGCAATCAGCAGCGCAACAGCAGACAACTTGCAGAAATACTAGCAAGGCTTTACCTTAAGCTGCCTTTTAATGTGGAGTTGTTGTCGATGGATGCAATTTGGTCGGTTTTAGCGATTTCTGCAGCCTTAGCGGTTGGCGCAGTAAGTCCAGGCCCTAGTTTTATCGTAGTCGCACGAAATGCGATGAGCTTATCTCGACAACATGGTTTAGCGACTGCTTGCGGCATGGGTCTTGGGGCTGGAACTTTTGCGTTGTTAGCCCTGATCGGTTTACATGCGGTTTTTACCGCCTTTCCGATGGCGTTCTTGGTATTAAAGGTCGCAGGCGGTATGTACTTATTGTACATCGCCTCGTTAATTATTAGACATGCCACAGCCCCTTTGCAAATGCAGTCAGCCGCGGATGGAACTGGCTTGGCAGTTACTAAATTGCAGGCTTTTCGCCACGGCTTACTGACGCAACTCAGTAACCCCAAAACCGCGATTGTGTTTGCGAGTGTGTTTTCAGCATTGCTGCCTGCACAAATTCCGTTCTGGTTTTACTTTGTGTTACCGCTTGCCGCCATGCTGATTGATGGTGGCTGGTATATTTTGGTGGCCTATTTATTGTCTGCCGAAGCGCCGCGCCAAACCTATTTAAAGTTCAAGACTGCTATCGATAGAGCTGCGGGCACCGTTATGGCATTGCTTGGATTAAAACTGGTCTTTGCCGCTTTTATTTAAGCGGCTTTGCATCAGAGTAATTTTTGTTGGATTTGCTGACGTAACTGCTGCAACTCTTGGCGTAAATGCTGGATATCTGCCAAAGCAATACCGCACTGTATACCAATTTGTTGATTGATTTGCGCAGCCGCTGTTTTTAACTGCTGACCCTGTGCCGTAAGGCTAATTTCTAAAGACCGCTCGTTATGTGCCGGTCGCACTCGCGTTAATAACCCCATGACTTCCATGCGCTTGATTACCGGCGTTAATGCGCCTGAATCGATAAATAGCTGCTCGCTAATATCCTTTAAACCAATACCGTCTTGCTGCCACAAAATCAGCATGACTAAATATTGCGGATAGGTCAGGCCGATTTTATCGAGCAGCGGTTTATAGGCTTTGGTCATCATCAACGACGTTGAATACAAGGCAAAACAAAGCTGATTATCTAATCGTAACGCTTCTGGGGAGGCGCAATTTGGTTGTTCTTGTTTCATCGGTTGAGTCCAAAATCCATAAGTAATGCTGTTGCAGGGTAATCAGCGAATGGCAGAAGATCAATCAAAAACTCAGTTACTTGCCGGAGTTGTAGGCAAGCGAAAAAGTTGGGGCAAAAAAAAGCCAGTCGATAATGACTGGCTTTGCTCGGTCAAGGGTCGACCCCTTGCCAATTTCGCGTTTATTTAGTCGCTGGAGCTGCTAATTTCACAGTCGACGTGATGACTAAACCATGATTATTCACATCAAAAACCGTGCTGTTTTTCATGTTCATACCCATCATACCGGCAACTTCTGGCGGTACAGGTTGACCAGAAGCTTCCATTGAGTTTTTCATCAATTCAAAGAAGCTCGCATAGTCCAGGCCCATCGCCATCAAGCCATTTTTCGCCAGTTTTTCACCAACAGTTGCAGTGGCTTGCGCTTTCGCTTGCTCGCCAACGTAAACAGCAATGTGTGAATCAGATGCGATCAGTTTTGGTTTTAAACCTGTCATTGCCATTTCTGGCACAGCAGTCGCTAAATCTAACTCAGCGCCATCGGCAGGCAACGTGATAGCCGCTAATGGTGGCGCCATCGCTTTGATGCCTTCGAAGAAGGTACGAGCGTTAGCAACGCTTAACACTAATGCCGCATCAGCTTCTGTTGGCATTTGAGTCGCAGCATCCATCTTCATGCTGTTCAGCGACATAGACACGCCTTGAACACCACCAGCCATGCCAGCCATTGCCAAGGCACCCATTGGGTTGCTGGCTTTTAACTCAGTTTGCATCTCAACCAACGCAGGACAGGTATAGGTTGTAGTTGTTGCAACTTCCCATAACTTGCCAACACCAACAGCCATCTGAGCGACATCTAAGCCCATGGCAAAATTCATCATTTGCTTGTCGCCAATTAATTTCAGCTGTTGTTGTGGGATGAAACCACGTAACAGATTTAAACCTTCAATGGTGACTTTGTTTTCAGTTGGGATTTGGATACGGCTTTGACCTTCCATGCCAGAAGCAGCGATGGTGAAACTGCTGTCAATAAACATACCAGGCCAGCTTGCCGCGATAGCATTGGTATCAGTTTGACAGGCCGGCTCACGCCAGCTTGCTAAAGCAACACCAGCTTCTGCGCCAAATAATGTTTCAACGTCTTTAGCTAATTGGTTGCCATCTTTGCTGTTCAGCGCTTTGACCAGCTCTTGCGAGCTGATATAACCGAAAGATTCGTTGCTTAACTGGTACTTAGTGCTCAGCTCTTTCAACTTACCAGAACTAACAACGCTTTGCGCTGGTTTAGTTGCACCCAGCGCAATTGATAAATTCGCCGCATCAAGTTTGCTTGAAGTCAGGACAATAGTCGCCCAGCCGTTATTCACTGACACCACTAAATCCAATTCAGCTTCTGGCATGGTGAAAGTGTATTTACGGTAGTTGATAGCGCCAACGGTGCCGGTTTTATGTTGGTAACCAGAATCTTTTTCTGCTTTATCAAACATCGCCCACATTGCTGCTTCGTTAGCCACTTCAAGCTTAACGACTGGCGAAACACCAACCATATACATCAGTTGACGCATTGACAGTTTTAAACCAGTGATTTTTTCAAGTTCTTGTGGTTTTTCAAAAGCTTGCATATAGCTTAGCGCCAGTGACAGCATGAATTTCATGCCTGGCTCTGTGGTTGTAGCAATCAAATCTTGGATAGATTTTTGCGATTCCGCACCGTAGTACTGTGGGAATAAACCTAGGCTAGCTAAGTAATCAGCCATATTGATCGGCTTTAATTGCGCAGATAACAATACGGTATCAGCTGGTACATATTCTAATACTGCACTGTCTTGGCCGGCAGCGCCTGGACCAAACTTAAAATAGTAACCTGCGGCACCCGCTGCAATTACCGCAACGGCGATAAGGGTCTTCTTCATCACTTCACTCCTGTGGTCAGTTTCCTATGGTAATTCCGACATCAGAACAAACTGACCGGGACCATAATGTTGGTTTATTTTAATTCGTGTCCATCTTAAACAGGCTACGTAACGGACACAAGCCCATAGCCTTTTATTAACTCTGTTTCGCTAATATTGCCAAAGCCACAGCTTCTGCGACTTTGATGCCGTCGATACCAGCCGACAATATCCCGCCAGCGTAACCAGCGCCTTCACCCGCAGGGAATAATCCTGCAACGTTCATACTTTGGTACTGTGCATTCCGCTTAATACAAATTGGCGAAGATGTGCGAGTTTCAACACCGGTCAGCAAGCCTTCTGGACGAGCAAAACCTTTAATTTCTTTATCAAAGGCAGGTATCGCTTCGCGAATTGCTGCGATGGCGTAAGCCGGTAACACTTCTGATAAATCAGTCAGCTTCACACCCGGTGTATACGATGGTTGCACATCGCCAAACTCGCTTGATGGCTTGCCGGCTAAAAAGTCGCCAATCGTTTGTGCTGGCGCGTCGTAATTACTGCCGCCAAGCACAAATGCTTGAGCCTCTAATTTACGCTGCAACTCGATACCCGCTAACGGATGGCCTGGGTAATCGGTTTCCGGATCTATCCCCACCACAATGGCGCTATTGGCATTACGTTCATTGCGTGAATACTGGCTCATGCCATTGGTGACAACACGACCTTCTTCAGACGCAGCTGCGACCACAGTGCCACCAGGACACATACAGAAACTGTAAACGGTGCGGCCGCTTTCACAGTGGTGCACGAGTTTATAATCGGCAGCGCCCAAAATTGGATGGCCGGCGCTCGGACCGAACCGACACTCATCAATCATTGATTGGCGATGCTCGATGCGAAAGCCAACTGAAAATGGTTTTGCTTCGATATAAACACCGCGGCGATGAAGCATTTCGAAGGTATCACGAGCACTATGACCGACCGCCAGCACCACATGGCGGCAACGCAGTAACTCACCGTTCGACAGCATCAGACCTTGGATTTCGTCGTTTTCAATCAATACATCATCAACGCGGGAACTAAAACGAACCTCACCACCTAACTCAATGATTTTGGCCCGCATTTGCTCAACCATCGTCACCAATTTAAAAGTACCGATATGCGGTTTGCTGACATACATGATTTCATCTGGCGCGCCAGCAGCAACAAATTCGGTGAGTACTTTACGGCCGTAATGTTTCGGATCTTTGACTTGGCTGTAGAGTTTACCGTCAGAAAATGTACCAGCGCCGCCTTCACCAAATTGCACATTCGATTCGGTATTCAGCGGCTTTTTCCGCCAAAATCCGAAGGTGTCTTTGGTGCGTTCACGCACTTCTTTGCCGCGCTCAAGCACAATAGGTTTAAAGCCCATTTGCGCCAAGACTAAGGCGGCGAATAAACCACAAGGACCTAGGCCAATGACCACTGGGCGCTCGGTTAAATCAGCAGGGGCTTTACCAACAAATTTGTAGCTGGTATCAGGAGATGGCCGCACATGCTGATCTTTGGCAAATTTTTGCAATAATGCCGCTTCACCTTCGACTTCAATGTCTAAAGTGTAAATTAACTGGATGTCGGATTTTTTCCGCGCATCATAACCACGCTTAAACAAATGCAGCTGTTTTAACTGCTCTGGTTTAATTTTTAATTTAGCAACAACAGCAGCGGCCAATGCCTCTTCTGTATGATTTAACGGTAATTTAATTTCGGTCAAACGTAGCATGCTGGTTATTTTCCATGTGGTGTCATCGCAACAGTCCTGCGGACCGCGCTCACAAACAAGTTATTTTCTGCCATTTTACGTGATCTACCTGAATAATTCCCGCGTTATTACCAAGTGGTACTAACTTGAATTTTCGCCGCTGATGCGTACAATTCGCGCCTTAGTGGCAACTCAATCAAGCAAGGGCTCCAGATGGCATTTATCGTCACTGACAACTGCATCAAATGTAAGTACACCGACTGTGTCTCCGTGTGCCCAGCTGACGCTTTTTATGAAGGCCCAAACTTCTTGGCAATCAGTCCAACTGACTGCATTGACTGCGGACTTTGTGAGCCTGAATGTCCTGCCAATGCCATTTTCCAAGAAGACGCTGTACCTGCATCGCAAATTGCGTTTGTCGAACTTAACGCCGAACTTGCTAAAGTCTGGCCAAATATCACTAGCGCCAAACCCGCACCAACGGATGCCGATCAATGGAACGGCATCCCCGACAAACTGCAATTTCTCGAAACCTAATTTTCAATTAGCCCGCTTAGCCGTTTGCCACGGCAAACAGCTGCTGCTCTAACGATTGTCCGCGTTGCAACGATTTATAGCGCCAGCCGTGACTGCGTAAAGCTTGTAGCACTGCCAAATCAGTATCTGGCGCTAACTCCGCATCAAACCAAATGAGATATTCATTTTTTTGCTGACAATCGACTTTGTGCACACCACTGACCAAAGCCAATTCTTTAAGCACTTGCGCAGACTCGCCTTGCTCTAAAGTAAGGGTCAAAAAGCCCTGACTGACCTTGGTATTGATCGTGCGTTGCTGAACCAGTTTGCCGTGTTCAAGATACAAAATGGTCCCGCACAGCCTTTCCAGCTCGAACAAATTGTGCGAACTGATGACAAAGGTCGCTTGCTCTGACATCTTGGCGATGAGCTGGCGGATTTGCAGAGCATTCATCGGATCAAGGCCTGCAGTTGGCTCATCCAGCAATACCAATTCCGGCTCACCAAGCAGTGCCTGTGCAATCGACAACCTTTTTTTCATGCCATGACTGAGCGAGGTGGCTTTTTGCTTGGCGCAATCAGCTAAATCAACCAGCGTTAACACTCGCATCGCATCGGCATCAGCACGCGCTTTGTTCATGCCTTGTAACTGAGCATAGAAACTGAGCTGGTTTAACAAACTAAAATTTGGATCGAACAAAGCATCTTGTGGCAACGCGCCAACTCGGCCAAATAAAGCGCTGCTGCCCGGGGTATGCCCCAACAATTTGATATCGCCGGTGTCCGGTGTGAGATAACCGCACATGATGCTAAACAGGGTAGTTTTACCAGCGCCATTTGGGCCTATTAATGCGATAGGCTCACCAGCACTTAGTTCAAAATTGATATTGTCTAGCACCAGTTTACTGCCAAACGATTTACGCAGATTGGTCGCTTGAATGAATGCGCTCATAATGATTTTCCTTGCATAATTTGGCGTCCGATCAACAAAAACACTGCGGTTTGTGCAAGCGGTAAACCGCTATACTGCAATGTCGACCAACCAGCTTGTGACAATACCTGTGGAATTTGCGCACCTGGCACATAAGCCATTAACTCACGCAACGCCGGCAGATACCAAGCCGCCCAACCAACTAACCCGAGCACAACGCCACTGCCAACGACCGCTAGGCTGATCGCCATACGACTCGATTTCACCAAGGCTGAACACATCGCCATTAATGCAGTGTAGGGCGCGATAATAATCATCAGGTTAATCACCATGATCAGTGCAGCTTCGATAGCGCCTGCTGACAAAGTCCCCAACCGCCACCATGCCATGGCGAGTGTCGCCAAAATCGACAAGCTCATTAAGATGGTTTGGATCAGCATCTGCCCAAGAAAACGACCAAAGAATAGGCTATCTCGGCTAGTTCTCAGCATCAGAAAACGCAATGTGCCACGCGAGCGGTCTGAACTTGTTTGATCCGCGGCAAAAAATAAGGTGCAGATTGGCAGTAACACCACGCACATGACCCAATACGCCGTGAGTTCTGGCAGCGGCCAATTCAGGATGTTGTACATCCCAGCCATACCAAACATGCCACCCAAAATTCGCTGTACTTCGGGATCTTGAATTTGCGCACTGGCTGCAAAAATTGGATAACGTAACAGACAGTACCAAATGATGACAAAAGCGCTGAGGGCAAACCAACCACGTGGGCTGGCAAATAAACGATTTAGTTCGAAACGGCTAATAAGCCAAAGATTCCTTACTTGGCCCAAGCCTGGTGCTATTGCTGCCATGTGCATTCTCCTGATTTCAACGTTTACAGGATCTTGGCAATTTGAATGCCAATTAAAAATCCCTTTTAATTTAACAGCTTACCATTCTTTTAATTTTACCGTTCTAAGCAATCTCGCCAATAACTGGTTGCTTTGCTTAGCAATTGGTTAATTTCGCCACCGCCAAATGTTGCCTTCGCCAATGGTTACCACCATTGGTCTTTCCATTTTCCATAGTGGAAATAACCCCACTGACCGACACGACGCAGTGGCGCAAACGGAAATTTCGGCAAAGGTCGATTAAACATTGGTAAATCAGGCTGAGCCAAGCCCATGACCTTTTCAGCTAAGCGTTTGCCTGCTTGCACGGAGTACGCCAAACCACTGCCGCAATACCCCATGCTGTAAACCACATCACCAAAAGGATCGGCTTGATGAATATGCGGAATATCATCCAAGGACATACAGATCCAGCCAGACCATTGATAGCCGTAGCGCAACGTTTGCAGTGCAGGAAAACTCAATTTCAGCACTTGTAATAACCGATCAGCATAATAGGGATCTGCGGCATCTTTGCCGGTAATGGCGCCGCGCCCCCCAAACAATAAGCGATTGTCCGGCAATTTACGGTAATAGTATTTAAGCGCACGGGTATCCATCACCACATGACTAGTTTGGAAATTCGTCGCGGCTAATTGCGCTGAATTCAATGGTTCTGTCACGATGATTTGTGAAAGCACCGGTAAGGTGCGAGCTTGTACACCTTGATGAAAATGTTTTGGCGTATAACCGTTGGTGGCTAAAATCACTTTTTTCGCCCGCAACGTGGCGTTGGGGGTGTGTAAAATTTGCGTGCGTCCTTCAGTCGTCCAATTTAGCACTGGACTTGCAGTGTGAATTTTCGCCCCAGCTGCGCGCGCCAAGCGCTGATACCCATAAGCGAGCTTCAAAGGATTGACGCCAAAACCATCGGCGAAACGCAGCGCACCAAAACTTTGCTGGTCATCAACATACTGACTGCGAACTTGTTGCTGAGTTAGTAATTCCACGTCTGAGCCAAAGGTGCGATGCAACAGATCTGCTTGTGCTTGCAAGGTTTTCACCATGCTAGGTTTATGCGCCATGCGCAAATAACCTGGATCTTGTCTGTCGCAGTCAATACCTTTATCAATCATAGATTTAACTAGATCGACACCTTGGCAAAACTCATGGTAGACGCCACGCATCACCGATTCGCCCCATTGTTTTTGCATTTCGGCATAAGGTTTACGACCGCTTGAACGCAGCACAAAGCCAGCATTACGACCGCTACAACCCCAGGCTAATTGATTGGCTTCCAAAACGACGGCTTGCACGCCATGCTCTGTCGCTAAATGATAAGCAGCAGAAAGGCCGGTGTAGCCCGCGCCAATAATCACCACATCAACCGTCAAATCATGCATTAACACGCCGTCATCGGCAGGTGCAGGGCCCGCGTGGTCAGCCCAATAACTTTCAGGATAAGGTTCACCGCAGCCTGGTGAACGTTCATGCAAGGGATCGTACATATTCAACCTATTCATTACTGCAATTCTTGCCGCATCATGGCAAGATAAGTCTCGAATTCCAAGCCTTCCAGACATGAATTGTGAACGATTTGAGCATTACCTACAGCGAGTTGCAGCCGGAACACTTTGCCGATGTCATTGCCTTGGGCAATCTGGTGCATGGCGATGGCTATCTCACTGCCGAATTGATTGTTAAATACCATCAACAAGGCATTGCCAAGGGCATTAATGCCGGACATGTGGCTTATCGCGGTGAAGATATAGTCGGCTTTCGTTTAGCTTTCGCTGCGGGTCAGTGGCAGAGCGACCAATGGAGTAGCCCAGCGCTATGGCCAGTTGCCGCAGAGCAAATGGCCTATTTCAAATGCAACACCATAGCGCCGACATTACAAGGCGCTGGCATTGGCGGCAAATTACTGCAACTGTCGATTCAAGCACTGCATGCGCAAGGCGCTAAAGCCGGGATCGCCCATCTGTGGATGCAAAGTCCTGGCAATGCAGCGGTAAAGTATTTTAGTAAACACGGCGGCAAACTCGTGAAAGTTCACCCCGATAAATGGCGTGCAGATAGTTTAAACGGCTACGAATGCGTGATCTGCGGTTATGACTGCCACTGCTCAGCGGCGGAAATGGTATTGGAGTTTAACGAGAAAAATCAGTGACTTTGTTTGTCGGGATGACGAACGACAACCAAAGTCACTGTGGGAGAGAGTTCCAATTAGCTAGGCCAATTTTGCCCGCCAACAAAACATACAACAGACAGTTACTCAACTGGTCACCACACCAGTACATCAGGCGAATGAACGGGGCTGTTCATGCGCCAAACACTTACCAGTTCCACGTGGAACCTAGCTATTTTTAGCATCAAACCAGCCTCAAACGGCACAATTTAACGCACAAAACAGCAAATGTAAGCGGTTACAACGAAGTAATCATTGCACAGAATATTGTTGGGTGCAAGTCGGTCCAGTCACAGTTTTCTCACTTGTTCAGACAGCAATGTCAAAAGTAGAAAACGTTAAAACCATGAGCCTTAACGCAACTAAGCTAAGGCTACAATCAAACTAAGTTAGCTTTGGCCAATTCGGCTTTGCAAAAATTGCAGGACTAACTTCAGACCGGCTTTCATGTGAGTCCGATGTGGATAGACCAAGTGCACCGGCAATGGCTCAGGCATGTAATCCGCAAGCACAGGGACTAAAAGTCCCGACTGAATTTCGTCTTCCACTTGATAGCGGGTCACATACATTAAGCCCATACCAGCAATGACTGCCGGTTTCGACGCCCGGTTGCTGTTAGTCAACAGTGGTCCGTTGGTGAATACGGTGATCGGCTGCCCTTTATCCAAAAACTGCCACGCACGATCTATAGGACCAGTAAAAGTGGACAAACAACTGTGGTGAATCAAGTCATCTGGATGCTGCGGGATCCCTTGTGCTGCCAAGTAACTTGGCGCGGCGACTAACACAATTGGCAAACGAGTTAATGGCCGGGCGATCAAACTGGAACTAGGCAATTTGCCAAAACGGATCGCCACGTCAATTTCTTCACCGACTAAATCAACCAGCCGATCGTTTAAATCTAGTTCGATCTGCAATTTTGGATAACGTTGCAGTAATTCTGGCAAAAGCGGCGCGACAATGGTTGAACCAAAGGTTACGGCGACACTGATGCGAATAATACCTACCGGTTGGTCGCGTAATTCGTCGAGGTGGTGTTCCGCTTGATCGGCTTGGCGAACTACCTGCTGGCAGTAACTTAAAAACGCTTGGCCTTCTGCGGTTAATTTCAACTGTCGCGTGGTGCGCTGTAGCAACCGTACCGATAAATGCTGCTCCAAGCGCGCGATGGCTTTACTCACGGCTCCTTTTGACATCTGTAATGCCACAGCAGCTTGGGTAAAACTGTCGGTTTCGACCACTTTGGCGAAAATTGCCATATCACTGAGCCGTTGTAATAAAGACACAGGTACTCCAAGGGGTTTGTCACACAATTGCCTTAGTCTACCAAAGCCGTTGCCGTGACATTGTTTCTCTTTGGAAACAATGTATGTCGGAGTTGACGACTAATCAAGCAAGAAGACAGCGGTTAAAATGTCTGCACTTTAGCTCGCAAGGGCAACCAACAAGGAGCAAGTTTATGTTTTTAAACATACTTTTTGCAGTTATTAAAGGCATGCTAGAACTCGATGGCATTCAACTGGATCGCAAACCGCCATCAGCGAGCGAACCTTTAGTCGCTTCAGAGAAACCTTGTTTGTCGGCAACCACGGCAAAACCTTGTCAGCCTAACTAATTATTTTTAGGTGAAGCGTCGTCGACAACGACCTGCCTAAGTGCTCGTTCGTGTGATATCCATGTTGTACCAACCACTTGTTGTGGACTTTCAGCACTGCTTTTGCAGTGCTTTTTTTTTGCCAAGCTCCTCAAGCCAAATTCCCCAGAAATCTCTGAAACATTGCTGATTGACTCAGCAACCAGAAAACTAGCTTTGCCAATTTCGCTATGTATTAGAACATTTGGTTGTAAGCAGACGTCCGCATAGCCGCCAGCTTGCATCAACCGAAAATTCGTAAATGCATGAATTTAAACAAATTACGAAGGAGCACTCGGCAATCCGCAATTTTATAGCCTGCTAGCCATCCGTTATAACCAAAGTAAGCGAAAAGTCTAAATATCCAGACATCCGGTTATAACTAAAACGTCTGAGCAAGTTGTTTTCTGCTGTTTTTTCCGCAGTTGTTTGCTGCTTAAATGCGCGCCATTGCTGCCGGCCGCCAGACCGGATCCTGTGAGAGGCACATATATGAAATCGTTCGCGACCACCGCCAAGGTTTCCGCATTACCAGTGTTGGACTTATCTCTGTTGCAAGGAACAGCGACCGAACACGCCCGCTTCATCGAACAATTGCGCGTGGCGGCTCGGGATGTTGGCTTTTTTTATGTGATTGGTCACGGTGTTTCGCTAAGCAAGCAACAAGCGATGCTGCAACTCGCCAAAGACTTTTTCGCCCTGCCACTTGCAGATAAGCGCCAAGTGCAAATGTTGAACTCCCCGCACTTTCGCGGCTATACCGGCTTTCAGGGCGAACTGACGCGTGGCAAACCCGATCAGCGCGAGCAATTCGACATTATGAAAGAAGACGATGTTTTGGGGCTACCGACCCAAGACGCGTTATGGCGACGGTTAATTGGGCCAAACCAGTGGCCTGTGCAATTGCCAGCCATGCGCCAAGAGCTGCTGCAATTTCAGCAACAACTCTCCGATATCACAGTGCAACTGCTGGAATCTTTGATGCAAGCGCTGCAATTGCCAGCTGATGCTTTGGCTGAAACCATTACCGATGGCCCGTATCAGCATATGAAGTTAATTCACTATCCTGGCGCGCACGCCACAAGCAGCAATCAAGGGGTTGGCGCGCATAAAGACCCAGGCTATTTGACGCTAGTGCTACAAGACAGCCAATCAGGCCTGCAAGTTGAAACCGCCGACGGCTGGATTGATGCGGCGCCGCTGCCAGGTGCTTTTGTGGTGAATATCGGTGAACTGCTGGAATTGGCTTCTAATGGCTATTTAAAAGCCACCATGCATCGTGTGGTGACACCACAAGCGGGCATCGAACGTTTTTCTTGTGCCTTCTTTATGGCGGCCCAACTCGATGCAACTGTGCCATTGTTAGCGCTAAGTGCTGAATTGGCCGCGGAAGCGCAAGGCCCAGCCTCAGATCCGAGCAATCCATTGTTCCATCAAGTAGGTGCAAATGTACTGAAAGGTAGACTCCGTTCGCATCCGGATGTAGCGGCCCGCCATTACAGTGATGAGCTGCCTGAGCTTGCCAGAGTTGGCTAGGGCTGGCTATTAATCGGCTAAAGCTTGGCTAAAAACTGGCTAACTGTATTGTTTTTGGCACAAAGCCTAAGGCCGATTAGCTAACAGATTTGCAGCCACGCCCAAGACTGCCCATCCAGAAGGCTCGGCAATTTCAAGCAAATTCAGTAGCCTTAACCACATTCTTACAAAATGGCATCGCAGTGTTCCGTTTAATCGCGATGCCACAATAAATTTATTGCTTCGACTCGTAGATTTTAATCAAAGGTTTTTTATGAAATTTCAAACAGTGGCAATTCACGCCGGACAACAACCAGATCCAAGCACTGGTGCGTTAAATACACCGGTGTATCTCACTAGCACTTATAGCTACGGCACTGCCGAAGAAGGCAAAGCACGGTTTGCAGGGCAAAACCCTGGTTACATTTATAGTCGTTTCGCCAATCCAACCAGCAGCGCTTTGGAGCAAAAGCTGGCGGCGCTGGAAGGTGCAGATGAAGCTATTGTGGTGGCGAGCGGCATGGCCGCAATCAGCAGCATTGTCTATGCACTGACGCAACAAGGCGACGAAGTCGCTTTTATCGACCCAGTCTACGGCGGCACTGACTCGTTCTTGCGCAATACTTTAGTGCGTGCTGGCGTGACAGTAACCAGCTATCGCAGCGATGATGATTTTGTCGCCAACCACAGCCCAAATACCCGATTGGTATTGTGGGAGCCGGTGACAAACCCGACACTGAAAGTTATCGATAGCCGGAAAATTGTCGGTATCGCCAAGCAAATCGGCGCTATCACAGTGTGCGACAACACCTTTTTAACTCCGTACTTATTCCGCCCACTAGAACTTGGCATCGACTTAGTCATGCACAGTGGCACCAAGTATTTGTGTGGTCATGGCGATATTATTGCGGGCGTTATTGCTGGCAACGGTCCGCTTATCCAACGCGTGCGCACTGTGGCACTGAAGCATTTGGGCGTACCAATGGGACCACAAGAAGCATATTTATTGCAGCGCGGAGTGAAAACTCTGCCGCTGCGGATGCAGGCGCATTGCGAAAATGCCGCGAAAGTTGCTGCGTTCTTAGCCAGTCACCCGAAAGTTGCTAAAGTCTATTTCCCAGGCTTACCAAGCCATTTAGGCCATCAAGTGATTGCCGACACCGCCAGCGGTTTTGGTGGCATGGTCGCGCTTGATTTAGCTGGCGGTTTTGCCGATGCTGCGCGCTTTTTAGATAACTTGAACTTATTTGCACAAGCGGTGAGTTTAGGCGATTTGGAAAGTTTAGCCTGTCATCCGGCATCAACCACCCATGCCGCGATGTCAGCAGAGGACAGAGCAAAAGCAGGCGTGACCGAACAGCTGGTGCGTTTAAGTATTGGTGTCGAAGATGCCGATGATTTGATTGAAGATTTGGCGAGAGCGTTGAGCTTCTTGGCATAACTATTTGTGATTTTTGAGACTACCACTTCTTCGTGGTCTCAACTTGCCATAGGTTTTAACTTCTCAAACAGTCTAATAAGTGTGGGTATTTGAATAAATACCCACCATTTTCACGAAATAACCTTGAGCGAGAGAAGGCCTAAATCATCGCGTCCACTTATGGCATTTTCAGAACGAAAGATGCAATTCTGCTTTTTATAGTATTTTTCAACTGGCTTTCATAATTAGCCAATTCTTGGTTGGTTATTTTTTCATAATCAGCAGGCTCTGGAGATACTTTCCCCGCTAAGCCAATGAAATCCCCACCGAAAAAATGAGACTTCGGCATTATACTAAACATATTGATCGCAAACATTGAGTTAAAAGTCACTCCCTCGAGAGCTCGGCTTTTAAAGCCATGATCCCCAGGTCGTCCTCTAGACTCCTCAAGACGTTGAAATCCAGCGTTGTAGAATAACTTTGGCGATCTGATGATAATTATTGCATCAAGGTCCGAAGACCCTATTTTATTGATAATTCCTTTTAATTCAGCATCATTGATAACTCTAAAGTCGCCTTTGGTCTGCAACAAGTTTGGATTTTCATAGAATAACTCCGCGCCATTCATTGCACTCAAATTCACCAATTCATAACCCTTTTGGGTTTTCATTTCGCTAGCAAGCGTTTGAAAAATGAATTCGTTTAAATGCCAAGAAACCTCAAGATCTTTCTCAAAATTGCCAAAAACCGTTAATCCGATATGACTGTGAGCGGGCTTTTCGGAAATCATCGATATATAGCCAATTTTTACTGGAGCAGCATATTTATAATCCACTGGAATTGGCTTACTCGACTTCACTGCAGCGCAGCCAGTAACAAAGATAACGAGCCATAAAATAGTTAATTTTTTTATCATGGTTACTAATATCCTTTGGTGCAATTCGATTTAAACAGGGTAGGCACTTTGAATGCACCTGCAGTTTTGGAGTTTTATAAGTATTTAGTCGTTAGACTAATTTCATTCTAAACAATCGCTTACCAAACTTACTCAAAAAATGATGGCAGCACCAGTTAAATCTTATACAAAGGATCTCTAAACAATCCGATCTGGGAGTGAGTGAGTGGCTTCCAATGATTTCCATAAATGAGAATGCTCAACTTTACAAGCCAAAGCAAAGAATCGTATGAATTTTTGACAAGTATTCCTGTGTGTTGCAAAAAACTATCCTGCGGCCGATACTGGCACTGCCTTTTTACACAAAGGGCCAGCTGTTCAAGATAACAATAATAACCTCTGGAACTTCATCATGAATCACCCGTTCAAACCTACTTTATTAGCGGTACTGATCGCCAGTAGTATCGGCCTGGTTGCTTGCCAACCCGCCAGCGACAAGACTGCAGACACCCAAGCAGCAGGTGCACAACCAGCAGCAACCGCGGCTGAAGCCAAGACCTTTATCGACAACGCCTCGAAAGAAATGGCCGCTTTGCTGATTGAAGCCAACCGTGCTGATTGGATCGCCAGCAACTTTATTACCGAAGATACCGAAGCGCTGTCAGCGGCGGTAAACGAAAAAATGACATCAACTGTAGTGCGTTTAGCCAATGAAGCTGCGCGCTTTAACACCATCACTGTTGATGCCGACACCCGTCGTCAGCTGGATAAATTAAAACTAGCACTGACCCTGGCCGCGCCAAAAGATCAGGCAAAAACCGCTGAGCTTGCGGAGATAGTGGCAAAGCTCAATGCGATGTATGGCAAAGGCAAATACTGTAAAGCTGATGGCAGCTGTATGGCGCTTGGCGATATGTCGAGTGTGATGGCGTCATCGCGTAGTTACGACGAACAACTGGAAATGTGGAAAGGCTGGCACGACACCGCCGCGCCAATGCGTCCGCTGTATATGCGTCAGGTGGAACTCGCCAATGAAGGCGCACGTGAACTTGGCTATGCTGACACCGGCGCGTTATGGCGCTCAAAATACGATATGGAAGCCGATGCTTTTGCAGTCGAGCTCGATAAGCAATGGACTGAAGTAAAACCGCTTTACGAAGCCTTGCATTGCCACGTCCGCGCCAAATTGTCAGAAAAATATGGCGCGGACAAAGTGCCACTAGATAAACCAATCCCTGCGCATTTACTCGGCAATATGTGGGCGCAAAGCTGGGAAAACATTTACGATTTAGTGGCGCCAGAAAATTCCGATCCAGGCTATGACGTCACCAAGTTACTGGCAGACAAAGGCTATGACGAACTGAAGATGGTGAAGGGCGCCGAAGGCTTCTTCACGTCGCTAGGTTTTGCACCTTTACCAGAAACATTCTGGACTCGCTCACTGTTTGTCAAACCGCGCGACCGAGATGTGGTATGCCATGCATCAGCTTGGGATTTAGACGCCAAAGACGATGTGCGCATCAAAATGTGTATTCAACGCACTGGTGAAGAATTCTCGGTCATCCATCATGAGCTTGGGCACAATTTCTATCAACGCGCCTACAAAGATCAGCCGGTGTTTTATCAAGACAGCGCCAATGACGGCTTCCATGAGGCAATCGGCGATACCATCGCGCTATCTGTTACGCCAAAGTACTTAAAACAAATTGGCTTGTTAGAGCAAGTTCCTGATGAGTCGAAAGATATTGGCTTGTTAATGAAAAAAGCTTTAGAAAAAGTCGCGTTCCTGCCATTTAGTTTGTTGGTAGACCAATGGCGCTGGCAGGTATTTTCGGGCCAAGTACAACCTGAACAATACAACCAAGCATGGTGGCAACTGCGGGAAAAATACCAAGGCGTCAGCGCTCCTGTCGCGCGTAGCGAAGCGGATTTCGATCCGGGTGCGAAGTACCATGTGCCAGGCAATACGCCTTACACCCGCTATTTCCTAGCGGCGTTATTGCAGTTCCAATTCCATAAATCGTTATGTGAAATTGCTAAGGATGACGGCCCAATTCATCGCTGTTCTATTTACAACAGCAAAGAAGCAGGCACCGCGCTGAACAAAATGTTAGAAATGGGTGCGAGCAAACCTTGGCAAGAAGCCATCGGTGGCTTAACTGGAACACCAGCAATGGATTCAAAAGCCATGCTGGATTATTTTGCGCCGTTAAAAGCTTATCTGGACGAGCAAAACAAAGGTCGCAATTGCGGCTGGTAATCTAGGCAAGTCACTGGCTTTTACAAGGCCGAAGCAGCGTTATCGCTACTTCGGCTTTTTTCTGCCCTGTTTTCTACTAAACGGGCAATCTTAGTGTTTGCTGTCCAACAGCTTTTGCAGTTCCTGCAATTGTTTTTTATCGAGCTTGGCTTTGGTCAGCCAGGCTTTGAACATGTCGTAGCCAGCATTGCCAGCAAACTCGGTTTCGCCAATGGTTTTAATCACAACATGGCGTTGTGCGCCATCCGCTGAAACATCAACATTCATCATTTGTGGCTCAGAGCCATCACCCGACAGTTTTTTCACCACGATATGCCGTTCTGTGGTCATGCCATTTTCGCCATCAGCTTTTTCTGTTGTCAGGAAAATTTGGGGATCTCCACCATGTGCTAGCTGCATTTTTGGCTCGTTTAGCAACATGGTTTTAATTTGTTCACGTTCCTTTTCCGGTAATTTTGCTAATACTGCTGAAAGCTTCGCTTCATCTTTTAAATCAGCCGCGCTTAACTGAAAAACTTCGGTTTCACCATCAGCAACCAGCACCACTTGGCTGTTACCATCACGTTTTTCAATTTGAATTTGCTGAGTTTTTATTTTAGGTGCAGCCTTGCTGACAGGTTCCTCAACTGGCTTAGTGCTAGCACATGCCAGCAATGAGGTAGAAGCAAACATGGCTAAGACAAAATGTTGCAGAACGATTTTTTTGCTGTATTTCATGGTGACATTCCTTGAGTTAATGAGTCTTGCAGGAGTCTCCTGCCGCATGCAACTAATGAAAATATAGTGCCAACAATTAATTTCAAATAATTCATACACTTAAAAAATAACGGTTCACGGATAAAAATAAACATCCCGAAATGAGGAGATCCGTATGCTGATTTCGGCATAATAGATTTGGCATGCGAAAGCTGATTAACCTAAGCATATAATTTAAAATGGGTTTTTATCTGCTTATCGCAACTTAAGCTGGCATTATTCTTGAAGCATACTTGGTAATGAACGGGGCAGCGAAACTCCCAAACCAATAGATTGTAAGAAGGACCACAGCCAATGACCATCCAACGTGCGCTTTTATGGGGAATTTGCCTTATTCTGGCCGTTGTTGCCTTGAGCCAGTTGTTGAGCCTGTGGTGGTTGCAACAACAATTGCAGCAAGAAATCACCAAACAAAGCGGCCAGCTCAGTAAAATTGTTTTAGCCCGCACTGCCGAAAAAATTCAGCTGAATACCAAAGTCATTACTCTTGATGACAAAAATACTGCAGAGCCAGCCAGTGCTCCAGATAACACGCCAACCTCGACAACCGACACATCAGGCAATACCACAACCACGGTAACTAAACGCATCATCACCACAAGTAACGGCGATGAAATGGCACAAGAGGTGCGGATCTTCAAAGTCGACAGCCAACAAGCACTACCGGAAGTAATGCAAATTGAGTTAGCGGAGACTCTGCAGGAACTCGATGAGTTGCATGCGATTGGCAACAACGGCGCAGCGCAACCTTGGGTACAGCGATTTAATATCGACAGTGCCAGTCATAGCAAAGCGATTATTGATAAATACCTTCGATACCAATTACTCGCTTTATTGGTCAGTTTAGCGCTCGCTTTATCTTTGGCGTTGTGGCTTGGCTATCGTTTTATCGCGCCGCTGCAGCAATTGGTACAAGGGTTTCGTCGACTAGCATCTGGCGAAGCACCGGTGCAATTAGACGACAGTCAGGGTCTCGCTGAATATCGGTTTGTGCTTAATCAATTTAATACAGCTAGTCAGCAACTTACTGATCTTGCTGCCCATCGTGCTCAGCTAGCACAGCAGCAACAACTGATTGAACTTGGTGAAATTAGTCGAGGCTTAGTACATGCGTTGCGCAACCCAATCCACACTATGGCACTCGCATTAGAGCAAATGCCGGCAGTGAGCGAGCAGCAACAACAGTTGCACAAACTGATTGAGCAAAAAATGCAGCATATCAATCGAACTTTAACCGCATTGTTGACGCTTAGTTGTGATGGCGTCGATCGCAGTGAACAGGTCTCACTCAATGCGGTATTGCAAGATATCGCTCTAGAATTCAGCCAAGCCAAGGTGCAAATCCAACTCGATTTGCCAGCCACTGTGCTGATGGCCGGGGCCGAAGCCGAACTTAGAACCATTGCGCACGCAGTGATTTGCAATGCAGTTGAGGCAAGTCCCGAGCTTGGCGTGGTGAAAGTGCACTTACAAAAGTTCGATGATCGGATTGAGTTGATGGTTAGCGATCAAGGCGCTGGGCTTAGTAATGACATCATCGCACAATTATTCCAACCACATATCAGCAGCAAGGCCGAAGGCGCGGGGATGGGACTGTACTTGTGCCGGCGCTTATTGCAACGTTATTACCATGGCGACATTACGATCAATAATCTGTCAGGCAATCACCTGACTGAGCCGGCAAATGACAATGCAGTCGGCGGCTGTATGGCGAAAATCACCTTTGGAGTTCAGGCATGATCCAGCTATTGGTTGTAGAAGATGATGCGGCACAACGGCAATTAGTCAGCCAATTGCTAGAAGCTGAGGGCTATCAAGTGAGTCTTGCTGATAGCGTCGAAAGTGCCATAGTCTGCTTAAAGCAAAACACCGATATCAGTTTAGTGTTCAGTGACTGGAAACTCGGCGCCTTAACCGGTTTGCAGTTATTACAGTATGTTCGCGCGCATCAACCGACCTTAGGTTTTGTGGTGGCTACCGCTTATGGTTCGGTCAGTCATGCTGTCGAAGCGATCCAAGCTGGTAGTGATGACTATTTGAGTAAACCCTTTAAACGCCAAGAATTATTGTTAGCCATCAGCAAAGGCTTACGAGCTTTTCAGCTACGTCAGCAGAACTTAAAGCTCAGCGCACAGTTATCAGAACAGCAACAACTGGTTGAATTAATTGGCAACGCGCCTTGTATGCAGCAGTTGTTTCAGCGGATCCAGCGTATTTCTGGCACTGATGTAACGGTACTCATTAGCGGTGAAAGTGGTACCGGCAAAGAGTTAGCAGCACGAGCGCTGCATCAATTATCGCTGCGGCATCAAGCGCCATTTGTTGCGATTAATTGCAGTGCCATCCCTGAGGCTTTAGCGGAAGCTGAACTATTCGGTGCCGAAAAAGGCGCTTACACCGGCGCAGTGATCAGCAAAGCTGGCAAGTTTGAGGCAGCACAAGGCGGTACAGTGTTTTTGGATGAAATCGCCGAGTTGCCACTGCCATTACAAGCCAAACTACTGCGGTTGTTACAAGAAGGCAAAGTGACTCGCTTAGGCAGTCATCAAGAAATCAAATTAGATGTTCGGATCATCGCCGCCAGCCACCAAGATTTAGCCAAAGCGGTGAGCGAAGGGCGCTTTCGTGAAGATTTGTTTTATCGACTGCATGTCGTGCCGATTCATATGCCCGCGCTTCGCGAGCGCGCTGCCGATATCCCTAGTCTACTGCAGCACTTTTTACAACGTCACCAACAACGATATGGCGTTACCTTGCCAGAGCTCAGTAAACCGGTGTTAAAGGCGTTAATGGAATACCATTGGCCAGGCAATGTGCGGGAGCTGTCCAATCGGATTGAACGTTTTGTCTTGCTGCAAGACACCGAAGAGTTATTGGCAGGACTAAACCAAACAACCGCCCAAACGCCACCATTAAATAGCAGTTTTATCCTACCAACCACTGGGATTAACTTTGAACAGCTGGAGAAAAGTTGCCTGCAACAAGCGCTGCAACAGAGCCAAGGCAATAGAGCACAAGCGGCTCGTTTACTGGAATTGCCTTACAAAGCGTTTTTATATCGGCTAGAAAAGTTCGGCCTTAATTAGTAGGGTGGTTAGGCTGTTGTTCTGTGCGTGCACGCCAGAGCGTTAACATGAGAGCGGCAATGCTGATACCAATCAAATCAGCCAATACATCATATAAATCGAAACTACGGGTTTTGAAAAAGTATTGAGTGCCTTCTTCCGCCAAAGCAAACAGCAACACTAAACTAGTTCCATAAAAAATCGGTAATTGGGCCAACGACCAAGTTTTAAAACGGCTGGCTACCGTAACTAATATCGCCATAGTGCCATAAATACAGGCATGGCCAATTTTGTCACCATAAGGAATAGAGTGTGCAAATTGGATAAAAGGATTCTTCGTACCGAGATCGGCGTCGATAATGATCCAACCAATAAACGCAAAAAATAACACTGCCGGCAACCAACGCTGCATCTTTTCCCTTACCTAGCTATTTTCAAAAAAATTTGTGTTTTTTTTAAACTAAATTAGATCTGCTTGCGACTAACCACGTATTAAAAGCATCAAAGAGCAAAGGACCGGCAATGGCAGCGGAACATACCCCCATCCAAACCCCAAATGTGAAGCAGTTACTACTGACATTGCTATTGTTTGTTATGGCAATGCTAGCGGGTAATGCTTTATTACTTGCACTAGAAAGTCAGCTTGGCCTGTACAGTTACATTGGTCATTCGCATCTGCAATTGATCGAAGCGCCTTTGCAATGGTTAACTGAACTAGCGCTATAAGCACAAAGCTTAGGTAAAAAACGCCGCTTTGGTCCTTAGTCAAATGCCGGTGTTAAAACCATCTGCCCAGGTTTTAACTGAATTTTTAGCGGCATTTTTAACAGTAACTGGTGTTCCAATTTATTCGGGTCTAATTGATAAACCGGCTGGCGGCTCAACCAGCTTTGCAGCCATTGTTGTAATTCCGCCGATAAAGGTTTTAGTTTTCCGGAATAACCTGCCCCAGCTACTTTTGCATCTAACAGCTTAAATTGACGCAGATATACCGCTTGGCGTTGCTGATCGAAATAGGGTTCGGCTTCAATTGCAAACGACGTTTGAAGCGGGAGTTGTATCACCGCAATTTGTGCAGCAATGTCTGCAGACAAATCTACGCGGATCACCGAACGACCCTCTGGCGCAATTTGGTTCTGCAGCTGTACCGAACGAAATTGTAGCGGCACTCCCGCAAGCTTAATCGGTGTTAATCGTTGCTGTAACTGAGCGTTCAGCTGCTGGTTTAAGTCGTTTTGCGACAGCTTTAACAGCGCCATTTGGTTAGTTGAACTACAACCAACCAAAACGCACATCAACAACATTCCCAGCAGCTTTTTCATGAGTTTTCTCGGATTAAAACCGCAAAGTTACGGCATTTGTTGCAAGGTAAAACCAGCCTGACGCAACATCGTCAACACACCTTCGTCACCAGGTAAATGCGCTGCTCCGACCAATACTAACTCGTGGCCTGGTTGCTCGAACATTTGTTGCAGTTGCGGCAACCAGCGTTGATTACGATCGCTAAACATCATGCGATAAGTGCGCTCATCGTCTTTTTTCGCTTTACGCAACACTTCGCGATCAATGAAGTCCATATCGCCGGCGCGCCAAGCTTTAATCAGTTTCTTCAGCATATTGCTGCTGTCTTTGGCTTCGGCGAGGCTGAGTTTAATAAACTCGTCTGGATTTTCTTCGCCAATTTTTGCAATTAAATCAATTTGAAACTCCAAAGTTTCCAAATATTGCAAAGGCTTACCCGCACTTTTTGCCTGCGTCAGAAAATGTTTATCAACACCATCACCAGAAAGACCTGCTTTAGTCATTTCGATTAAAGTCAGCTGCATTGCGACAAATCCTGGTTTGTAGCCGTCGACCATCGCTAAAGGTACGCCGAGTTCTTGTAAATATTGAGCCAGCTCATTACGAACAGCCGGTTTTAATTGCTTACTTAAGGTTTGCCCTGCTGGATACTGCAAAGTGGCCAGCATCTTTTGCTGTTCGGCCATGGTTTCTGGCAGCGGCGCTTCGAAGACTAAACGGTCTGCTTGACGGTAGGCATCGTTAAACGCGGATGGTAATGGATATTCACTAGCAGGCAGCAAATGCACAGTGCCTGCAACATAAATAAAGTCATTGCCTTTGCTGACTTTCCACACCGAGGTTTCGGCAACCGCACCGACGGAGAAAAGCGCTAAACACAGGCCTAGTGGGCGGAGAAATTTATTCATAAGACTTCCTTGTGGTTGGGATAAAAAGGGCCAGCATGCTGGCCCATAATGCATATTGTTTAAGTTATTTCTTTATTTTTACCGGGCGTTTCCAGCCGGTGATATGCCGTTGTTTAGTGCGCGCGACAACAAGCTCATCTTCACCAACACTTTGCGTGACCACGGAACCAGCACCAACGGTACTGTTTTTACCCAAGGTAATTGGGGCAACCAACGAGCTATTGGAGCCAACAAACACCCCATCTTCAATCGTGGTTTGGAATTTGTTTGCGCCGTCGTAGTTACAGGTGATAGTGCCAGCGCCAACGTTCACTTTGCTGCCGATCACAGAATCGCCTAAGTAAGTCAGGTGGTTGGCTTTTGAACCTTGGCCAAGCACTGTTTTCTTTAATTCCACGAAGTTGCCAACATGGCTATCATCCGCCAGCACTGAATCAGGGCGAATACGCGCATATGGACCAACTGAACAGTCAGCGCCAATAGTTGAAGATTCAACCATGGTGTTTGGTTTGATCTCAGTATTCGCACCAATCACTACATCTTTTAGAATGCAGTTTGCACCAATGCTAACACCATTGCCGAGCACGACTTTACCTTCAAAAATGACGTTCACGTCGATCATCACGTCACTGCCGACTTGCACTTCGCCACGAACATCAATCCGCGCAGGATCGCGCAAGTTTGCGCCATTGAGCATTAACTCTTCCGCTTTACGCAGTTGGTACGCACGTTCTAGCTGCGCCAGCTGCACGCGGTTATTAGCACCTTCGGTTTCAATCGGATTCTGCGGGTGAGCGGTAGTGATTGTTACGCCCTCAGCAGCCGCCATCGCCACGATATCGGTTAAATAGAATTCGCCTTGCGCATTGTTGTTTTGCAAACCTGACAACCAAGCTTTCAGCTTTTTCCCAGGTACCGCCATAATGCCGCTATTCACTTCATTGATTAACAGCTGTGCTGGCGTTGCATCTTTTTGTTCAACGATGCCGACCACTTTGCCATTTTCACGGACAATTCGGCCATAACCGGTAGGGTTTGCCAAAATTACCGTCAGAATAGCCAAGCCATTTTCATCGCGGGTCGCCAATAACTGCTCTAAAGTCTCTTTGCGAGTCAGTGGCACATCACCGTATAAAATCAGCACAGTGTCTTCGTCGGCAATATGGGGAATGGCTTGCTGCACAGCATGGCCTGTACCTAATTGCTCTGCTTGTAACACCCAATGCAGAGGTTGCTCACCAAGCCCAGCTTTCAGCTGCTCAGCGCCATAGCCGTAAACCAAATTGATGCTCGCGGCACCTAAAGAATTCGCGGTATCAATCACATGCTGCACCATCGGACGCTCAGCGACCTTGTGTAACACTTTTGGAAGGGAAGATTTCATCCGCGTGCCTTTACCAGCCGCCAGGATCACTACGTTTAAAGCCATAAAAGAACCCCTGTTATCATTTGCTGGTTATTCTAATTGATAACGCTACAGAAAACAGGGGGGAGTCGAAGTTTTCCTTTGAAGCCCTGTATTTCCGCGTAATCCATGTTAAATACTGCAGTATTCAAGTTAATTCCTAAAAAACTGTTAAACACGATGCGCAACGACAAATTAGTAATGTACTACTAGTTCTGGATTCCTAGTTCTGGATTCCTAGTTCTGCACTACTGCGGAATTAGTTTCCAAATCAGCAGCGGATATCTGAAAAACCCTGACCATTGGGATCACAAGTATTGGGGTGTTGGCCAAAAGGAAGCACCAGCGCGCATCTTGTTGTTGCTGTTGCGGCTCGGTAGTCTCAGTCGCAGGAACAATTCCTGAATACATCAATGCTAAAAACAACATCACAAGTGTTTGATAACTAATTCTTCTCATTGCAAAATCCTCTGTTGATAACGTTGTGGGCTAGGGTAAAGCGCAACTGCAAATTACTAACGCTTGCAGTGAATCACCATAACTTCGACGCTACTTTCAGCGGACTTTATCGAAACCTAGTTATAACCAAAGTTATAACTAAGCCTAACCAATTGATTACCATCATCATTTGCAGTAGATACTATTGATTCGGTTCCATCATTATTAAACGAAAATTTGCTATTAATAGGCAAATCGTGCAGAGATTGCTGCTGGTATTGTTCTGTTATTAAGTCTAAGGTCGCTAATTTCCATGTGGAATCAGACCCAATGTTAGCTGAAATGATTTTATTTCCATGTAAGCTAACTTGGTACAGGAAATTGAAATCGATGGTAAAAGGTAGCTGTTTAACAACTTGAAACTGATCATCCAATAAGTAAAATTGTCCTTTTTCATCTGCTGCAATAAATTGTTGCTGCCAAGGCAACAGCATCCGAAAACCCTTCAGTAAACGTTTTTGCAATTTTGTTTTGACGTCAAAGGACTGCACGTGCCAGGTATCGCCAATTTTTTCGGTGAATAAAACTTCGCCATTGGTTTGGCTAAATGTTGAAAAGCCAATTTTCTGATTCACATCGGAAATATCGATAAGCGTTTCACGATTATGATCTAGCAGTTTTATTTGTTTATTGTTAAACAACAGCAACAGTGCCATATCTGGATCTTCCGAAATCACGGTGAAAGGTTCTTTTGATTTAAAGTAGAACCTTTTATTCCCAGTCTCTGGTTGATAAAGATAGAGTTGATAATCGGCATCATTTTTTTCGACCAACCAAAGCTGGTTCGGAATTTTGCTGAAATTTAAACTATGGGTATGGCCAGTAAAGGAAAAATATCGCTGTTTAGATCCTAGATTGCTCAATTGCACTTGGAAGAATGTTTTGAGCTGTGCAGGCTTTTGCAGTCCATAGAAATTGCCCTGCTGACCACGAGCCAAACCACTAAATCGCTGCGTCACTGATGGTTCCTTTTTCGAACCATTGTTAATATTCAAAACGTTGAATTTTTCGCCAGCATTTATCAATAACTGATCGTTATCAAGCCAAAGCAAGTTCAATTCATCAGCCGCTGTGGCTTTAAGGTCAAAAGAGTCGGTAGCAAGAAGCGTTTTTTTAGCTGCGTTGATGACTTGGACCTGGAAGTCGGCGCCCCTTCTTATGAAGGCATAATGTTTCTTATCCGGCGAGAAAGTTATATGAAAATCGATAGATTGCTGCAACGAGCTAAAAGTAAATTGCTTTAATTGTTCGCCCTTCAGATCTAGCTGATAGTACACAAAGTTTTTTTCTTCCTTTTTTTGACCACTCATCAGAATGAGATCATCTTGAAAATACGCCACTTGAGCTATTCGCGAGAATTCATCAAACTCTATGGTTTTAAAAGGTCTAGTAAGATCTGATATTTGATATAGATGCAACTTCGCCTTCCCGTTGACGAATGATGTCATTACGACTTTTTCATTCTTAAGAATAGCGACAAAGGGAAATTCGCCCTTTTCAGTGCGGTCAATCTTCTGCAGCTGTGCTAACTGACTATCGAAGAAATACGCTTGCCATCCTTCATTCTTATCCAGACGCCCAGTAAAGACTTGGTACCGGCCATTTTCGGACACCGATAAAAAGTGTTTTTCTCCGGAAATATTCACTAAAGGCTCGGTGGTAATTGCTGAAGTAGTGCTTTGGACCGACCAATAAAATGACACTGCAAACCCCATCATCAGCGCAATAACCAACACTAGGCCCCAAAACTTAAGTGATTGCAAAGCTTTAGTGACCGGTATTTCCGGTTTTATCTCTGCGAAATCAGCAGTGGTTGATGCTTCAGGTAGTGGCTGTCCAATAAACTGGTAGCCACGTTTCATCTGAGATTTGATATAAATCGGGGTCTCTGGATCGGTATCGCCTAGATGAACTCTTAATTTACTGATAACACGCCTAACCGCGGTATCTGTGACAACTCTACCGGCCCAAACTTCAGTGTGTAGTTCCTGTAAACTGACATAACGTTCTGAGTTTTTTATTAGATAAGACAAAACTTCGAACATTTTCGGCTCGACAATGATCTCACTAGAAGCGGTAAAGACACGACGCTGTTCAAGGTCAATTTGCAGCGTACCAAAATTTAATAAACCCATTCAAAATCACTCAAATAAAACTCAGCGTGCACTCACAAAACTTTCCAGATCATTTAGCGTGAACAACAGCGCGGGCCTAAAGAACTTTATAATTTCTTGGCGCAACAATCTTCAGCAGGTATCGAATAGCTGGAAGTTCGTGTCGATAACCGTATATAAGTCGCTTAGATTGTTGCTCAGCGCACAAGCACTCTATTTAGAGTTAACTCGATGATAACAACGATTGGCTTATCTTCGCTAATCTTTGTTACTAAATGCTGATTTGCTTAAAGTTTTGCAGAATTCAAGGCTATTAATAATGTTAAATAGTTTAATTGCTTAGTGCTGGTTGCATTCACTGACGATGCCAAAAACAAAAAGCCACCCGAAGGTGGCTTTTTTTATAACACGATAGAACTTAGTTCTTGCCGCGCAGTTTCTGGATCAGACGTAACTGTGCAATTGCTTCAGCTAATTGCGCTGCAGCTTCTGCGTAGTTAAAGTCGGCACCGGCGTTTTGCATCACTTCTGTCGCACGTTTTTGTGCGGCTAGTGCTGCTTGTTCGTCCAGGTCTTCTGCACGAACTGCGACATCGGCAAGCACTGTGACTGTGTGCGGTTGTACTTCAAGTACGCCACCAGCGACATAAATCAGGTGCTCTTCGCCGAATTGTTTCACAATTCGTACCATGCCAGGCTTGATGCCGGTCAGCAGTGGAATGTGACCAGGTAAAATACCTAACTCACCTTCGCTACCAGTCACCTGAATGGACTCGACAAGGCCAGAGAAAATTTTCTCTTCAGCACTTACCACGTCCAGCTGTACTGTCATCGCCATTTCGCTCTCCTAAAGCTGTAAAATTACAGCTTCTTCGCTTTTTCGATCGCTTCGTCGATAGAACCAACCATGTAGAAGGCTTGTTCTGGCATGTGATCGAATTCACCTTCCAGAATGCCTTTGAAACCACGGATAGTTTCTTTCAGCGGTACGTATTTACCTGGTGAACCAGTGAATACTTCAGCAACGAAGAATGGCTGAGACAGGAAACGCTGGATTTTACGAGCACGGAAAACCGTGGTGCGGTCAGCGTCTGACAGCTCGTCCATACCAAGGATGGCGATGATGTCTTTCAGTTCTTTGTAACGTTGCAGTACTGACTGCACGCCACGCGCAACTTCATAGTGTTCTTTACCAATCACCAGCGGATCTAATTGACGTGAAGTCGAATCCAATGGGTCGATTGCTGGGTAAATACCTAATGAAGCAATGTTACGTGACAGAACAACTGTCGCATCTAAATGCGAGAACGTTGTTGCTGGTGACGGGTCAGTTAAGTCGTCCGCTGGTACGTAAACTGCTTGCACAGAAGTGATAGAACCAGTTTTGGTTGAAGTGATACGTTCTTGCAGAACACCCATCTCTTCAGCCAGAGTTGGTTGGTAACCTACTGCTGACGGCATACGACCTAACAATGCTGATACTTCAGTACCGGCCAGGGTGTAACGGTAGATGTTGTCAACGAAGAACAACACGTCACGACCTTCGTCACGGAATTTTTCAGCCATAGTCAAACCAGTTAACGCTACGCGTAAACGGTTTCCTGGCGGCTCGTTCATTTGGCCGTAAACCAGTGATACTTTGTCCAGAACGTTTGAGTCGTTCATTTCGTGATAGAAGTCGTTACCTTCACGAGTACGCTCACCAACACCGGCGAATACAGAGTAACCACTGTGTTCGATAGCGATGTTACGGATAAGCTCCATCATGTTAACGGTCTTACCAACACCAGCACCACCGAACAGACCTACTTTACCGCCTTTTGCAAACGGGCAAACTAAGTCGATAACTTTGATACCAGTTTCTAACAGTGCATTTGAAGCTGCTTGATCTTCGTAGCTTGGTGCTGCACGGTGGATTGGCATACGCTCATCTTCACCGATTGGACCTGCTTCGTCGATTGGCTCGCCCAGTACGTTCATGATACGACCTAAAGTCGCTTTACCAACAGGAACGTGGATCGCTTTGCCAGTGTTAGCCACTTCAGCACCGCGACGCAGACCGTCAGTTGAACCTAACGCGATGGCACGAACAGTACCGCCACCGAGCTGTTGTTGTACTTCGAGTACTAAACCAGCCAGGTCGCCGCTTGTTACGTTTAACGCGTCATAGATACCAGGTACCGCTTCTTGTGGAAAGTCGATATCCACAACGGCGCCAATGATTTGGACTACCTTACCTTGACTCATGTTAATTCCTCTAATTTCTCAAACCTGTAAACCTAAGCGTTAAACAGCAGCAGCACCGGCGACGATTTCGCTCAGTTCCTGCGTAATGGCTGCTTGACGGGCTTTGTTGTAAACCAGTTTTAAGTCGTCCATCAGGTTGCCTGCGTTGTCGGTTGCAGCTTTCATCGCTACCATCCGCGCCGCTTGCTCACTGGCTGCGTTTTCTACAACGCCCTGATAAACCTGAGACTCTACGTAACGTTCCAATAATTTATCTAAGATAACTTTTGGATCTGGTTCGTAAATGTAATCCCAGCTATGACTTCTGGCTGACAGCTCCGCTTTTGGCAAAGGTAAGAGTTGCTCAATCACTGGCTCTTGCTTCATCGTGTTGATAAAGTTGTTATATACAATGAACAACTTATCGATTCTGCCTTCAGAGTATTCATTCAGCATCACTCGCACTGAACCAATGACATCAGCCAAACGTGGTGTATCGCCTGAACCCGACTGCTGTGCAACTACATTGCCACCAAACCGACGGAAGAACACGGAAGCTTTGTTGCCGATAACAGCAAACTTTGCATTCACGCCTTGCTCTTTCCAAGATTTAAGTGCCAGAGCCACACGTTTAAATTCGTTGGTATTCAAGCCGCCGCAAAGGCCCCGGTCTGTTGATATCACAATGTAACCCACGTTTTTCACCGGACGTTCTGTTAAGAACGGGTGGCGATATTCCAGGTTACCATTGGCGATATTACCGATCACTTTGCGCATACCTTCAGCGTATGGACGGCTTTGTGCAACTCGCTCTTGCGCTCTGCGCATTTTGCTAACTGCAACCTTTTCCATAGCGCTGGTGATCTTACGAGTATTGTTAATACTCCCGATCTTACTTTTTATCTCTTTTGCGCCGGCCATGACTAATCTCCGAAAATTTCAACGTTTCGGGTGACGTTACCGCCACCCGAATCTGTTACCAGGTCTGAGTCGCTTTAAACTTCTCAATAGCGCCTTTGATGGTCGCTTCGATCTGGTCGTTGTAGTTACCGGTTTTGTTCAGATCAGCCATGAATGCGCCGTGCTCTGCGTGCATATAAGCTAGCAGTGCCGCTTCGAAGTCGAGGATTTTCGCGACTTCAACATCTTTCATGTAGCCTTTCTCGATAGCGAAGATAGACACGCCCATGTCAGCAACGCCCATTGGCGCGTACTGCAGCTGTTTCATCAGCTCAGTAACTTTCTGACCGTGGTCTAACTGGGCACGTGTTGCATCGTCTAAGTCTGAAGCAAACTGCGCGAACGCTGCTAATTCAGAGTATTGAGCTAATGCTAAACGGATACCACCACCGAGTTTCTTGATGATCTTGGTCTGTGCAGCACCACCAACACGCGATACAGAAATACCGGCGTTGACTGCAGGACGGATACCGGCGTTGAACAGGTTCGATTCCAGGAAGATCTGACCATCGGTGATTGAAATCACGTTGGTTGGAACGAACGCAGAAACGTCACCACCTTGGGTTTCAATGATTGGTAATGCGGTTAAAGAACCTGTTTTACCTTTCACTGCGCCGTTGGTTAAACGTTCAACGTAGTTATCGTTAACGCGTGATGCGCGCTCTAACAGACGGCTGTGTAAATAGAACACGTCGCCTGGGTAAGCTTCACGACCTGGTGGACGACGTAACAACAATGAGATTTGACGGTATGCAACAGCTTGTTTTGACAAGTCATCGTATACGATCAGTGCATCTTCACCGAGGTCACGGAAGTATTCACCCATAGTACAACCAGAGTACGGAGCTAAGAATTGCAGAGCAGCCGCTTCTGAAGCAGAAGCCACAACCACGATGGTGTGAGCTAATGCGCCGTGTTCTTCCAGTTTGCGAACTACGTTTGCGATGGTCGAAGCTTTTTGACCGATACATACGTAGATACATTTAACGCCAGAAGACTTCTGGTTGATGATAGCGTCGATTGCCAGAGCAGTTTTACCTGTCTGACGGTCACCGATGATCAACTCACGTTGACCGCGACCGATAGGAATCATCGCGTCGACTGATTTGTAACCAGTTTGCATTGGTTGATCAACTGATTGACGGTCGATAACACCTGGAGCGATTTTCTCAACAGGAGCGAAACCAGCCGCATCAATTGGACCTTTACCGTCGATTGGCTCACCTAAAGTGTTAACCACACGACCTAACAGACCTGGACCTACTGGAACTTCCAGAATACGGCCAGTTGCTTTTACTTTGATACCTTCACGCAGGTCCGCATATGGACCCATAACTACTGCACCTACAGAGCTGCGCTCTAAGTTCAATGCGATAGCGTAACGGTTACCAGGAAGCTCAATCATCTCACCTTGCATACAGTCAGCAAGGCCATTGATACGGATGATACCATCGGTAACAGACACGATAGTACCTTCGTTACGAGCTTCACTGACAACTTCAAACTGAGCAATACGTTGTTTGATCAGTTCAGAGATTTCAGTGGAATTCAGTTGCATGCTCTAATCCCCAATTATGACTGCAGCGCAGTGGCTAAACGGTCTAACTTACCGCGAACTGAGCCATCGATAACCATATCACCGGCTTTAATTAACATACCACCGACGATTGTCGGGTCTACGCTACAGTTCAACTTAACTTTGCGTGCTAAACGCTGTGATAATGCTGCGATCAGTTTGTCTTGTTGCTCAGCTGACAACACAGTTGCTGAAACCACATCTACAGTGGCTTCTTTTTCGTGTTCTGCTTTAAGCAGCAAATAACTATCAAACACAGCAGGCAATGCTGTCAGACGCTTATTTTCAGCCATAACCTTTACAAGGTTTTGGCCAGCGCCATTCAGTTGCTCACCACAAATCTGGATAATAAATTCTGCTAACGTTTCCGCAGCAGCGTTGCTTTGCAGGCGCTCGGCGACAGCAGGGTTTTTCACTACTTCCGCAGCAAAAAACAGCATGTCAGCCCAGGCCGCCAAAGCGTTTTGTTCGACTGCATAGTCAAACGCCGCTTTGGCATAAGGACGAGCGACATTCGTCAGTTCAGACATGGCTCTTCCTCTTACAGTTCTGCAACCAGTTTTTCCAGGATGTCGCTGTGAGCAGCTTCATCGATTGAACGTTGAAGAATACGTTCAGCACCAGCCACTGCTAAAGCAGCAACTTGCTTACGTAACTCTTCTTTCGCCCGGATGCGTTCAGCTTCGACTTCCGCTTTAGCCTGAGCCAGAATTTTTTCGCGCTCAGCCTGCGCTTTAACCGCAGCCTCGTCGATAATCTGCGCTTCGCGTTTTTTCGCTTGGTCAATTAATGCAGAAGCTTGTGCTTTGGCATCAACTAACTGTTTCTTTGCATTCTCTTGCGCTAAACGCAGTTCAGTCTCAGCGCGATCGCTCGCAGCTAGACCATCTGCAATTTTTTGCTGGCGAGTTTCGATTGCACCAATGATCGGTGGCCATACGAACTTCATACAGAAGCCGACGAACACGATAAAGGCAATCAATTCACCAATGAGAGTGGCGTTAATATTCACGAACGCTTCTCCTTAAATTACAAAAAGTAAAAGTTCTGTTCGACGTCCAAATTACAGTACGAACAGCATGTACAGAGCAATCGCAACACCGATCATCGCGATGGCGTCGATTAAACCTGCAACAACGAACATTTTACCTTGTAAAGTTGGCGCTAATTCTGGCTGACGAGCAGCAGACTCTAAGAATTTACCACCTAAAGTACCGAAACCAATTGCAGTACCTAAGGCACCGAAACCGATTAACAAGGCTACTGCGATGTATTTTAAGCCAATTACCATTTCCATGATGTTCTCCAAGTTTCTAAAGTTAAAGTTAAAGTTAAAACGAAATCTTTTAGTGGTGTTCGTGAGCCATGCTCAGGTAAACCACAGTCAGTATTGTGAAAATAAACGCCTGTAATGGAATAACCAGTAAGTGGAACGCAGCCCAAACAAAGTGCATTGGTAACTGGAACAAACCGGTCATTGCAATCAGGATGAAAATCAATTCACCTGCGTATAAGTTACCGAATAACCGCAAGGATAACGACAATGGTTTCGCCAACAGTGCGACGACTTCCAAAATGAAGTTAAACCAGTACAACCACGGGGTATTAAATGGCTGAGTGGTTAATTCTTTAATGAAACCACCAATGCCTTTAATTTTGATTGAGTAATAAACCATCAGAATAAATACACCAAGTGCAAGGGCAATTGTCATATTCAGATCGGTAGTTGGTACCGCCTTCATATACACATGCGCAGGATCATAACCCAGAGCGCCGCCGATTTGCTGTGCAGTCCAAGGGATAAAGTCTATAGGCACTAAATCCAATAAATTCATCAAAAGTACCCAAACAAAAATAGTTAAGGCCAATGGCGCAATTAACGTGTTTTTGCCGTGGAATGTACTTTTCACTGTGGAATCAATGAATTCGACCACCATCTCAACAGCGCATTGCCATCTTGACGGGACACCGGCATTTGCGGTTTTCGCAACTGCACGGAAGGAGAATAGGAACACAAGTCCCATGAATATTGACCAGCCTAAGGTATCGACATGAACGGTCCAAAAACCTTCACCGACACTCCAGTTGGTCAAGTGGTGAGTAATATACTCTTTGCTTGTAAGCTCAGCACCAGATGCCATCGTTAGTCCCAATTATCGTAGTTAATCAAAATCGGTAACACTGCTTGCAGGATAAATGCGAACACAAGGCCGCAAAAGAAAATCCAATAAACCACTGCAAGGTGTTTCAGCACTGCTGCAACCAGCAATACCAACAATAAAAATTTTAAGGTTTCGCCGCGGTATATGGATTTAAGCACCAAATCTGGCTGCAAATCACCGCGAAAACGAAACACATACCACGTAAACAGACTGTGCGGTAATACCGCGCACAAGGCACCCATCAAAAAAGACGTTCCCGCCAGCCCATCCCGAACTGCTAAAAACCCACCGGCAATCACTGCCGCACTGAGCATCTGACACAGAAATATCTTTAAAATCAACTGTGAACGCTGTTTTGTTGTGGTTAAAGGCACAAAGCACCACCTAAATGAAAACAATTCAACTGTTCAAAAAGCTCGCGCAAGTATACTTATCTGCCTTATTTTTGCAACCAAAAGCCGCGTCGTTACTACTAATGTCGACATAATTGAAACCCATTTGGTTAGTTTTCAGTCGTGTCAAAACCAAGTTGGCTTAAAATGCCGTCCAATTCCGGTAAACTGCTGTACGAAATAACTAATTCGCCTTTACCTTTTCGGTTGTAACTAATACTGACTGGCGCACCAAATCGTTCACTAATTTTTTGCTCTAAAGCCGCAACATCAGGGTCTTTTGCTTTCGCGGCAACCACTGGTGCAGGTTCTAAAATCTTCCGAACTAAACTTTCTGCTTCCCGCACCGTCATTTGCTTGGCAGCGATAATACGTGCAGCGTCAGATTGTTGTTCTAACTCAAGACCCAATAGCGCTCGAGCATGACCCATTTCAATGTCACCATGTTCAAGTAAGGTCTTCACATCATCAGCTAACTGATTCAAACGTAATAGGTTGGTTACCGTGGTGCGAGATTTTCCCACAGCGTCGGCGACCTGTTGATGCGTTAGATCAAACTCGGTCGATAAACGCAGCAACGCCACGGCTTCTTCCATTGCATTTAAATCTTCGCGTTGAATATTTTCAATTAATGCGATAGCAACGGCGGCTTCATCCGGTACGTTTTTAATAATGCACGGTATTTCAGATAGTTGTGCTATCTGCGCTGCACGCCAACGGCGTTCACCAGCAATAATTTCATAAGAGTTTTTTGCCAGTTCTCGAACGACTATCGGCTGAATAACCCCTTGCGCACGGATTGAATTGGCTAAATCTTCCAGCGCGTCTTGTGACATATCTTTGCGCGGCTGGTACTTGCCTGGTCGCAACCATTCAATAGGCAGCTTTTGTAACTCAGCTTGTGTGGTTACCGACTGGTATTCATTGTCGTCTGATGGCGTCTTTTGATTGGTCAACAATGCGTCTAGACCGCGCCCTAATCCTCGTTTTTTCACCGACATTATGCTTATAGTTCCTTAAATAACTCAGACTGACGCCGTTGATTTAACAATTTTTTGCTCGGCACGTCGTAAAATTTCACCGGCAAGCGCGAGGTAAGCCTTTGCACCAGTTGAACTTTTATCATAATACATTACTGGAGTACCAAAACTTGGTGCTTCAGCCAAGCGCACATTTCGTGGAATTACAGCGCGATAAACTTTTTCGCCAAAGTGCCGTTTAAGTTGTTCTGACACATCATTTGCCAAGCGATTGCGCGGATCGTACATAGTCCGCAGGATCCCTTCGATTTTAAGATCGGCGTTGATCACGGCGGCCAATTTGTTGATGGTATCAACCAATGCTGTCAGACCTTCTAGGGCATAATATTCGCATTGCATCGGCACCAGTACAGAATCAGCTGCGGCCATGGCATTTACGGTCAGCATATTGAGCGATGGCGGGCAGTCGATAAAAATAAAATCGTACTGTGCACGATAGTCTTTCAAAGCATTGCGTAGGCGTAACTCGCGGGCAAATACGTCTAATAAGCGAACTTCCGCGGCAGTGACATCAGAGTTGGCAGCAACCAAGTGGTAACCACCGGCTGTCTCTTTTACAACTACTTCTGCTAACGGTTTTTCTTCAACAAGAAGTTCGTAAGCTGTTGCTGGCACCTGATGTTTATCAACACCACTGCCCATGGTCGCGTTGCCTTGTGGGTCTAAATCGATCAGCAAAACACGGCGTTTGGTTGCCGCCATCGACGCTGCCAAATTAACTGCGGTTGTGGTTTTACCAACACCACCTTTCTGATTTGCGATTGCGATGATTTTGCCCACGAAATTCCCTCGTCACTGCGCCGTTTTTTCCAGAATTAACAAATAGCGCTGACCAATCAGCGCTGGTACCTGCAGTTCGATATTGCCAACCACTTTAACAAAATCCGGTAAAGCTGCAATTTCTTCCTGTGCCAGAGCGCCTTTCATGGCGAGAAACTGACCATTAGTCGCTGGTAAGTGTCGACACCAGCTGATCATATCACCTAAAGAAGCAAACGCTCGGCTTAGCACTGTATCATAACCTAGGTCGGTATGGTGCGCTTCAACACGACTTTGCAGAGGTGTGACGTTAGTTAAACCAAGCTGTAATTTCACTTGGTTTAAAAAGCGGATCCGTTTTCCTAAGCTATCGAGCAGGGTAAAGTTTTTTTCTGGGCAACAAATAGCCAATGGAATGCCCGGCAAGCCAGGTCCTGTGCCAACGTCGATAATGTTATTTCCGTGCAAATGCGGCGCTACAACCAAACTATCCATAATGTGTTTCACTAGCATTTCAGCTGGATCACGTACTGACGTCAGATTGTAGGCGCTGTTCCATTTATCCAGTAACAACACATATTGCACTAACTGATCTAGTTGTTTTTCAGACAACTTTAATTCAGTTTTTGCAACTAATTCATTAAGTTGCGCTAAAAGTTTTGCGTGCATAAATTCCTCAAGCTGTTTTACGCAGCAAACCTTGTTTCTTTAAATAAACTAACAGCAATGAGATCGCAGCCGGAGTTATTCCTGAGATCCGCGATGCCTGGCCAACAGTTTCAGGTTGCGATTGGTTTAGTTTCAGAACTACTTCGTTCGACAACCCTTTAACTACGCTGTAATCAAATTTTTCAGGTAATCGTGTGGTTTCATTGCGCTCATGTTTGGCAATTTCATCCTGCTGACGGTTGATATAACCTTCATATTTAATTTGAATTTCAACTTGTTCAGCAGCAGCTTGATCAGCAAGACCAGGTCCGACACTCTCGATCGCCATCAGATCCTTATAATTGACTTCAGGACGACGGATCAGATCTTCTAAGCTAGCTTCACGGCTTAACGGCGTTTTCAGTAACTGATTTACTTCAGCCAAAGCTGCGTGTTGTGGATGCACCCATTGCTGCTTTAAGCGCTGACGCTCGAGTTCAATTTGCTCGATTTTCAGGTTAAACGCTGCCCAACGCGCATCATCCACTAAACCAAGCTCTCGGCCTTTGGTTGTTAAGCGGATATCAGCGTTATCTTCACGCAACATCAAACGATATTCAGCACGGCTGGTGAACATCCGATACGGTTCTTTTGTGCCAAGCGTAGTCAGATCGTCGACCAAAACACCCAAGTATGCTTGATCACGTGATGGTGCCCATGCGTCTTGTTCTTTCACTAGCAACGCGGCGTTTAAACCCGCCAATAAGCCCTGTGCGCCAGCTTCTTCGTAGCCGGTTGTGCCATTGATTTGCCCTGCAAAAAACAAGCCTTTGATGAATTTGCTTTCAAGGGAAGTTTTCAGATCGCGAGGATCGAAGAAATCGTACTCGATTGCATAACCAGGGCGAGTGATATGGGCGTTTTCCAAACCTGGTATCGAATGGACCAAGGCCAATTGCACATCAAATGGCAAGCTTGTCGAAATACCATTTGGGTATAGCTCGTGAGTAGTCAACCCTTCAGGTTCAATGAAGATTTGGTGTTTATCTTTATCGGCAAACCGATTGATTTTGTCTTCAATCGATGGGCAATAACGTGGGCCAACCCCTTCAATAACGCCGGTATACATTGGCGATCTATCTAGACCACCGCGGATAATATCGTGTGTTTTTTCATTGGTATAAGTGATGTAACAAGGGATTTGACGTGGATGATCACTTTGTTTACCCATGAACGACATTACCGGTAATGGAGTATCACCTGGTTGCGGTTGCATCTTTGAAAAATCGACACTTCGCGCATCGATACGTGGTGGAGTCCCAGTTTTCAATCGGCCCACTCGAAATGGCAGATCACGTAATCGTTTTGCCAGTGATACTGATGGCGGATCGCCAGCTCGGCCGCCACTGTAATTTTCTAAACCGATATGGATTTGTCCAGCGAGGAAAGTCCCTACGGTTAAAACTACGCTTTTTGCGGTGAACTTCAGACCCATCTGGGTAACAACACCTGTGACTCGATCCTGTTCAACGATCAGATCATCACAAGCTTGTTGGAAAATTTGTAGATTTGGTTGGTTTTCTAGGATCTGACGAATAGCCGCACGATATAACTGACGGTCAGCCTGTGCGCGTGTAGCCCGAACTGCTGGGCCCTTAGAACTATTTAAAGTTCTAAATTGAATGCCTGCTTTGTCAGTAGCCATTGCCATAGCACCACCCATGGCATCGATCTCTTTTACCAAATGGCCTTTACCAATACCGCCTATAGCAGGGTTACAGGACATTAATCCCAAGGTCTCAACGTTGTGAGTTAATAATAAAGTTTGCATGCCCATCCGTGCTGCAGCTAACGCCGCTTCGGTTCCGGCATGTCCGCCACCGACCACAATCACATCATAGGTTTGTTGAAACAACATATTAGCCTCACACCGTCACAAACTAAGCAAAAAAGGGCGCGTATTGTAACTGGATCCGACTTGAAACGGAACGATTAAAATACCGTCGAGATCCAAAAGGATCCTTAGTATATAAATAGATCTTTTATATAGATCTTTCTTATTATTGTTACTACTAAGCAGGCCGTTTGCGGTGCATAAGTACTTTTTGCCCTTGATCATCAGGATCTTACGAAGGATCTAAACTGTGATCTGATCCGGATCTGCATTCCTTAAGCCTGTGATCAAGTCGCTGTTTTATCCACAGGCAGATTTAGCGTTTTTTTGATGCAGAGGATAACACCAGCTTTTGCACTGGGTTATACGTGATTTATCCACAGTTGTGATCAAGTTGAGATCTAATTGTGGGTAAGTCCGTATAAATAGATCTTGCTTACCGTTTGCCTCAGTTACAGCCAGCGTAAGCTCAGTAAAACGATTTTTAAGTTGTTCATTTCGGCTTTATCCACATTTGCCGGTTAGCGGCTTATTTGATTGCCGTGAGTAAATTCTTCAATCTCGAGTTTATTTGCTTTTTTCAGGCCGACTCAAAATTACTGCATGTTTTTGGTTGAGGATCGGCAGACGTTAACGCTAGATTTTTGTCCGTTGCCATATCAAGAGTTCTATTTAGATGTTTGTTTATAGGCGCTAGTTTTGTGCCATTTAATTTATTGGTTGGCGTTAGATCTGCGTTTTAAATTTTTTTACTGATTTGTATTTGTTACTTTTTTGGGGTTGAAAAATCGTTCATTTGCTGATTTTTTAAACGAAATACTAGATTTATCATGACTTTATCAGACTTTTATAAAGTAGCATTTGTGTTTACAGCATACATTAGAGGTGTTGGCTCTGCTGTGAGGGTCAATGGAGTAAACGTTAGATATCCAGTTTCTGGACAGTGACTTGTGTTTTTTGGCGGGTAAATTTTACCCGCCTTTTTTTTCAACAAAATTTAAGAGGGCTTGGCCACTAGGTTTGTAAACTGAGGTAACCAAGCAAGTGCCGTATCTTCAGGTAAATCAGCTTGTTGCACATCAATATCTAAACTTAGACCTAAATACTTTGCTTGGCATTTGTCGAGCAATTGCCGCATTTTTAGCCCAGCAAAGCAAAAAGTATCATAGCTAGAGTCACCTAAAGTGATCACGGCATACGAAATTGTGGTAAGATCAGTTTGATCGCGTGCTAATTGATCCGCAAAGGGTTGGATATTGTCGGGCAGATCACCCGCACCATAGGTCGAGGTGATCACTAACCAGGTTGAGTTTCTGGATAGTTGTTCTAATTCGGGTGTCAGATGCAGCCTGACTTCATAACCCGCTTGTGCCAGTGTTTCAGCAACTTGGTCTGCAGTGTATTCAGCAGCACCCATTTGGCTGCCCACGAGGATCTCAATCATCTAGTAACCTCTTGTCAGGTAAATGATTGGCTATACTACTGGAATAAAAACGTGCAAAGCCATGCTTATCTGCACGTTTGGGGTATTTTTACAGCAAAGCAGGCTCTGTAAAACTACAATAGCACAACCACCTATCGCCTGCGTGTTATTGAGGTTTATACAAAATATGTCTGAGTCCCTGACTTTTTCCCAGCTTGCGCTGCCGGAACCCTTGTTACGTGCAGTAACAGAATTGGGTTATGAAACTCCATCGCCAATCCAGGCGGCGGCCATCCCAAAACTGTTGGCTGGAGAGGACTTACTTGGCCAAGCACAAACCGGTACTGGTAAAACTGCCGCTTTTGCTCTGCCTTTGCTTGCCCGACTCGATCCGGCTCAAAACGAACCACAAATTTTGGTGTTGGCTCCAACACGTGAACTGGCTATCCAAGTTGCTGAAGCTTTCCAAGCTTATGCGCGCTTCATGCCTGCGTTCCACGTTCTGCCGTTATACGGCGGTCAAAGCTATACCAACCAACTTAAATCATTAAAGCGCGGCTCACAAGTTATTGTTGGTACGCCAGGTCGTATCCTCGATCACTTAGATCGCGGCACGTTGCAATTAGATAAATTGCGCGCAATCGTATTAGATGAAGCCGACGAAATGTTGCGTATGGGCTTTATAGATGACGTGCAAACGATCATGGATGCGACGCCAGCAGGCCGTCAGGTTGCAATGTTCTCTGCAACTATGCCATCGCAAATCCGTGCTATTGCCCAAAAGCATTTGAAAAATGCCCAAGAAATTAAGATCGAATCAAAAACTAGTACTGTTGAGCGTATCACTCAACGTTACGTGATGCTTGATGGTAATCAGAAACTTGATGCATTAACACGTGTATTAGAAGGCGAAGAGTATGATGCAAGCATCATCTTCGTTCGTACGAAGAGCGCGACTGAGGAAATTTCCGAAAAATTAGGTGCTCGCGGTTATGCTGTAGCTTGCCTCAATGGCGATATGAACCAAGCCAACCGCGAACAAACCATTCGCCGCTTAAAAGCGGGTCAGATCGACATTATCGTAGCGACTGACGTTGCTGCTCGTGGTCTTGACGTTGAGCGTATCAGTTTAGTTATTAACTACGATATTCCGTACGATAGCGAAGCTTATGTACACCGTATCGGCCGTACAGGTCGTGCCGGTCGTGAAGGTAAAGCGATTTTATTCGTGTCACCACGTGAACGTCGTTTGTTGCGCACTATTGAACAAGCAACTCGTCAACCAATCGAAAAAATGTCTCTGCCAACAGGCGAAGTCATTGAACAACGTCGTATCGAGCAGTTCCGCGAGCAATTAGCGAACACAATCGAAGCGAAAAACTTAAGTTTCTTCCAAGACTTAATTAACGATTGGCGTGAAAAGTTAGAAACAACGGACGCAGATTTAGCTGCAGCCTTGTTATTCCTAGCGCAAAAAGATCAACCGTTAAACGTTGCTAAACAGTTCCCTGAAATTCGTGAACCGCATGCTCGTGGTGAGCGTCCAGAACGCACAGAGCGTGGTGATCGTCCAGCTCGTTATGAGCGTTCAGGTGAGCGTCCAGAACGTACAGGTGATCGTCCAGAGCGTGGTCCACGTCAACGTCGCGAAATGCAAGGCAACTACAATACTTACCGTATTGAAGTGGGCAAAGAACACGGCGTTCGCGCAGGTGACATCGTTGGTGCTATCGCGAACGAAGCTAATATCGACAGTCAATTCATTGGTAACATCAAACTGTTTGATCATTTCTCTACAGTTGAATTACCAGCTGATATTCCAAATGAAATTTTCCAACACCTGAAAAAAGTTTATGTGCGTAAGCAAAAACTGAATATCAGTGTGGACAATGGTGCACCAGCTGAACGTCCAACTTATGAACGTTCTGAGCGTCCAGCTTCTGACCGTCCGTCGTCAGATCGTCCTGGTTCAGATCGCCCAGGCTCAGACCGTCGCCCAAGTGGTGCAGGTCCGCGTCCAGGTGCAGCACCAAAACGTCGTACTCGCGACTAATAGTCGTTGTGCTTTACCCAACTGCTAAAACAGTTGAGGGATAAGCAAAAGTTCGACTAATCAAGGCCAGCCGTGTGCAAACATGAGCTGGCTTTTTTTTGCCTCTCTTCCTGCGTTATGCTGCGGCAGCCGCCAGTAAGCCGATAGTTGAATCTGTTAAAAAGATCCCCATTTCCTCAATATGATAATTGCTAGGAGATTGCAGATGATCATCGCCTGTCCACATTGCGCTGGCTTAAACCGCGTTGCTTTAGAGAAATTGTCGCAACAAGCCGTTTGTGGCAAATGCAAAAGTCCGTTAATTACTCACCAGCCAATCGAACTAAACTTGGCTAATTTTGCTAATCACGCGCAAAAGTCAGAAGTTCCTTTAGTCATTGATTTTTGGGCGAGTTGGTGTGGGCCATGTCAGAATTTCGCCCCAGTATTCGCACAAACGGCGGCGGAACTTGCGCCGATGTTTCGCTTTGGGAAGGTGAATACTGAACAACAAACTGAATTAGCTGCACAATTTCAGATCCGATCTATTCCGACACTCATATTGATGCAACAAGGGCAGGTGATCGCTCAGTTATCTGGCGCGCTACCAAAACAGCAATTTGTGCAGTGGTTACAACAAAATTCAGCAAAATTGCAGCCGTTGAGTTAGTTTTAAACTCATCGACTGGTATTTAACCGAGGGTTCGTTATGCAATTTTTGAAGTTATCTTTAGCCGCGCTAAGCGCATTGTCTTTTACCGCAAATGCAGTGCAATTAAGCAGCCCCGACATCAAAGAAGGTCATTTTATGGCGAAAACCTTTGAATTTGCGGGTTTTGGTTGTGCTGGTGCCAATAAATCGCCTGCGCTTAATTGGTCTGATTTGCCGGCAGGTACTAAAAGTGTCGCGGTTACCGCTTATGATCCTGATGCACCGACTGAAGCTGGATGGTGGCATTGGTTAGTGGTTGATATTCCTGTAGCTACGACATCTTTAGCTCAAGGCGCTGGATCTGAGGGTGGAAAGTTACCTGAAGGGAGCCGTAGTTTTATCAACGACTTTGGAGTAAAAAACTTCGGTGGCGCTTGCCCGCCTGAAGGCCATGGGATGCATCGTTATCAGTTTACTGTGTGGGCGCTCCCAGATGCTAAATTGGAAGTTCCAGACAATGCCAACCCGGCGTTAGTTGGTTATATGCTTAACGCCAAAGCCTTGGCAAAGAAAACTTTAACCGCAACCTACGCGCGTTAACTCAACAACTGCGACTATCGCCGTATAGTCGCCAGCAAATTATAGCGTTAGGCTTGTAGCATAGAATATTGATGCCCAAGCCTAACAATGCTGACTTCCCGAACCATTTTACTTGCTGGCTTTTGCAGTCAACTGCTTTGCCTTGGCATTGCCAGATTTGCCTATACGCCGTTACTGGCATTAATGCAGGCAGAAGGATTGGATCCGCGTTGGGGTGGTTTTCTCGCATCAATTAATTACGCCGGTTATGTCACCGGCGCACTTATCGCTATCAGCTTGTCCAATTGGCGATACAAATGGCGTTGTTATCGCTTTGGACTGATTTTAGCGGTAATTAGTACCTTTGGCATGGCGGTCAGCCATTCGCTACCAGCATTGGCTCTATGGCGGTTTATCGCCGGTCTCAGTGCTGCAGCGTCGATGCTGTTAGCATCAGGCCTTATCATGCAACATCTTAGGCAGCGTGGTTTGAAGCCGGAACTGGGTTTGCACTTTGCAGGACTTGGTTTGGGGATTGTATTAGTCGCATTTTGTAGCGAATTGATGAGCCAGTATAATCTGGCAAGTCCTAGCCAGTGGCTGTTGTTTGCTGCGCTTGCTTTCTTTTTGTTAGTTCCCGCTTGGTTGGGCTTGCCTGTGGTTGAAGTCGCGCCGGGCGAGAAAATCTCGGTTAATGCTGAGCCGCTACCACGAGCGTTTTACCCACTCTTTTTATTGATGTATTTTTGCGCTGGCTATGGTTATGTGGTTTCAATCACCTTTTTGGTGGCTATTGCCAGTACATCGGCTTCGTTACAACAGGTTGGTCACTGGGCATTTTTGCTGCTTGGGCTTGCAGCTGCGCCAAGTGCGATATGGTGGGATCAGATCGCTCGGCGCTTGGGGTATCTGCCAAGTTTGCGGCTCGCGGCGTTTATCAATGCCGTAGCCATTGTTCTGCCGGTGATGGTGCCGGGCGCTGCGGCCTTTGTGATTAGCGCCATGTTATTTGGGGCGAGTTTTATTGGCTGTGTCAGTTTGGTGTTGACGGTTGCGGGGCGATTGATGCCGGAAAAACCAGCTCGGCTGATGGCTATCCTAACTTTATGTTATGGCTCTGCGCAGATAATAGCGCCGAGTATCAGTGCCTTGTTGGCGAGTGCTGCTGGAAATTACGAAAGTAGCTTGGTCGTCGCGGCTCTGATGATGGTGACTGCAGTGGTGTTGTTAAGTCGGCTAGTTGCAATGTTCGACGCAGCGCATTGGCTGCGTCGACATTGAGTGAATGCCTTAGGTAGTTAATGCTTATTTGCCAATACAAAAGCTCGAGAAAATTCTGCCCAACAAATCATCCGAGCTAAATTCACCGGTGATTTCGTTCAGGTGTTGCTGGGTGAGGCGTAGCTCCTCAGCAAGGATTTCTCCGGCCATGTGATTGTGTAATTGGATTTCACCGATATTAAGGTGTTCTAAAGCACGTTCTAAGGCATCGAGGTGGCGGCGGCGGGCAATAAAACTGCCTTCCATATTGCCTTCAAAGCCCATACAGGCTTTTAAATGATCACGCAGGGCGTCGATGCCTTGGCTGTCCTTTGCTGATAAGCGAAACACTGGTGTGGCTGAACTTAAGTCGGCACCAATAGCTTCACCAGTCAAATCAGTTTTGTTGCGGATCACCGTGACGCCTAAGCTTGCTGGCAAACGCTCAATAAATTCAGGCCAAATTTCGGCAGGGCTAGTTGCAGCTGTGGTGGTGCTGTCGACCATAAACAACACGCGGTCAGCTTGCAGGATTTCTTGCCAAGCGCGTTCGATACCAATTTGTTCTACTTTATCGGTTGCTTCGCGAAGCCCTGCGGTATCGATGATATGCAGTGGCATGCCATCGATATGAATATGCTCGCGTAAAACGTCACGAGTTGTACCGGCGATATCGGTAACAATGGCTGCTTCACGGCCAGCTAGGGCGTTTAACAAGCTCGATTTGCCTGCGTTCGGACGACCTGCAATAACGACCTTCATCCCTTCGCGCAGAATACTGCCTTGGGTTGCTTGTTTTTGTACTTGGCTTAAATCGTTGATGATGGCTGCTAAGTCGCCAGCGACTTTACCATCCGATAAGAAATCGATTTCCTCATCCGGAAAATCAATGGCAGCTTCCACGTACATGCGTAAGTAGATTACCTTTTCTACTAAAGCATGGATCTTCTTCGAGAATTCACCCTGCAAAGATTGCATGGCCGAGCGCGCCGCTTGTGCGGAACTAGCGTCAATTAAATCGGCAATGGCCTCGGCTTGGGTTAGATCAAGTTTGTCGTTTAAGAAGGCTCGTTCGGAAAACTCACCGGGCCTCGCGATGCGAACGCCTGGCAAAGCCAAAATCCGCTGTAACAGCAAATCTAATAGTACTGGGCCGCCGTGACCCTGTAGTTCTAAGACGTCTTCACCAGTAAATGAATTAGGGCCTGGAAAATACAAGGCTATGCCCTGGTCCAACACTTGATTGTCGATGTCGCGAAATGGCAAGTAATCGGCTTTGCGGGCTGCCGGTACTTTACCAAGCAACGCTTGCGCGACGGTCTTAGCGGCAGGGCCAGATACCCGAATAATGCCTACGCCGGCGCGGCCAGTAGCAGTTGCTTGGGCGGCGATGGTATCAGTGCTGTACATGGAAACCTCTTTAACAACTTATCTGTGCATATTTTAACAGCTAAATACTAGCTGGCGAAGCGACAAAGCCAATACGTGGTATTCATCATAAAAAAAGCCCGCAAGCGGGCTTTTTTAGCTAGTTACTCGGCTTGGATTAACCTCGGACGTAAAGACCGCGTTTTTCCATATCTCGGTAGATGTAGACCATTTGTGCCAGTGACAATAAGTTGCTGACAACCCAGTACAATACTAAGCCTGCTGGGAAAATTACGAAGAACACACCGAACACTACCGGCATCCACAACATGATTTTTTGTTGCATTGGGTCGGTCACTGTCATTGGTGTTAACTTCTGCATTGCATACATGCTGAGGATATACAGCACTGGCAATACATAGAACGGGTCAGCTGCTGACAAGTCTTGGATCCAGAAGAAGAACGGCGCTTGGCGCAGCTCAACGCTTTCTGCAAACATCCAGTATAAGGCTAAGAAAATTGGCATTTGGATTAACATCGGCAAGCAGCCACCCATTGGGTTGACCTTTTCCTTGCGATATAATTCCATCATTGCTGGACCCATTTTTTCTTTATTGTCTTTATAACGGGCTTGTAAGTCATCAATCTTCGGCTTCAGGTTACGCATCTTAGCCATTGATTCGTATTGCTTTTTGGTTAACGGGAACATTAAGCCTTTGACTAAAATGGTGATGCCAATAATTGCTAGACCCCAGTTACCCAAAGCACCGTGAATTAATTCCATTAACCAAAATAATGGTTGTGATAAGAACCATAAGAAACCGTAGTCAACTGTCAGATCTAAGCCTGGTGCAATTTTTTCCAATTGCTCCTGATCTTTTGGACCGGCATAGAATGTAGCCGCGATCGATTTTTGTTCGCCTGCCGCTAAGCTAACTTGTGGGCCTTTACTACCGATCACTGCCAGATTACCGCCAGAAACCATAGTAAATAATTGATTTTGCTGATCAGCTGCAGGAACCCAAGCTGATACAAAGTAGTGTTCGATCATGCTGATCCAACCGCCTTTGGTGCTTTGGTCTAACGCCGCATCTTTCATATCGTCGAAGCTGAATTTCTCATAACGAGTTTCAGCTGTTGAATAAGCACCACCACGGTAAACCGGCATCATCATATTTTCAGATTTGCCGTTATCGATGGTTTGTGCCAAGTAATAGTAAGGTTGCACTACTTTGCTACCAGCGCCGCTATTTGTCAGGAAATATTCTACCCGGACATCATATTTGCCAGCAGTAAATGTGTAGCGTTTTTCGATATTTAACTCATCGCGCTGTAGCGTTAAGCTCACGACTAACTCAGTTTGACCATTGGCTAAACTGAATTTTTCTTGAGTTGCTGTATAAATTGGTTTGGCTTTGCCTTTTTCATCAGGACCGTCGCCTAATAAACCAGATTGTGCTGTGTAACTGAAGCCGTCTAATTTACGCATTAAGCTGTAAGGCGTTTTATCTTCAAGGCTCACTGTATATTTTGGTAAATGCAAACCAACAATATCACCACCAGCGGTATCGATGCTGACTTCCAAGACATCAGTGCTTACTTGAATTACTTTGCTGGCTGCTGGGACAGCAGTTGGAGCTACCACTTCGCCAGACGCTGAAAGTTGCACTTCGCCAGAAGCTGTCGCAACTTGTTCAGTCGCTGGCTTAGGCGGTTTTGGAGCATGATCTTTTTGCCATGCGTCATACAAGAAGAAACTACAGATTGCTAAGGCAATCACTAAAAAACTACGTTGCGATTCCATGTGTGCACTTATCTCTTTTGCTTTTCAGGAACGGGATCTTCACCACCCGGGTGTAAAGGGTGACATTTTAATAGACGTTTGGTAGTTAACCAACCACCTTTTATTGCACCAAATCGATTTATCGCTTCAACTGCATAATGTGAACAGCTCGGCGTGAATCGACAACTCGGTGCAAACAGCGGACTGATGCAACACTGATAGCCTTTAATCGCAGTAATTAGGATTTTGGCTGGGAAGCGTTGTACTGACGGAGTATTTTGCTCCATAAGCGCTCCAGTTGCTGATGCAATTCGGCATTATCGGTATTGCTAATGTCACCTTTGACCATAAGCACCATGTCAACCGGCGGCAGTTTATGCTGATGTAAGCGGAAACTATCACGGGCACAACGTTTGATGCGGTTACGATGCACGGCTAATTTAACACGTTTTTTTGCGATCGTCAGACCAATACGTGGATTATTGCTGGAATTGGCTTTGCAGAGGATAGTAAAGAGTGGAGATGCAACCCGGAACGGGTTCTGGAATACATTGTCGAATTCGCGGGGAGTTAACAGACGTAACTCCCTGCTGAAGGTATAGCTGACCACGCAGCGCTTTATAATCTGACTAGACTGTTAAGCGTTTGCGGCCTTTAGCACGGCGACGTGCTAATACCTGGCGACCATTTTTAGTGGCCATGCGAGCACGGAAACCGTGAACGCGAGCGCGTTTTAATACGCTAGGTTGAAATGTTCTTTTCATAACTTCGTCCGTCCGGTCGATATTTACTAAGGTAATCTGTGTTTTAGTAAAAAACCAAAACGCAGCGATTTCAAAAGAGCGCGAATTTTAAGGACTATCGCGGCTGTTGTCAATGCGATCCTTGGTTAAATAGCGATCAGATCCAAGTTTTTTCACTGATCCAACAGAGTTTTCCACAGGCAAAGTGAGAAAAAAGGATAATATGTGAATTAGTTGAATTTATCTGCGACTTTATTTCCGAATCTTCGACAAATTTCATGGGCTATTTTTAAATAGAATATGAATTAAAATCATTTAAATACATACACATAGCTTAAAAAGCTCGCAATTGAGTACTTTTTCCAAAAGTCAATATTGAAGTTGTGGATAAGATCAGCCCATAATGCTGTTCTTTTTGAGCACGCCTGCCCTATAAAATACCAATTATTTGGGGCTGTTGGAGATATGGTGTATCAGTCAGTTTGGCAAAATTGCCTCGAAGCTTTGCAGTCAGAGCTGCCAGCGCAACAGTTTAGTATGTGGATCCGTCCCCTGCAGGCAGATAGCTCGCACGATGCGCTCACGCTTTATGCGCCAAATCGCTTTGTCCTCGATTGGGTTCGTGATAAGTACCTCAATCGGATCAATGAACTGATCCATGACTATTGTGGTGATCATGCTCCACGGCTGCGTTTCGAAGTCGGTAGCAGTGCTAAAACTGTCAAACCGTCACCGGCACCAGCGCCGGTTAGCTCTCGTCCAATTGCACCAGTAGCTGCAGCCGTCGCTCAGCCAGCTGAAGTTGTTGAGCCGGCACCGAAAACCATAGTTCGCAGCAACGTCCGAACAAATTATACCTTTGATAATTTTGTCGAGGGTAAATCAAACCAACTTGCGCGTGCAGCGGCTACACAAGTCGCGGATAATCCAGGAACTGCCTACAACCCATTGTTTATCTATGGCGGCACCGGTCTTGGTAAAACGCATTTATTACATGCGGTAGGCAATGGCATTTTAGCGAAAAAGCCAGATGCGAAAGTTATCTACATGCACTCAGAGCGCTTTGTCCAAGACATGGTCAAGGCCCTGCAAAATAACGCGATTGAAGAATTCAAACGTTATTACCGTTCGGTTGATGCTTTGCTGATCGATGACATTCAATTCTTCGCGAAAAAAGACCGGTCACAGGAAGAATTCTTCCATACTTTCAACGCCTTGCTTGAAGGTAACCAACAAATTATCTTAACTTCAGACCGTTATCCAAAAGAGATCGACGGTGTGGAAGAGCGCTTAAAAAGCCGATTCGGTTGGGGTTTAACTATTGCCATAGAACCACCAGAACTGGAAACACGGGTCGCGATTTTGATGCGCAAAGCGCAAGAGAACAATATTCGGCTACCAGAAGAAGTTGCGTTTTTCGTAGCAAAACGTCTTCGTTCCAATGTTCGGGAATTGGAGGGTGCGTTAAACCGTATTACCGCCAATGCCAATTTTACTGGTCGCCCGATCACTATCGATTTTGTTCGTGAGTCACTACGCGATCTATTAGCGCTACAAGACAAACTAGTAACCATCGAGAACATTCAGAAAACCGTGGCTGAGTATTACAAGATCCGCGTTGCTGATCTGTTATCAAAACGGCGCAGTCGCTCGGTAGCGCGTCCACGGCAAATGGCGATGGCGCTTTCCAAAGAATTAACCAACCATAGTTTGCCGGAGATCGGTGATGCTTTTGGTGGTCGTGATCATACGACTGTGCTGCATGCCTGTCGTAAAATTGAATCTCTCAAAGAAGAGACTCATGAAATTAAAGAAGATTTCCAAAATTTAATCCGGACATTGTCGTCTTAATAGGGAAAGGTTATGCAATTTATCATTGACCGTGACTCATTATTAAAACCATTACAAATGGTTTCTGGTGCAATCGAACGCCGGCATACCTTGCCGATCTTATCGAATGTGTTACTAGACGTCAGTGTTGACGGTATCACCCTGACCGGTACCGATCTAGAAATTGAATTGGTTGCTGGCGCAATAGCTCAGCAGGTAATCACGCCTGGTCGTGTGACTATCCCGGCAAAAAAGTTATTAGATATTTGCCGTAGCCTGCCAGAAGCGTCGGTGCTGCAACTGACGATGCAGGGCGACAACTGTATTGTCGCTGCGGGTAAAAGTAAATTTACCTTGGCAACGCTCAGTGCCAACGACTATCCAAATCTTGAATCTTGGCAAGGTGAAGTTGAATTTGATGTCAGTCGCGCGCAGCTGCGTAAACTGATGGAAGACACGTCATTCTCAATGGCGAACCAAGATGTTCGTTATTACTTAAATGGTTTGTTGTTTGAAGTTGATAATGGCACCTTGCGCACTGTTGCAACAGATGGTCACCGTCTGGCTCTTAGTTCGATGGAATTGCCGCAAACTGCAGGTCAGCAAAAGCAAGTGATTATCCCGCGCAAAGGTGTGTTGGAATTGATGCGCTTGTTAAGTAGTGATGATCAATTAATTCGATTGTCAGTTGGCCAGAATCATATTCGTTTAATCGATAGCTTATTTAGTTTCAGTAGCAAACTGATTGATGGTCGATTCCCTGATTATCGCCGTGTATTGCCACGGAATAGTTCTAAGCAAGTTACCGCACATCGTTCAGTGCTAAAAGATGCTTGCGTTCGCGCTTCTATTTTGTCGAATGAAAAATATCGTGGTGTTCGTTTTACTTTGACGCCAGGTGAAGTGCAGATTGTTGCTAACAATCCAGAGCATGAGCAAGCAGAAGAAATCATTGAAGTTGAGTATCAAGGCGATAGCTTAGAAATCGGCTTTAACGTTGGTTATGTCTTGGATGTGCTTAATACCTTAAATACCGATTTAGTTGTGATGCATCTGAGTGATGCCAATTCTAGTTCGCTTGTTGAAGGTGTCGGCAATCCTGGTGCCTTGTATGTAGTTATGCCAATGCGCTTATAAGCCATGGCATTACAGCAGTTGCAGTTGAGTCAGTTTCGAAATATTGAATCGGCTCAACTAAGTTTTTCTGCCGATTGGAACCTAATTTATGGCGCCAACGGTAGTGGCAAAACCAGTGTGTTAGAAGCGATTTATTTGTTGGCGCACGGGCGGTCTTTTCGCACCAGCAAAGCGCATAAGGTAATTCGGCACGAGCAAGCGTTGTATACAGTGTTTGCAAGAATTGGCGCAGGTGCCCAACAAATTGCGCTTGGTGTGCAAAGAGATCGCGCTGGCGATTGGTTAGCAAGGTTGAATGGCGAAAAGGTGCAACGGGTTGCCGATTGCGCAAGTTTGCTGCCAGTGCAGTTGATTACTCCTGAGAGTTTTCGTTTGTTCTTCGGCGGACCAAAGGAGCGGCGGCAATTTTTCGACATGGGATTGTTCCACGTGGAACATCAATTCTATGAAGTCTGGATGCGTTTTAATAAGGTATTGAAACAACGCAATGCTTTATTAAAGAGCAGACAAACCAACGCTGAGTTCTATCAGTTTTGGGACCAACAGTTTGTGGAACTTGCGATACAGTTGCAGAGTATGCGAGTCGCATATATCGAATTGTTGAATGTCGAATTGCAGAATTTAATTAAAGATGTTCCGGCGTTATTAGGTTTGCAACTTGAATTGGTCGCAGGCTGGAATTGTCGGGAGAACAACGCTGCTGAATTGACGCAGCAACTGCGTGATAGCTTTGCGATGGACTTACGTGTCGGCTATAGCCAATTAGGTCCACAAAAAGCAGACTTGCGAGTGAAAGTCCGCGGCGAATATGCCGATGAACTGCTGTCGCGCGGTCAGTTAAAAGTTTTATTGTTTTCGCTTAAAATCGCGCAAAGCAATGTGATATACCGAAGCGGACATAAACAGCCGCTGTTATTGATCGATGATCTGGCGTCTGAGTTGGATGACCAATCCAAACGCCAGATTTTCAATTTTTTATATCAACTCAACTCGCAGGTTTTTATTACTGCGATTGAAACTTCCCAAGTGTTACCACAGATATCCTCGGATACTGAGGTCGCATTGTTCCACGTGGAACATGGGCAGATAGAACGGACGGATGAAAATGGCCGAAGAACATAATTACGATTCCTCGAGTATCAAAGTACTCAAAGGCTTGGATGCAGTAAGAAAAAGACCTGGTATGTATATCGGTGACACCGATGACGGCTCAGGCTTACATCACATGGTATTCGAAGTCGTCGATAACTCTATTGACGAAGCACTAGCAGGCTACTGTAGTGATGTATTTGTCACTATTCATAGCGACAATTCTGTTTCTGTGCGCGATAACGGCCGCGGTATTCCAACTGATATGCATGAAGAAGGCGTATCAGCAGCTGAAGTTATCATGACGGTATTGCATGCTGGTGGTAAATTCGATGACAACTCTTATAAAGTGTCAGGCGGTTTGCACGGTGTAGGTGTGTCGGTAGTAAATGCGCTATCAGACAAACTAGAACTGACTATTCGCCGCAAAAACAAAGTTCACAATCAAATTTATCGCCTCGGTGTTCCTGATGAGCCATTAAAGATCATCGGTGAAACTGAAGGTACAGGTACAGAAATTCGCTTCTGGCCAAGTGATACCATCTTCACTGATATCAACTTCCACTACGATATTCTGGCAAAACGCTTACGTGAGTTGTCGTTTTTAAACTCAGGTGTCAGCATTATCCTGACCGATGAGCGTAACGACAAAACCGACCACTTCAAATATGAAGGTGGTATCGAAGCGTTCGTTCAATACCTGAACCGTACTAAAACTGCCATCCACCCGAAAGCATTCTACTTCTCAACGACTCGCGAAGACGGTATTTCAGTCGAAGTCGCGATGCAATGGAACGACTCGTTCCAAGAAGGTATTTACTGTTTTACCAATAACATTCCACAACGGGATGGTGGTACTCACTTAGCGGGTTTCCGTTCTGCATTAACTCGGGTATTAAATACCTACATTGATGCCGAAGGTTATGCGAAAAAGATGAAGGTTCAAGCAACTGGCGATGACGCGCGGGAAGGCTTGACTGCAGTAATCAGCGTGAAAGTACCAGATCCAAAATTCAGCTCACAAACCAAAGATAAACTGGTTTCTAGTGAAGTGAAATCTGCTGTAGAAAGCACGATGCACGAAAAGCTGAATGAGTATTTATTGGAAAGTCCTAACGACGCAAAAATCATCGTAACGAAAATTGTTGATGCTGCTCGTGCTCGTGAAGCTGCACGTAAAGCACGTGAAATGACTCGCCGTAAAGGCGCGTTAGATATCGCTGGCTTACCAGGTAAATTAGCCGACTGTCAGGAAAAAGATCCTGCATTGTCTGAATTATACCTAGTCGAGGGTGATTCTGCGGGTGGTTCTGCGAAGCAAGGCCGTAACCGCAAAAACCAAGCAATTCTGCCGTTAAAGGGTAAAATCCTGAACGTTGAGAAAGCTCGTTTCGACAAAATGATTTCGTCTCAGGAAGTTGGTACGCTGATCACCGCACTTGGTTGTGGTATTGGTCGTGAAGAATACAACCCTGATAAGACACGCTATCACAGCATCATCCTGATGACGGATGCTGACGTCGACGGTTCGCACATTCGTACCTTACTGTTGACCTTCTTCTATCGTCAAACTCCAGAGTTGATCGAACGCGGTTACATCTATATTGCGCAGCCACCACTTTATAAAGTGAAGAAAGGCAAGCACGAGCAATATATTAAAGATGACTCAGCAATGACAGAGTTCCTAACGACTCTGGCATTAGATGAAGCGTCATTGCATGTGAACGCGCAAGCGCCAGGTATTGGCGGCGCAGCTTTAGAAACTTTGGTAAATCAATATCACAAAGGTATGGCGACCATCGACCGGTTAAGCCGCAAGATCCCGCATAACTTATTGAATGAATTGATTTATGCGCCTTCTATCACTGTCGATATTTGCAAAGATAGTGCAGCGACAGAAGCTTGGGTTGCCAAATTAGCAAAACGTCTGCAAGACAAAGAAGGTGATGGTTCAAGCTATACCTTCAGCGTAGCTGAAGACCGCGAACGCCAACTAGCATTACCGAAAATTGTGATCCGTCAACACGGTATCGACAACGAGTACGTGTTGCACTATGACTTCATTACTTCAATCGACTACGGTCGTATCGCAGCATTAGGCGATTCAATCCGTGATCTGATTGAGGAAGGCGGCTATATCCGCCGTGGCGAGAAAGTGAAACCAGTCACTACTTTCGCTGAAGCCTTGGAATGGTTAATTACAGAATCGAAAAAAGGCCTTTACATTCAACGGTATAAAGGTTTGGGTGAAATGAACCCAGAGCAATTGTGGGAAACTACAATGGATCCTAATACCCGTCGTATGTTACGAGTCACCATCGAAGATGCGATTGGCGCTGACCAGTTGTTTAATACCTTAATGGGTGACGAAGTAGAACCACGTCGTGCATTTATCGAAGAAAATGCGCTGCGTGTAGCTAACCTCGACGTATAACCTCGGGATAAACAACCCGCCTGCGAAAAAGCCCAGTGTAATAACTGGGCTTTTTTATTGGCATAAACCCAATAACTGAAGTGTTCATAACAAGAAAACGATGAATTACCTACCCGGTCATTAAGGCTGAGCATTGAGTTCAATTACATCTGCCGGCAAAGGCGTGCTTGCTTTGGGCTGATACCACAATTCAGGGCGATCGAGGGGAGTAAGCTTAGGTAACAAGGGGTTCGTTAACTCGATGACACGGCGTTGCGCCAGAGCAGAACGCCGTAACGACTCGCCAAATTCAGCTTGAAACATAGCTTCAAATTCGCCGCTTTCGCGTAAAAGTTCAAGGCCCAATTCAACTTGCTGCGCTAACTGCTCCTGTTCCTTCGAGAAAAAGTAATAGAGAGCAATTGGATAATGCAAAGCAACACCTGGCTCTACGGTCAAGGCGAGATTTTGCTGATCGATCTCCGACCATATTTCTATCGCCGAACGAGGAAAAGCAGCAACGCGGCCAATCTTTACCAGTTCGACCATCGAAGCAAAGTTGTTGGATGTGACAACCTGTAAAGCATTACGCAACAGAATGGGTGTGTCTGGCCAATCGTGGCCTTGGGTTAATACCCAAGTTTGTAGGTCAGCTAAACGCTGAATTTTCATCGAGGAATGACCAGGCTTTACCAGTAACAAACGCCAGCCATAGAGACCTTTATCTATAGGGAAACGCACAGGGCGAAGATGTTGCTCACGATCAAGTGTTGTTAAACTCCAAAAAACATCGACCCCGTCATTGCCGGCGATTGTGCGCAAAGCTCGTTCCTGAAGCATTGGTGTTTGCGACGGCACAAGCAGATGAGCGATACCAACTTTATCAAGCGCAGCAGAAAGCAGCTTGACCTGATACATCTGATGACTATCGCCTTGTTGAAATGGCTTTGCGTACACTATCACTCTAACCGAACTCGATGCAGCAACAGCATCGGCGGTAATCAGTACAGTAAGCAGCAACAGAGCAAAACGAACCGAAAACGCTAGCCGCGTCATTTAAATCATTCCCTGAAATCAAAACACCAAGCATGGACCAAAAACAGCAATTTGTCGTTCTTGCGGTCAAAATTAGCCATTAATAGCTCCGAGATATCGCATAGATGTACGGAGACAAAAAAGCATATAGGCAGAAAATTTCCAAAAACTTAGACTCGTGGAATGCATATAGCTGGATTGGCGATAACAAATGCTAGGAAATTCCACACTTTCCGCGAGAAAAGCGGCTTAACAGCTACAGAAATGACACATAAATAGGTATACTTTTCGGTCATTTTTACCGTTTCGGCTATTCAAAATCAGTAGGTGCGAGTCTATGCACAAGTATGAGATTAAAACCTTCCAGGGGCTTATCCTGGCGCTTCAAGATTACTGGGCCCGTCAGGGTTGTGTAATTGTTCAGCCATTAGATATGGAAGTTGGCGCAGGCACTTTCCATCCGATGACGTTTTTGCGTTCATTAGGTCCAGAGCCAAGCAACGTCGCCTTTGTGCAGCCTTGCCGCCGTCCAACAGATGGCCGCTATGGTGAAAACCCAAACCGCTTACAGCATTACTATCAGTTCCAAGTGATTTTAAAGCCGTCACCAGCCAATATTCAGGAGCTGTATTTAGGCTCTCTCAATGAACTCGGTATTGATACGCTAGTGCATGATATTCGTTTTGTTGAAGATAACTGGGAATCGCCAACTTTAGGTGCCTGGGGTCTTGGCTGGGAAGTATGGCTAAACGGCATGGAAGTCACACAGTTTACTTACTTCCAGCAAGTGGGTGGCTTGGAGTGTCGTCCAGTTACCGGCGAAATCACTTATGGTCTTGAGCGGTTAGCCATGTATATCCAAGGCGTTGATAGCATCTATGACTTGGTGTGGACTGATGGCCCAATGGGACGTGTAACTTATGGCGACGTATTCCATCAAAACGAAGTAGAGCAATCTACTTACAATTTTGAGTATGCCGATGTTCCAGCATTATTTGCTTATTTTGATCAATGCGAGGCGGAAAGCCATCGTTTAATTGAAGTCGGTTTGCCGTTACCAGCTTATGAGAAAGTCATGAAAGCTTCTCACGCTTTCAACCTATTAGATGCGCGCCATGCCATTTCGGTCACGGAGCGTCAGCGCTATATTCTGCGAGTGCGTACCTTGGCAAAAGCTTGTGCTGAAGCTTATTTCGCAGCACGCGAGAAGTTGGGCTTTCCGTTATGCCGTCATTTACCAAAGCAGGAGAGTTAATCGTGGCTCAGGATTTTTTTGTAGAAATTGGAACAGAAGAGCTGCCGCCAAAATCACTGAAACTGTTGGCAACTTCTTTTCAGCAAAACATCATCGATGAACTAAACCGGCTTGAATTAACTTTTAACGATAGTCAATGGTATGCCGCACCACGTCGTTTGGCTGTGCGTATTAATCAATTGGCCGCACAGCAAGCAGACAAAGTCGTAGAAAAGCGTGGTCCAGCATTAGCTGGCGCTTTTGATGCTGCTGGTCAACCAACTAAAGCTGCGAGTGCTTGGGCTGCCGCCAATGGCATCACAGTAGAACAAGCTGAGCGTTTAGAAACAGACAAAGGCGCATGGTTAATTCATAAGGCTAAAGTGACGGGCCAAGCGACGGAGGCATTGTTGGAGCTGGTCATTGCAACTGCACTGGCTAAGTTGCCAATTGCCCGCCCAATGCGTTGGGGGTCGTCAGATGCGGAATTTATTCGTCCTGTGCACACTATCACCATGTTATACGGTGACGATGTAGTTCCTGCGACAATTCTGGGGATTAAAGCCGACCGTCTGAGTCTGGGTCATCGCTTCCATGCACCGAGCAAAATTGCTATTGCCAACGCCGATGCCTATTTATCGGTGTTAGAAAAATCTTATGTAGTTGCTGATTATGCTCGTCGTAAAGCCTATATCAGTGAACAGGTTCACCAGGTTGCGAAAAGTCTGAACGGCATCGCGCAAATGGATGATGGTTTACTAGAAGAAGTAACCTCATTGGTTGAGTGGCCGGTGGTGCTAGTCGGTACCTTTGAGGAACGTTTCTTAGAAGTTCCGCCAGAGCCATTAATTTCAACAATGAAAGACAATCAAAAGTATTTTGCGCTGAAAGATTCGCAGGGTAACTTATTGAATAAGTTCATTTTTGTTGCGAATATTGAAAGCAAAGATCCACAACAGATTATTTCTGGCAACGAAAAAGTAGTGCGCCCACGGTTAAGTGATGCGCAATTCTTCTTTGGCGTGGACCGTAAAACAAAACTTGCCGATCGCCTCGATAGCTTAAGTACTGTGTTGTTCCAGCAAAAACTGGGCACGTTGCGCGAGAAATCTGAGCGGATTAGTGAACTGTCTGGATATATCGCCAGCAAAATCGGTGCAGATGTCGACCATGCTAAACGTGCTGGATTACTGTCCAAAACAGATTTAATGACTAACATGGTTGGCGAGTTCCCAGAAGTGCAAGGCATCATGGGGATGCATTATGCCCGTTTAGACGGTGAGCACGAAGCTGTCGCACTTGCGCTTAATGAGCAGTATATGCCGCGCTTCGCTGGTGACGAGTTGCCAGGTCAGTTAGTCAGTTGTGCCGTGGCTATCGCCGATAAAATGGATAGTTTGGTCGGTATTTTTGGCATCGGCCAAGCACCTAAAGGTGACAAAGATCCATTTGCACTGCGTCGTGCAGCAATTGGCGCGCTGCGCATCATGGTGGAAAAACAGTTGCCACTGGATGTGCTGGACTTAATTGCCTTTGCCAAGACAACTTTTGGCGACAAGCTAAGCCAAGCGACAGTTGCTGAGGAAGTGCTGGAATTTTTATTAGCTCGATTCCGTGCTTGGTATGAAGCTGAAGGTTATGGTATCGATGTTATCCAGGCTGTATTAGCTCGTCGTCCGACAAATCCTGCGGATTTTGATCGTCGAGTTAAAGCTGTTGCTGAGTTCCGTAAACTGGAAACTGCGAGTGCTTTGGCTGCTGCCAACAAACGCGTAGCCAACATTCTGGCGAAAGTTGACGGCGTAATTCCGACAGAAGTTAATGCCGCTTTATTACAAGCGGGCGCTGAACAAACCTTAGCAGACGCATTAGCTGCCAAGCAAACAGAACTAACTGGTTTGTTTGCCGCCGGAGACTACACAGCAGCATTACTGACCTTAGCGTCTTTACGTGGTGTAATTGACCAATTCTTCGAAGAAGTCATGGTTAATGTGGATGACGAAGCTGTTCGGCAAAACCGCCTTGCGTTACTGAATCAGTTACGTCAAGCATTCCTATTTGTTGCTGATATCTCTGTTCTGCAATAAAAATAGGGGCAATAGCGATATCCGCTAATTGAACACCTGAAATAAAAAATCCCGGTTAGCCGGGATTTTTTATTTGAAGACGGTTCGTTGTAGCATTCGAGCTTTATGTTTCAGCTCCAACGTAAAGCGAGAAATCCTAAGTAAACCTAACTTCGAACCAAATTTCTTCCTTCCGCTTTAGCCTGATACAACAACGTATCCGCTTGTTGCAAGCCTTTCGCGAAGTCCGATTCAGTGCCTATTTCAACAACCCCAAAGCTGCAAGTAATCACTAAATCAGAGTGTGCTGGGATAAACCGCTGTTGGGCAATGGTTGCGCGGATTTTATCAGCTACTTTTACCGCATCAGCAAGTGAGGTCTTGGGCAGAATTAACAGAAACTCTTCACCGCCTATCCGACAGGCAATATCAGGGCTTCGCAACTTTCGACGAAACAGCGCAGCGATTTGGCGTAATACATTGTCACCTTCTGGGTGACCAAAGCTGTCATTGATGTGTTTAAAGTGGTCCAGATCGGCGAGAACCAAGGTCATCGGGAAAAATAATTCGGGTTGGTCATTTAAATATTGAGGTAGTTCTTGGTCGACAAAACGACGATTAGCTAATTGAGTAAGCGCATCGGTGTTTGCTTCATGTGCTTTAGTGCGTTGTAACATATCCATCGAGTGATGACTGCGCTCGCGAAAATGTTCATTAATCAAACTAGCAATAATCAGCGTTAATAACGATGCAATAAAGCGACTAGACTCAGCATCTCGATAAACGGCTTGACCGACGTTTGGCCCGTGCAAAACCAAAAACAGCGCAAATACAAGAAGTAGGTTAATAACAATGCCGCGCCGAGCGCCCAGCAAACCAAAGATGATTGGCGGAAATGGGAAGACCCAGTACAACGCAGTTTGCTCAAAGCCCCCGTGATAAACCAGACCTACGACAAAACTTGCCACCAGAGTCGCCTCAATCAAGCAAGCGCGCTCTAACTGATTTGATCTATGAAACCATAGGGCATTAAAAACAAAGGCCGCAGAACAGCCAAATAGAATGAATTGGAGCGCAGAGTCTTCACTGAGGAAATGCCGAATACCCAGCACCAACATAATTGCTGAAGTAATGTAACTGACAAAAAGTAGAATATAACGTCGGCGGTTTTGTTCGACTGTGAAGGCGCCGCCAAGTTTATTATCTGAGAGTTTCAATCCAGCATACCTATACTGCACTTTGCGCTAAGTATGGTGAGCTAGTTGTTGAAATAACAAGCTTAACTAGCGTTTTTTTTCAGTAAATAGCGATATGGCAATACGCTGACGTCTTGAGCGAGCAATTCGTGGTCCATAAAACGGCAAAAAGCTGGAATGTCGCGGGTGGTCGCCGGATCATCAGCAATAATTAGCAAGGTTTGGCCGGGTTGCATTTTCCGAATTGTTAGACGAGTCACCATAACTGGCTCGGGGCAACGAAGCCCAAGCGCATCGAGTTGTTGATCGGCATTGGCAAACAGATCGGTCATTTACAGCAGTTCCCTTTGATGAAGATGCTAATGGTAAACTGACACCGATTGGAATTCAAAAGTAATTCTTCCCTTAACAAAAATGGCAGCCGAAGCTGCCATTTTTAAAGCACTAACGATTGTTATTCGACACGTTCAAACACTGTAGCGATACCTTGGCCAAGACCGATACACATGGTCGCTAAACCATATTTAGCGTCTTTGCTTTCAAGTACGTTAATCAGAGTGGTCGAAATGCGTGAACCTGAACAACCAAGCGGGTGGCCTAAGGCAATAGCGCCGCCATTTAGGTTAATCTTAGTATCCATCACATCCAATAAACCGAGGTCTTTCATGACCGGCAATGCCTGAGCCGCAAAAGCTTCGTTCAGTTCGAAGAAGTCGATTTGGCTGATGTCCAAACCGGCTGCTTTGAGTGCTTTCTTCGAAGCAGGAACTGGACCATAGCCCATAATCGATGGATCACAGCCAGCAATGCCCATACCGATGACGCGAGCACGGATTTTTAGGCCTAAAGCGCGCGCTTTGTCTTCACTCATCACTAACATCGCAGATGCGCCGTCAGACAGCGCTGAAGACGTACCTGCAGTTACTGTACCATTGGCAGGGTCGAATACTGGGCGTAATGCGCCTAATGATTCTACGGTAGTTTCTGGACGAATAACTTCATCGGTATCGAACAGCTTCAGCACGCCATCAGCGTCATGACCTAAACAAGGTAGAATTTCTGACTTGAATCGGCCTTCCAAAGTGGCTTCGTGAGCCAGACGATGTGAACGCGCACCAAACTCATCTTGTTGCTGACGGGTAATGCCGTGCAGTTTACCAAGGAGTTCAGCGGTTAAGCCCATCATGCCTGCCGCTTTAGCAACAGAAACGCCAAGACCTGGGTGGAAATCCACACCATGGGTCATAGGCACATGGCCCATATGTTCAACACCACCAATCAAATACACTTCGCCCATGCCCATCGCGATTGAGCGAACAGCATCGTGCAGTGCTTGCATAGAAGAACCGCACAGACGGTTCACAGTGACGGCAGGAACTGAATGTGGAATACCTGCCAATAACGCGGCATTACGCGCGACGTTAAAGCCTTGTTCCAGAGTTTGTTGCACACAGCCCCAAATCACATCATCGATTTCTGCTGGGTCTAAGCCAGGATTACGCTCTAAAATGCCGCTCATCACATAAGCGGACAGTTGTTCTGCACGGACGTTACGGAAAATACCGGCTTTAGAACGGCCCATTGGGGTCCGGATGCAGTCGACAATAACAGCTTGTTTCATCTTAATTCTCCGCTATTAAACCGGGTAAAACACCTGGCCGTTAGCAGCCATGGCGCGGGTTTTGTCGGTCACCTGGTAAATTTCACCAAGGTGGGCGTATTGGTCAGCTAAAGCAACGAAATTGGCTAAGCCAATGGTATCTGCATAACGCAGTGGGCCACCGCGGAACGGAGGGAAACCTAAACCATAGATTAAGCCCATATCTGCTTCAGCGGCAGAGGCGACAATACCTTCTTCTAAACAGCGAATAGCTTCGTTAATCATCGGGATCATACAACGAGCAATAATTTCATCAGCGCTGAAATCGTGAGCAGGTTTTGCTACTGCTGATAATACTGCTGCTGTTGCTGGGTCGAGATCTTTCTTCGGCTTGCCTTTGGCATCTTTGCTATACGCATAGAAACCAACGCCATTCTTCTGACCATAACGATTGTTGCTGTACATTGCGCTAACAGGGTCGTTATCAACTTTAGCCATCCGAGTTGGGAAGCCTGCGGCCATAACGTCTGTACAGTGGTGCGCAGTGTCTAAGCCCACAACGTCTAACAAGTAAGCTGGGCCCATTGGCCAGCCAAATTGTTTTTCCATTACTTTGTCGACTTTGGTGAAGTCAGCACCGTCCAGCACTAATTTGCTGAAACCAGCGAAGTAAGGGAACAATACGCGGTTGACGTAGAAACCAGGACAGTCGTTAACCACGATTGGCGATTTGCCCATTTTCGCAGCATAAGCAACAACAGCGGCGATAGTAGCGTCTGAAGTATCTTTACCACGGATAATTTCAACTAATGGCATTTGGTGCACTGGGTTGAAGAAGTGCATACCACAGAAGCGAGTAGGGTCTTGCAAGTTCGCAGCTAAAGAGTCAATTGAAATAGTCGAAGTATTTGAAGTGATGATGGCATCAGCAGCAACCACAGTTTCAATTTCTTTTAGTACAGCGCCTTTGATTTTCGGGTTTTCTACAACAGCTTCAACCACAATATCAACGCCTTTGACGGTGTCATTGTTTAAAGTTGGTGTAATTGACGCGATGACTTTAGCCATACCAACAGCATCGAGCTTTTTGCGCTCAACTTGCTTGCCGAGCAACTTCATTGCTTCGCCCATGCCAAGCTCAAGCGCTTTGTCATTGATGTCTTTCATCACAACTGGCACGCCTTTCAGCGCTGATTGGTAAGCGATACCGCCACCCATAATGCCAGCACCTAGCACTGCAGCAGACTTAATAGCCTTTTGCGCTACTTTGCCAGCCTGTTTCGCTTTGCCTTTAATTAATTGGTCGTTTAAGAACAAACCAATTTGTGCGGTCGCTGCATCAGTTTTTGCAAGCTTCGCAAAACCTGCGTTTTCTAGTGCAACAGCACCAGCGCGGTCAAGACGAGCAGCTTTTTCGATTGTTTCTACCGCAACCATAGGTGCCGGGTAGTGTTTACCGGCGTTGGCGAAAACCATACCTTTGGCGGTGTTGAAGCTCATGGTTGCTTCAGTTTTATTCAGCTTTAACGGCTGCAATTTTGCTGCGCGTTTTTTCTGCCATTGCAGTTTGCCGGCAATCGCATCTTGCAGCATGGATAATGCTGCATCTTTTAATTTCTCTGGAGCCACGACTGCATCAATAGCGCCTTCTTTCAGCGCTTGTTCTGCACCGCGCTCTTTGCCGGTTGTGATCCATTCCATCGCTGTGTCTGCGCCAACGATACGTGGCAGACGCGCAGTACCGCCAAAACCAGGCATTAAACCTAGTTTAACTTCAGGCAGACCGATTTTGGTGGTGGTATCTGCAACCCGGTAATCCGCGGTCAAAGTCCACTCACAACCGCCACCTAACGCAAAACCTTTGATTGCGCAGACAGTCGGAACAGGTAAGTCTTCAGCGAGGTCAAACACATCAGAGGCTGATTTGATCCACGGAATTAAATCTGCTTCTGGCTTTAGGAAAGTACCGAGAAATTCGGTAATATCGGCGCCGACAATGAAGGTTTCTTTGCCGGTTGTGTAAATGAGTCCTTTTAATGCGCTGTCTTTATGCAGGATTTCTAACGCTGCACGGCAGTCTGCTAAGGTCTGCTGGTCAAATTTGTTTACCGAGCCAGCTGCATTAAAGGTAAACTCGGCAATACCGTCGGCTATATACTGCACGGTAATGCTGGAACTCTGGTAGATCATGGATGTTCTCCTTCGTCGCGTAGGTGACAGCTGCGTTATAATTTCGCAACAGGTCAGATGAGTCTTGTGCGGATCCAGTGTGTCGCGGTTCAGAAAAAAATTCAACCGTTATTTAAACATGCGTTTGAATTTGACACTGACAACTGAATAACTATAGGTGGTATTTCGACAAATGTGGCAATTGAAGACCCGGTTTTGTGGCTGGAGTATGTTGTGGTTAGTGCTTTCAGCGCCAGTGCTGGCTGTCCCTTCCGATTCGGTTCTGCGCGCGCGCTTTTTAAGTGCAGAAAAAACTATCAATAAAGTCGACAATCAACAAGCTGAAAAGCTCTTGCGCGACTTACATGATTATCCGCTGAAACCCTACATTGAACTGGAATATCTTAGCCGCGGCTTAGGAAATACGCCGTTGGTGCAACAGTTTATTGAAAAGCATAAAGGGACTCACCTCGAGTGGTCGATGAAAAAGCGTTGGTTAATGTATTTAGCTAGTGCTGAACTCACACAACCATTTTTAAAAAATTACGAATATGGTTCAGACACGCTGTTAGATTGTTTTGCCTTAGAAATGCGGCTGATTAATGAGCCAGCAGCAAAAGTTTGGCCGGACGTCACCGCTTTATGGGTAGTTGGTGAATCGCAACCGAAAGAATGTGATGCGCTATTTAAGCGTTGGCAAAAAGCAGGGCAGCGAAACACTGATGTGGTACTGACTCGTTTATTAAATGCCGCCGATGGCGGTGATGCGCGCATTATTCCGTACATTCGCACGCTGCTGCCGAGTAACTTGCAATATCTTGGCGACAAATGGAAGCAAGTCATTGCCAACCCGAGTTTGGTCAGTAAGCAAAAGTTTTTACCGTTGAAGCACAAAGCTGAGCGCGAGTTGGTGCGTTATGCAGTCGAAAAATTGGTCTGGAAGAAACCAGACCAAGCACTGGCGATTTATCAACGATTTGAATCGGATCCACTGGTTACCAAAACGCAGCGTATTCGCATGGCTCGACAACTGGCTATTGCTCTGGCGAGTAAGAACGATGTACGGGCGGACAAATTTCTGAAAATGGTGCCGCTTGCCGACAAAGATGACTTATTCCTGCAATGGCAAGTTGCTTGGCATCTGCGCCGATCTGATTGGGTGCAAGTGCAGAAAATTTTGCATGAATTACCCAAAGAACAACAAGAAAAAGATCAGCGCCAATATTGGTTGGCTCGTGCCATGCTTGCGACTGGGCAAATTGAGCACGGCACCCAAATCATGAAAAAACTGGCAACTGAGCGCAGTTACTATGGTTATATGGCTGCGGCACGGTTGGGCTTAACACCTGCGCTTGGTCACAAACCTGTGCCGGTAACTGCGCAGCAATACCAGAACTTTAAACGCAGTGGCAGTATTGTGCGGATGCGCGAGTGGGAAGCTATAGGTCGGCCAAATGCGGCAAAGCGTGAGCTTAACTTTTTGCAAAAATACGGCAGTGAACAGCAAAAATTAAGTGCTGCCAAACTAGCATTCGACAGCGGCTGGTACGATCGCGCTATTGTGGCACTGGCTGATGCTGAATATTGGGACGATGTTGAAATGCGCTTCCCAATGGTCTTTAACAAAGAAATTCAGAAGCATGCAAAAGCTGCAAATGTTGATCCGGCGTGGGCTATGGCGATTACACGCCGTGAGAGTACATTTCTGCCAACCGCACAGTCGCCAGTCGGCGCGCAGGGTTTAATGCAAATTATGCCGCAAACTGCAAAACATTTGGCCGGGCGCACTGTTCGTCCAGAGCAGTTAATGAATCCCAATTTTAATATCGATATGGGAACCGATTACCTAAATTATCTGATGAAGGCCAATGACAATAACTTGGTGTTTGCCACAGCATCTTACAATGCAGGCTACAGTCGAGTTAAAACTTGGATGCCTAAAGGCCAACAATTAGAGTTGGACATATGGATCGAAAACATCCCGTTTAAAGAAACTCGGGATTATGTCAAAGCCGTTTTGACCTATTATCAGATTTACAATATTCGGATGAAGCAGCAACGGGACGTGTTTAAACCGCTGACTACCCTGAAAGTGGGGGAATTGAGTTGAATTACACGTTGAAAACATGTTTGATCAAAGAAAAATGATGCCAGCAAACTAACCATAGGAAAAGAAGATGCGCCCAGCATACCAAGCTCTGTACGCGGCCCATTTAGTGGAATTACAGCGCCGCACCAAGGCGGTGTTAACTCGCGAAAATCTCGATGCTTTAGTGATCCATTCCGGTCAAGCAAAGCGTCAGTTTTTAGATGATATGGATTATCCGTTTAAGGTAAATCCGCTGTTCAAAGCTTGGTTGCCTGTTGTGGATAACCCGCATTGCTGGTTGATCGTTGATGGCGTGAATAAACCAAAACTGGTGTTTTATCTACCTGTAGATTTTTGGCACAAGGTACCTGATGCTCCAACCGATTTTTGGGCAGGCTTTTTTGATATTCAACTAATCGATAAAGCCACTCATGTGGAAAAAGTGCTGCCTTATGACAAATCGCGGATTGCTTACTTAGGTGAGCAATTAGAACTGGCGAAAGCGCTAGGTTTTTCTGAGTTAAATCCAGAAGGCGTGCTCAGCTATTTGCACTACCATCGTGCTTATAAAACTGAATACGAGCAAGCGTGCCTGCGCGAAGCGAATAAAATTGCAATTCAAGGCCATCAAGCTTCGGAAGCCTGTTTCCGTGCTGGCGGTTCAGAATTTGATATCCAACTGGCGTACTTAGCTGCTGTGCAACAAGGTGAAAATGAAGTTCCTTATGGCAACATCATTGCGCTCAATGAAAACGCAGCCATTTTGCACTACACAGTACTGAGTCGGAAAAAGCCTGCTGTTCCGCATTCATTTTTGATTGATGCTGGCGCTAGCTTCCACGGTTATGCTGCAGATATCACTCGGACATACAGCAAAGAGCAAAATGAATTTGCTGAGTTAATCAAAGTAATGGATAAAGTACAGCTGCAGTTGGTTGATACTTTAAAGCCCGGAATTAACTACACGGAAGTACAGTTAAAATCCCATGTTTTGTTAGCCAATGTGCTCGCCGACTTTGATTTCGTGCAGCTGGGTGCCGACGCTATTGTCGAAACTGGTATAACTCGTACCTTTTATCCGCATGGCATTGGCCATCACTTAGGGCTGCAAGTGCATGATGTCGGTGGCTTTATGGCAGATGAGCGAGGCACACATGTGGCTTCACCTGCTGAGCATCCCTTCTTGCGCTGCACTCGCTTAGTCGAGCCTAACATGGTATTCACTATTGAACCTGGCTTGTACTTTATCGATTCATTGTTGGGTGATCTCAAGCAAACTGAGTTATCCAAATACATTAACTGGCATAAAGTCGATGCTTTCCGCCAGTTTGGTGGGATCCGGATTGAAGATAACGTGATTATTCATCGCGAACGCAATGAGAATTTGACTCGTGATGGTGGCTTGAACTAGCCCTACAAACCAAATAAAAAGCCAGCTTTCGCTGGCTTTTTTGTGTCTGCGGCTTACATTCAATGCAATTAAATGAAAATCGCACTCACTTGGAATAGTCGCTCTACTTCAGTAATAAATTTCTTATCAACCAAAAATAAAATGACATGGTCATCGGTTTCGATAACTGTACTGTCGTGCGCAATCATGACCTCATCACCACGGACTATGGCGCCAATAGTACAACCTGGTGGCAGTTTAATTTTGCCAATAGCCTGGCCAACCACTTTTGAGGTGTTTTTATCGCCATGAGCGATCGCTTCAATAGCCTCAGCTGCACCGCGACGCAATGAATAGACGTTGACGATGTCACCACGACGGACGTGAGTCAGCAACGCGGAAATCGTTGCTTGTTGTGGTGATACTGCAATGTCAACTTCACCGCCTTGCAGTAAGTCGACATAAGCGCCGCGTTTAATCAGCACCATAGTTTTTTGCGCGCCCATCCGTTTAGCCAGCATAGCCGACATGATGTTCGCTTCGTCATCGTTGGTAACCGCCAAAAACACATCAACTTGGTCGATGTTCTCTTCTTGTAATAACTCTGGATCAGAAGCATCACCGGCATAAACCACGGTGTTTTCCAGCGTACTTGATAAGAACTCAGCACGTTCTTTGCTGCGCTCTATCAGTTTAACGCTGTGGGTTTTCTCAAGCGCTTTGGCAAGGCCGAAACCGACGTTACCGCCACCAGCAATCATAATGCGTCGATAACTGTTTTCCAGCTTTTGCAATTCACTCATGACCGCACGGATATGCTTTGTTGCGGCAACGAAAAACACTTCATCGTCGGCTTCAATAAGCGTTGTGCCAATAGGCTTGATGGCATGGCCGCGGCGATAGATTGCAGCTACCCGTGCATCGATATGCGGCATATGCTCGCGAAGAGTTGATAAAGCGTGACCGACCAATAAACCGCCGTAGTATGCTTTCACCGCCACCAAACTTACTTTGCCGCCAGCAAACTCAACGACTTGCAAGGCGCCAGGGTAGTCAATTAGCCGACGGATATAGTCGGTAACTAAGGTCTCTGGCGCTATAAAGTGGTCGACCGGCATATCGTCTTTATTAAACAGCTGATCGCGGTATTTGATGTACTGGTTGGTGCGAATCCGCGCAACCTTGGTTGGCGTATTAAAAATACTGTAGGCAACTTGGCAAGCTACGATATTCACTTCATCGCTATTGGTAACCGCGATAATCATATCGGCGTCTTCAGCACCCGCCTTTTTTAAAATATCTGGGTGAGCACTGTGACCATGTACAACTTGCAAATCCAATTTATCTTGCAGTGCGCGCAATTTTTCCGCGTTAATGTCGACAACAGTAATGTCGTTCTCTTCACCAACTAAGTTTTCCGCGAGGGTCGCGCCAACTTGGCCTGCACCTAAAATAATGATTTTCATCAGTCTGCCTTTTTCTGCAATTTGGCGTAAAAGAAGCCATCAGCTTGCTGTTGACCTGGCAACAGTTGCCAACTAGTGGCGTCATTGCCATGACCGAGCGCAATGGCGACGGCGTCTGGATGATGTTGAAGAAATTCAGTAATTTGTATTTGATTCTCGTCAGGCAATACGCTGCAAGTCGCGTAAAGCAAAATGCCACCAGGTTTTAGTGTTGGCCAGACTTGCGTCAAAATGTGCTGTTGCAGTTCCACCAATGCCGGAATATCAGCTTTCTTCCGTAACCAACGAATGTCCGGATGGCGGCGAATAACACCAGTTGCTGAGCAGGGCACATCCAACAAAATTTTGTCGAATTGCTGGCCATCCCACCATTGTCCGGGTTCGGCAGCGTCTGCAGCTTTGATTTGGGCGTGGTGGCCCAGCCGATGCAAATTATCCCGAACTCGGTTGAGTCGATGGTCATCTCGGTCCAGCGCTAACAAATGAGCGGTCGGCGCTATTTCCAGTAAATGACCGGTTTTTCCACCAGGCGCACAGCAGGCATCTAACACACGATCTTCAGCTTCCGGAGCCAAAAACAAGGCGGCGTATTGCGCAGCCAAGTCTTGCACTGCGAACCAACCATCGTCGTAACCAGGCAGTTGCGTCACATCTTGCGCTTTTTCTAACAGAATAGCTTGTGGCATGTCAGCGACCGGCTGGCTGAAAGCCACGTCTTCGGCAGTTAACGCGGAACAAAATGCGTCAATGCGGATTTTCTGGGTATTCACCCGTAACCAAAGTGGCGCTTTTTGCTGGTTCGACGCAATGATATCCAGCCAAATTTCCGGGTACGCTTGCTGTAATGCTTGCACAATCCAGCTTGGATGATTGGTCTGTACTGCTAGCGGCGCATCGCTAAAGCTAAATAACTCAGGCTGTCGCTGCACCGAGCGTAATACGCCATTAATCAGCTTCGTCATTGATTGTCCGCGCAGTGCCCGCGCTGCTTCAACGGTTTCACCAACTGCGGCGTGGTCAGGGATCCGCAAAAACTTGAGCTGATAAACACCGACGTAAATTAAAAACTGTAATGGACGCAGTTGCTGAATCAAAGGCTTTGCCATCAATTGCTGACAGACGAATTCCAATTGCGGCAATTGGCGCATCACCCCAAAGCAAATCTCTTGTAACAGCGCTTTGTCAGCTGGGTTACTAAACTCTAACTGGGCTTTAGGTAATACATCAGACAGCGATTTGCCTTTGTCTATGACTTGAAAGCAGACGGTAGCAGCAATGGCACGAAGGTTGGCGCTCATTGCGATACGCTCAATTGTTGACCTAGCTTAATCCAATCGGCACGACCGTTGAGAAAGTCGGCGACCGCCATAGCTTTTTTGCCTGGAGGTTGTAATTGCTCGATAACCAACAATCCATCTGTTGTCGCCACCGCAATACCAGTTTTATCGACTCGAACCACAGTTCCAGGCTCCCCTTGACCAGCTTCGACGCGACTTTGCCACACTTTTAATTGCTGGGTGCCAAGCTGCAAATAGCTGACAGGCCAAGGATTAAATGCGCGGATTTCTCGCTCCAAAGCAACCGCGGGTTTATTAAAATCGAGCAGGGCTTCTTCTTTGCTCAGTTTTTCAGCGTAGTTTGCGGCCACATCAGCTTGCGGTACGGCGTTTTGTTGCAGACTTGGCAAATCGGTCAGCGCGCTAAGCAGTGCTTGCGGGCCAACTTCAGCCAATTTTTCGTATAAGGTTGCGCTAGTGTCCGCCGCTGTAATCGGCAGGCTGACTTTGCTCAGCATAGCGCCAGTATCCAACCCCGCATCCATTTGCATGATGGTTACACCTGTTTCGGCATCTCCAGCCCAAATTGAGCGTTGTATTGGCGCAGCTCCGCGCCAGCGTGGTAATAACGAACCGTGCACATTGATACAGCCTAAACGAGGTGTTGCTAAAACCACTGGCGGTAAAATCAGTCCGTAGGCAACCACAATCATCAAATCAGCCGAAAGCGCAGCGAGTTCTGCTTGCGCCTTGGCTTTTTTCAAAGATTTGGGTTGGTATACAGCAATATCTTTGGCAACAGCAAGTTGCTTTACAGGGCTAGCTTGTAACTGTTGACCACGTCCTGCAGGACGATCAGGTTGGGTGTAAACCGCCACAACTTGGTGCCCTGCATCAAGCAGGGCCTGTAAGTGGCGAGCGGCAAAATCTGGTGTTCCGGCGAAAATAATACGTAAAGAATTGCTCACGGTGATTCCTGTGCTGGGTTAACGGCTTTGGTTGCGGGCTTCTTTTTCCAGCTTTTTCCGAATACGATCCCGTTTTAATGGTGACAGATAGTCGATAAACAGCTTGCCAACCAGATGATCGAGCTCATGTTGTAAGCAAATAGCTAGCAATCCATTAGCATTTACTTCAAAAGGATTGCCTTCTGCATCTTGTGCTTTTACAGTAACTTCAGCTGCGCGTTCAACATTCGCGTAGTTTTGTGGTACAGACAGACAACCTTCTTCATAAGTTGTGTCACCACTTTTGGTAATGATCTCGGGATTAATGAAAACTTGCGGTTGGTTACGCTCTTCAGATAAATCGATCACCACGACGCGTTGGTGTATATTTACTTGTGTTGCGGCAAGACCAATGCCATTTTCTGCATACATGGTCTCAATCATGTCGGCAACCAACTGGCGTAGTTTTTCGTTAAATTCGGTGACCGGCTTGGCGATAGTGCGCAAGCGATCGTCAGGGTAATGCAAAACGGTTAATACTGACATGGGACCTACAAAATTATGCTTTGTTTAACTAACTGTGATATGGTCTAATTTTAGCCATTAATCCACTGTATTAACAGCTTAGTATGCAATAATTACTACAGATCCGCGCTCAAGGAAGCTGGCATGCTGAAAACAATAACAATCTCTATCGCTGCACTGCTGTTTTGTTACACAGCACAAACCATTGCTGAAGAAATAGCAATCAAACCTGACGCTCCTAAAACTTATACAGTTAAGGAAGGCGATACCCTTTGGGATATTTCTGGTTTGTATTTACAACAACCATGGCAATGGCCACAACTGTGGAAATTAAACCCACAAGTTGTGAACCCACATCTGATTTATCCGGGTGATGTTCTTAGCTTGAGCTACGACAACGCCGGTAATCCAGTGCTATCGGTAAATGACGAAAGTGTCATTAAGGTATCTCCGGATGGTGCTGAAACTTCGTCGGAAGGCGAAGTCGTTGCAGATGTCACAGAAACAGAACAACCTGCTGAGGAAACTCCAGCAGTTGAGTCTTCAAGTGACTATTCATCACTGGGCATTCGTAAGTTGTCGCCATCAGCTCGTAAGAAGCTGAAGTCCGCAAAAGCGATTACCACACTGCCATTAACTATGATTCGTCCGTTCTTAACCTACGAACAAGCGCTTTCTGATAAAGAAATTAAAGACTTGCCGTACGTGCTTGGTGCTAACGAACAAGTTAAAAATGCTGGTCAAGGTCATATTCTTTACGTTCGTGGTCAGTTAGAGCAAGGTGCAAGTTACGGTATCTATCGTAAAGGCAAGGCATACATCGACCCTGAGACAGAAAACTTATTGGGTTACGAGACGGTTTTAGTCGGTACTGCGAAAGCTTTCCGCTCTGGTAATCCTGACCAAAATGAGCCTGCTTCAGTTGCAGTTATTGATGTAAAACAGGAAATCCGTCAAGGTGACCGTTTACTGCCAGCTGCACAAGGTCAATCGTTGCCTGCGTTCTTTGTGATGACTAAGCCAGAACAAAGCATTGAAGGTTTGATTATCGATACTACTTCTGATTTGCGTGAGTTTTCTAAATGGGACATCGTGGTATTAAATAAAGGCGAATTAGCCGATGTTAAACCAGGACATATGTTCTCAATTTATCGCCAATCGCCAAGTATTGTTGATACCAAGCAAGGTCCTGTCTACACCGCTGATGCGACTAAGTACCAAGAGATCACCGGCGGTATCGATGGTGAACCGCTAGTGATGCCACGTGAAAAAGTTGGTGAATTGATGGTATTCAAAGTGTCAGAACGGACAAGCTTTGCTATCGTTACTGGTACTAATAAACCAATTCGAGTTGGGGACGCTATCGGCGACCTCTAAAATATCAGGCAATGCCAAGGGGGGATCATGGATGATCTGCACCATTGGCTGACGCTGGCGGCAGTTCCCGGGATGGATGTAGTCCGGTTTGAGAGCCTCTGTTCAGCTATACCATTTCAAGATATCTTTCGGTCATCCGCTGCAACATTAGTTGCGGCGGGCTTGACTGAGTCACAAGCGAAGCGAATTCAACACCCTGCAAGTACGATGCTGGATGCCTCTGAACGTTGGCTCGCCAGCACTTTTGCGTGCCACGCCATCAACTTCCTTGACCCACGTTATCCGCCCTTATTGCGAGAAATTAAGCATCCGCCCTTAATGTTGTTTGTGCAGGGAGATTGCTCACTCTTGGCGCAACCGCAATTGGCCGTGGTTGGCAGCCGACAACCTACTGCGACCGGACGTGAGATCGCTTTTGATTTCGCCGCTCAGTTAGCAACCGAAGGGCTCGTGATTACCAGTGGCCTAGCGCGAGGCATCGATGCCGCAGCACATCAAGGTGCACTTTCTGTGGCGCGAGGTAAAACTATTGCTGTGTGTGGTCACGGTTTAAGTCATCAATATCCATGGCAGCACGAAGAGTTGTTTCGCAAGATCGCCGAACAAGGAGCATTAGTTTCTGAGTATTTGCCGCCAGTGGAACCCCAAGCCCGGCTATTTCCTATTCGTAATCGAATTATTGTTGGACTGAGTCTGGGCACATTAGTTGTTGAAGCTGCAGAAAAAAGTGGCTCGTTAATTAGTGCGAACTACGCTGCGGAATATAGCCGGGAGGTTTTTGCCGTACCAGGGTCAATTCGCAGCCCCCAATCTGCCGGTTGTCATCAGTTAATTCAACAAGGCGCTAAACTAACTCGTAATACCGCCGATATCTTAGAAGAGTTGGCAATAGAATTACCAAAATCTGATGGGAAACCCAACGTTGAGAAAAATAATTGTCAGCAAGACTTGTTTGTGACCGGCTTGTTGTCTAACGTAGGAGATGAGGCTACTGCAATCGATCTGATTGCCGCGCGGGCAGCAATGCCGGTAGCTGACGTAACCATTGCACTGCTTGAGCTGGAACTTTCTGGGGCAGTTGCGGCTGTGCCTGGTGGCTACATTCGAGTGAGGAGGGCCTAAGTATGTTTGATATCCTCGTCTATCTGTTCGAAAACTACATTCATAACGAATCGGAAATTTACGTGAACCAAGCTGATTTGACGAAAGAATTAGTCAAAGCGGGCTTTCACGATGATGATATTTTTAAAGCCCTACGCTGGTTGGAGAGCCTTTCCAAGTTACAGGAAAGTCATGTAAAACCCTATTTAACAAAGACTAACTCCACTGCAGTACGGATTTTCACTGCAGAGGAACAACGTAAGTTGGATGCTGAGTGTCGTGGCTTCCTGCTGTTTTTAGAGCAAATAAACGTATTGGATTTGCCAACACGTGAAATGGTGCTTGACCGGGTCATGGACTTGGATAGTGCCGAAGTCAGTTTGGAAGACTTAAAGTGGGTGGTGTTAATGGTGCTATTTAATGCGCCAGGCCATGAAACGGCTTACGCCCAAATGGAAGACCTCATTTTTGAAGAACCAACAGGGCCGCTGCATTAAGCGGCCTTTTTCTTGGCGTCTTTGCCTGCTCGCAGTGTTGCATCGCACAAAATGACCTTCAGCTGTGGGTAGAAAAGTGTGTAATAATGCCGCCATATAGATTTACTTGGCTAGATAATGTCCGATACTCCGCTATTTGCCATCCCAGAACATCAACAGCAATGTCCGGTATGTGCGCATCCGCTTGTTATGAAATCAGGCAAACACGGCCCATTTTTAGGTTGTAGCAACTATCCAGCTTGCACCTACGTGCAAAATCTACACCCGCATGAAAGCACTATTGTGAAAGTGCTGGCGGATACGCCTTGTCCAGAATGCGGTGCTGAGCTCGCAGTTAAAAATGGTCGGTATGGCATGTTTATCGGATGTACCAATTTCCCAAGTTGTCATTTTGTGGTGCATGAAGAAGCGCCGGTTGTTGCTGATGTAAGCTGTCCGCTTTGCCATAAAGGTAAGCTGCTGGAGAGAACCAGTAAGTTTGGCAAGATTTTTTATGGGTGTGATGGTTACCCGGCATGTGATTTTGTGCTGAATTTAAAACCGGTGCCCGGGATTTGCCAGCAATGTGGCTTTGGCTTGTTAGCGGAAAAACCGAGCGCTAATGGTCCTCGGTTAATTTGCGCTAGCAAAAAATGTCAGGCGATACAAAACTGATTTGGTATCGCCTGAGCCTGTTCGCTTGGTGCTGTTAGCTTTGCTGGTGGCGGGCGGCAAAAACCTTTGCAACGTCAGCGACTTCCAAGAATTTGTCAGTAGGTAATAAAGCAGCAAGTGCCAAAAACCGGTCTGCCAACTGCGCGTTGTCCTGTCCGCAGACATTGATGTGGCCCATCTTGCGACCTGGACGTTTACTTTTACCGTACCAATGCAGATGGCAAGATGGAATATTCAGCACCGCCGCGTCGACATGGTCTTCACCAAGAATATTCACCATGACCGTTGGTCGCACTAATGCCGTGCTACCAAGCGGTAAACCAGCAACTGCTCGCAGGTGATTTTCGAATTGGCAGGTGTCGGCACCTTGTTGTGTCCAATGACCAGAATTGTGCACTCGCGGCGCAATCTCATTGACCAACAACTGGTCGCCAACTTGGAAAAACTCCAGTGCTAGTACGCCGACATAATCCAGCTTCGCTGCCACCGCATCGAACATTTGCTTTGCTTGTTGTTGCAGATCCTCAGGTGCCGGTAACGCCATAGAGACTGATAATACGCCGTTTACGTGATGGTTCTCGGTGAGAGGGTATACCACAGTCTCACCTTTGGCGTTGCGAGCGCCAACCAGACTTACTTCACGATCGAAGCGGATAAATTGCTCAGCCACAATAGCCTGTGGCAGTGTGTGTTCGGCGCCAGCCATAAACGCAGCAATATCAGTCCAAGTAGCAGCTGCGTCTTCAGCAGTTTTTAACCGCCACTGACCTTTTCCGTCGTAACCGGCAAGCGCACTTTTCAGCACTAATGGTAAACCGAGCGCCGAAATTGCAGCGTAAAATTCACTCTCATTGGTGATGATGCGATAACCTGCGTTCGCCACTCCGGCAGCATCTAATAACTGTTTTTCTTGACGGCGGTCGCCACCGGCTTTGATGGCGGTACTGTTGGGGAAAAACTTGCCGCTTTGCTGGCAAACTTCTTGAACTGGATACGGGATATGTTCAAATTCAGAAGTTACAACATCAGCTTGTGCAACGGCATTGGCTAAGTCTAAGGCGAATACTTGATTGCTCACCGGATCAACAATTTTGTCCGAATTCACATCATAAGCTGTAACTTTTAAATTAAGCGGAGCGCCGGCAAGCGCCATCATGCGGGCTAGTTGGCCTGCACCCATGACTAAAATGTTCATGCGCCACCTACAGCAGGATTTGGTTCACTAAGTACCGAATCAGTTTGCGCCTGACGGAATGCATCGATTTTCAGCATTAAATCGGCATCGGCAGTAGCCAGAATTTGTGCGGCCAACAAACCAGCGTTTGCCGCACCAGCGTCGCCAATCGCCAAAGTACCTACCGCAACACCTTTTGGCATTTGCACAATTGACAACAAAGAATCTAAACCTTTCAGAGCCTTGGATTGCACTGGTACTCCCAGCACCGGCAAGCTGGTGAATGCTGCTGCCATACCTGGTAAATGTGCTGCACCACCGGCGCCAGCGATAATCACCTTTAAGCCGCGCGCTGCAGCATTACCAGCATACTCTGCCAATAGGTGTGGGGTTCTGTGTGCAGACACAACGGTCGTTTCATAAGCGATACCAAACTTATCAAGCATATCTGCTGCATTTTTCATGGTAGGCCAATCAGATTTTGAACCCATAATGATACCGACTTTCATTGCTGTTTCCTCAAAACGACCAGTTGCTGGCATAATAGGCGGCTATTATAGCCATCTGGCCGTTGCCAGGAAAACTTTTCCTTAGGAAATCACCATGACACAGGCAGAATTAGTTGCGGCGGTTACCGCACTGCAAGCTGGACAGGTTATCGCCTATCCAACAGAGGCAGTCTTTGGCGTTGGTTGTGACCCAGATAATAACGATGCTATCTCGTTGTTATTACAAGTAAAACAACGAGAAAAAGCCAAAGGTTTAATTTTGATTGCTGCTGACTATCAGCAGTTACTCCCTTATATTGACGATGAAAAGTTGTCGACTGAGCAGCGCGACCGCATGTTGCAAAGCTGGCCTGGTCCCGTCACTTGGGTGGTTCCTGCTCGCGCTCATGTGAGCGATTGGTTGACTGGACAGTTTCAAAGTATCGCTGTGCGGGTCAGCGACCATCCAACGGTGCGCCAATTATGCCAAGCCTTCGGCAAACCCGTGACTTCGACGAGTGCGAATTTATCAGGGCAGCCTGCCTGTCGTGATAGTCAGCAAGTGTTTGCACAGCTAGGTACAGAAGTCGCTGTGATTGTTGACGAACCGGTTGGCGGGCGGTTAAATCCAAGCGAGATCCGCGACGTGTTAACCGGACATATTTTTCGCGCAGGTTAATTTTCAGCAAGTTTATTCGGCGCAAACCAATAGGAGCGCAGTATGCAACAAGTAGACAAAGAACAAGTCAAAGCGTTTTTATTAGCGCTGCAAGATCAGATTTGTCAGGCCTTAGCCGACGTTGATGGCGGTGCGAGTTTCAAAGAAGAAACATGGGAGCGAGCCGAGGGCGGCGGCGGCCGTAGTCGAGTGTTAACCCAAGGCACTGTCTTTGAACAAGCCGGGGTCAACTTTTCTCATGTTTTTGGTGACAAAATGCCGGGTTCTGCCACTGCGCATCGACCAGAGCTAGCTGGTCGTGGTTTTGAGGCGATGGGCGTGTCATTGGTTATTCACCCGCTAAACCCGCATGTGCCGACCAGTCATGCTAACGTTCGATTTTTTATTGCAGAAAAAGCCGGTGAAGCACCGGTATGGTGGTTTGGCGGTGGTTTTGATTTGACTCCGTTTTATCCAGTGGAAACTGACGTAGTGCATTGGCACCAAGTGGCTAAGCAATGCTGTGATGCTTTTGGTGCTGAGGTATATCCAAAATATAAAACTTGGTGCGATGAATATTTCTATTTAAAGCATCGTCAGGAAACTCGTGGTGTTGGTGGGCTGTTCTTTGACGATTTGAATGAATGGGGTTTTGCACAAAGTTTTGCCTTTATGCGATCTGTTGGCGAGTCATATACCAAGGCTTATGTGCCAATAGTGCAAGCGCGGAAAGACACGTCATTTACTGAAGCTCAAAGACAGTTCCAGCTGTATCGGCGAGGGCGTTATGTTGAATTCAATTTGGTCTTCGACCGCGGCACCTTATTTGGTCTGCAAAGCGGTGGTCGGACTGAGTCGATTCTAATGTCGATGCCACCGCTAGTGCGCTGGGAATACGGATATCAGCCGGAGCCAGGTTCTGCAGAAGCCAATCTGTATGAGCGTTATTTACGTCCACAAGATTGGCTCGGACTTAACTAATTATTCGCGGTTGATCATGTGATTGGCGAGTTGGGTTAATGCTTCGCTTAACCCACCGCGTAATAACGGATCTGTAACGACTTCTGCCAATGCTGCATTCATACAAAACATCCATTGGTCGCGAAGCGTCGGAGTTACCGGAAACGGCATATGGCGAGCGCGTAATCTTGGGTGGCCGTATTTTGCTTCGAATAAACTGGGACCACCCAGCCAGCCGGACAAAAATTCGAAAAACTTCTGTCGGATTGTATCTAGTGGCAGCGGATGAATGGCATATAACTCGGCAGCTTCAGGGGCTGTGGCCATAATGTCATAGAATCGATCAGCAAGTCTGCGGGTTGCAGTTTCGCCGCCGATGAGTTCATAGGGCGTCAGTTGCGGATTCGGGTGGCGCTTGGTATCGTCAGTTTTGTTCGTAAACATCTTTTTTAGCAACTTTATCATGGTGGTTATGTGGACCGTTACGCTGTGTTTGGCAATCCGATTGGGCATTCAAAATCGCCGATGATTCATCGCAGTTTTGCTGAGCAAACTCAACAAGACCTAAGTTATGAGGCCATTCTAGCACCGGTCGATGGCTTTGCCGAAGCTTGGCAACAATTTGTTGCGACGGGTGGGAAAGGGGCAAATGTCACAGTTCCTTTTAAAGAGGTTGCCTTTAGGTTAGCCGATCACTGCACTTTGCGAGCAATGCAAGCACAAGCTGTGAATACACTATATATAGAGGAAGACGGCCGTTTAGTTGGCGACAATACCGATGGCGCAGGACTAGTTGCCGATTTAATTAGGCTTGGTGCGTCACTGGAAGGGGCCAAAGTGCTAATTTTAGGTGCCGGTGGTGCTTGCCGCGGTGTAATAGGGCCTTTGCTTACAGCTGGGGTTGCTGTAGTTCATGTTGCAAACCGTTCGGTCGACAAAGCATTGTTGGTTGCTGGTGATTTTAATGCACAAGTGAGTGGATCAGGGTTTGCAGATATTCCGAAACAACCTTGGACTCTAGTTATAAATGCGACTTCTGCCGGTTTGCATGGAAGCCGGCCTGATATTGACGAATCCCATCTCTCTCACTGCGAATTGGCATACGACATGTTGTATGGAACCGAACCAACAGCCTTTTTAATGTGGGCGCAACAATCAGGTGTGAAGTGCATTGCTGACGGCCTTGGTATGCTGGTCAGCCAAGCTGCCGAAAGTTTTCAAATCTGGAGAGGTATAACCCCTGCGGTAACGCCAGTCCTTAACAAACTACAAGAGTTAATGCAGCAATGAATCAGCAATGTATTTTTAATCAGGACTTCAAAATGAATGAAGCAGAGAATGCTATTAGTTGTAGTTGCCTGCATCAGGGGTTGCGGCGGCAAATATTTATCGTCATGCCAGATGGTTGGCAGCTCGATGCTTGGCTCGCGCAAGTTGTGGAGGATGGATTTTTCTGGGAAGAAGAAATTGAGCAAGCTGTAGCGAAAGAGCAATTTGAAGAAGATGGCAGCATCCGGTTAATTGGTGCTGCCTGATCAAATTATATTACTCAGCTATATAGTCATTTTTTAAATCTACATAGTTCTGCGCCGAAGCTTGTAGGAAGTTTCGCTCGGCATCATTTAATAACCGCGCTTGTTTTACCGGACTACCTACATATAAATAGCCAGACTCAAGTACCTTGCCTGGCGGCACTAAACTACCAGCACCAATAATTACATCATCTTCAACAACGGCATCGTCCATTACTATAGCGCCCATACCGACTAATATACGGTTTCCCAAGCGGCAGCCATGCAACATCACTTTATGGCCCACAGTTACGTCTTCACCAATGATCAACGGTGAACCCTGTGGGTTTTTGCCGCTTGGTCTTGATACATGCAAAATTGAACCATCTTGGATATTAGTGCGGGCGCCAATTCGAATGATGTTGACGTCGCCACGTGCTGCGACCAGTGGCCAGACACTCACATCGTCACCTAAATGGATATCGCCAACCAAAACAGCTGACAAATCGACGTAAACACCTAAACCTAGCGTTGGTGCGATACCTTTATATGTACGTATGGTCATATCATTTTCCTCTGTTGAGTGGAAATTATGCGGCATTTGTTGGAAAAAAGCACCTTTCGTTGAAAAATCAGGCTGTCGAGCTCAAAAGTAGAAGTTTTCTCAAATTTACGCTTGCGCCTTCAGGAAAACCCTCTATAATGCGCCCCATGCCGACGGGGTGATGCGAAAGCGAAACGCCGGGTGAGTTTGAAGAAAGTGAAAATAGTCGATAAAAAGACGCTTGACACGAACTGAAAACTGACTAAAATGGCCGCCTCGCAACGACGCAGGGTCGAATGACCTGAAAGTGGTTGTCGGGGAAGTGAAGTAGGTTAAGCAGAGAAGCTTGTTAGAATAATGAATTTCTCTGCTTGACTTAAAATCTGGGAAGTGTATGATGCACGTCCCGCTTCGTAGTCGAAGCACGCTCTTTAACAATTAGCAATCAATCATCTGTGTGGGCACTCGGTGGATTTGAATCGCAAAACGATTTAGAACAGTTGAGTGACATATAGAGAAATTTATAGTCAGTAAGACTGAGCGAAAAAAC
>JAFLDV010000019.1 GCA_017302255.1 Gammaproteobacteria bacterium | reverse complement strand
TGTATCAAGTAACCAATGTTGCAGCAAAAAAATACCCTCATGACCGGACGGTGATGAGGGTATTCTGAAGCAACCAGAGGATCGGTCAACCGATCAGCTAAAAAAGTTGCTTAACTGATCGGTGTTACCCAAACTGGGGCTTTCTTGAAGCAGAATCGCGTCTTTTTGTTTCGGTAATGTCAGGGCATAGCGTTGGCAATTCGCACTGACATTACTCGCGTTAACTTAACGCGAAAAGCGTGCAATCAATTGCTCTGTGGATGCATCAAAACCATGTTGCTGCTGACCTGAGAGCACTTGATAAATTGGTGTCGATAACTGCTTACCAAGCTCTACACCCCATTGGTCGAAGGAGTTGATATCCCAAAGCACACCTTGCACAAAGACTTTATGCTCATACAGCGCAATTAACGCACCTAAGTAAAACGGTGATAATTCTGGCAGCAATAAGGTGTTGCTAGGTTTATTGCCTGGCGACACTTTATGCGGTGCCAAAATGGCCGCTTGTTCATCTGATGCGCCCGTAGCTTTTACTTCAGCGGTAGCTTCAGCCAGCGTTTTACCTTGCATCAATGCCTGCGTTTGCGCAAAACAATGCGCAGCTAAACGCAAGTGATGATCTTGCAGATCATGCGCTGGTTTAATTGGCAGAATGAAATCGGCAGGGATGGCTAAAGCGCTTTGGTGCAACAACTGATGATAAGCATGTTGACCATTAGTGCCGGCATCACCCCAAATGACTGGTGCCGTTGCTTCATTTAGTGCGTCGCCATCAATATTGACACTCTTGCCGTTACTTTCCATATCAAGCTGTTGCACATAAGATGGCAGTAAGCGCAAATAGTGGCTATAAGGCAGCAGTGCCTGCGCTTGGCAACCCAAACCATTAATGTACCAAACTCCCAATAACGCGAGAATTACCGGCATATTCTGCGCAAGCGGCGCTTGTAAGAAATGCTGGTCCATCGCATGGGCGCCGGCCAGTAATTGGTTAAATTGCGAAACCCCTAACATTAAACACAGTGGGAAGCCAATTGCTGACCACAATGAATAGCGGCCGCCAACCCAATCCCACATTGGGAGAATGTTGCTGCTCTCAATGCCAAATTCGGCAGCAGCTTTGATGTTTGAGGAAGTCGCCCAGAAATGCCGAGCAATGGCTGCTTTATCTGCACCATTGTCGATAAACCATTGGCGAACTGCGAGGGCGTTTTGTTTAGTTTCTTCAGTACCAAAAGATTTTGAGGCGACAAAGACTAAAGTCGTCGCTGGATCTAATGGCTTCACAACGTCACTAACTACAGCACCGTCAATATTGCCAGCAAAATGGATTTTCACTGGGCTGATATTGTATGGCGTCAAAGCTTCTGCCGCCATTTGCGGGCCTAACAGCGAGCCGCCGATGCCAATCCAAATAAGATCAGTGATCACTTGACCGGTATAACCCAGATAGGTTTGCGCGTTCAATTGATTCACTAAATCATACATTTGCGCATGGCATTGGCTAATTTCAGCGCTAATTTCGACGCCGTCTAAGGTTAGATCGCCGCCAAGTGGCGCGCGCAGCGCTGTGTGCCAAACACTGCGGTTTTCGGAAGTATTGATTTTGTCACCGGCAAACATCTGTTGGCGTTTGTGCGCTAACGGACTTGCTTCTGCAAGTTGCAGTAAGTTTTGCCAAATTCCTGTAGTGATCAGATTCTTGGAATAGTCCAAGGTAATGCCGCAAGCTTCTAAAGTGAAACGCTCGGCACGCGCAGGATCTGCGGCGAATTCCTGACGCAGGTTGAGTGGTAATTTGGCTTGTGCCACCAAATTTTGCCAAACTGCTGACGACCACACATCAAAAGACATAGTCTACTCCCGTAGTTAGTGGCGCGGCGTTATTGTAAAGCCGCGCTGATCGCTTGTTCCAATTTACGTTGATCAATAGCAAATTTACGAATGCCTTCAGCCAATTTCTCAGTCGCCATAGCATCTTCATTCAAGGCAAAGCGGAATTCAGCTTCAGTAAGTTCCGCAGGTAAGGCTTGGCTTGCACCAGTGTCACGCAAATGAACAACGAGTTCGCCTTGTTGCTGACTTAATTCATCTAATAATGCTGGGCTAATGGTTAAACGGTCACAGCCGGCAAGCGCCAACACTTCACCGATATTGCGAAAACTTGCACCCATGACGATGGTTTTGTGGCCTAGATCTTTGAAATATCGGTAGATTTCGCGAACAGATAACACCCCAGGATCTGTTTCTGCAGTGTAACTTTGGCCTGTGCTTGCTTTGTACCAATCCAGAATACGGCCAACAAATGGCGAAATTAAGAACACGCCTGCCTCAGCACATGCACGCGCTTGGCACATATGGAACAGCAAGGTTAAGTTGGTTTGAATACCGGCTTTTTCCAATTCGCGGGCGGCTTGAATGCCTTCCCAAGTTGAAGCGATCTTGATCAAAATACGGTTTGTACTAAGGCCGTTTTCTTTATAAAGCGCAACGAGCTGATGCGCCTTTGCAATAGTTGCTGCAGTATTGAAACTTAAACGCGCATCGACTTCAGTAGAAACTCGGCCAGGCACTAGTTTGCTAATTGCAGTACCCACATCGACCGCAAACTTATCTGAAGCTAAACTCAGTTGGGTAACTGGATCGTTGCTCTGTGCTTTGGCATAAGCAGCAGCTGCAGCTAATAATGGTTTAGCAAATTCAAGTTGGCTGGCATTTAACAATAACGATGGATTGGTGGTGGCATCAACCGGACGGAATTGCTCAATCGCATTTAAATCGCCACTGTCGACAACGACAGTAGTCACGGTTTTTAGTTGATCTAGTAAATTACTCATATTGTTTTATTACCATTGTTTAAGGCGTAACAGGCATAAATTACTGTGAATGTGCAGAAATTGTAGGAATATTACAACAATTTTTGCCCTCGGTCACAGAAATCCAACTTAGTTATTGCTCATTTTTTATCATATTACTATAGTGGCTTTTAGCCGATCGTTTCGGTGTTATGCTTTTTCTTTAACTCTGTTGTTTCGTGTAAGTAAAGGTCGTTAAGCGTTGACACCAAAATTTTATAAAACTAAAAAAGTCCTGATAGTCGATGATTGCGATCCTGTTCGCGCGTCTATCAAAGGGATGCTACAAAAAATAGGTTTCGAACATATTTCATCGGTGACCGATGCCAATGCCGCAATCGCCAACTGCACCGAAGTACAATACGACTTTATCTTGTCTGATTTTAATTTAGGTGAAGGCAAAGACGGTTATCAGCTATTTGAAGCGCTGAAACACCTACATTTATTAAAAGCAGGTTGTTGTTTCATTATTATTAGCGCAGAAAGTCAGCGCCAGCTTGTGCATGGCGTCGTCGAACTGCAGCCTGATAGCTATTTGTTAAAGCCGTTTTCATTTATCCAACTCGAAAAACGCTTGATGCGAGCCTTTCAGATCAAACATGCCTTAGGCCGTGTTTATCATGAGATTCATCAAGAGCTATTCGTCGAAGCTGCCAATTCTTGTGATGTCATCATCAAATCAGACGCTGATTTTGCCATTTATGCGCTGCGGCTTAAAGGGGAATTGTTAATTCAAATCGAACATTTTCAAGCAGCTGAGCAACTTTACCTGCAAATATTGAGTCGTCGTGAATATGCATGGGCAAAATTAGGCTTAGCGATTTCACGGTTTTGCCAACAACGCTGGTTGGAAGCGGAGTTTGAACTTCGTGAACTCAGCAAGCTCGATGAGACTCGAGTTGAAGCTTTAGACTGGTTGGCCCGTTTGTTTATCAAACGGCAATTGCTTAAAGATGGTTACGACACGCTGGCGGAGGTTACTAAGTTATCGCCGAAAAATTATCAGCGGCAAAAAGCACTAGCTAACTTAGCGGTGCTCAATGGATTGAAAGAAGATGCGGTTAAAATCTACGCTCGTTTGCAGCAAGCCGCACGGTATTCAATTTACGATACGCCCGAAAACTTCTTAAACTATGCGCGGGCAATTTTGGACCACGCCAAAGATGTGAACTTATTAGAACTCAATCGGTTAATGAAAAAAATCGATGAGATCCTAGGGAATATCGGCAAAAGGTTTTCGCTGGAATCCTATGTCCACGAAGAGATGGTCGTGCGTTCACGGATGTCCATTTTGCGCGGTAATATCGACGAAGCACGCGAATTTTTGGTGAAAAGTGATACTGCCGAAGCAGGTCGGACTTTGTCGTCTGAAGCCTGTTTAGATAAAGCCAAAGCCTTTTTTGAAGCCGGGAACTTATCACGCAGTGATGAGTATATGGCACAGCTCGAAGACTTAGCCGTGCAAGATGACTTGTTGGCCAATACCCTTAATGTGCTAATTCAATACGAGCACAAAGCGCATGACAATTTGCGCGAAGAAATCAAAACACTGAATAACGATGGCTTGGATGCTTACCAAAATGGCTATTATGGCCGCGCTTTGGAGTTTTTTAACAAGGCCTTTGATTACATGCCATATAACCCGAGTCTTGCGCTGAATTTACTGCAAACCATCAGTAAAATCGGTGGGGTGAACAAAGATACTGCGAGGCTGGCCCGTCGTTGCGTGGTGATTCTTGAGCAAAGCGAGCTTAATGAAAGCAATAAAAAGCGTTTTACTGCAGTGATGAAAGAGCTCAATACATTGTTGCAACTTGCTTAAAGCTAAAGGCCGGAATTGTCTGCCGGATTGCGCCTGCGTAACTGGCAGGATACCGGTGCTTTTGTTATAGTCGCGCCAGTTTCGAGTTTGGATGTGCTTTTTGTATGTTAATGGTTATCTCCCCGGCAAAAGATTTAGATTTTCAATCGCCTGCACCTGTTAGCAACCACACGTTGCCAGATTTAATCAAAGATGCGGGTGAACTCGCTGCAGTATGTCAAAAGTTAACGCCTGCCGATTTGAGTTCATTAATGCACATTAGTGATAAATTGGCGGGTCTCAACGTTGCCCGTTTTGCTAGTTGGCATTTCCCGTTTGACCCAGAACAAGCCAAACAAGCACTGTTTGCGTTTAATGGCGATGTTTATCAAGGATTGCAGGCGCAGACGCTCAATGCTGAACAAATTGATTATGCGCAAAGCCATCTGCGGATCCTCAGTGGACTTTATGGTTTGCTGAGACCTCTTGATTTGATGTTGGCCTATCGTTTGGAAATGGGGACATCTTTGCAAAATGGCCGCGGGTCTAACTTGTATCAATTCTGGGGCGAGCAGGTGACACAGGTTTTAGAGCAGCAACTGCAGCAGCTAAATGCGCCATTTTTATTGAATTTGGCGTCGCAAGAATACTTCAAAGTTGTGAAACCAAAACTGTTGTCAAAACCAGTGATTGACGTGCAGTTTAAAGATCAGAAAAACGGCCAATATAAAGTCATTAGCTTTTTTGCGAAAAAAGCTCGCGGCATGATGGCGCGTTACGTGATTGAACAGCAAATAGACTCTATTGCTGGCCTGCAGGCTTTTGCCTCAGATGGTTACCAATTTGCGCCAGCGCAGTCCAGCGATCGCTGCTTAGTCTTTACGCGTGCAGAACAAGCTTAATCGATGCAATTTGGCAATTTCTTCGCGAAATTGCCAAGTTAAATGCGGTTAATTCGCCTTGGTGCTGCAATTGCGACTGCGTTTTCTCTGTAGTTTTTGCTAAAATGCCGGTCCGATCTTTTTTGAGAACTCAGCATGAAATTTCCTGGCCGTCGTAAACTGAAACATTATTTCCCTGTCTCGCAACCAAAATTACAGTTGCCGAGCTTCGAAGTGCGGCCAGAGCTGGATACCTATGTGGTCGGTCTTGACCAGACCATCGTCGATGTAATTGCCAACGTTTCTGATGAATTCCTTGAGAAATACGGGATTGGCAAAGGTTTGTCGAACTTAGTTCCGCACGAAAAAGCCGACCAAATTTACCAAGAACTTGTGCAAAACGGTGCGATTTCGGACCATTTTGCTGGCGGTACCATCGGTAATACCATTCATAATTACTCAGTACTTGCCGACGATAAATCGGTATTGCTTGGCGTCATGTCTGCCAATATCCAACTGGGCTCACCCGCTTATCATTACCTGTGCCATACCAGCAGCAAAGTTGATATGAATCATCTGCAGGGTGTGCATGGGGATATCGGTCGTGGCATTACCATGATCACGCCAGATGGCGAGCGCACCTTTGTTATCGACCCTGGTGCAATGGATGCGTTAACGCCAGAGTATATTCCAGAAGATATTATCGCAAAGGCTGCGGCTGTTGTGGTTAGCGCATATCCACTGCGTGCAGTTGGCCAACCAATCCAATTGGCGATGGCGCGTTTGCTGGACTTGGCTAAACGCCATAACGTGCCGGTGGTGATGAGTCTTGGCACTAAACACTTGGTGGAAGAGCATCGCGAATTAATTCTGGCAACTGTTAACGAATACGTTGATATGCTGGCGATGAATGAATTAGAAGCGGAAGCCTTAACTGGTTTATCTGATCCGTTACTGGCGGCGGAAGCCGCGTTAGAACTGACCAATATGGTGTTAGTGACTGCGGGCCCTGAAGGTCTATATTTGTGTGGTTATACAGATGCAACCATGCAACGTGAGACGACAAACCCAATTAAATCAGGTGCTTTACCGGATTATAATCAGTTTGAGTTTAGCCGGCCTATGCAAAAGCAAGACTGCCAAGAGCCAGTGAAAGTCTACTCACATATCGACCCGTATTTAGGTGGCCCAGAACGCATCAAAAACACCAACGGTGCTGGTGATGGCGCATTAGCGGCGATTTTGCATGATATTGCCGCGAATCATTTTCATCGTCATGCCTTGCCGCGTTCTAGCAAACACGAAATGCCATGTTTGGCATATTCGTCCTTTGCGCAAATCTGTAAGTATGCCAACCGGGTGAGTTATGCGATTTTGGTGCAAAACGCTCCGCGTTTATCTCGGGGCTTACCAGAGAAAGAAGATAGTCTGGAAGAGTCATACTGGGAGCGTTAGTCCCTGTAACCGCGGCTGACCTCGCTTTTTGGTCGCGATAGAACGGATCTTGACCGCAAGCGTCGGTAATTTGCCCGGCGCTTCTCTATAATCTGCGCAATTTTTAAGATGAGTCATCGCCTTTCCTAACTGTTATGGCTGAGGTGGTCTTATTGCTCATGGATGTTGGCGTGCTTGCGCCAGCGAACTAGCTATGGATGTTTATGCGAACCAATTTATTAAACCCCTGCTCGCTGCTATTAATCTGGGCTGCTAGCTTAGCCATGCCAACTTGGGCACAAACCGATATTCCTCGGGTTGCTGCTGGCACCACCATTGATGCGGATCTGTCGGATCCTGCATGGCAACAAGCGAAAGTTGTACCAATTGTCTTTGATACTTGGCCGGCAGAAAATACCCCTGCGCCAGTAAAGACCACTGCACGAGTGATGGAAGATGGCGAATTTCTGTTAATCAGCTTTGTTGCGGAAGACCCAGATCCAACGGCAATTCGCGCTTTTTTCCGTGACCGCGATAAGGTTTGGGAAGACGACACTGTCGGTATCAAAATCGATACCTACAACGATAGTAAATTGGCTTACCAGTTTTTTATCAATCCGTTAGGTGTGCAAGGCGATGCCATTGAAAACGAAATCACCAAATCGGAAAGTGATGCTTGGGATGGGATCTGGCACAGCGCGGGCAAAATTACCGCTACTGGTTATCAAATTGAAGTGGCGATGCCGCTCAAAATGCTGAATTTCAACGACCGTTTGCCAGTACAACAATGGCGTCTTGAATTGCTGCGTTTTTATCCTCGTGATGTTCGTCACCGTTTATCGAGTAATAAAATTGAGCGCAATAACCCATGTTGGATTTGTCAGATGGCGCCAATTACCGGCTTTGCTGGGGCTAAGCAGGGCAGCCACTTTACTTTAGTGCCAGCCTTAGTTGCTGGTTCTAGCCAAACTCGAACTGTGACTGGGGCAGGCACTGGCGATTGGCAAACCGAAAGTGATGTCGAGCCGAGCTTAGATGTTAAGTGGGGGATCACGCCAGATATTAACTTAAATGCCACGTTAAATCCGGATTTCTCGCAGATTGAAGCCGATGAAGCGCAAGTTTCGGTAAATGACACTTTTGCGCTATTTTTCGACGAAAAACGGACGTTTTTCCTCGATAATGCCGACTACTTTAGTTCGCCGATGGATCTGGTATATACCCGAAATGTATCTTCGCCAGATGCAGGGGTGAAAGTGACTGGCCGTCATGATGCCCAATCGTTTGCGTTTTTTGCCGCCAATGACAAAGACACCACTTTTATTGTGCCTGGCAATATCAGCTCTGACATTGGTTTTATTGATGAAAAAAGTGAAAACGCCGTAGTGCGTTATCGCTACGATATCAATAAACAGCTGTCAGCCGGTTGGATCAGTACCTTACGCCAAGCCGGGGACTACCATAACGAAGTGCATGGTGTAGATATCAAGTATCAAGTCACTGATCAAGATAAGTTTATTGGCCAATATTTGCATAGCGACAGTGCCTATCCTCTAGGCCTAGCAGCTGAGCTGTCAGGTGAAGCGAAACTGCGTGCCAGCGGTGATGATCTGCAAGATTCTGGTAAATTGATTTCCTATGAGCATGAAAATCGGGATTGGAGTTGGTATAGCCGCTATTTTGCCCTCGGCGATGAATTCCGCGCCGACTTAGGTTATATGCCACAGACGGACTTTATCAAAGTGGTCCATGGCGGTTCTTATCAATGGTTTTATGAAAATCCTTGGTTAAACCGTCTGGAAATTTCGGGTGACTGGGATATCACGCATAATGAGCTTGGGGAGTTGCTGGAAAAAGAGGCGGAGATCGCGCTGACTTTCTATGGAGCTTATCAGTCTGAGACTGAGTTTAACCTGACGCAGCGTGACCGCGTCGGCAGTCGCTTCGATCAAAATATATTGCGCATCGATGCCAATACCGAACTATTCCAAGAAAATGTCTTTGAACTAGAAACTGTGGTGCAACCGGCATCTGGGGTTTACTTGGAGCTTTACAGCGAGATTGGTAACAAGCTCGATTTCCGTAACAACCGTATGGGTCATGGCTTGCAGTTATCGCCAGAACTGCGTTGGAATGCGGATGTACACACACAATTTACCGTCCGCCACACTTACCGGACTTTAGATGCTGAGAGTGCCAAAGTATTTACGGCGAACTTAACTGACTTGCGCTTGAGCTATCAGTTCTCGGTACAAAGTTTTGTGCGGATCGCGTTGATCTACTCGGATATCAAGCAAAATCCGGCGAACAACATTGGTCAAGTAACACCGCACGCGAAAGCGTTGGGCTCACAGTTGCTGTACTCCTATAAATTGAATCCGCAGACCTTGTTTTTCGCAGGGTATAGCGACAATGCTTTTGCCGATGACGAAGTGAATTCATTGACTCGCGACCAGCGCTCGGTGTTTGTGAAGTTCAGTTATGCGTGGATGTTATAACCTAAACGGCAAGTGTTAAAACAACAAAGCCAGCATCTCTGCTGGCTTTTTTTGAGTTCTTACTTCGCGGCGAGTGGCGAACTAGCCTTTGGCTTTAGCGGCCTTTTTCAGCGCTTTTTTCTTCGCCACTGATTTTGGCTTTTTGGTCTTCGTCGGTGCTTTGGCTTCTTTGTGTTTTGGACGAAGCGCTTCAATCACCCGGCGTTTTAGAGCCTGTTCTGTGTAGCGTTCTACTTTACCAACCACACCGATATCGTGGGCTTCCACTAAAGAAATGGCGATACCTTTTTTGCCGGCACGACCGGTACGACCAATCCGGTGAACGTAAACGTCAGCAGTTCTTGGCATGTCGTAGTTAACGACGTGGCTGATATCATCGATATCCAAACCACGCGCTGCGACGTCAGTGGCAAGCAGAATACGTACGGCACCGCTTGAAAAACGCGAAACGGCTTGCATACGTTTATCTTGCGGCATTTCGCCTTGTAACCAACAGGTTTTAATCCCCGCCGATTCCAATTGACCCGCAAGTGTTGCTAAACGTTCGCGCGTTTTGATAAACACGATGACCTTGGTAAATTCAGGTTGTTGCAACAGGTGTACTAAGAGTGCCAGCTTGTGATCCGCGTCATCAGCTAAGTGTACCCATTGGGTGATCTTGTTTTTCTCGCGACGTGGCGGTTCAGCTTCTAATTGCACTGGTTCTTTCAGCGCTCTGGTTGAGAAGCGGCTGATAGCGACACCTTCCAACGTTGCTGAGAACAGCATAGTTTGACGACGGCGTTTGGCTTCGAGAATGATACGATCCATCTCGCCAACAAAGCCCATGTCGAGCATCCGGTCAGCTTCATCTAACACTAAAAGTTCCACTTCATCGGCGTGGAAGCTTTCTTCGTTGAGGTACTCAATCAAACGGCCTGGAGTTGCCACCAAGATGTCGTTATTTTTTTCTAAGGTTTCTTTGTGGCTACCATAGTTGATACCACCGGTGATCACGCCACAATTCAGGTCGGTAAATTGTGTGAGCATTTTCACTTGCTCATAAATCTGGAATGCCAGTTCACGAGTTGGGGTCATGATCAACACCCGAGCGAAACCTGGATCGCGACGCGGGAAATCAATAAGGTACTGGATGGCCGGTAGTAAAAACGCGAGGGTTTTGCCGGTGCCGGTTGGGGCAGAAGCCAAAATATCTCGACCTTCCAACGCCACCGGGATGGTCAGTTGTTGAATGGTTGTCGGTTTTTGAAAACCGCCAAATGTCAGGGCTTTGGCGATCATATCGTCCAATTGGAATTCGTCAAAACTGCTGATTTCAACTTGGCTGTTGGCTTCTGTCACAAATACTTTCCTATCATAAAACGGTTAAAAAATGGCGGGATGGCTATAGGGCCTGCTGCTGACAGTGGCCTTTGCATCCGATACACTGCAGCTTCCTTGTTAAGGATGGATCATGGCTGCTGGATTTACCTGTAAACAATTTTCCGTGGCGCATAGCGACTGTGCCATGAAAGTCGGCACTGACTCGCTAGTGCTTGGCGCTTGGTCGCAACCACCAATCCAAGGTGATATCCTGGATATTGGCTGTGGTAGTGCCATTTTAAGCTTGATGTTGGCGCAGCGCACACAATCGCAGCAACAAATTGATGCGGTCGAGCTTTGCCAAGCGGCAGCTGCACAGGCGCAGGACAATGCTCGAAATAGTCCTTGGGCCGAGCGGATCCGCGTTGTTCAAGCCGATATTCTAACCTATCCGGACAGTGCTGACCATCTTGGCCAGCGTCGATACGCACTAATCATCTGTAATCCGCCGTATTTTCAGCATAGTTTGAAAAATCCGTCGCAGCAAAAACAGCAAGCGCGGCATACTGATTCCTTACCTTTTACCGATTTATTGCAAGTCGCAGCGCGTTTGGCGACGGCTGATGGGATGTTTTCACTAATTCTGCCAATGCCGGAGGCTGCTGATTTACAGGGCTTGGCCAATAGATTTGGTTGGTATCTGGTGCGAAGTTGCGCCTTCCATGCTCAACCAAATAAAGCCGCAAGCCGATTGTTGATGACGTTTGCTCGCCAACCGCATGCTGAAGCCCCGCACTGCGAAACTTTATTGGTTCGTGACGACAGCGGAGATTACAGTGCTGCATATCGGCAATTGCTGAAAGATTTCTATTTAAGGTTTTAATTCATCAAGATCGGCGCTTGCACTGTCGTAATCGCCGTGTGTTAGGAGAGCCATGACCGAGTTCAGCCAACTGCCAATGAGCCCAGCGGCTTTAGTGCAGCTCAGTTTGCACCAGCAGGGTCTATTAGACCCCAAGCGTGGAAAAGCCGGCGCATTGCAGGCAATTAGCCAGCTTGGTTATGTGCAAATTGATTCGATCAATGTGGTGGAGCGTGCCCATCACCATGTGCTCCATAGCCGGGTTAGCGACTATCAACCGCAGTGGTTGGCGACACTGTTGGCAGAAAAACAGATTTTTGAATATTGGTCACATGCTGCAGCTTATCTGCCAATGGCAGATTTCCGTTTTAGTCTGTATCGCAAACAGCAACTGGCTGCGGGTAAAAAACACTGGTTTGCGGCCGACCACCAAGAAATGCGAGAAGTCAGAGCCAAGCTACGCGCCGAAGGGCCACTAAAAGCCGGTGATTTCGAGAAAAGCCAACATAAAAATGGCAGTTGGTGGGATTGGCAGCCAGCCAAACAAGCGTTAGAGCAGCTGTATATGCAAGGCGAATTAATGGTGGTGCGCCGCGATAATTTTCAGAAAGTTTATGATTTTACAGAAAATGTGTTGCCAGCAAATATCGATTGCACAGTGCCGACGACACAAGAATATGCCGAACATTTAATTGCGCAGTTTCTGCAAAGCCACGCTTTTGGCACAGTCACACAAATCAGCTACCTGCGGCCCGAAATGAAAAAGCCGGTACAACAGCAATTATTAGCTATGCAAGAAGCTGGCAAAGTCGCAAGTTTTACTCATTGTGAGCAACGATATTATTGGGATCCAGCGCTTGCAGCAGAACGAAAAAAGTCGCCACGGCTACAACTACTCAACCCATTCGATAACTTTGTGATCCAGCGCCAACGTTTGCAGCACTGGCTCAACTTTGATTATCAGATTGAGGTCTATGTCCCTGCTGCGAAGAGAAAAATTGGCTACTACAGTTTGCCAATTTTGTACCAAGATCGCCTGATTGGTCAGGTTGATGTGAAAGCAGATCGCCAGCAACGGCTGTTATTGCTGCAGCATCTTTTAATCTCGCCAGAGGTTAAACTCACAAGTCGATTGGCGAACGCACTTAACCGTGCATTACAAGCTTATGCCACCTTTAATGGTTGCGAGCACTGGCAGTTAGTCAGGGCAACCGAGCAAGTGAGACAGTGGTTTGTAAGTGAAGTGCAATGAAACCTATAGATTTGCCAGTAACCCAATAAAAAACCGCAGCATGCTGCGGTTCTTTACTTGCCGGGGGGGCTTTAACTTGAATTAGCTGGCGCTACGAGCTTTGATGGCTTCGATAACCGCTGAGCTTGCAAAACCGTTGCTTTGTGCCCATTCGATATCGCCTGAGCTTGCTACTTGGCTGCTTGGTAACTGTTTAACAATAAACTCACCAGTTTCAGCAGCGTTATGTTTGATTGCAAAACGGACCATTGGTAAGCCGTCACAGCTCACACCATCGTAGACGTTTTTAATACGAATTTTAGAATCTGATAAAGTTTTACGCAGGCTGTTTTTGTCATTTGCCGCAATGTAAGAGCAGATTGATTGCGCAATTTGGTCATTTGCTTGTGCTGGTGCAGTAACTAACATTGGCACAGTTACGGTTGCAACTAAGGCGAATAATTTGGCTGTTTGCTTTGCGTTCATATCGGATCCTGTTCATATCAGTGATTTGACTGTTACGAAAGGCCCGTCAGAGGAGGTGCTGTGCACTCGTCGGAGGATTAACATCATCGTTGATGATGGCAGCCCGGCTATCATGGATTTCTACATTGGGTTGGTAGAAATCGGTAGACCCGAAGCTTTGCGTGTTCAGTCTTTCAACTGACTTGCCTTTCAAATTGAAATCGATTCTAACCACATAAATTTCAGCCTGCAACTAGCTTTTTGAAAAATATTGCAAAATTAGGTCCGAATATTTTTTAAACGATTTTTATCAAAAAAAATTAACTCAGATCCTGCAATTCGGCAGTGATTTGTTCAAGCCATTGTAGCAATCGAGCATCAGTCAGATCATATTGGTTTTCTTCATCGAGAGCTAAACCGACAAACCAATCACCATCGGGTGTTAATGCTTTAGATCGCGTAAATTCATAACCTTCAGTTGGCCAAAAACCAATGCGCTGGCAGTCATTGCCGGCGATGGCTTCATCGAGCATACCCATGGCATCAACAAACCAGTCGCTGTAGCCAATTTGATCACCCATGCCGTAGATTGCGATGATTTTAGCGTTGAGATTAATTTCGGAGATTTCCGACCAGTGCGCTTCCCAATCTTCTTGCAGCTCACCAAAGTCCCAAGTGGAAATGCCTAGGATCAACACATCGTAATCTTGCATCTGTGTTAGTGGCGTAGTTTTGATATTATGCAAACTAATGCTGCCGTGGCTGGCCATTTGTGGATCAGATTGCAGCAGGACCTGAATTTTTTCGGCGACCATTTCGGTATAACAGGTGGTTGAACCATAAAAAATTGCAATTTTCATCGACAGGCTGGGGTCCTAGTTTCAAACTGGCGGCAGTTTAACAGAGCGCCGACGCGCTTCGCAAAATCTTTAACGTGGGAGTTTCATGAATAAAGCTGATGCTGATCTTATCCAACAATTTCTAGATGAACTTTGGTTGGTTCATGGGATGAGTGTGCACACGCAAAGCGCCTACGGCAGTGATTTGCGCAAGTTTGCCGAGTTTTTAGTGGTGCGGCAGAGTAATTTGCTCAGCGTTTCAGCGGATCTGCTGGAAAGTTATTTGGCAGAGCGTTACGACCACGGATTATCGGCACGCAGCACTTCACGTTGTCTAAGCAGCCTGCGCCGATTTTATGGCTTTCTGCAACAGCAAAAATTGCTCGATAAAAGCCCATTGGCGGCAATTATCAATCCCAAACTTGGTTTGAGTTTGCCAAAAACTTTATCGGAAACAGACGTCGTCGCACTGCTAGAAGCGCCGGACATCAACGAACCTATCCAGTTTCGCGACCGAGTGATGCTAGAGGTGCTTTACGCTGCAGGACTCAGGGTCAGCGAATTGGTGGGACTAAAGTTAAATCAAGTAAATCCGCGAGCTGGTGTGCTGCGTATTTTAGGTAAAGGCTCAAAAGAGCGGTTGGTGCCGGTGGGTGAAGAAGCGGCACTTTGGTTACAACGATTCTTGGCACATGGCAGACCTTTATTGTTGAGCCACCCATCTGATGTGGTGTTCCCAAGTTTGCGCGGCGAGCAAATGACCCGTCAGACGTTCTGGCATCGCATAAAGTTTTATGCGAAAGTGGCGCACATTAAAGCAGAACTGTCGCCACATACGTTGCGCCATGCTTTTGCCACCCATTTATTAAATCACGGTGCGGATTTGCGTGTGGTTCAGATGCTGTTGGGGCATAGTGACTTGTCGACAACGCAAATTTACACCCATGTAGCGCAAATGCGCTTGCAAAATATACATGAACAGCATCATCCTCGGGGCTGATGGTTTTGGAGAACGAAGTACATGAAACATTTGATCGCAGGTTTGCTGCTGGCGTCAGCACCTTTTTTAACGACCGCAGCTGTCGACGATGCCCAATTAAAGACCGCATTTGCTCAGGTTGGCTTGAACGTTAGTTCAATCGCTGACTCAACTGTGCCAGGCTTGCTGCAAGTGATGACCGATCGTGGTTTGTTTTTTGCCACAAAAGATGGCAGCCATCTGATCGAAGGTCAGGTTTATGACCTAAAAAACAAAGTTTTAGTGAACGAAGAAATTTTGAAAGTGGTACGTAAAGCTGGCATTGCCGACTTAAATGGCACAGTGATTGAGTTCAAAGCTCCGAAAGAAAAATACGCGGTTCATGTATTTACCGATATCAGTTGCGGTTACTGCCGTAAATTGCACTCTGAATTACAAAGCTATTTAGATGCAGGCATCACAGTGCGTTATTTGGCGTTCCCACGTGGCGGTTTAGAAAGTGATACTTTTAATAGCCTGCAATCAGTGTGGTGTGCCAAAGATAAACAAAAAGCCATGAACGAAGCCAAAGGCGGTGCTGAAATTGCAGCTGCGAAATGCGATAGCCCAGTTGCTAAGCAATTTGAATTAGGTCATTCGTTTGGCATCAACGGCACTCCAGCGATTATTCTGCCAGACGGTAGTATTATTCCTGGGTACCAATCAGCTGCCCAGCTCCAACAGGCTTTAGCACAATTACCTAAATCCTGATGATCCAGCTCACAAAGTCGATAGCGCAGCGTCCGGTTCTTACACCGGACGCTTTGCTTTTACCAGTGCATCCAGTGTTGCAACGAGTTTATGCGCATCGTGGCATTAGTTCGTTGGCTGAATTGGTGCGTACGCCTGACAAACTATTGCCGTTTCAGACGCTAAAGGGCATTGATACTGCGGTCGAACTGCTATTAAAGGCTCTGCAGCAGCAGCGAAAGCTGGTCATTGTTGGCGACTTCGACGCTGACGGTGCAACCAGCACAGCGACCTTGTTAAGTGGCTTTCGCATGCTGGGCTTTTTACACGTCGACTTTCTAGTTCCCAATCGATTTGAGTATGGCTATGGTTTGTCGCCTGAAATCGCCCAGCTGGCAATAGCGCAAGGTGCTGAGCTGATAGTCACTGTGGATAATGGTATTTCGGCCATCGAAGGGGTCGCCGCGGCAAAAGCAGCTGGATTACAAGTGATTGTCACCGACCATCATCTTGCAGGTGCACAATTGCCTCATGCTGATGCTATCGTCAACCCTAATCAGCCGGATTGTACATTTGCCAGTAAAGCCTTAGCCGGCGTTGGTGTGGCATTTTATCTGTTATTGGCTCTGCGTGCTGCCATGCGTGAGCAAGGTTATTTTGCTAATCAAGCAGAACCCAATCTGGCAACATTATTAGATTTAGTGGCGCTTGGCACTGTCGCCGATGTCGTGCCGCTTGATAGCAATAACAGGTTGTTAGTGCATTTGGGGTTGCAGCGGATCCGCAGTGGCAAAGTACGTCCTGGCATCCAAGCCTTGATAGATATCGCCAAACGCCAAGCCCATAAGCTAACAGCCAGTGATTTTGGCTTTGCGCTCGCTCCGCGCTTAAATGCGGCCGGGCGCTTAGACGATATGTCGATTGGTATCGGTTGTTTGCTCGCCAATGATTTGGCGAAGGCTCGGCAAATCGCTGCCGAACTGGATAGCCTCAACTTAGAACGGCGTGAAATTGAACAAGGCATGCAAACCGAAGCTTTGGCATTTTTAAGTCGACTCAGTTTTGATGGGAAAGCACTGCCCAAGGCGTTGTGTTTATACCAAGCCGATTGGCATCAAGGGGTTATTGGTATTTTGGCGGGGAGAGTGAAAGAGCTTTATCACCGGCCAGTTATCGCATTTGCCCAAGGCGACGACAATCAACTGAAAGGTTCAGCGCGGTCAGTGCATGGCGTGCACATTCGTGATTTACTGGACGAAATTTCCACGCGTTGGCCCGGATTGATCCTGAAATTTGGCGGCCATGCCATGGCGGCCGGTTTAACGATAGTCGCAGATAAACTTCCCTTGTTTGAACAAGCTTTTACTGAAATTGCTGAAAAATCTATCGCGGATGAGTTGTTAACCTCAGTGATTTACAGTGATGGCGAACTTTCTGCATCCGATCTTTCGATGGAACTTGCCGAAGCGCTGCAGCAAGCGGGGCCGTGGGGGCAAGCATTCCCGGAACCGGTATTTCACGGCAAATTCCGCTTATTGCAACAGCGTCTGTTAGGCGAAAAACACCTGAAAGTAGTGCTGCAAGCGAGTGACGGTAAGCTGTTAGATGCGATCTGGTTCAACTGTGATTACAAAGCTTGGCCAAATCCGAATGTGCAGTGGGTGGAATTAGCCTATCAGTTAGACATTAACGAATTTCGCGACCAGCAAAATTTGCAGCTAATGGTGAAGCATATGGTTGTCGCTAGCTAAGAGAACTTTAGGAGCATACTTTAGTAAGTGAATAAAGGGCGCTAAGTATGCCAACACCCTTGGCTGTGCAAGGGTGAAGCGAAAATACCCAAAACCATTGCTGCACCTTGTGGCGATTTTTTGCTACAATCTCCGCCTTATTTTTGAGGCGCATAAGATCATCATGTTTGAAGTTAATCCAGTTTATAACAGTATCAAAGACTTAGCTGAACGCACTAACGTGCTTCGGGGGTATCTTTGACTACGAAGCCAAGAAAGAAAAGTTAGAAGAAGTTTCCCGTGAGCTTGAAGATTCCGCGGTTTGGAATAATCCAGAAAAAGCCCAAGCTTTGGGGAAAGAACGCTCTGCTTTAGAACAAATCGTCAACACCATCGATAAACTGGACCAAGGTCTTGAAGATGTCGCAGGTTTAGTCGAATTAGCTATTGAAGCAGAAGACGAAGATACTTTTATCGAGGCGCAAACTGAGCTGGCTGATTTAGAAGCGCAGTTGGCTAAACTGGAATTCCGCCGGATGTTCTCTGGCAAAAGCGATCCTTCAGATTGTTATTTAGATATTCAGTCAGGTTCAGGCGGCACTGAAGCCCAAGATTGGGCCAGCATGCTGATGCGGATGTATCTGCGTTGGGGTGAAGCCAAAGGCTTTAAACCAGAACTTTACGAAGTGACTGATGGTGACGTAGCCGGTATTAAAGGCTGTACCATCAAATTCACTGGCGAATACGCTTATGGCTGGTTGCGCACCGAAACTGGTGTTCATCGCTTAGTGCGTAAGAGCCCATTTGATTCTGGTAACCGTCGCCACACTTCATTTGCTTCAGTGTTTGTGTCGCCAGAAGTTGATGATGATATCGAAATCGAGATCAACCCAGCCGATTTGCGTATTGATACCTACCGGGCATCAGGCGCTGGTGGTCAGCACGTTAACCGGACAGACTCTGCGGTACGTATTACGCATTTACCAACCAATATCGTGGTGCAATGTCAAAACGACCGTTCACAGCATAAAAACCGTGACAATGCGTACAAACAATTACGCGCTAAGCTGTATGAGTTTGAATTGCAAAAGCAAAATGCTGAAAAGCAAGCGCTGGAAGATACCAAATCAGATATCGGTTGGGGCAGCCAGATCCGCTCTTACGTATTGGATGATTCGCGCATTAAAGATTTGCGCACTGGTGTCGAAACACGCAATACCCAGTCGGTACTTGACGGTGATTTAGATAAATTTATCGAAGCTAGCTTAAAAGCTGGTTTGTAATAACACGACAATTAAACGCTTAATATCAGGAATTTATCATGTCTGAACAGAATACGCCGATTGAAGAACATCAGGACGTCAACAAACTGATTGCTGAGCGTAAACATAAGCTGGCGGCGTTGCGGGAACAAGGTAATGCCTTCCCTAATGATTTTCGTCGTGATGCAACTTCAGATCAGCTGCACGCACAATATGAGCAGTTGAGCAAAGAAGAGCTGGAAGCAAAACAAGTGCGCGTCACTGTGGCTGGTCGTATTATGCTGCGCCGAGTGATGGGTAAAGCAAGTTTCGCGACTATTCAAGATGTTGGCGGCAAAATCCAGCTGTACGTTGCACTGAAAAGCTTGCCTGAAGGTGTATACGAAGAAGGGTTCAAAAAGTGGGATTTAGGTGACATCATCGGCGGTAGCGGTGTGTTATTCAAAACCCAAACTGGTGAATTAACTGTGTGGTTGGATGAAGTTCGCTTGTTGACTAAAGCGTTACGCCCACTGCCAGATAAGTTCCACGGTTTAACTGACCAAGAAGCTTGTTACCGTCAGCGTTATTTGGATTTGATCGTCAATGATCAATCACGCAAGACATTCTTAATTCGTTCAAAAACAGTGGCTTATATTCGCCAGTTTTTCAACAGCAAAGGTTTCTTAGAAGTAGAAACGCCAATGCTGCAAAGCATTCCAGGTGGGGCTTCAGCACGTCCTTTTGAAACGCACCACAACGCGTTGGACATGCAAATGTTCCTGCGGATCGCTCCAGAGTTGTATCTGAAGCGTTTAGTAGTCGGTGGTTTCGAGAAAGTGTTCGAGCTAAACCGTAACTTCCGTAATGAAGGCGTGTCGACTCGCCATAACCCAGAATTCACCATGCTGGAATTCTACTGGGCTTATGCTGATTACAACGATTTAATGGATATCACAGAAGAATTGTTCCGTGGTTTAGCGCAGTCAGTGCTCGGCACTACTGAAGTGCAATACCAAGGCAACGTGTTTGACTTTGGTAAGCCATTTGCGCGGATGTCAGTGACTGAATCTATTCTGCACTACAACCCAGAAGTGAAACTTGAGCAGTTAACTACCCGTGAAGCGGTTGCTGAGCTTGCGAAATCTCTGGGGATTGAAGTGAAAGCAAACTATGGTCATGGCCGTATTCTGATGGAAGTGTTTGATGAATTGGTTGAGACCAAGTTACAGCAACCAACTTTTATCACTGAATATCCAGCGGAAATTTCGCCATTGGCACGTCGTAACGACCACAACCCAGAAATTACTGACCGTTTTGAATTCTTCATCGGCGGCCGCGAATTAGGCAATGGTTTTAGCGAGTTAAACGATGCTGAAGATCAGGCTGAACGTTTCCGCGAGCAAGTTGCGCAAAAAGAAGCGGGCGATGATGAAGCGATGTATTACGATGAAGACTTCGTGACAGCGCTTGAGCACGGCTTACCACCAACAGCTGGTCAAGGTATTGGTATCGACCGCTTAGTCATGTTGTTGGCTGATGCACCAAGCATCCGTGATGTTATTCTGTTCCCACACATGCGTCATAGCGATAAATAATAGCTATTGAGTCATCTGTACTAAAGAACCGACGGCAACGTCGGTTTTTTTATGGGCGAAAGTTTAGGTTTGTGCCTAGGCTTGTGCTCAGCTCGATAGCGCAGAGGCTTGCTAACGCTTTGGCTCAGTTGAGCGCGGGGGCAATCGTTGACTGTTGCAAAGGGCAAAAACATAATTTACCAAAATTAGCTCAAATGATAATAGATCTTATTTGCAAATAAGAATGATTCTCGTTAATATGCCTGCAGTTTTTATCACGACCAAGTTTTGATACTTGGCAATGACTTGCAGGGAAATGATCCATCATGAGTTTTATCCAATCTAAAAAGCATCCAACTTTAAGTCGCAGCGCCTTAGCTAGCGCGTTGTTATTGGCCTTGCCGGTCGCCGCCCAACCAGCATCTTCGCAAAATGAGCCGGGCAAGATGGCAGAAGTAAAAGTCACGGCGGATGCGATTGAACCAGAATTTATCGCGGAAAAAGCCAGCTCAGCCAAACAAGTAAAACCTTTGGTTGATACACCACAAACCATAGTCGTTGTGAAAAAAGAACTGTTTAAACAACAAGCTGCAGTGACATTAAGCGATACGCTGCGCAACACACCAGGTATCACCATGTTAATGGGTGAAAACGGCAACACTGCCACTGGTGATTCAATTTTCATGCGCGGTTTTGATACGCAAAGCAGCATTTACGTCGATGGCATTCGCGATTTAGGTACTATTAGCCGAGATACTTTTAACACTGAGCAAGTAGAAATTGCCAAAGGGCCGGCAGGCGTCGATAACGGCCGTGGCTCGTCTTCAGGTTATATCAATTTAACTAGCAAAATGGCAGGTTTAGAAGACTTTACCGCCGGGAGTGTAACTGTGGGTACTGGGGCTCACAAACGCGTTACTGCCGATGTTAATCGTGCGCTGTCTGTGGAAAATGCCGCAGTTCGGGTGAACTTGTTACGCCAAGATAGCGGCGTGGTAGGTCGGGATGTCGTGGAAAATAACACAACAGGCATCGCGACTTCGCTAGCTTTCGGGTTAGACACCGATACTCGTACCACCTTAAACCTATTGCATGTGCAGCAAGATAATATTCCTGATGGCGGTATTTCTACTGCAGGTCTTCCAGGCTATTACAGCGCGACCTACAAAGCGGCATTCCCGAATAATGATGGTCCGGCAATTGCCGAAGTAGCTAGCGAAAATTTCTACGGCTCTACAGAGGACTATGACCATATTCTGGCCGATATGCTGACACTGCGCGTGGAGCATGATTTTAATGACAAAGTGAGCCTGCAAAATACCTCACGTTATGGAGTATCGAGTCAAGAGTATGTGCTGACCGGGATTAACGCCTTGGCATTGCCAACAGCAACTAAAACCGATCCAGCAACTTGGAGTGTGACACGAAGCCGTCAAGGTAAAGATCAGAAAAACCAAATTCTAACCAACCAAACCAACTTAACAGCTGCGTTTAGTGCCGCCGGTTTGACCCATACTGTGGCAAGTGGCATGGAATTTAGTTATGAAAGCCAGCTCAATTACACGCTCGGATTACCGACTGGCGTGACGCAAGTGAATGCCAATTTATATCAGCCATCGACCAGCGATACCTTTGCTATGCCTGTGCGCACTGGCGCAAAAACCGATGGCGCCACCAGTACAGCAGCAATTTATCTACTTGATACCATTGATTTAACTGACCAGTGGCAAATCAGTGCGGGTTTACGTGCAGAGCATTACAGCACCACGACCGATATTATTACCGTGCAGGAGGCAGCAACGCCGCAAACCATTCCGGTCGGTACTTTATTAGGCTCTGACGCCAAATCTTCAGATAATTTGTTCAGCTACAAAATTGGTACTGTTTACAAGCCAACCGCTGATGGTTCGGTGTATTTAAGTTATGCCACCTCGCAGCTACCGCCGGGCGGCGCCAACTTCTCATTAAGCACTGCAGCCACCAACCAAAACAATCCGATGTTAGCGCCGCAAAAAGGCAGTAACTTGGAGCTTGGGACCAAATGGAACTTGTTGAATAACAAACTATTTGCAACGGCAGCGGTATTTGAAAGTGTCAATAAAAACGAATTAGTGCGTGATGACGTCAACACCTATTTGAGCGCGGGTGAAAAGACGGTGCGCGGTGTCGAATTTGGCTTAGTCGGCATGCCGTTGTCAGGATTTGAATTGAGTGCTGGCTTAGCATTACTTGACCCAGAAATAACTCGTGGTGCACGTTATGCTTCTGCGCCAACCGAAGGTGCGGTGATCCAATGGACGCCGAAAACGACCTTTACGCTTTGGGGAAATTATAAGCTTGAGCAATTTAGCTTTGGCGGCGGTGCGCGTTACATGGATTCTGTGAAGCGTTCCAACACGGTGAATTTGGATCCAACTGCGAACTCAATGCTGGAAGTTCCTGATTATTGGGTGGTTGATGCGATGGCGGCTTATGACGTTACACCATCAGTACAGGTGCAACTGAACATGTTTAACTTGCTTGATGAAGAATATATCAGCAGCTTGAATAACGGCGGTTCGCGCTACTTTGCGGGTAATGTGCGCAGTGCCAAACTTGGCTTGAACTTCGCGTTCTAATCATCTTACTAAGCTAAATCAATAAATGCAGTGAAGGCCTTAGTTAGTCTGGTGTTGAGCGGATTGCCACAACTAAGGCCTTTTTAGGAAGCGACATTATGATGTTACATATCCCGGAAATTCTGAGCAAAGCTGAGGTGGCTGAGTTTCGTTTACTCCTCGCACAAAGCAATTGGACCGATGGCCGGGCGACAGTTGGTGAGCAGGGCGCGCAGGTCAAACGCAATCGCCAGCTGCCCGTTGATAGTCCATTAGCCAGACAACTTGGCGAAATCATCTTGCAGCGACTGTATCAACATCCGCTGTTCCTTGCCGCAGCTATCCCGCATCGCAGCGTGCCGCCACTTTTTAACAGTTACGCCGGTGGTGAGCACTATGGTTTGCATGTAGATGGCGCTATTCGTTTGTTACCTGGCAGTAATTTGAGCTTAAGGACGGATGTCTCTTCGACATTATTTCTGTCTGAGCCAGAGGAATATGTTGGTGGCGAACTACAGGTATTAGATACCTATGGCGCACATGAAGTGAAATTGCCTGCTGGTGATTTGATTTTGTATCCGTCGACTAGTCTGCATCAAGTGTTGCCCGTGACTGAAGGCGAGCGGGTTTGCAGTTTTTTCTGGACCCAAAGCTTGGTAAAGGATGATGCCAAGCGAGCGATGTTATTTGAACTCGATAGCAGTATTCAAAGTCTGCGCGGCAAGATTGGCGATGCGCCGGAAGTGCTTAGTTTAACTGGCCATTATCACAATTTACTGCGGCAATGGGCTGACTTGTAAATGTTCAGCTCCCAGAGTGGGTTGTGCTCGCGCTAGCAAGATATTTTAACTTTATGTTTTAACAACAAATTTTAATGATGTGTTTAGATCGAAACTTTGTGCTTGCGATGGGCTGCGAGTTGGCTATTTACTGGCAGCAGCCGAGTGAAAAGTGGGTAATGTTTGCGCTTGGAAATAATTTGTAAAGATTGAACAATAGGGTATTGGCGAAAATTCAGGCATGCTCTGCTGACATAACAAAAAAATGGGTGTTTCATGTTAGCAATTCAAGCATTGTCTAAAACTTACGACAACGGGGTTAAAGCCCTCGATGACGTCACACTAACAATTCCAAAAGGTATGTTTGGCTTACTCGGCCCGAACGGCGCGGGTAAATCAAGCTTAATGCGCACCATCGCGACCTTACAAAGCGCCGACAGTGGTAGCATCACTTTTGATGGTATCGATGTGATGAAAGATCCCAAAGCGCTGCGGCAAACTCTCGGTTATTTACCGCAGGACTTTAATGTCTACCCGCGGATCAGTGCCTTTGATTTGCTTGATCATTTAGCGGTGCTGAAAGGCCTGAACGATAAGAAGATTCGCCGCGAAACCGTCGAAGCCTTGCTTGCGCACACCAATTTGTATGTGCATAAAGACAAAGCTGTTTCTAGTTTTTCCGGCGGTATGCGCCAGCGTTTCGGTATTGCTCAGGCATTGCTTGGCGATCCAAAATTGTTGATTGTTGATGAGCCAACCGCGGGGCTGGATCCGGAAGAGCGCAATCGCTTTCATAACTTACTGGTGAGCTTAGGCGAGGAAAAAGTCATTATTTTATCCACCCATATCGTCGATGACGTTGCCGAGTTATGCCCCAAAATGGCGGTGCTGGCGGGCGGGAAAATCTTGTTACAAGGCAATCCATTAGACCTGGTCGCCGAGTTGCAGGGACAAGTCTGGAGCAAAACTGTCACTCAGGCTGAAGCGCAAATACTCGAGTCGCAATTACCTGTGATCTCGAAACGCTTGTTTGCTGGTCGCACTGTATTAAATGTGTTTGCGATAAGCCAACCGGAAGGATTTAGCCCAGTCGCAGCAAATCTTGAAGACGTGTATTTCTCAACCTTATTTAATGCCCGTCAACGGCGCCAAGCCTGAGGATTACGCTATGTTGTGGCAATCAATTCGTTTTGAATGGCGCTATTATTTGCGCCAACCGTCGTTTTATGTAACCTCGTTACTGTTCTTTTTGATGACGTTTTTAGCGGCTTCCTCTGAGTCTATTCAGATCGGTGGTGGCGGCGAAGTGCTTGGGAATGGTCCGTTTAGCGTGATCCGGACCTTGGTAACCATGCTCATTTTCTCGATGTTTTTGGTGGTGAATTTTGTCGGCAGCACCGCAATTCGTAACACGACCTTTCAGATGGAAGAGCTCGCGTACAGTAAGCCTTTTGTGGTTTGGCAGTATCAACTTGGCCGTTTTTTTGGCTGTTATGCTGTTGTCCTTGCAGTGTTTGCGTTTGTGCCGCTGGGAACCTTGTTAGGTTCAATAATGCCATGGGTCGATAAAGAGCGATTTGGCCCAACCCAATTGCATTATTACGCAAATGCGTACCTATTTTTTGCGGTACCAACTATTTTTGTACTGTCTGCCACTTTTTATGCAATCGCCAATAAATTCCGTTCGATGATGGCAATGTATTTAGTGGCCGTGACCTTATTTGTGCTTTATGTGGTTTCTATGGCGTTATCGCGGGAGCCAGAATATCGTCAGTTAGCTGCAATCATTGATCCTTTTGGTTTAAGAACTTTTGCTGAAGTTTCTCGTTACTGGACAATTAGCGAGAAAAATACGTTAATGCCTGAATTTACAGGTGTTTTACTGAATAACCGCCTGCTGTGGACCGCGGTAGGTGTCGGGATTTTACTGGCGTTTGGCGGGCTTTTCGGCAAATTGACCCTAAGCCGTGCTGGTGGCAAAAAGTCGAAAAAAGCGCAGTTAGTGACTCCAGATTTCCCACTTTCAGCTATCCAAACTGCAGCTAGTATCCCTTCCGCTTGGCAACAATTTGTCACGAGGACTGGATTTGAAATGCGTCAGATTTTCTTGAGCGCACCTTTTATCATCCTCAGTTTGATTTGTATTTTTGACATGGTCGCGCCATTAATTGATCCGCAGGGGTTATACGGCACGCCTGATTGGCCATTGACCCAGACGATGGTGACTTTGGTTACAGACGCCACAAGCTTACTCTTTGTACTAATAGTCATTTATTACTGTGCCGAAGTAGTATGGCGCGAACGTTCTAGTGGCATGGGTGATATCGTCGACAGTTTGCCAGTCAGCAACATGGTGTTCTGGTTGTCGAAGTTAGTGGCGGTTTCGTTACTCATGACCAGTCTATATGCACTTTGTATGGCTGCAACCCTGTTATATCAACTCGGCAGCGGCTTCACTGATTTAGACATGCCACAATATCTGGTTAGATTGGGTTTCTTTAGTCTGCTGCCATTCTTAATGACGGTGGTATTGGCGTTTTTTATCCAAGTGCTAAGTCCGAATAAGTACGTTGGTATGTTGGGTTTTGTTATCTACTATGCCATCTCTTTGGTGATGAGTTCATGGGGCTTCAGCCACAACATGTATCAGTTCGCCAGCACGCCAGAGGCACCATTTTCTGACTTAAATCGCTTTGGTTGGACACTAGAGACCCAAAGTTGGTATTTGTTGTACTGGGGCGGTTTGGTCGCGGTGATGTTTGTATTGGGCTTTGGTTTGTACCAACGCGGCCCTGCGCAGTCGCTGCGCACCCGTTTCGGTTTACTGCGTTATCAAATTGGTAAAAGCGGGCTAATTGCGGCTATGTGCGGGCTCTTTGTATTTTCTGGGGTCGGCAGTTGGATTTTTTACAACACTCGTGTGCTCAACACTTACACCAACGCTGAGCAGCAAATGGATTTACAGGCTGAGTACGAAAAGCAATTTAAGGCTGGGCAAGATGACCCGATTTTAGTCGCGACTGGTGTCGAAGCAAAAGTCGATATTTTCCCAGAGCAGCGGCTGATCAAGGCTGAAGTTGTGCAGCAAATGCGCAATAAGTTCGATACGCCAATTAGTAAAATGTTGGTGAATATCCCTGATTATACGCAGTCGCTTGAAATTGAGGTTGCAGGCGGCGAATTGGCGAAAATTGCAGGTAATTCGCGGACTGCTTGGCTTAACTTTGCCACGCCGATCCCAGCCGGCGCATCAGTGACTGTGACGACTCGGATTGTTCGGCAAACCCTGGGGTTTGTTGATGCCAACGTTGATACCTCATTGGTTGAAAACGGCACCTTCATCAATAACTCTGAGTTATTGCCAGTGTTTGGCTATCAGCCTGGTGCTGAATTGCAAGATCGCCACGAACGCTCGAAACGTGGTCTAAAACCTGTGGAACGCATGTTCAAACTGGAAGACAGCAAGCGTTACAGTGAAAGTGGTTTTGGTCGCGGTGAAGACTTCATTAGCTTTAACGCGACAGTATCGACCAGCGAAGATCAGATGGCCATCGCACCGGGCTATCTGCAGCAACAGTGGGTTGATAAAGGCCGTCGTTACTTCCATTACCAAATGGATAAACCGATCTTTAATTTCTATGCCTTTTTATCGGCGCGTTTAGCGGTGAAGAAAGAGCAATACAAAGGCGTGTCGTTGGAGATTTATTATCATCCTGCGCACCACTGGAACGTCGAGCGCATGATGGCATCGATGAAAGACTCGCTAGATTATTTTAATGACGCGTTCGGGCTGTATCAGCACCAGCAAATGCGCATCATTGAATTCCCTGGTTATCGCAGTTTTGCTCAGTCGTTTGCCAACACTGTGCCTTACTCTGAGCAAATTGGGTTTATCAGTGACTTACGCGATGAAGATGAAATCGACATGCCTTATTACGTGACTGCGCACGAAATGGCGCATCAGTGGTGGGGACATCAAGTCGGTTCTGCCAATGTGCAAGGCAGTGCGGTTATTCCGGAAACTTTGGCGCAATATAGTGCGCTGCGGGTGATGGAGCAAAAATATGGCGAGTTGAAGCTGCGGAAATTCCTGAAGTATGAACTTGACCGTTATTTACGCGGCCGCTCTGAAGAAAAGTTGGAAGAAATGCCGCTATTACGTGCTGAAAACCAAGGGTATATCCATTACCGTAAAGGTTCGGTGGTGATGATGGCGCTGAAAGATCGAATTGGCGTCAAGCGTTTGGATGAAAACCTGAAAGCCTTCTTACAGGAGTTCCAATACAAACAAAATCCATACCCAACGACCTTGGATTTAGTGCGTCATTTAAAAACTGACTTATCAATTGCTGATCAAGCATTTGTCGATGATTTGTTTGTGAACATCACGCTCTATGATTTGCGCGTGATGGACATAAAAAGCGAACCTGTTGGCAAAGATCAGCTGAAACTGACCCTGCAAATTAAGGCCGCGAAAATGACGGCTGATGGCAAAGGCCAAGAGACAGCGCAGCCATTGGCAGAACAGATTGAGATTGGTGCTTTTAGTGCAGATCCTGACGAGTTTTCAAAAGACAATAAAACCCTGTATCTGCAAAAGCACCAAATCAAAACTGGCGATAACACTATAGTTATTACAGTGCCTGCTGGTGCAGCCTTTGTTGGTATTGATCCACTGATTAAATTGATTGATCGGGATGCTGCAGATAACGTGATAAAAATCTAAGGTGTTAATTCCTGGTTGGTGTTTGGCTCATTAACCAGTTTGTACCGCTAGAAAATAAAATAACCCGCTGATAAAGCGGGTTATTTTTTTGGGAAGTATTATTGACTCACTGGAAAGCCAGCATCCAGCCAAGCTTGGAAACCACCTTCAACCGAATACACCTTATGGAAACCCATCGCTTGTAGCGATTGCGCAGCGAGCACTGAACGAGCGCCAGAGCGACATAACAAGTAAATCGGTTCATCTGCCAAAGTTGTCAGGGCCTGCAAGGTATCACAAACTGCGGCAACTTTTGGATGCTGATGAATACGCATCTCCAACACGCCGCGCGGGTAGTTAATGCTGTGGGCAATATGACCTGCAGTAAACTCATCCGGTTCACGCACATCAATCAAGACAATTTCAGCTTGCTTAGTCAAAGCAGCAAGTTGCTGGACATCGATTTCATTGATTTGTGCTTTGGCTGTAGCAACCAATTGTTGTGCTGTTTTCATCAATAGATCCTCATAATCACAGTTAACCAAGGCTTGGCTTTATCATCGTCCTGCTAAAACATCGTCCTCTATAAAGGCAATCCTTCGAAGACAGCGTGCTTATGCTTTGCCTTCAGAAAGGAATTGCTTGAGCATGCTCTGTTTTAGAATTTATAGGCATATGTATATAACTTACTTTGCAATATACCGAAGTGGGGACTACACTGCAATTAATATTAGTAATTTCTAATTAATTAGAAGCGCAGTAATTTCGGCAAACGCAGTGTGATTTGCAAAGGATTGAGGCTAATAGCGGGGTTCCGGAGTTCCCGGTTGCGTTAAGGCTTTTGGGCATACAACACGTTCAGTAGAAGGTGGCCATTATGAAAAGAACTATTGTCGTTGGAGCAGGGTTAGGTGGTATGTCGGTGGTGTACGAATTACGCCAAAAGTTACCCAAAGATCATGAAGTGATGTTAATCGGCGAAGGTGCTGAATTTCACTTTATTCCATCAAATCCATGGGTTGCGCTTGGCGAGCGTACCAGAGAACAAGTTATTCTTGATCTCACTCCTTATGTGAAAAAATTTAAGATCCCGTTTAATTCAACTGGTGTTGCCAGTATTGATGCGACAGCAAATCGCCTAACTACCGGCGATGGTCTTGAGCTGCCGTATGACTATTTAGTACTTTGTACTGGCCCCAAACTAGCCTTCGAAGCTGTTGCAGGTGCCGGCCCTGAGCATGGTTTCACCCAATCTATTTGTACGGTGAGTCATGCCGAAAAAGCTTATGAAACCTATTTACAGCTATTAGCAAATCCAGGTCCAGTGTTGGTCGGTGCTATGCAGGGCGCTAGTTGCTTTGGGCCAGCCTATGAGTACGTGCTGTCGCTGGAAACTTTACTGCGCAAGAACAAAATTCGGGATCGCATTCCAATTACTTTCGTAACTAGTGAGCCGTACATTGGCCACATGGGCTTAGGTGGTGTTGGTGACTCGAAAGGTCTGATGGAGCACGAATTCCGTGACCGCGGCATCCATTGGATCTGTAACGCGAGAGTGGATCACTTTGAAGATGGCCAAGCTTTTGTCGAAGAACTCGATCGCAAAGGCCAAGTGGAATTTTCCCATCAATTACCGTTTAAGCTTGCGATGTTTTTACCGTCATTTAAAGGTTCACCGGCTATTGCGGCAGTACCAGAACTCTGTAATCCAAAAGGGTTTGTTCTCACCGATGAGTTTCAACGTAGCCCTAAATACCCAGCGATTTTTGCCGCAGGTGTCTGTGTGGCGTTGCCGCCGCTTGAGCAAACTCCGGTGCCAGTAGGTGTGCCAAAAACTGGATTTATGATTGAATCGATGACAACGGCTATTGTCGAAAACATTCTGAGCTTGGAACGGGGTGAAGCGATGAGCACTAAGCCAACACTTAATGCTATTTGTCTCGCAGATATGGGCGATAAAGGTGCGGCATTTGTCGCATTACCACAAAATCCGCCGCGCAATACCAACTGGACTGCGATGGGAAAATGGGTGCATGTGGCGAAAATCGCCTTTGAGAAGTACTTCTTGTACAAGGTTCGGAATGGGACAAGTGAACCAATTTATGAGAAGTATATTTTGGGCGCTATCGGTATTCACCGCACCAAAGACGAGTAATTTGCTTGCTACAAAAACGACCGGCGGCAAGTGTCGCCAGTCGTTACCTCAAGACTGCCAATCACTAATCAAGATTTAGGCTTCGCCGCTTGTTTAGCGTCTTCCAATTCCTGCCATGCTTGGCTGCCCCAAAGCGGAACAGTAGTGAGCGAATGCTTGTCAGAGCCTTCACTTTCTTTGGTGGAGTATGACAAATACACCAAAGTGCGATTATCTGCATCGAAAATTCTTCTAATTTTCAGATGCTTAAACAAAATGCTTTTGGAAGCCGTGAAAATGACTTCTCCGGATTTTGATTTGTCGATGTCTTTTAACATCGACGCCGTGATTTGGCCTGTTTGACGACACGCAATCGACATGTCGGATGGATCTGCAAGCGACAAATCTGCTTGTACATGACTAATGTGACAAGTTACACCAGGGATCGCTGGATCGTTAAAGGTCTGAATTTTAATATCTTTAGTGGTAAACAACCCAAGACTCACATCGCCAACTTCCTTAGGTGAACAGGCGGTAAGCAGCGCAACCGCGGTGATGCTGAGTAAATGTTTCATGTGCATAGTGCATTCCTTGTAAATAACTGCATGTTGATGTCTGATTGGCTGGGTTACCATTTTGCGTAGTGATCTTCAACCAAGCCCAAGTGGTTATTCAGCGTTAAGCGACGACCGTCCAATAATTGCAATTCGCCACTAAAGTGGCCGACATATTGCCGGAAATTACTGGCCAGAATTAGCGCTTGTACACGCTCTTGCCGACAAAACTGTGGGGTGAATTGTAAATTCACTTCACCACATAGGGTATTGATTTGCCACATACTATTGCTGTCTAAGCGGTCAAACTGAAATTGAGCGCTACTTAGATGCTGGCGTTGTCCCTGAAACCATAATGCATTTTCGGTTAAGCCGGTTTCATTGACACCTGCGGCGAGGTTAAAACCAAGTTTTTCGCCATCAAGCCAAGTATTTAATGACGCCCAGCGCCAGCTGGTTTCGCGACGCATAAAGCCGGCAGAAAAGTCATAATTGCCAAGCGCTTGTGAAAGATCAATCGTTTGGCTAGCTACTGTAAGCTGTCCGCTCACAGACAAAGCGTTGTTTTTTTCGGTATAGGTGAGGCCTTGGTAAGCGGTTGGGCCACACAGTGCCACGGGCAATTGCTCAGCTTTTGCTAAACTCAGTTCCGCTTGAATTTCTGGGGTGTTGATACATAGCTGCCAAGCCCCAGCACTGGGCGTGATTTGCCAAGAAATTCCACCGCGACGCAATGAGGCGGTGCCTTTTACCGGCGACTCACTCATTTGGCAACCCATTTGCAATGGCAACAGGATGCCAGTTTCTATAGTCGGTTTACCCTGCTGAAAAAAATAGGCAAACCCAGAGCTGGCATAACGAATATCGGCTATGGCGACAGCCAACAGCCAATCCGGGCCACAGACTGAGACAAACTGAAATTGTTTGGTGGCAAAATGGCGACTGAGTTTACCGGCCACTTTGTCCATGACGGTGCAATAGGGAAACGCGGCAAAATTCAGTTCGGTCACTGAGTTTTCAAATAAACCAAATTGCGCTTGGCCTTTGGTATCGATTAATTTCGTTGGCGTCGCAAGGACATTCGGCAAATAACGGGCGTTCATCACAGCACCTCTTGGTCATCATCTGGAATTTATATCAGGTCTGAATGGTCAGACCAAGCTTTGATTGCACTGATGACCGATAAAGCTGGGCTGAGCACCGATAAAGTGGCGCTGATAGCCGATAACTCCGCACTGGGAGCGAAATACAACGCTGAAGTGAGTAATGTGCATTGATTTCGACCGGGAAGCCAACAGACAGCCGGCAATTTAGTAAAACAAAACGGACCCAGTTGGGTCCGTTTTGTTGGTAGTCATTACAAGCTCAGCGCAGCCTAGCAACTAGCTCGGCACTGATTTCGCAATTAATGGCCGTGGCCAGAGTGGCCATCGATGCCATGGGCATGACCATGAGCTAATTCTTCTTCAGTGGCATCACGGACAGCAACGATTTCGACATCGAAAGTTAAATCGATGCCTGACAGTGGGTGATTACCATCAACCACAACTTCTTCGTCTGTGACATCAAGCACAATTACTGATTGTTCGCGACCACTTGGATCTGCTGCACGAAAGCGCATGCCGACTTCAACTTCCATGCCTTCAAACATGGCACGTGGCACTGCTTGCGTCAGTTCTTCATGACGCTCACCGTAAGCTTCTGCTGCGACTACTTCGACCGCAAATTTATCACCAACTTTTTTGCCAACCAGCGCTTTTTCTAAGCCGCTAATTAACGAACCAGTACCGTGGATAAACACCAGTGGCTCGCTGCCAGCAGACGTATCCAGCTCATTACCGGCTTTGTCGCTGACGCTGTAGTGCATCGCCACGACTTTGTTTTGTTCAATCGACATGTAAACCTCAAATCATTCAATAGTATAAGGAAGGGGTTCAATCCGGAACATGACTTCCGGAGTTTCCGCCAGACGCAAATGGTTGTCTGACGTTAAATCGTTGGGTAATACGGCGAGCACAGCTAATTTGCCTTGAATGTTCACGGCATTGACGATGACACCACTTCTGCGCCAATTTTGCTCGAGCTGTAACTCAATATCGCTCCCTGCAGCCGGGGTAATATCTGTGGTGGCAGAGAGTAAAAACATAGCCCTCTTATTTTTACCCAGATATTTCATCCGCGCCACCATCTCTTGGCCCATATAACAGCCTTTGCTAAAACTAATTGCCGCAAGTGACTGTAAATTGAGCTGCTGTGGCACATACTCGGCCAAAAGTGGCTGCTCGAGATAAGGAATGCCATGCTGAATATGTTGCGCTAACCAGCGTGTTGGGGCGGCCATAATGTCGGCGTGATCTTTGATAACTTGCTGGGCAGTTGCGATTGGCGCAATCCACAAGAAGTGATCTGCTGCCAATGCCAACAAATAACTGCCTTGATGCTGGCTCACCGCGCCAGTCTCAATAGCGTTAAACCCGAGGTTTGCCAATAACTCTGCGGAGTTTGGCCCACCAATGCCGAGCACAGCTAATTCCCCAATTGTTTCGCTGAAACTAACTTTGGAAAAAACGCCGTATTTTTTTAACTGTAGCAGTGAGGCTTGCAACTCATCTCTAAAGCCGATTTGCAGAATATCACTCTCGGCCTGGCACAGATGAAAAGTCGACCACATCTTTCCTTTGGCATCGCAATGCGCGCCGCGAAGAAAATGCTCTGCAGACAATTGGGTGACATCGCAAGTTACTTGGCCTTGTAGAAATTTAATTTGATCCGGACCACTGATTCTGACGATATGAAAGGCAGGGAGTGGGCTAATAAAGGCGTCAGATAACTCATTTGACAGCTGAGCCAGTTGCTCAGCACTTATCCAGGAACTTTGCATAATAAGACAATTTCTCCACACAATAAGCCAGATCATTGGGGAATGCAGTCAAAAGCACAACCCCTAAGCCAAATATTTGTTAGAATTTAGCCAAACATAACTGAGAGTCTTATATGTCAGAATTAATGATAAAACCACGTTTACGTTGGGCCTGTCGTCGCGGAATGTTGGAATTAGATGTGCTGTTGGCTCCTTTTGTCGAGGAAGGCTATGATGCTTTAACCCTTGAACAGAAACATATTTTTGAGCGGTTGTTGGCTGCTGACGATCCTGATTTATTTTCTTGGTTTATGGGCCACGCCCGTTCTAAAGATGCAGAATTACAGGCATTGGTTGAGCTCATTTTAAAACGAGTAAAAGTCTAATGCGACAAGCCTGGTCAACTGTCGGACTTCAATCCAGTCATCAGCAACGATTACTGGCATTGCTCTTTAGTGGTTTACTGGGTTTATCAGTCCTCAGCTGGCCAGCAACAAGTCCTTGGTTGTTGCCAGCATTTTTACTGCTGTTGCCAGGTTTTTATGGCATAGCACAATGGTCGCAATCCGCTGTTCCGCGTTTTTTAACTTTGAGCCGAAGTGGCGAGCTTCGTTGGCATGCCGATCAATGGCCTGCAGGCAAGTTAGTTGCTGGTTCGGTGATATGTCGATTTGGCGTTTGGCTGCGTTGGCAAGAGCAGGACGGCAAGCAACAACAGCGTTGGTTGTTTCGCGACCAAATATCGGTGGAAAATTTTCGGCTACTAGGCCGGCATTGTCAGCAAATCAGCTGGCAGCATGCGGATTAGCAGAGCCTCCAACCCAACGCGAATGCTAAAATCGCTCGGGTGATAGTCCTTGCTTGACTCAGCAATTGTTTTTCCTTAAGTTAACCGGCCATTTTCAACCCGAGAATCAACATGAGTTTGATTGAACTGATTGGCTACATCCCAGCCATTATCTTCCCAGTAGCAACCTTAATGCAGTTGTGGCATCTATTAAAAACCAAAACATCAGATGGTGTGCCACCACTAACTTGGTTAGCCTTTGCCGTGGGTAATATTTCGTTGTATATCTATGCAGAAAAATATACTGAATTGCAGTCAATTCTTGGTCAACTGGCAACCGCAGGCTTGCAAGTTTATGTGGTTGTATTGATTTATCGTTATCGGAAAAAACCGCAATAATCAGCGGTTAATGGCGAAGCTAAAAGGCGCGCAGAACTTTGTTTTGCGCGCCTTTTTAGTTATTAGCCTTTGTCTTCAGGGACTAACACGGTCGGCTGACTTGATGACAGCTGTTTTGGATAATCCAAGGTGTAATGTAAGCCGCGGCTTTCTTTACGAGCCATTGCACAGCGAATAATGAGTTCTGCAACCATGGTTAGATTCCGTAGCTCCAGCAAATTGTTACTGACGCGGAAATGGCGGTAGTATTCTTGAATTTCGCGTTGCAATAACTCAACTCGGTGCAGTGCGCGTTCGAGGCGTTTTGTGGTACGGACAATACCGACAAAATCCCACATGAATAACCGCAGTTCATGCCAATTGTGGGTAATTACCACTTCTTCATCAGAATTACTGACTCTACTTTCATCCCAAGCAGGCAGTGGCGGTGGTGTATCGACAGTGGATAGATTAGCTAAAATATGTTCGGCAGCACTTTGCGCAAACACCACACATTCCAACAAGGAATTACTGGCCATGCGGTTGGCACCGTGTAAACCGGTGTAGGCTACTTCGCCAATCGCATACAAATTCGCGATATCAGTTTGGCCGTTTAGATTGGTCATCACACCGCCACAGGTGTAATGCGCAGCCGGTACAACTGGGATTGGCGACTTGGTAATATCAATGCCGACACTTAAACATTTGGCGTATATCGTTGGGAAGTGCTCAATAATAAAGTCTTTCGGCTTGTGGCTAATATCTAAATAAACACAAGGTACGCCTAATCGCTTCATTTCAAAATCGATAGCTCGAGCGACGATGTCACGCGGCGCAAGCTCGGCTCTTTCGTCAAAGTCCGGCATAAAACGGCTGCCATCCGGACGTTTTAAATAAGCGCCTTCGCCACGCATCGCCTCTGTAATCAAGTAGTTACGCGCGTCAGGGTGATAAAGGCTAGTTGGATGGAACTGATTAAATTCCATATTGGCGACACGACAACCTGCTCGCCATGCCATGGCAATACCGTCGCCAGAGGCCACATCTGGGTTGCTCGTATAAAGATAAACTTTACTGGCTCCGCCGGTCGCTAAAGCCACAAACCGAGCTGAAATGACTTCAACTTGCTCGGATTGCCGGTTCCAGACATAAGCGCCATAACAATGTTGGCCGGTCAACCCCAGTTTTTCCGCTGTGATTAAATCCACCGCATTATAGTTTTCCAGCAAACGAATATTTGGATGCTGTTTGACGCGGTCGACTAAGGTGATCTGTACAGCACGGCCGGTAGCATCGGCAGCGTGTAAAATACGACGATGGCTATGACCACCTTCGCGAGTTAAATGATATTTGAGAACTCCGTCATCATCGCGATACTGATCAAAGGGCACACCTTGGTCAATTAACCATTCCATTGCTGATTTGGCGTTTTCGGCAGTGAATTGCACGGCGGCGTCTTCACATAACCCGGCACCAGCAATCAATGTGTCATTCACATGCGAGGCGATGCTGTCGTTTTCGTCGAATACAGCGGCAATACCGCCCTGTGCATAAAGCGTTGAACCCTCGCGCAAGGGGCCTTTACTCAGCACAATGACATTTTGACTGTCGGCTAATTGCAGCGCTAATGACAAACCGGCAGCACCACTGCCGATAATTAATACATCGCAACCATGTTCTTTTTGTTGTGGCATGGGATACACTTATCCGACTAATGAACAATATTTAGGTCTGGCATTTTCCTGAATTTATTGGGGTTTTCCCTTGAATTCAAGCCAATTTAGCGCAGACTTGCCGATAATACACCTGTCTCTATATGACCCAACGGACTGTGGCGATCAGGGTATTGTAACTTTTTTATCTATTAAACCGAACTTTTTCAGCAGGGCGTCGTCATAAAGGTACGCTTGACAAGAGCCAGTTGCAAAATTTAGACGTTAGCAAAACAGGGGACAGGCTCGGACATGAGCGAGCAAGAATTGGATTGGCAGATTGTTCAGCGAGTACAACAAGGTGACAAAGCTGCATTTAACCTGTTGGTGAAAAAATATCAGCATAGATTAGCGAACTTAATCTCACGTTATGTCTCTAATCACGGAGACGTTGCTGATGTGAGCCAAGATGCCTTTATTAAAGCGTATCGGGCTTTACCTGGATTTAGAGGCGATAGCGCGTTTTACACTTGGTTGTATCGAATTGCTGTAAACAGCGCAAAGAATTATTTGGTTGCGAACGGACGGAAACCGCCATCTACTGATGTAGATGCTGAAGACGCCGATTCGTATGATGGCAGCGATGCCTTAAGAGTGCAGGATTCACCGGAAAAACTGTTGTTAACCGAGGAAATCCGGCAAGTAGTGTTCGACACTATTGAACAATTACCAGAAGAGTTGCGCAGTGCTATTACTCTGCGTGAAATGGATGGCCTGAGTTATGAAGAAATTGCTGAGATTATGCAGTGTCCTATTGGCACTGTCCGCAGCCGGATCTTCAGAGCACGGGAAGCTATTGATACCAAGCTGAAGCCGTTAATCGGTTAATTATTGCACCAAGACAGGAACAAATATGTCGTCTGAACAACTAGATTGGCTATCAGCCGCAAGTGACAATCAAGGCATCAGTGCACAACAGCTCGACCAACTTATTTCCGAACCAGAATTGCAGGATCAATGGCTGCGATTCCAAATGGCAGGCGCTGCAATTCGTGATGAATTACCGCCAGCTTTAGATTTAGATTTCGCCGACCGCTTTGCCAGTTTGTTAGACAAAGAAGAAGCGCATGTATTGCAGGTTGAGGCAGTGCCGGTGTTAGCAGTCGCTAGCGCAAACAATGCATCAGCAAATATATTTAAATCTGCTGCGAATTCGGGCTGGTTTAAGAACTTAATGCAGGGTGCTATTGCTGCAGGTGTCGCAATCATTGCGGTTGTTGGTGTGCAAAACCAACAAAATAATGCCGATGACGCTTTAACTTCGCCATTGCCTGTCTTACAGACTGGTCCTATGGGTAACGTCGTTGCGCCGGTTAGTTTGAGTCAAACAACTGTGCAAACACAGTATAACCCGCAGCAACAACAGTTAATGTTGGAGCAACAGCGTCGGTTACAAGAACTGATGCAAGCGCGGCAACAACAAATTCGTTTAATGGAGCAAGCAGCCATTGAACGCGAAAAAGCAGCGAAAGCTGAGCAAGAACCAAAATCAGGCGGTCAATAACCGATGATTAAGTATGGTGTTGGGTTGTTGTTGGTGTGGCTGACGCTCAGCCAAGCTGTAGCGTCAGAAGATGGCTGGAAGTTGGTTAAACACAGTCAGCAAGCGGTGAAAACATTTAATTTTGACGTGTCCTTTGTGCAGCAAAAAGCCAATCACGTCAGTACTTTTCGTTGGATGCACGGGATCCATCAAGGTAATGGTGCGCTTGGAATTCAAACCGAACTTGAACAGTTAATGACGCAAGATGGTTACGGCACTGACACTTTTCGCCGCGATAATTTTGTTTATTATGCTGCTCCTGACGCTCCGGTTGTTGCAACCCTCAATTCAAGCATTAAGGAATTACCGGCGATTTTATTTAAATCGCCAGAAGTGCTCGCCAAGTTATTTGATGCAGTGCCAGGCAGTAGTGTGGCATTGTCAGGTCGTAATGCCCAATTAGTGCGTTTAGCTGCTCGTGATCCAAGTCGATATAGCTACTGGCTTTGGCTCGATGCTGAAACCGGTTTTCCATTGCGGGTTAACACCGTGAATGAAGAAAACGAAGTTTTAGAAAGCTGGATGGTGGTGCATATGCAGCTCAAGCCAAGCTTACCTGCAGAATTAGTTGGCTTGATGAATGCTCAACTACCCGCAGAACCTGCTGCTTTGCCGACCGACGTTTCGAGTGTTGCTGCTCCATTTACTCTCAGCTGGGTACCGGCAGGTTACGACATTATCAGTCAGCATCAACCAGTGATGACCCGATCTGGCCGAGTGATGGCATCTTGGTTACTGTCGGATGGTATTCACCAGATCTCCATTTTTGTGCAACCGTCTAACGGAATTGCAGAGGCGCAAGCCTTTCGTGATGGCGCTACCACGATTTTGGTCGTGCCTCAGCAAAATTATGATGTGACGGTCATTGGCCCAGTCAACCCGAAAATAGCCAATCAACTTGCTGTGGCAGTGCAATAGTTTCCATTTCTAGTATTTCAAGCATAGCCCTGAGTTTTGTAACTAAGCTCGGGGCTATTCAGTTTTGGCTGTTCGGCGTAAACTAGCTCCACTTGAATTTGGGATTGCAGCGATGATTGAAGAAATTGCAACTGTCATTGGTGTTGAAGCCGATGGCGTTTGGGTGAAAACCCAAGCAAAAACCACTTGTGGTGCTTGCCAGCAGCAAGACTCCTGCACCAGCGGTGTTGTTGCCAAAGCGCTGACCCCAAAAGAACCTCGTCTGTTTATCCCTACTGCGGTTGCAGTGCTGCCAGGACAACAGGTCCGTATTGGGCTGCATGAGACTGCACTGACCCAAGCGGCCTTACGTGTGTACCTTGTGCCGATAGTCGCATTTATGCTGGCAATGGGATTGTTAGTGCAGATGGGCGCTAATGAAGGTGTGCAGCTTTTGGGTGGATTGCTTGGCAGTGGTCTCAGTTTATTGCTGGTAAGACGCAGTGAACAAAAGCGGGAAAAATCATTACAAGTCAGTTTGTTAGAAGTTTTACCAACTCTTGCTGTGAGTCAACAATAAGTCATTGCTAGCGACGAGTTCGCGGTAAATCTTCTCGGTTGTGCAAAACGACTCTCCCAGCGAAAAGAACACAGTGCAAGCGCTCGCTAAATCTAGTACAATTCGCGACAATTTTAATCTGTGGACCCGTTGGCACTAACCTTGGTTAGCGCAGAATGGCGGCGCAATCAGCTCAGTTTTATATTGGAAAAAATGTCAAAAATATCTAACATCCGCAATTTCTCAGTAATTGCCCACATCGACCACGGTAAGTCGACATTATCTGACCGCTTAATCCAATTTTGCGGCGGTTTATCTGATCGGGAAATGCAAGAGCAAGTGCTTGATTCCATGGATCTTGAACGCGAGCGCGGTATTACTATCAAAGCGCAAAGCGTGACGCTGAATTACAAAGCAAAAGACGGCGAAACCTATCAGTTAAACTTTATCGATACGCCTGGTCACGTCGACTTCACCTATGAAGTAAGCCGTTCATTGGCTGCTTGTGAAGGTGCTTTGTTAGTTGTTGATGCCGGTCAAGGGGTTGAAGCGCAAACAGTTGCTAACTGTTACACCGCACTGGAAATGAACTTGGAAGTATTGCCAGTTCTTAACAAAATCGACTTGCCGCAAGCCGAACCTGAACGGGTTGCTGAAGAAATTGAAGATATCATTGGTATTGAAGCCATAGGTGCAGTGCAATGTTCTGCCAAAACCGGTCTTGGTATTGAAGATGTGCTTGAAACTATCGTTAAGGGTATTCCTGCGCCAGAAGGCGATGTCGATGCACCAACTCAAGCGTTGATCATCGATTCTTGGTTCGACCCATACCAAGGCGTTGTTTCGTTAGTTCGAGTGAAACACGGTAAAATCCAAGCCAAAGACAAAATCAAAATTATGTCTAGCGGTGCCGTGTATGAAGTCGACAAAGTCGGTATCTTCACGCCAAAAGCGACTAACACCGGTATTTTAAGTACAGGCGAAGTAGGTTTTGTTATCGCCGGTATTAAAGAAATCAAAGGCGCACCAGTTGGTGACACTTTGACACTTGCCAAGAATCCAGCGACTGAGCCTTTACCAGGCTTTAAACGTATCAAACCGCAGGTTTATGCGGGTGTTTATCCAGTATCTTCAGATGACTATGAAGATTTCCGTGATGCCTTAGAAAAACTGAGTCTGAACGATTCATCATTATTTTACGAACCAGAAAGTTCTGGTGCTTTAGGCTTTGGTTTCCGTATTGGTTTCCTCGGCATGTTGCACATGGAAATTATCCAAGAACGTCTGGAACGCGAATATGATCTTGACCTTATCACCACTGCACCAACTGTAGTTTACGAAGTTGTGGTGAAAGGTGGCGAAATCGTCATGGTTGATAACCCAAGTGACCTGCCAGCAGTTGCCAGTATTGACGAAATTCGCGAACCAATCGTTGAAGCCCATATTCTGGTGCCGCAAGAATATCTCGGTAACGTGATTAACTTGTGTATCGAAAAACGTGGCGTGCAGATGAACATGACTTATCACGGTCGTCAGGTTGCAGTAGTGTATGAACTGCCAATGGCAGAAGTTGTGATGGACTTCTTCGACCGCCTGAAATCAACTAGCCGTGGTTATGCGTCTTTGGATTATGCGTTTAAGCGTTTCCAAACTTCTGACATGTCACGCGTTGATATCCTGATTAACGGCGAGCGCGTTGATGCACTGGCTATCATCAGTCACCGCGATTTCGCCCAAGGTCGCGGTCGTGAATTAGCTGAGAAGTTAAAAGAGCTGATCCCACGGCAAATGTTTGATATCGCCATTCAAGCGGCGATTGGTAGCCACGTGATCGCGCGGACCACCGTAAAACAATTGCGGAAAAACGTCTTAGCGAAATGCTACGGTGGTGATATTAGCCGTAAGAAGAAATTATTACAGAAACAAAAAGATGGTAAGAAACGAATGAAGCAAGTCGGTAACGTTGAAGTTCCGCAAGAAGCGTTTTTAGCCATTCTAAAAGTCGGTAAGTGATCTCCGGAACAAGCGCTGATCCTTTAGCAGCCTGTTACCGCTCGTAACAATTAAATCACGCGCGCCACTTTCGGCGCGCGCCATTCAAGCGGTAAGCTTCCGGTATACATTAGCAACGAGGAATGAGAGTTTCATGGCTGGATATTTTGCAATATTTTTAGTGGTATTAACCATTGGTAGTGGTTTGGTTTGGTTATTTGACGCCTTGGTATTGGCTCCAAAGCGCCAGCAAAAACTGGCAGCTGTGGCTGCACAAACGCAAGCGCCACTCAGTGATGAAGTTAAAGAAGCTATCCTCAGTCAGTCTTATATCGCTGAAACTGCGCAGTCGATTTTCCCACTGATTGCCATCATCACAATTTTCCGTTCATTTTTGTACGAACCATTTCAAATTCCATCAGGTTCGATGATGCCAACTTTACTGGTTGGTGATTTTATTCTGGTGGAAAAATACGCCTATGACGTCAAAGACCCGGTATGGCGCAAAACATTGTATAGCAATAGCAAGCCAGAGCACGGCGATGTCGTAGTGTTTAAATTCCCACTACAGCCACAGGTTGACTATATTAAACGAGTCATTGGTTTGCCTGGCGATCGGGTGATTTACAAAGATAAGCAATTATTTGTGCAACGTGCGTGTGATAAATCGGCACAAACAGCTTGCCCAACATTAGATCCACTCCGTCAGGAATTTTTGTCTGAGGGTGAAGCTTATAAATACAATGTGCCGTTAAAACGGTTCAATGAACAAATTCAAGAAAAGACTTATCAGATTTATTACAACGAACAACTGCCTGAGGATATCCCAAACTATTATGACCAAGCAGGAACAGAGCCAAATGAGTTCATCGTCCCGGAAGGTCAGTATTTTGTTATGGGCGACAACCGGGATAACAGTCAAGATGGTCGTTTTTGGGGCTTCGTACCGGCAGACAACTTAGTCGGCAAAGCGGTCTTTAAGTGGATGAGTTTTGAGTTTAGTGAAGACCCAGACAGCATATTGCCACGCTGGGTGCCGGTCGGAGTTCGTTTCGAACGTCTTGGCCCAATTGAATAAGGAAAGGCATGCAAGTTTCTTTAGCTCCTTTGCAGAAAAAACTGGGATACCAGTTTGTTGATGAATCGCTGTTAGTGCAAGCACTAACGCATCGCAGCTGCAAAGGGCAACATAATGAACGTTTAGAGTTCCTCGGAGATGCCGTGTTGTCTATGGTTATCGCCGAGGCCTTGTTCCAGAATTTCCCCAAAACCCGTGAAGGCGATTTAACGCGGATGCGTGCCTCCTTGGTAAAAGGAGTTACCCTTGCGGAAGTCGCTAAAGAGCTCAACGTTGCCGAGTTTTTACGCTTAGGCCCTGGTGAGTTAAAAAGCGGTGGCTCTCGTCGTGAGTCTATCCAAGCCGATGCGGTTGAAGCGATTCTAGGTGCTATTTATCTCGATGGTGGTGTTGCGGTATGTCAGCAACGCATTCTGACGTGGTTTGGTACTCGTTTGCACAACATCGAACCTGGTGTGCAAAAAGATTCAAAGACTTTACTACAAGAGTTTTTACAAGGCCGTCGATTGGCTTTACCTCAGTATGAAGTTATTGATATTCAAGGTGAAGCGCACGACCAATCCTTTACCATCAAATGTACAGTGGCCGGGATGGCTCCTGTAGTTGCTGTGGGTAGCTCTCGCCGCAAAGCCGAGCAGGACTGTGCTCATCTGGTATTGGAACAATTGAAAAAATGAAGATTGAATTTACAGAAACAGCGACTGAAGCCACTGGTGAGACTTTTGCCGGTTTAGTTGCAATCGTTGGTCGTCCTAACGTTGGCAAATCAACCTTGCTCAATCAGTTGATTGGACAGAAAGTTAGTATCACTTCGAAAAAACCACAGACCACTCGCCATCGTATTGTAGGTATCGATACGGTAGGCCAATATCAAACGGTGTATGTGGATACCCCAGGTTTACACATTGAAGAAAAGCGAGCGATCAATCGGTTAATGAATAAAGCCGCAGCTAGCTCTATTCTCGATGTCGAATTAGTCATGTTTGTGGTGGAAGGGACTCGTTGGACTGACGATGATCAGATGGTGTTAAACCGCTTGATTGCGGCGAAAAAGCCAGTGATTTTGGTGGTGAATAAAGTCGATTTATACAAAGACAAAGAAGAGTTATTGCCACATTTACAATGGCTTGGTTCGCAATTAACTTTCCTTGAGATAGTTCCTCTTTCTGCGGAAAAAGGCACAAACGTCGAGCGTCTGCGTGAAATCGTGCAAAAGCAGCTGCCGCCTTGTGAGTTTTTCTTCCCAGAAGATTATATTACGGACCGTTCGCAACGGTTCATGGCGTCAGAAATTGTCCGTGAAAAGTTGATGCGGTTTTTAGGCGATGAATTGCCTTATTCCGTGACGGTTGAAATCGAGCGCTTTAAGTGGGAAGAAAAACATTACCACATCGCTGCCTTGATTTTGGTTGAGCGCGACACGCAAAAACGCATGGTCATTGGTAAAGGCGGCGAACGCATTAAAACTATTGCCTCAGAAGCACGTAAAGATATGGAAGACTTATTTGAGCAACCAGTATTCTTGCAAATGTGGGTAAAAGTAAAATCTGGTTGGGCCGATGACGAGCGCGCCTTGCGCAGTCTTGGTTACGGCGAAGATTAATATGCGTGGGGTTTATCATCCCGCATATCTGCTGCATAGCCGGCCGTTTCAGGATGATAAGCTATTACTTGACTTGCTGTTACAAGACGGCGGGCGAGTGCGGGCGGTTGCGAGGCGACCGTCGAAAAAGAAAGGCGGCCGCAGTCAGTGGCCGCTTTTTACCTTGTGCCAAATCCAACTAGGTGGTCGTGGCGAATTAAAAACCGTATTGGCGATTGAAGAATCTAGTGTGACGGTCCAGCTGCAAGCTGAATTTTTATTTAGTGCTTTTTATCTCAATGAATTGATTTGTCGGATTTGGCCGGCCGATGCGCAAAGTGATGGTTTATTTAGTTTGTATCAGCAAAGCCTGCATAACTTAGCGCGCTTTCAGGGCGATCCGCCGATGTTACAGCCGATTTTACGCCAATTTGAATTCGCTTTATTGGCCGAGCTTGGCATTGCTGTTGATTTTAGTTCGGACGCACTAGGTGGCCCGCTGTCAGCAGATACCTGCTATCAATGGCACGCTGAACAGGGGTTTATGCCAGCTGCTCAAGGATTTTTAGGTGCGGATTTGCAGGCGGTAGCCGCAGGGAATTGGTATCAGGATTCACTGCGTTGTGCTAAACAGCTGACTCGATTGTTATTAAAGCCTTTGCTCGGCACGCAACCCTTAACTAGCCGAGCATTATTTGCTTCTGTGACCAGCTAGGCGGTCACCTTCAATAAAGGAAATTCGATGCAACCGATTTATTTAGGCGTCAATATCGACCACGTGGCAACTGTTCGACAAGCGCGTGGTAGCCAGTATCCAGAGCCAGTGTATGCCGCATTATTAGCTGAACAGCATGGAGCAGACGGTATTACCGTGCATTTACGAGAAGATCGCCGCCATATTCAAGATCGCGATGTGTTCTTACTTCGTCAAACGATTCAAACCCGTCTGAATTTTGAAATGGGCCTGACTGATGAGATGCTCGGTATCGCCAAGCAGCTAAAGCCGCATTTTTGTTGTTTAGTCCCAGAAAAGCGCCAAGAACTGACGACAGAAGGCGGTTTGGATATTCTCGGTCAACTTGATCGTATCACTACAGCTGTCAGTGAATTGGCTGCTGATAATATTTTAGTCTCCTTGTTTATCGATGCTGATCATCGACAAATTGAAGCGGCTGCCAAAGCTGGTGCGCCATATATTGAAATCCACACTGGCGCTTATGCTGATGCAACTTGTCCAAAAGCGCAGCTGGCGGAATTAAATCGGATCCGCAGCGCTGCCGAATTTGCCGCATCGCTGGGGATTATCGTCAATGCCGGACATGGCTTGCATGTGCATAACGTGCAACCAATTGCAGCTATCCCGCAAATGCACGAACTGAACATTGGCCATGCATTAATCGCCCAAGCAATTTTTACTGGTTTAGGCCCGGCAGTTGCTCAGATGAAGCAATTGATGGTGGATGCTCGTCGTTAATGGCTATCGTCGGCTTAGGCAATGATATCGTTGAGATCAAGCGCATTGAGCAGGCATTAGCCCGCTCACCGCGTTTGGTACAACGAGTGCTGACTGATGAAGAGCAAGTTATTTATGCCAATCATAGTCAACCGGTTCGATACTTTGCGAAACGTTTTGCTGCGAAAGAGGCTGCAGCTAAGGCGTTTGGCACCGGCATTGGTCGTGGTATTTCTTTTCAGCATTTTGTGGTCAGCAACAATGAACGCGGCCAGCCGCAACTCAAACTGCAGGATGCAGCATTGCAACTGGCGTCAGAATTGGGAGTGACCAATATTTGGTTATCCCTTAGTGACGAAGTTGATTATGCGCTTGCGACAGTGATCCTCGAACGAGCCTAAAGGTAGGGCTTTTCTACTTAGCTTCTCTGCTACTTAGCTTCACTTATGCTTCAGTCCTACTTAGGCGTCTCGGCCACTTAAGCTCTCACCATTGCCATTTCCCGGATTCATCGAGCAGACTTTGTAACTGATCTTCCAAATCAAACAATTCCGGTTCTAGTTGGGCAATCGGACTGCCAGCTTTGAGTTGAGTTTCTAAGATCTCAGTTAATTGTTTGATATGCGGCACGCCGGTATAACAAGTTGCACCGTGTAACTTATGGATAAGTTGGATCAGCGGCTCTCGTTCTTCGTTACGCATATGTTTTTGCAAGTCGGTGAGGGTATCTGGCAAACTTTTTAGCAGAATTTGCAGCATCTCTTTGGCAAGTTCGACTTTCCCTGCAGCTCGTTGCAACGCCAAATCCCAATCTAAGTGTCGACTTTGCGGTAGGCTGTCAAAGGTTGATTTCACCGCCTCTGCTTGATGATTCTGACTAAAGGTAGGGCAGCACTCTTTTAAAGCAAATAGCAGCATTTGCTCGTCGAGCGGCTTACTTAAAAACTCACAAAACCCCAAGCTTAATAAGCGTTCACGTTCACCTTCCATGGCATGTGCAGTGACGGCGATAATTGGCGTTGCTTCATTTAAGCTGCTGTGCATAATTTTTTGGCAAGCAGTCACACCATCCATCACTGGCATATTGATGTCCATAAAAATAACATCGTAATGACTATGCGAAGCTTTTTGCCATGCCTCAGCACCATTTTCCGCGGAGTCGATGTGCTCAACTAAATCACTGAGTAATGTATTAATGAGCTTCAAGTTTGCTTCATTGTCATCGACAGTCAGAATGCGCAACGGTGCTTTCGGGCCCTGAGGTTGTGGCAATAATATTTGCTCTTGGCTTTGATATGGCCGCGCCATCGTATTGGCAAGCTTGCGATGATGTGCCGGTTTTGATAAACAGGCTTGAGCGCCAGAATGCAATAATGCTTCGCGCAGGTTTGGCGATAAAGTATTGACCAATAGGTAAATATACTGACAGTGAGCTCGTAATTGTCGGATTAACTCAACGATTTGATTCACTTGATCTAAAGACACTGCGCGGCCAATGATGGCGATATCGAAACTTGGGCTTTGCGCCAGTGCTTGCTGAATTTGCGCAGGCGTCGAACAGGCGGCGACTTTCATGCCCCAACTATTGAGTAAAGTTAAAGTCGCTTCACGCGAATACTGCTGGGGTTCGATGTAGAGCACTGATTTGCCACGCAACAACTCGACTGGTAGCGCGTCACTGACGCTCAGGCTGTGCACTTTGCACAATAAGGTGAACCAGAAGGTGGAACCTTCGTCAGTTTTACTATCAAAACCAATGCTACCGCCCATAGCGTTCACTAGCCGTTGCGAGATAATTAAGCCAAGACCAGTACCGCCATATCTACGACCAATACTGCCGTCTGCTTGCGAGAAACCGCTAAATAATTGTTCTTGCTGCTGGGTCGGAATACCGATACCGGTATCCTGCACAGAGACATGTAACATCACCCGTTCGTCCGGCTGTAAGGTGGCAGTAATTCGGACCACGATGCTGCCGTGCTCGGTGAATTTAATCGCGTTACCAGCAATGTTCATCAGGATTTGGTTAATACGCAGCGGGTCACCAATCACATCATCTGGACAATTTGGATCTATCCACAACGCCAACTCTAGTTGTTTTTCAAAGGCGTTGGCCGCGAGTAATTCGATAGAATCGTTAACCAATTCTCGCAGGGAGAACGGCTCTGGATTAATCGGCATCCGACCTTCTTCCAGTTTGGAATAGTCCAGCACGTCATTGACCAGACTCAACAAGCTATTAGCCGATTTCTGGATGGTGTTGAGGTAATCTTGTTGATGCAAAGTCAGTTGTGTTTTTAGTAACTGCCGAGTAAAGCCGATAACGCCATTGAGTGGCGTACGCAGTTCATGACTCATTTTCGCCAAGAACTCGGATTTTAGTTTGTTATCTTCTTGCGCCTTACGCCGCGCTAAATCGAGAGCAACGTTTTGCATCTCGAGTTGTTCCATGGTTTGGACTAAATCGCTGGTGGACTGATCTAGGGTGTTTTGTAAATCATCTTTATAACGCTTCAGTTGGTCCGCTAGTTGGTTGATGCCAAGGCGCATCAAGTCAAATTCAGCGACATAAGGACCTTTTAATTGGCTGGAGTAACGACCTTCAGCAAGCTTTTCGATCTGATAAAGCAGCTGCTGTAGAGGCGTACTGACCCGACTTAACAACCGTAATGACATCAACAAGGCGGCAGTCAGTCCAAGTAAAATCAGTAGTAATGACATCAACATGGAGCGCTGCTGCGCCAGTAACACTTTGTCCTTTTGAATCTGCACGAGCACATAACCCAAACGGCCTTCGTTGGCGCGTAATTCTGCAACGAGCGTCGCTGGCGTTTGTGGATCGCTGAGCAATTGTTGAAGGTAAGATAATTCCAATTGGATCGGCGTTTTCACTAAGAGGCTATCGTCAAGTTGTTGCACTGTCGATTGGGTAGGCACAGATGAGTTTGCTGGTGCCTGTAATTGAGCGAAGTCTTTGTGTTGGTTCGAGGTGGCAATCAATTGATGTTTTGTATCAAATACCGCGATGGTTCGCACCATAGGCGCATTTCTACGTAATGAGACATTTAATAACCGTAGCAAACCGACTTTATCGCTCGCTAATAAATCATGCTCAGCCGCAACAGCTAACGGCTCAGAGATATTGCTGGCTTGCTCTTCTAAATAGGCACTTTGATCTTGGTAGCGGGCATAACTAAAGTAGCCGCCAAGGCACAAACTCACCACCAATGTTGGCAATAAAGTGATTAATAAAATCCTGTCACGTAAACCAATCTTCGTCATCTTGTGCGCTGCTTGCTACAATGGTCCTTGAAAACTTTATCATGACACAAGCGGGGCTAAAAACCTACGGCTTCTGTTGGCAAAAACGTGCAGGCGCACGGTGCAATATCTAAGGAAAATACGCAGTTATGGTTAGCATTTATAAAGCGAAAGCTAAAGCGCAGGGTCCACAACATCTAACACTCACAGTTGAACGTTGGGATCATGAAGCGCAGAGTATTGCTTATCATGATGGCAAAATTTGTTTTGTGCAGGGTGGTTTGCCCGGTGAGACGGTCAAGGTCAAACTCAACGAGCAAAAACCGCAGTACAACAAAGGTAAAGTACAGACAGTGCTGAATGCCTCACCTCTGCGCATTCAACCGGCTTGCCCTGTTGCGGGGCAATGTGGTGGCTGTCAATTGCACTATGTTGGTGCGCAGGATAGTTTAACCTTGAAGCAGCAAGCAGTGGCGCAGTTGCTTTCACACCAATTGAAAATCACTGATTTACCTTGGCAACCAGCATTAAGTGCAGGAAATACCGGGTATCGGCGCAAAGCGCGGATTGGCATTTGGTATGAGAAGTCGACTAAACAATTTCAAGTCGGGTTTCGTAAAGAGCAAAGTCACGAAGTGCTAGCGGTTAGCGAATGTTTAGTGCTCAGTCCGGTGATTGCTAAAGTGTTGTCGGTGTTGCATGACACATTACCTAAACTCAAACATGGCCCAGTAATTACCCATGCAGAGGTGTTTGATGCTGATGGCCAGGCCTATGTTATTGTTCGTCATATCAAAGAGTTAACTGCTGGTGATGTTGAGTTGTTACGGCAAAGTTGGCCAGAAGCCTATTGGTATGGTGAAGCTGAACCCGAGCAATTAACACCTTGGCAGGCAAACACTCCTGAGCCGAGTTATTCATTAGCTCTGAGTGGTCGCGAGCCACTACGTTTGGCATTTAAAGCCGGTGATTTTATTCAAGTCAATGCTGCAGTGAACCAGTTGATGGTCGAGCAGGCGCTACAATGGTTAGCACCAACTGTGGACGATAACATCCTTGATTTATATTGTGGGATCGGCAATTTCAGCTTAGCGCTGGCAGCATCTGGTGCCAAAGTGCTTGGGCTTGAGGGCGTTCCTGCAATGGTGAAACGGGCTCGGGACAATGCTAAGGCTAATGGTCTAGCTAATTGTGAATTCGCTCATGTTGATTTACATCTGCCATGGCCAAAAGCCGCTTGGAATAAGCCGGATTTCCAAAAAATACTGTTAGACCCTGCACGTGCCGGAGCGCCTGGTGCAGTTGATGAAATCGCGCGATTGAAACCGGCACAGATCTTGTACGTATCTTGCAACCCGACAACTTTTGCGCGAGATGCGAAAGTATTACTAGCAAAAGGATACCGCATCGCTAAAATCGGGGTAATGGATATGTTCCCTTATACCAGTCATCTTGAAGTGATGGCGTTATTTGACACGGTGAGGCAGTAAGCATGGTCACGGTTCGACATTCGCATAGCACTGTTTATAATCCAGGCGAGACCATGGAATGGCTCTGTTCGCTCGGGTTACCTGAAGGCAAAATCAGTTGTCTGATGGCCGCGGAGCAGTGGTTACAAAGTCGAGCCTTAACTGAACTTGCTTGTCCGCAGGTGCATACCGGTTGGGAAATGGTTGAGATCCTAGCCGATTTACGCATGGATAAAGACGCGTTAACCGCAGCCTTGTTGTTCCCGCTAGTCGAAGCGCAGGTATTAAGCTGCGAGGACGTGCAATCTGAATTCCCTCCCGCTGTGGTCACTATGCTTGCCGCAGTCAATCAGATGGAAGCTATTCGCACTATTCCGGTTGGACCCAATCAAAACCCAAATGCGCAGCAAGCCGATAATTTGCGGAAGATGTTGCTGACCATGGTCGAAGATGTCCGCGCCGTGGTGATTAAGCTGGCTGCGCAAATTTGTTACCTGCGCGATGTAAAAAATGCCGACGAGGAAACTCGGGTGCTGGCGGCCAAACAAACCAATGCGATCTTTGGCCCTTTGGCTAACCGCTTGGGTATTGGTCAGCTGAAATGGGAACTTGAAGATCTGGCGTTTCGCTATTTGCATCCACAAGTGTACAAAAAAATCGCTGCGCAGTTGGAAGAAAAACGGCTCGATCGTGAGCAGTACATGAAAGATTTTGTCGCTGCGGTGCGTCAACGTATGCAGGACGAGAAACTGCAATGTGAAGTTTATGGCCGTCCCAAGCATATCTTCAGTATCTGGAAAAAGATGCAGAAGAAGCATTTAAGCTTTGATCAGCTTTACGATATTCGCGCGGTACGTATTGTTACTGAGCGCGTTCAGGATTGTTACGCGGTGCTAGGCATCGTGCATACTTCGTGGCAGCATTTGCCCAAAGAGTTTGATGACTATATCGCAACGCCGAAGCAAAACGGTTATCAGTCTATTCATACCGTGGTGTTAGGTCCGCATGGGCGACCAATTGAAATCCAGATCCGTACTCGACAAATGCATGACGATGCCGAATTAGGTGTTGCCGCGCATTGGCGTTACAAAGAAGGCGGGCCGGCCGGACGCGAAGGCGCGTTGGATGAAAAAATCGGTTGGCTGCGGAAAATCTTGGCCTGGCAGGAAGAGGTTGTTGATAGTTCTTTGGCCGAAGAGCTGCGTAACCAAGTTACTGAAGACCGAGTTTACGTGTTTACCCCTAAAGGTGACATTGTCGATTTGCCATTAGGCTCAACGCCACTCGATTTTGCCTATTACGTGCATTCAAACGTTGGTCATCGCTGTATTGGCGCTAAGATTTCTGGCCGTATTGTGCCTTTTACCTATCAACTGAAAACCGGCGATCAGGTTGAAATTTTAACTGGGCGCGAACCAAACCCAAGTCGTGATTGGTTAAACCCAAATTTAGGTTATTTGAAATCAAGTCGTGCCCGCTCCAAGGTGCAATATTGGTTCCGCTTGCAAGACCGTGACAAAAACTATGCCGCTGGCAAAGAGTTGCTTGATGCCGAATTAGCGCGGCTGAATCTAGTGATGGAACATCCGAGCAAAGTGCTGCAGCGGTTTAATGCCGGTAGTATGGAAGAGTTACTGGTCGGTATTGGTGGCGGTGAAATCAAAGTCACCCAAGTTGTCCATTACATTCAAAGCCAATATGTCAAAGTCGAGCCGGAAATTGATCCGCGGCTTATCAGCAAACCTATGCATACCCCGGCGAAAAGTCATGTGGTGGTGCAAGGCGTTGGTAATTTAATGACTCATATGGCGGGTTGTTGTCAGCCACTGCCTGGCGATGCGATTGTCGGCTATATTACGGTCGGTCGGGGCATTGCCGTGCATCGCGACGACTGTGATCAGTTTAAAAACTTGCAAGAGCATCACCCTGAGCGTGTGGTCGAGGCCACTTGGGGCGATCAATATGCTTCAGGTTACGAGGCGAGCATTCGCATTGTAGCCAACGACCGCAACGGCTTACTTCGAGATATCACCAGTATTTTGGCTAATGAAAAAGCTAACGTATTGCGGATGAGTAGTAACTCCGATGTGGCAAAGCAAACCGCCATCATTAACATGACCTTAGAGTTATACAATCTTGATTCACTGAACAAGCTACTGACCAAAGTCAGTCTGATTGACGATGTGATTGAGGCGAAAAGGTCGCTTTAGGTTAGAAATTTTCAAGCTGTAGCAAACCGCTAGCGAGCATTGGCGGTTTTGCTATTGGAGTAGTGATGACAACTATCGACGACCTGCTGGCCATCATGGCCAAGCTGCGTGATCCGCAATCAGGCTGCGCATGGGATAAAGCCCAAACCTATCAAACCATAGTGCCTTACACCTTAGAAGAAGCTTATGAAGTTGCCGATGCCATCGAACGCGGCGCTATTGCTGAACTCAAAGATGAGCTTGGTGATTTATTGTTTCAAGTGGTGTTTTATAGCCAAATTGGTGCAGAGCTTGGTGATTTTCAATTTGCTGATTGTGTCGCAGCCATTTGCGACAAATTAGTCCGTCGCCATCCGCATATCTTTGCCAAGTCAGAACAACATGCAGATGCCGCGACGGCACTGCAAAATTGGGAAGCGTTGAAACAAGCTGAGCGGCAAATGTCTGGGTTGCCAAGCGTGCTTGACAATGTCCCGCAAGGGCTTCCGGCGTTAACACGGGCTTATAAATTACAAAAACGCTGCGCCAACGTTGGTTTTGATTGGCCCGATGTTGCTGGCTGCTGGGAAAAAGTCAAAGAAGAAATCCTTGAAGTTGAGCAAACGAGTCCGGGCTCAGCTGAACTTACCGATGAGCTTGGTGATTTGATGTTTGCCTTAGTGAATGTTATTCGCAAATCTGGTCTTGAGCCGGAAGCAGTGCTACGCCAAGCTAATCGTAAGTTCGAACGACGTTTTCGTGCGGTAGAGCAATTGCTCGCGGCAACTGAAACGCCAGTGGGCCAAGCAAATTTGGCCGAGATGGAAAGCGCTTGGCAGTTAGTCAAGCAGCAGCAGGGCTAACTGCGCTAGATAATGCTGCGGTGATAGCGGACGAATGAAAGCTTTTCGTCAGAACCGAAAAGCTTTTATTGAGCCATTGCTTCAGCTTTGCTATACTTTCCGCCCGTCCTGATATCAATTCTATTTCAATTTCTGTTGCTGGTGATTTTCACCTTATAACTATTGATAAGTAATTGATCGATATCTAATTTTACAACGTGCCTCAGGGGTCTCATGACTACAAGATACATCTTCGTGACGGGTGGGGTTGTCTCATCTTTAGGTAAAGGCATTGCTGCAGCATCTTTAGCGGCAATATTAGAAGCACGTGGCCTGAAAGTGACGATCCTGAAATTGGATCCGTACATCAACGTCGATCCTGGCACAATGAGCCCAATCCAACATGGCGAAGTGTTCGTCACAGAGGATGGCGCTGAAACCGATTTAGACCTTGGTCACTATGAGCGTTTTATTCGCACTAAGATGACTAAACTGAATAACTTCACCCAAGGCCGTATTTACGCAGACGTATTACGTCGCGAGCGCCGTGGTGATTATTTGGGTGCAACTATCCAAGTTATTCCGCATATTACCAATGAAATCAAAGCCCGCGTTGTCGCCGGTGCTGAAGGTTATGACATTGCGATCGTCGAAATTGGTGGCACTGTTGGTGATATCGAGTCGTTACCATTCTTAGAAGCTATTCGTCAGTTAGGTACTGAGATTGGTCGTGAACGCGCATTGTTTATGCATTTGACGCTGGTGCCGTATTTAGGCACTGCCGGCGAAATCAAAACCAAACCAACGCAACACTCAGTGAAAGAACTGCGTTCTATCGGTATTCAACCAGATATTCTGGTGTGCCGTTCAGACCGTTCTATTCCAAATAACGAGAAAGCGAAAATTGCACTGTTCACTAACGTGGAAGAGCGTGCGGTGATCTCGTTAAAAGATGTATCAAGCATCTACCAAATCCCTGCATTATTGAAATCACAAGGTCTGGATGATCTCGTGGTTCGCCGCTTCTATATGGATTGCCCACAAGCAGATTTATCTGAGTGGGAACAAGTGCTTTACCAAGAAAGCAATCCAACTGGCGAAGTCACCATCGGTATGGTCGGCAAATATGTTGAATTAAAAGATGCGTATAAGTCGGTCAACGAAGCATTAAATCATGCTGGTTTAAAAAATCGTTTAACAGTGCATATCAAATATATCGACTCACAAGATGTTGAAACTAAAGGTTCAGCCATCCTTGGTGGGTTAGACGGTATTTTGGTGCCTGGCGGCTTCGGTGAGCGTGGCGTCGAAGGCAAAATCCTCGCAGCCAAATTTGCTCGCGAACAAAAAATTCCATACTTGGGCATTTGTCTAGGTATGCAAGTCGCACTAATCGAGTTTGCCCGTAACGTGGCAGGCATGAAAGATGCGCACTCAACAGAGTTTAATAAGAACACGCCTTACCCTGTGGTGGGTCTCATCACAGAATGGCTGGATGCAGCCGGTCGCGTCGAGCAACGCTCGGACGATTCGGATATGGGCGGCACTATGCGCCTTGGCAGCCAAAACTGTAACCTCAAGGCCAATTCAAAAGCCCGTACTGTGTATGGCGCTGATGTGATTAGTGAACGTCATCGTCATCGTTATGAAGTAAACAATAACTTCGTCGCACAACTTCAAGAGGCTGGCCTGATCATCTCCGGTCTGTCGGCTGATAATCAGCTGGTGGAAATGATCGAACTACCTGATCATCCTTGGTTCTTGGCAGGGCAATTCCATCCGGAATTTAACTCGACGCCGCGTGACGGTCACCCGTTGTTCCAAGGCTTTGTTGCAGCAACTTATCAATATCAGAAATTACAATCGGCAAAATAAAATGAAAGCCGCGCCTTAATGGTGCGGCTTTTTGTTCTAAGCCTACAGGGGATATTCATGTCTGAAATTATTAACATCGTTGCCCGTGAAATTCTCGATTCACGCGGAAATCCAACCGTTGAAGCGGATGTTTTCTTAGCTAGTGGCGTAATGGGCCGTGGTTGCGCGCCTTCTGGTGCTTCAACTGGTACTCGTGAAGCTTTAGAGCTGCGCGATGGCGATAAAAGTCGTTATTTAGGCAAAGGCGTGCGCACCGCTGTTGCCAATATCGATGGTCCAATCAAAGCAGCACTGGTTGGCCAGTCAGCTTATGAACAAGCAAAGATCGACCAAATTATGATTGATTTAGACGGTACTGAATCTAAATCAAAATTAGGGGCTAACGCCATCCTGGCAGTGTCTTTGGCGGTGGCTCGTGCTGCAGCTGCAGACAAAAAAATCCCTCTGTATCAACACATCGCTGATTTAAATGGCACGCCGGGTGTGTATTCAATGCCAGTTCCAATGATGAACATCATCAACGGTGGCGAGCATGCCGACAACAACGTCGACATCCAAGAGTTTATGGTGCAGCCAGTTGGCGCGAAAACTTTCGCTGAAGCATTACGGATGGGCGCTGAGATTTTCCATCAGTTGAAAAAAGAATTGCATGCGCAAGGTCTGAATACAGCGGTGGGTGATGAAGGTGGCTTTGCCCCAGATTTAAAATCCAACGAAGAAGCGCTGACTGTAATTTCAAAAGCCGTGGCAAATGCCGGCTATGAATTGAATAAAGACATCACGCTGGCGTTAGACTGTGCAGCTTCTGAGTTTTATGTTGATGGCAAATACAAACTGTCTGGTGAAGGTAAAGAATTCACTTCTTATGAATTCAATGACTTCTTAGCTGGTTTAGCAAGCCGCTTCCCAATCGTATCGATTGAAGATGGTTTAGACGAATCAGATTGGGATGGTTGGAAAGACTTAACCAATAAAATCGGTGACAAAGTACAACTTGTTGGCGATGACTTGTTCGTAACCAACACTAAGATCTTAACTCGTGGTATTGAACAAGGTATTGGTAACTCGATCCTTATCAAGTTCAACCAAATCGGTTCACTGACAGAAACTTTAGCTGCTATCAAAATGGCAAAAGATGCTGGTTTCACTGCAGTCATTTCGCACCGTTCAGGCGAAACAGAAGATGCGTTCATTGCTGATTTAGCGGTGGGCACTGCTGCTGGTCAGATTAAAACTGGTTCATTATGCCGTTCAGACCGTGTATCGAAATACAACCAATTGTTGCGTATCGAGCAAGAACTTGGCGCGAAAGCACCATACAAAGGTCGCTCTGAAATCAAAGGCCAATAAGCCGTTTGCAATAAGGCCAGCTTAACGCTGGCCTTTTCAGCTGAACACAGGCAATGACTACGCAAAACCAACTCTGGCAAAACCCAGAGCAGACGTTAATCTACACTGAGCTGTGCAATACCTTGTACGAGCGTGAGTTGGCTCGTCTGGCACAAACCCCACCAGAACAGCATTTATTGTTGACCCGCCGGCTGAAAAGTTTGTCGTTTTATGTGCGTGAAGCTGCAAGTTTAATATTGCAATATCCTTCACCACTGCAATTGGATAGCCAAAACGCTTGTTGGTTACATAGTCAAAGTCGGCAATGCCCAGTACCCCATGTTGATGCCTCAGAAAGTATTTTTGCTTTTTACTCCAAATCCGCGCGATTGGGACTGTTAGTTCCGGTTTACCAGCAAGAGCAGGGCGTGCAGCAAATTTTGCTCGATTCAGTCGATGAAATTGATCACGTTGGACAACGTTTGCATTGTAACGAGCATGGCTGGTTTGCGATGGCGGGTTGGCCGCAAGAACCTGACAATCAACAAAAGTTATTACTAAAACCAAGTAAAGTCATTTTTACCGCTGTTTGTTGTGGCCATCAGTGGCGAAATGGCGATAAAAAATCTCCTCGATTATTAAGCTTACGGGAAATGCTGTTGGCTAGTCGGTTAAACTGGCAGCAGTTAGCCAAACCTCATCCAGCAAAATCGGCACCACTAAGCCCGAAAGTCCGCTAAAAGCCAATAAAACCGCGCGATTTGGCGATGTTAGGGCTTTTCAGGTCAGAATATAGGCTTCATAATAACGGCAATATCTGGGTTTAGGTGCCTTATGCGAATTGTGATCTTACTTCTGCTTGGCCTGATGGCTGCTTTGCAATATCGACTGTGGTTCGGCCAACACAGTGTCGAGCAATATTTGCAACGTCAGAAAGAGTTAAAGAGTCATGAGCTGACAAATTTAGAACTAAAAAAACGCAATCTGATGTTTCTCGCAGATGTTGAAGATCTGCAAAGTGGGCTAGATTCCATTGAAGAACGTGCACGCAACGAGTTAGGCTTAGTTAAACAAAACGAAGTGTTTTTCCGACTTGTTGCCAAGCAAGGAAAAAAATGAACATCGCGCTAGTGATCCCGGCAGCGGGTGTCGGTGCGCGGATGCAGGCTGATCGGCCAAAACAGTATTTGGTGTTAAACGGCAAGACAGTGCTAGAGCATACCGTCGATGCGCTGTTTCAGGCCTTACCTTCACAACCTTTGTATCTCGCTCTGGCCGCAACTGATCCTTATTTCCAACACTTACCTTTAGCATCTATGCCCAATGTGCATCGAGTTACCGGCGGTAATGAACGCGCGGATTCGGTGCTGGCGGCCCTTGTTCAAATTGACGCCGAGCAATACCCATGGGCGCTGGTTCATGATGCAGCAAGGCCCCTCGTTCGCACCGAGGATATCCAGCAGTTAATTGCAAATTGCCAACAAGCTCAACACGGCGGCATTTTGGCCTGTCAGGTCCGAGATACCATGAAACGCGGCGTACAACATTCGCCGTGTCATTTAGTTGATCATACAGTGTCGCGCCAGCAATTATGGCATGCACTAACCCCGCAGTTGTTTCCAACAAAACAGCTTCGTGATGCTTTGAGTGCAGCACTCAAAGCAGGTGTGGCGGTCACCGATGAAGCTTCGGCGATGGAGTGGGCTGGCCAACCTGTGTTGTTAAGCCCTGGTCGCGCGGACAATCTCAAAATTACTCAGCCAGAAGATCTGGCGTTAGCCCGTTTTTATTTGGAGCAAGCCTTATGATGCCATTTCGAATTGGTCATGGTTTTGATGTGCACGCATTTGGTGGCGAAGGTCCGGTTACCTTGGGCGGCGTTAAAATCGACCATAGCCACGGTTTGATCGCGCATTCTGACGGCGATGTGGTGTTACATGCAGTTTCTGATGCGTTATTAGGTGCGTTGGCGCTTGGCGATATTGGCCACCATTTTCCAGATACGGATGCGGCATTTAAAGGTATAGATAGCCGAATTTTATTACGAAAAGTCTTTGCTGATGTTAAAGCGCTGGGCTATCAGATTGGCAATTTGGATGTGACCATCATGGCACAAGCGCCAAAAATGGCGCCACATGTCGTCGCGATGCGTGAATGTATTGCGGCCGATCTGCAGTGTGGGATCGATCAGGTAAATGTCAAAGCGACCACTACTGAGAAACTTGGGTTTGTCGGCCGTAAAGAAGGCATTGCCGTGGAAGCTGTTGTGCTGGTCGTGCGTCAATGAGCGATACCTTAAATTTCCCAGCAACGGCATATCTTTACGGTGAACCACAGGCGCGTGCTTTCCTGCGCAGCCAGCCCGAGGATTTTATCGTTGATGAAGAGCTAAGTTTCACCCCAACTGGGCATGGCGAGCATATGCTGTTGTGGGTGGAGAAAATTGGCCAAAACACCCAATATGTTGCCAAACAAATTGCTGCTGCCGCAGGCCTCAAAGCCCGGCTGGTTAGTTATGCGGGGTTAAAAGATCGCCATGCGGTAACTCGGCAATGGTTCTGTTTACCGGTGCCAATCAAGCAAGAATTGGCTTGGCAAGATTGGAATATTGAAGGTGTCAGGATCTTGGACACAGTGCGCCACCAACGTCGGCTAAAAATTGGTTCAATCAAACAAAATCGTTTTCAGTTAGTGCTGCGTGGAGTTAGTGATATCAATGATTTGCAAAGCCGATTGCAACTCATCGTCAATGGTGTGCCGAATTATTATGGTGAACAACGCTTTGGCCACAATGGCGGCAACCTGTTGTTAGCTGACAAACTCTTCCGTGGTGGCAGTATTCCTGATCGGGTATTGCGAGGCTTAGCGTTGTCGGCAAGTCGTTCAATGCTGTTCAATCAGCAAGTTTCTGCCCGAGTGCAGCAAGGCTTGTTTCAACAAGTTCAGCCCGGTGGCGTGGTGCAATTGGATGGCTCCGGTTCGGTGTTTCAAGTTGAACAACCGGACGAGACCATAACCCATCGACTGAACACTTTTGACATTCATCCAACGGCGTTACTTCCTGGAATTGGCAAAGAGTTGGAACAAGGCGAAGCTCTGGCTTGGCAACAAAAAATCTTAGCGCCTTGGCAACATTGGGTGGATGCGTTGATTGCCTTTAATGTGAATACGGAACGGCGCAGTATTCGGCTAGTGCCGAAAAACCTTAGTTATCAATGGCAGCATGATACACTGCACTTGCAGTTTGCTTTGCCTGCAGGTTGTTTTGCGACTTCGGTATTAAGAGAACTTGTTAATTATCAAGATATTAGTCGTGATTTGGCATTTCTGGAGTCTTAAATGCGCATTTTATTAAGTAATGATGATGGCGTTCATGCCAAGGGCATTGCTGTGCTGCAACAGGCGTTAGCAGCTATTGCTGATGTCACGACTGTGGCTCCTGATCGAAATTGCAGCGGTGCCAGCAATTCGCTGACTTTGCTCAATCCATTACGAACGCATGTCATGGACAACGGGTTTACTGCTGTCAGTGGCACACCAACCGATTGTGTGCATTTAGCTATTAGTCAGTTGTGTAAGCCTGCGCCAGATTTGGTGGTGGCTGGGATTAATCATGGCGCCAATATGGGCGATGATGTGTTGTATTCTGGCACTGTTGCCGCCGCCACTGAAGGCCGGCATTTGGGCCTACCAGCCATCGCTGTGTCGCTTGCCGGACGCGATGAAGAGCATTTCGCTACCGCAGCCTATGTCACAGTCAAAGTGATAGAGCGACTGAAATCCCATCCATTACCAGCTGACCAGATTTTAAATATCAATGTGCCCTCCATACCATTGTCGGAATTAAAAGGCATTAGAGTCACGCGTTTGGGGCGTCGGCATAAAGCCGAAACTATGACCAGCACTACTGATCCTTGGGGTCGACAAATCTACTGGTATGGCTCGCTAGGGCCTGAGCTTGATGCTGGTGAGGGTACCGACTTTCATGCAGTTGCCAATGGTTATGCATCAGTGACGCCACTGCAAATAGATATGACCGCCTATCGCAGCATTGCCATGTTGCAAGATTGGCTGGCAGATGTTGGGCTGGAATAATGGCGGTAGCAACATCTCGCAGCGCTCAGCTGCTCGCGCAGAAATTGCAACAAGACGGCATCAAAGATCCAAAAGTGCTGGCGGCTATTGCTGCGATCCCGCGCCACTTGTTTGTCGAACTTGTGCTGGCGCACAAAGCTTATGAAAATACGGCACTACCTATCGGTCAGGGACAGACGATTTCTCAGCCCTACATAGTGGCGAAGATGACCGAGTTGTTATTGCAAGAGGACGATGGCATCGTCTGGAAGCCAAAAAAGGTGCTCGAAATTGGCACAGGTTCCGGTTATCAGACAGCTATTCTGGCGCAGCTGTTTTCACAAGTCTGTACGGTGGAACGCATAAAATCATTACAGTTTCAGGCTAAACGTCGTCTGCAGCAGCTAGATCTGCACAATGTCGCCATGAAGCATGGCGACGGCTGGTTAGGATGGGCAACCAAAGCACCCTTTGATTGTATTATCGTGACTGCGGCGCCAACGCAGGTGCCCGATGCCCTGTTACATCAGCTTACCGAAGGCGGTCGATTAGTGATCCCTGTCGGTGCGCAAGAACAAGTCTTAAGAGTTTATACCCGCCGGCAAGATGAATTTCCGGTTATTGAAGTTGAAGCGGTTCGATTCGTCCCGTTAATTCCTGGCGAACTTGCCTAATTGTCTCGGAGTTTGTGTTGAAAATTTTCCAAAAAATGTACGATAAAGCGCTGCAGTGGGCTAAACATCGCCATGCTCCGCGTTATTTAGCGCTACTAAGTTTTACTGAGTCAGTGATTTTTCCAATTCCTCCAGATGTGATGTTAGCGCCAATGGCTTTGGCCGAACGTGATAAAGCCTGGAAGTATGCATGGTTAACGACTATTGCTTCGGTGATTGGGGGGATTGTCGGGTATTGGTTAGGCTATTGGTTGTTTGATCCGGTGGTGCAACCGATCATTGAAAAAATGGGCTATCAAGACGTCTTTGCAAAAGTCGAACAATGGTTCCATGAATATGGTGTTTGGGTCGTGTTCATTGCTGGTTTCTCGCCAATCCCTTATAAACTATTTACCGTCAGCGCCGGACTGCTGCATATGGCATTTCTGCCTTTTGTTCTAGCCTCTTTTATCGGACGTGCTAGCCGCTTTTTCTTGGTGGCAGGTTTGATGTATTGGGGCGGTGAACGCATGCAACAGAAGCTGCGGGACATTGTCGATTGGTTAGGCTGGGGCACGGTATTGTTAGCAGGGGCTTTGTATTTGATCTATGGCTAAATACTGGGCAAGTGCACTGACAATAGGATTCTTACTTGGCGGTTGCTCGAGTTCATATGCGCCTGCGCCAGTGGACGAGGTTGCCAGTGCGCGTGTGAAAAAACCGACAATTACCGCTCGCACTTATCAGGTGAAGAAGGGGGATACGCTTTTTTCCATCGCGTTTCGTGCCGGTATGGATTACCGCAGTTTAGCCAAACTAAATCGCATCCCTGAACCCTTTACAATTTATGTCGGCCAAGTGTTAGTTGTTGCTGAAGATAGTAGTTATCAAACTGTAATGCGCGGTCCCTCAAATCAGTCCAAAACGGCAAATGCGAATTATTCAAATCCAGTAAATTCAGCCACTTCATCAAAACAAGCTAAAGTTGTTGCGTCCTCAAATAAAAGCAGATATGGTCAATCTCAACAGGACAAAGATCCTGAAAAACCTAAGAATACCGCCTTCAATGCAAAATCTGGTCAATGGTTATGGCCAGTCAAAGGGCCGATTTTAGCCAAGTTCTCTCAACAGGAACATGGCAATAAAGGACTAGACATTGGAGGGGCACTTGGGACACCGATCAAAGCTGCGGCAGCAGGCCAGGTTGTTTATGCGGGCAATGCGCTGCGGGGTTATGGCAATTTGATCATCATCCGACACAATGATGATTTTCTAAGCGCCTATGCCCACAATCACCGTCTTCTGGTGAAAGAGCGAGATACGGTAACAGCAGGTCAGCTTATCGCTGAAATGGGTAACACCGATGCAGAGCGTATTCAGCTGCATTTTGAAATCCGTTTCCGTGGTCGTTCTGTCGATCCGCTGCAATATCTAAAATAATCAGATCCACACAAACTCATGACGAAAAGAAAGGAATTCTGGCAGTTAAAGGTGTGACCACCCTTTGTAGATTTGGGAGAAGGATATGGGACATAAAGATGAAGATGATGTAGTCGACTTTAAAGAGTCGGAGATGACTGATGATGTGGTGCTGTTGGATGACGATACGGCAGAGCCTGATTTAAATGCATTAGCCGCTGAAGAAGATAATACACCCGACGACGTTTTTACCCGCGATGATAGCCAAAGAGCCATGGATGCCACTCAGATTTATCTGGGCGAAATCGGTTTCTCGCCTCTACTTTCCGCTGAAGAAGAAGTTTATTTTTCAAGACTAGCCCTTAAAGGCGACCAAGCCGCTCGTAAACGTATGATTGAAAGTAATCTACGGTTAGTGGTTAAAATTGCCCGACGTTATATTAATCGTGGTCTAGCACTGCTTGATCTGATTGAAGAGGGTAACCTAGGCCTAATTCGTGCCGTAGAAAAATTCGATCCTGAACGCGGTTTCCGTTTTTCGACTTATGCTACTTGGTGGATCCGTCAAACCATTGAACGCGCGATCATGAATCAAACGCGGACAATTCGGTTGCCCATCCATGTGGTGAAAGAACTTAATATTTATTTAAGAGCGGCTCGCGAGTTATCGCAACGACTCGATCATGAGCCAACTCCAGAAGAAATCGCTGCAGCGTTAAATCGCCCAGTGGAAGAAGTCAGGAAGATGCTGAAGTTAAATGAAAAAATTACTTCAGTTGATACACCTGTCGCTGGTTCCTCAGAGAAGCAGTTACTGGATGTGCTCGCAGACGAAAAAGAGCTTGGGCCGGAAACAGAGTTACAAGATGCCGATATTCGTCAGCATTTGGTAATGTGGCTAGAAGAGCTCAATCCAAAACAACGCGAAGTCTTGGCTCGTCGTTTCGGATTGTTAGGCTTTGAGCCGTCAACATTAGAAGATGTTGGTCGTGAAATTGGTTTGACGCGGGAACGCGTGCGCCAAATTCAGGTTGAAGCCTTGCGTCGGTTACGTGAAATCGTGACGCATCAAGGGCTGAATATCGAGACATTATTCCAAGAATAGTTATTTTATTCGCGTTTTAACCCCGCTTCGACATCGACGTAGGGAATTACCAAGCCAACAGCTCGCTGTTGGCTTTGTTTTTTCCAACAGCTAAATCCCTGATCCGACGATATTTGCCGCGATTACATCCGTTGGCATACCCCTTGCTCTACTTAAGCTAGCTCGGCAACAGTGCCGATTGCATAAAAGCAATAAGTGGTCGCGACAGACCGCGTTTGTAGGGGGATAGCATGCACCATCAACAATTTTTGCCAGGTGGTTATGAACGAACACCTGACTGTTTCGATGAGTTAGTCGCAGAAAACGGCTGTGCGCGAGCACCAGCTGCGGCCATCGCGAAATTTATTGAAAAACACGGACCAATGGAGCTAAAACGTCGACAATCTCAATTAGATCAGACGATTAGCACCATGGGAGTGTGTTTTACTCTCTACAACGAAGGCCAAAACATCGATAGAGCTTGGCCGTTAGATGTGATGCCTCGCACCATTCCATACAGTGAATGGCGTAAAACCAGTGCAGGGCTCACCCAACGGCTGACCGCACTAAATTTGTTTATCGATGATTTGTATCACGATCAACGCATTCTCAAAGCAGGAGTAGTTCCCGCTGAGTTGGTGTTGGAATCGAAAAACTTTCTTGCACCATGTCAGGGCAAGTCGCCCCGTTTTGGCGTTTGGGCCAATATCTGTGGCACTGACTTGGTTCGTGACGAACATGGCCAATTTTTAGTTCTCGAAGATAACTTACGCGTCCCATCAGGCGTGTCCTACATGCTAGAAAATCGCACAGTGATGAAAAGGGTATTCCCTGAGTTATTTGCAGACTCCACCATAGTGCCAGTGGATGATTACCCGTATCAGCTATGGAAGATGTTGGCATCGCTATCGCCACGCCCTGGTGATGTGCCGTGTATTGTAGTGCTGACGCCTGGAATTTTTAACTCTGCTTATTTTGAGCACAGCTATTTGGCGCAGCAAATGGGCGTCGATTTAGTCGAAAATTCGGACCTGTTCGTCACCGAGCAAGGGGTATTTCTGAAAACCTTGCATGGCGCTAAACGGGTTGATGTGATTTATCGCCGCGTTGATGACATTTTTCTCGACCCATTAGTGTTTCGCAAAGACTCAGTGCTGGGTGTGCCGGGGTTATTTCAAGCTTGGGCTGATGGTTTAGTGTCGATTGCTAATGCGCCTGGTTCTGGCGTTGCTGACGATAAAGTGATTTACGCCTACGTACCGCAAATAATTGAATATTATCTGGGTGAAAAACCGCTCATCGACAATGTTGAAACCTACCTGTGCTCGGAACCTGCGGCGCGTGGTTATGTGTTAGCAAATCTCGACAAGTTAGTGGTGAAGCCTGCCAATGAATCTGGCGGTTATGGCATTTTGATTGGCCCTCGCTCCACTGAGCAAGAACGCGCCGATATGGCGAAGGCTATTGTTGAAAACCCTCGAAATTTTATCGCACAGCCGACCTTAAAACTGTCGACCGCACCGACCTTATGTGATGGTTTCTTGGAGCCACGCCACCTTGACCTGCGCCCATTTATTTTGCAAGGCGCAGAACTGTATTGCAGCACCGGTGGGTTAAGCCGAGTCGCGCTACGCAAAGGGTCGCTGGTGGTGAATTCATCGCAGGGTGGTGGTAGTAAAGATACCTGGATCATCAATGATGAGGTGTGAGTGATGTTATTAAAATCTGTAGATCATATTTTTTGGTTGGGTCGTTATTTAGAACGCCTTGATGATACGGCGCGATTGGTTAATGCCACCAGTCACTTGTTGATTGATAGCCATCAGGATACTCAGTTTAGCTGGCCGATTTTATTGCAAGTGCTTGGACAAACAAGTGTCGCCTCGCATTTAACGGCGACCGCAATAGGGCCGGAAGTTGCTAAGGTTGAGCAAGAGGTGATGCATCACTTAATTAGTGATCCACAAAGTTCCCTGTCGATCCGCTATACCTGTACCGCGTTAAAGTATAATGCACGCACTTGTAGGCCGCTTATCCCACGAGATATGTTCGAAGAGCTGAACTCATTGGAATTGCACTTACAGCAACAATGCAGTGCGAATTTGTCGCGCCAGCAACGTTATCAGTTGATGAGTGAAATTAGTCGGCGTTGTCAGATGGTAGTTGGTGTATTAGACGGTACAATGTTGCGTAGTGAAGCCTTTGATTTATTTAACATTGGTCGGCATTTGGAACGCGCTGATATGACAACCCGCATTATGGATGTGATGGTGTTGAAGCAGTTGCAGCCGACTCAGATCAAAAGGCCAAAATTTCGCTGGACTTCAATTCTCAATGCATTAGGCGGGGTTGAATCCTACCAATATTATGTCGCACACCAAGCTGCAGATGTCGATGCCATTGACTATTTGCTGACCTATGCTGATTTTCCGCGCTCAATCGCGTACTGTTTAAACCGAGTTGCGGCATCGGCGCGCGGTCTGCCGCATGCCGGTGCGATTTTGCAACAGGTGAAACAATTACAAGCGCTTATCGAAGATAAGGCATTGCCAGATCTGTCGACCGAACAGTTGCACCAACTGATCGACCATATTCAGACTGGGATCACGGCATTACATCAGGTGATTTGTAATCCGTCGGTGCAATTTAATACTGAACAACAGATCTCTGCCTAAGGCAGTACGGAGCTTTTTTGCAGCAGTGGTGGCAACAGTTGAGTTCGGCGCAGCAAGGTCAAATTGATGCCATGCTGCAAGCCGAGCTGCGCGATCACAACTATTCAAGTGTTACTGATGCTAATCGCCAGTTAGACGCTTTGCCTTGGTGCGTGAGCGAACAGGATTGGCAGCAACTAGAACTGGCGGTGAGTCAGCGCCAAAAGTTATGGCAAATGGTGTTGGCGGATCTTTATGGGCCGCAGCAACTGCTGCAAACTGGGCTAATTCCACCGTTACTGGTGTTGCAAAACCCAGAGTTTTTGCCACCGCTGATGACCTTGAATCCGCCACATTGGTTGCCTTTGTTGACACTTGATGTGGGCTTTGATGCGGAAGGGCGTTGGGTTTCTGTGCGCGAACACGCCAGCCAAGTGCAGGGTTTAGGGTATTTATTGCAGCATCGATTGGCGTTTAATCAGGTCACCGCAGGACACCCAGATCTGCCAAATAAAGCGCATCTTGCCGGATTTTTCCGCGCGCTACTGCAGCAATTGCAACAACCACAAGCCGGTCAAACTGCAGGGATCGCCGGTATTTTAGTGCCACCCGGTCGAACAGCGGCTTACTTTGAACAGTCGTTTTTAGCCAGCTATTTGGATATCCCCTTGATGCAAGGTGCGGATTTACTGATGCGGGATAATACGCTTTGGTTAAAAACCCTCACTGGGCTGCAACGGGTTAGCGCTATTTTGCGACAACTACCGGACGCACAATGTGACGCCTTGGAGCTTGATAGCCTTGGCAGCGGCTGTGCTGGCTTTTTACAAGTGCTGCGACAAGCAAATCATTGCCAGTGTTTAAATCCGCCTGGAGCAGGGTTGATTAGCTCAGCTATGTTGAAGCCATTTTTGGCGGCACTATGCCAACATCTACTTGGTGAGTCATTGTTATTGCCCCCTTTGCCAAGTTATTGGTTGGGCGATAGCGGCTCATTAGCAATGGTGCTGGCTCAGCCTGACAATTTTGTCTTTCATGAACTGCAAAGCGCGCAAGCCCGAGTATTCGCGAGTTTGAGCGCAGCGGAGCAAGGGCTATTATTCGAACAAATCTCCGCAAACCCATATTATTTTGTCGCAGAACAACGAGCGCAGTTACAAACGCAGCCACAAGCATTAATACCAAACAAAGAGTTGCCTGCAGTGATGCGGGTGTTCGCGCTTGCGACTGGCAATAAAAGCAGATTGTTGCCAGGCGGGCTTGGTATGTTGCAGATAAACGCCGAGGACTTTTTAGTGACCACGTTAGCGCCGCTGTTTAAAGACGTATGGGTGCTTGCTGATCGCGGCAAAGCCCGCAGTTTATTGCAAAGCAGCGACAATCCGCTGCTGTTGTCGCGTCATAGCGGCCTAGTGCCTAGCCGCGTTGCTGATCATTTGTTTTGGATGGGGCGCTACAATGAGCGGTTAAATCTGATGGCCAGATCATTACGCGCTTTGCTGCCACTTTTAACCAATAACGAGTGGGTTGCGACTGATGACGCGCAAGCGCTATTACAGTTTTGCTTAAAAGCCAACGGCAATATGTTAAGTCCCGCTGACCAAAGCGCCATAGGCTTGTTAACGCAAATATTTGCCACTGATCACGCGAATGGCATAGTCGCAGTTCTCGAACAACTGCTGTTTAATGCGCAATCTGTGCGTGAGTATTTCGCCGAAGATACCTGGTTCGTGCTCGATAAATTACAAGACACCATTCATAGTTGGCCAACGCATTTGAGTTCGCAACAACCAGCGCAGTTGTTGCGTCAACTTGATGAAGTGGTGTTATTACAAAGCGCAATTTATGGGCTAAATAACGAGACGATGAGTCGCACACAAACCCTGCGCTTATTAGATTTAGGTCAGCATTTAGAGCGGGCGTTGCAGACTTGTGCCCTACTCGAATTGGTGTTTGTGCGACGTCGGCCAGGGGCCGGGGTTCTGGAAGCCTTATTGAAAATGGCAGATACGGTGATGACCTATCGGCGTCGTTATCGCAGTGAATTACATCCGTTGGCGGTAATCGATTTACTGTTACTAGATACCACGACGCCGCGCTCTGTCGGTTATCAGTGTGCGAGGATCTCGCGGCAATGTAATGCGTTGCCTTCGTTAAATCCAAGTACCGGTTTGACGGCAGAGCAGCGCATAGCTCTAGAAATCACCTCCTTGTTGCAGTTAGCTGAACCGCAAAGTCTGCTTACTGATGATGGTGCTGGTGGTGAAATAGGCAGCGAAGCGCTGGCGGAGTTATTACAAGCGCTACAAAAGCAATTACGTCGTTTATCCGATAGCATTACTTTGTCTTATTTTAATCACGCCACTGATCGGCGACTCTGGCAGAGTTTCTAATGGGATCACCAATGAAATATCAGCTACGTCACCTGACCCGTTATCGATATCAACATCCGGTGGCGAATAGTTATAACTTGGCATGTTTGGAGCCAAGAGCGTTGGCGCATCAACAGGTACAAAATGCTTGGATTGAAGTGCAGCCATTGGCTCAGCAAGTGAGTCGGTATGTTGATGGTTTTGGCAATATTCGCCATTTATTGCATGTGCAAGCACCCCATGCAGAGTTGGCGGTGTTGTCTTGTGCGGAAGTTGAAGTTTTGCCACGGAATTACCCAGCAAGTTTTGTTGATGCGACACCGATTACTGAACTTGCTCGGTATTTGCAAACGCCAAAGGATCAACAAGAGTTATTTGCGCTTTGGTGTACACAACCGAGCAAAATGATCCCAATTTTGCCAGAGGCCAAGCATTTTATTGCCGAAATGCAAAGTTCCGAACAGTCCGCATTGGCGTTGGCGCTTAGGCTAAACCAATTTATTTTCGAAAATTTCCAATATGATCCTCAGTTTAGTTCGGTAGTGACGCAAGTTGATGAAGTGCTCAAGCATCGACGTGGTGTTTGTCAGGATTTTGCGCAACTGGCGATTAGTTGCTTGCGATCTATCGGCGTGCCAGCCCGTTATGTCAGTGGTTATTTGCAAACATTGCCGCCAGAAGGTCAAGCCCGCTTGATGGGCGCTGACGCGTCACATGCTTGGTTTTCGGTGTACGACCCGATTTATGGTTGGGTTGATTTTGATCCAACCAATAATCTAATCGTGGATACAGCGCATATCACATTGGCTTATGGCCGTGATTACAGTGATGTAGTGCCATTAAAAGGCGTGTTACAAGGCGGCGGTGAGCATGAGCTAAGTGTCGCGGTCGATGTGATCCCGCAATAAGCACCTTTGATGGCGAATGAGTCGAAAAAAGGCAATCGAAAGAAAGGTAAAGAGCAATGCAAAGGTATGTCTGCATTGCTCTTTCGCCAATTACAACTGACGTTTCAGCTGATAAATCAAATCGAGCGCTTGGCGTGCGGTTAGCTCGTCTGGATCTATGCTCGACAGTGCTGTTACAACAGGATGCTCTGCGGCTTCAAGCGGCAATTGCTGTTGCAGTGCTTGGCTTGGCATCGTATGGCTTGGCATGGTTTGTTGGGTACTCGGCGGCTTAGCATTTTGTGCTGGCACAACATTGACTTGCGCTGCTTTGACTTGCGAAACTTGTTCTGACGAAACCACGTTGTCGCCCGTGCGCAGTGCTGATTGTTGCTCCAGTTCTGCCAGCTTTTGTTTAGCCATCTCGATCACTGTTTTTGGCACGCCAGCCAACTGGGCGACTTGCAAGCCGTAGCTTTTGCTTGCAGCGCCATCTTGCACTTGATGCATAAACACGATGTGCTCATCATGTTCAACCGCGTCGAGATGGATATTGGCGACACCAGGTAATAATGCAGCCAAATCTGTCAGCTCAAAATAGTGCGTGGCAAAGAGCGTCAATGCTTTGAGTTGTTCACTCAAATAACTGGCGCAAGCCCAAGCTAACGACAACCCATCATAAGTGCTGGTGCCGCGGCCAATCTCATCCATCAATACCAAACTTTGCGCAGTGGCATTGTGTAAAATAGTCGCGGTTTCAGTCATCTCGACCATAAAGGTCGAACGACCAGACGCTAAATCATCCGAAGCGCCAACGCGGGTGAAGATCCGATCGATCGGACCAAGCACCGCTTGTGCGGCAGGCACAAAACTACCGATATAGGCCATCAACACAATGAGTGCGGTTTGTCGCATGTAAGTCGATTTACCGCCCATATTGGGTCCAGTCACAATCAATAAATGACGATTTGGCTCGAGCCTGACTGGATTGGCGATAAATGGCTCGCTAATCATTTGCTCAACAACCGGGTGCCGACCATCTTGAATTTGAATACCGGTACGAGTGCTAAAAGTAGGCGCTTGGTAGTTTAGTGCCAGCGCGCGTTCGGCAAAGTTGGTCAGGACGTCGAGCTCAGATAAACTTTCTGCCAGCAGCTGTAAGGCCGGCAATTGCAGCGAAATAACATCAAATAACTGATCGTACAGTTGTTTTTCTATAGCCAGTGCCTTGCTCTGACTGCCAAGCACTTTGTCTTCATATTCCTTGAGTTCAGGAATGATGTAACGCTCGTTGTTCTTTAATGTTTGACGACGAATATAATCGGCAGGCACGGCATCGGCGGCAGCTCGACCAGTTTCAATGAAGTAGCCTGCAACTTTGTTGTAGCCGACTTTCAGTGAGGCAATGCCAGTTCGTGCTTTTTCCCGCTGTTCGAGCATCTCTAAATAGTCGGTCGCCCCAGTAGCTAAAGCCCGCCATTCATCTAGCGGGGCATGATAACCCGGTGCAATGACACCGCCATCGCGAATGAGCATTGGTGGGTTTTCAACGATAGCTCGTTGTAATAATTCGCATAAATCCGGCAACGGCTGACAATGTTGCTGTTGTTGTTGCAACAGTGGGCTTTGCAGTTGCGTCAAACTTTGGCTAAGTTGCGGCAGTTGCTCCAAGGCTTGCCGCAGTCTAGCAAAATCGCGAGGACGGGCTGAGCGCAGGGCGATCCGAGCGATAATTCGTTCAATATCGCCAATTTGTTTGAGTTGTCCCTGCAACTCTTCGTGATGTTCTTGTAACTCGTGAACTGCTTGATGGCGAAGTGCAACGGTTTGCTGGGCCCGCAGTGGTGCATGGATCCAGCGTTTTAATAACCGACTGCCCATTGCCGTTTGGCAACGATCGAGCACGGCCGCGAGGCTATGTTCGTATTGGCCGTTTAGCGTTTGCGTAAGTTCGAGATTTCGCCGTGTTGCTGCATCCAGCACTATATGATCTTGTGAGCGCTCCAGCGCAACCGCTCTAATGTGTGGCAAAGCACTGCGTTGGGTATCTTTGACATATTGCATCAAACAGCCAGCCGCCAAAAGTGCGATTGGTGCTTCGCTGATGCCAAAACTTTGCAGATCTTTGGTACCAAATTGTTGGCAAAGCACGCGCTCAGCTGAGGTTCGTTCAAATTCCCAAGCCGGACGGCGACGCACACCTTTGCGTTTTTGCATGGCTTCGGGCAAATCTATATCTTCGCTATAAAGTAGCTCTGCTGGATTTAACCGTTGCAGTAGCGCATACAGGTCATCTAAGCCATTGACTTCAGTCAGCAAAAAACGACCCGCGCTTAAATCTAAATAGGCAAGACCAAAGCGTTGTTTATGGCAAGATAATGCAGCTACCAAGTTATCGTGGCGCTCATTGAGTAACGCTTCATCGGTAACAGTTCCCGGCGTAACGATGCGAACAACTTTGCGTTCGACAGGACCTTTGCTTAGCGCCGGATCGCCAACTTGCTCACAAATTGCAACTGATTCACCCAACTGGACTAAACGCGCGAGATAGTTTTCGATGGCATGATGAGGCACACCCGCCATAGGAATAGGTGCGCCGGCAGATTGTCCGCGTTTGGTTAGGGAAATATCCAGAAGCGCCGCAGCTTTTTTGGCATCGTCATAGAAAAGCTCGTAAAAGTCGCCCATTCGGTAAAACAATAAAATTTCTGGATGCTCGGCTTTGAGTCCCAGATATTGTTGCATCATTGGTGTATGCGCGCTTGTCGCTTGTGCGCTTGGCTTTTCTGACGGCATAATGAAATTCTGCTTTCCTGCTAGAGATAAAACATGACAGTACCCACGGTTACCCAACAATTGGCAACTGAGCTTGGGCAGCTATTATTACGGAAAAATCTCAGTATAACCACCGCAGAATCATGCACTGGTGGCGGTATTTCCTATGCAATTACGGCGATATCGGGTAGCTCTGCTTATCTCGACCGCAGTTTTATTACTTATAGCAACAAAGCAAAACAACAAATGCTCGGGGTGAAAAGTGCCACTTTGTTGCAGTTTGGCGCGGTGAGTGAGGAAACTGTAGTAGAAATGGCTCGAGGCGCTGCACTCGCGGCAGGCTCGGGCGTGGCAATCGCAGTTTCAGGCATTGCTGGACCAACCGGCGGTTCTGCTCAGAAACCTGTAGGCACTGTCTGTTTTGGCTTTGCGGTCGAAGGGCATGTGGTCAGTACGACTTTAGTGTTTGCTGGAGACCGGGAGCAAATTCGCCAACAAAGTATCGATTTTGCGCTGCAACAAACCATCTTGTTGTTGACAGCCGAATTCACTTAGACTACTGTATGAGCATACAGCATTTTGTGGCGACGGCTAAATCAGCGACAAGCCACCCGAACTGAGATACCAGATAAAATGGCGGAGAAGAAAATGGACGACAACAAGCAAAAAGCGCTAGCAGCAGCCTTAGGTCAAATTGAACGTCAATTCGGTAAAGGCTCAATCATGCGTTTAGGTGATAACACTTCGCTGGAAATTGATGCCATTCCAACAGGTTCATTAGGTTTAGATATTGCGTTAGGAATAGGTGGTTTACCTTGTGGCCGGATCGTCGAGATCTACGGTCCTGAATCATCAGGTAAAACAACCTTAACGCTGCAAGTTGTTGCTGAAGCTCAAAAAATGGGTAAAACCTGTGCCTTTATCGATGCTGAGCATGCACTTGATCCATTATACGCAGCCAAGCTTGGCGTGAACGTTGCTGATTTATTGGTATCGCAACCAGACACAGGTGAACAAGCTTTAGAAATCTGCGACATGTTAGTGCGCTCTGCTGCGGTTGATGTGATTATTGTCGACTCAGTAGCTGCCTTAACACCAAAAGCCGAAATCGAAGGCGATATGGGTGACAGTCACGTTGGTTTGCAAGCGCGTTTAATGTCTCAAGCTTTGCGGAAATTGACTGGTAACATCAAGCGTTCAAACACATTGTGTATTTTCATCAACCAAATCCGGATGAAAATTGGTGTGATGTTCGGTAACCCAGAAACGACCACTGGCGGTAACGCCCTTAAGTTCTATGCGTCAGTTCGTTTAGATATTCGTCGCATTGGTTCAGTGAAAGAAGGCGAAGAGGTTGTTGGTAACGAAACACGCGTGAAAGTTGTGAAAAACAAAGTTGCGCCTCCGTTCAAACAAGCCGAATTTATTATTCAATATGGCGCTGGTATCAGCAAAAATGGCGAGTTAATCGACCTTGGTGTTGCTGAGAAATTGATTGATAAAGCTGGCGCTTGGTATGCCTATAACGGTAATAAGATCGGCCAAGGCAAAGCGAATGCGATGAAGTTCTTAGTTGAAAACCCTGCAGTCGCGAAAGAAATTGAAGATGAGTTACGTCGTCGCTTATTGCTACAGCCAACTAAAGGTGCTGCACCAATTGGTGTTGAGCTTGCGGCAGAACCAGATGAAATGCTGGATGACGAGTTCTGATTAATTAACAGAGCCTAGTCAAATTGAGCGTAGTAAGGATTGCCTTCTACGCTCTGCTAGTTTGATAATTTTCGCAACTCGCAACTCGCAACTCGCAACTCGCAACTCGCAACTCGCAACTCGCAACTCGCAACTCGCAACTCGCAACTCGCAACTCGCAACTCGCAACTCGCAACTCGCTAACTATTAGCATGACGCTAAGGTGTATCTTTCGCTTTAAGCCCTACCGCCGAATTTAAAATTACGTAATTTTTCGGTTCTATTAGAAATCCAGCTTGGCGATACATTTTTTCAATCTGTCCATTATCCCGCAAAATCTTCATACCCTTTTGAATGGCATTGAAAGCGGTCGTCCCATTAGGATGTGCTTTGCTGATGACAAAATGACGGCTGTCATCTAGCAGCACTGCAACGCCAGGTACTCTTTGCAACTGAATTTGCTCAAGTTTATAACTTCCATCATTTGAAGTGAAAAACGGCATCAGCATAAAATCAACCCAGCCCATATGCACAACTCGAGCTTGGCTTAACCATTCATCGTCGCGAACCAATTTTTTAAGCGGTAATGCTGACATCGTATTCCAATCCGTTTGCCACTTCGGCGTGGAAATTCCACTTAGCTCGCGCAGGTCTTCCAGCGTTTTTAACTGCATAGTTTTTTGGTTGGTAGGGCTCGTGTAAATGCCTGCAAAATATTCACCGCGACGGATAACTGGATCAGATATATATACCGCAGAGCCCATGAGTTTGGCGTCACTTAGCCAATAACTATCAAAACTTAGCAGGAGTTCGCCGGTTTCCAGCATTTTTGTATTTCGGAAATTGACCTTCCCAGGGACATAAGAAAAACTTCCTTTGAAGCCGCCTAGTGCCAGTGATTGTTGCAGAAGCACCATATCAGCGACATCGCGACGCATATTCTTATGCTGAAATTCATGAATACTTAGGACATCACGCCCTGCTAAAAATTGCTGATAGTCTTCATAAACATCATCGCGAATAAAGATGACAATAGGTTCTGCAGGTGAGGCTGCGACAATTGGAAATGAAAACAAAAGCGTCGCAAAAAAAGCAAAAAAACCAAGCAGCCTGCTTGTTGGCAGCAACCACATAGAGTCTCTCCGATCGACAATTACAAATTAAGCTTAGAGTAGATTTTACGATAAGGTATCACAATGAACAAAATAACGCGGCATTTAGACATCTAAACGTATAGAAGTTGACATTCTGAGGTGGATTCGGCAAAGTAGCGCCTGTTCAGTTTTGTTAGTGGAGTTATTATGCCAATTAAAGTGGTTGATCAGTTACCAGCCGTCGAGGCGCTATCGGCAGAAAACGTGTTCGTAATGACTGAAAGTCGTGCATCTAAGCAGGATATTCGGCCGTTGCGCATCGCCATTCTCAATTTGATGCCAAATAAAGTAACTACAGAAATTCAACTACTTAGATTGCTTGCGAACAGTCCGTTGCAAGTTGATGTCGATTTAATTCGTTTGGACAACCATGTCAGTAAACATACGTCGGAAAATCATCTGAACTGTTTTTATCGCTATTTTTCCGATGTACAGAGTCAAAAGTATGATGGATTGATTATCACTGGTGCGCCTCTGGGCCTCGTCGACTATGAAAATGTAAGTTATTGGCCGCAGTTATCTGAGATCTTGGCTTGGGCTGATCGTCACGTAACTTCGACTTTATTCCTATGTTGGGCAGCACATGCTGCCCTCTACTATTACTATGGTTTACAGCGCGAAATTCGTGGTGACAAACTATCCGGAGTTTACTGGCAGCAGGTTGTGCAGCCATTAAGTCCGTTAGTCCGTGGTTTTGACGATGAATTTTTAGTGCCACATTCGCGATATGCTCAGGTGCCAACTCAGAAATATCGGCATCATCCGGATATCCACGTTCTTGCTGAGGCCGATGTGACAGGCGCTTATTTACTGCAGAATAGTTCTGGCAGTCGGGTATTTGTCACTGGTCATCCGGAATACGATTTAACGACACTCAATGATGAGTACCAAAGAGATCTTGCAGCTGGTTTGGTGCCAAAAATCCCCGAAAATTACTATCGCCAAGACGACCCGACGTTGCCACCACGAAAACTGTGGCAAAGCCATGCGTTTTTGTTGTTTAGCAATTGGCTCAACTACTATGTCTATCAGGCGACGCCGTTTAATATCGAGCAAGTCGGTCAAGGGAGAAATCAATGAGCACGCAAAAACTTACCGCTGATGCGCTCAGAGATATTTTAAATGAGCGAATTTTAGTGCTTGATGGTGCGATGGGCACCATGATCCAAGCATATCGATTGCAAGAAACCGATTATCGTGGCGAAGAGTTTGCCAACTGGCCGTCGGATTTAAAAGGTAATAACGACTTACTGGTTCTCACGCAGCCACAGATTATTAGTGAAATCCATCGGCAATATTTAGATGCTGGTGCGGACATCCTAGAAACCAATAGTTTCAACGCTACCACCATTGCGATGGCTGATTACGACATGTCGCATCTTGCTGCGCGCATCAATTTTGAATCTGCGAGACTAGCTAAAATTTTGTGCGAAGAATTCACCGCCAAAGATCCAAGCAAGCCACGTTATGTCGCAGGGGTACTCGGACCAACGAATAGAACAGCCTCTATTTCTCCGGACGTCAATGATCCTGGCTATCGAAATGTCGATTTCGATACCTTGGTTCTGGCCTATTCGGAAGCTACTCGCGCTTTAATCGAGGGCGGTGCCGATATTATTATGCTGGAAACGATTTTTGATACGTTAAATGCCAAGGCTGCAGCTTTTGCAGTTCTGCAAGTGTTTGATGAAATTGGCTATAAATTGCCGGTGATGATCTCAGGCACCATCACTGATGCTTCTGGTCGCACTCTGTCTGGGCAAACCACCGAAGCATTTTATAATTCGCTGGCTCATGTCGAACCTGTGACATTCGGGTTGAACTGCGCGCTTGGACCGGATTTGCTGCGTCCTTATGTGGAAACTATGTCAGGTATTGCTGAGTGTTATTGCTCTGTGCATCCCAACGCAGGTTTGCCCAACGAATTTGGTGAGTATGATTTAGCGGCTGACGAAATGTCCGTAGAAATTAAAGATTGGGCACAGCAGGGTTTTTTAAATATTGTTGGCGGTTGTTGTGGCACCACACCATCTCATATCAAGGCAATTGCTGAAGCGGTAAGAGGTTTAAAACCTCGTCAACCCAAAGCGGTGTCCAACCAATTTAATCTTGCCGGATTAGAAGCTTTTAGTTTGGAGTGGTGATGCAAAAGCAAGCACGATTTATAAATATCGGCGAACGGACCAACGTCACCGGTTCTGCTCGATTTAAAAAGCTGATTTTGGATGGGAAATTCGAAGCTGCTTTACAAGTAGCACGTCAACAAGTCGAGAATGGTGCGCAAATCATCGATATCAACATGGACGAAGCCATGTTAGATAGTAAAGCTGCGATGGTGCGTTATCTGAATCTCTTGGCATCTGAACCAGATATCGCCAGAGTGCCGATTATGGTCGACTCGTCAAAATGGGAAGTCATTGAGGCGGCTTTAAAATGTATCCAAGGCAAGGCTGTCGTTAATTCTATTTCCTTAAAAGAAGGCGAAGCGCCATTTTTGCATCAAGCTAAATTGCTACGACGTTATGGCGCAGCTGTTGTCGTGATGGCATTTGATGAAGTGGGGCAAGCAGATACTAAAGCGCGCAAAGTTGAGATATGTGAGCGAGCTTATAAATTATTAACTGAACAAATAGGTTTTCCACCACAGGACATTATCTTCGATCCGAATATTTTTGCAGTAGCAACGGGTATAGAAGAGCACAACAACTACGCTGTGGATTTCATTGAAGCTACCCGAGAAATTAAGCAAAGATGTCCTCACGCCAAAATATCCGGTGGCGTATCTAATGTGTCATTTTCATTCCGCGGTAACGATGCGGTACGAGAGGCAATCCACTCAGTATTTCTATACCACGCAATTAAAGCCGGTATGGACATGGGCATCGTCAACGCTGGGCAACTAGCAGTTTATGATGACATCCCGGAATTACTTCGGGAGCGTGTTGAGGACGTTATTCTTAACCGCCGTGATGATGCCACTGAACGCTTACTCGAGATAGCTGCACAGTTTAAAGGTGACGGTGCCGTTGTCGTAAAAGAAGACGAAGCTTGGCGAAGTTGGCCGGTCAACAAACGGCTTGAACATGCCTTAGTCAAAGGTATTACTGATTTTATCGATATTGATACTGAAGAAGCTCGGCTCCAAGTCGAGAGACCATTGCATGTCATTGAAGGTCCTTTAATGGACGGGATGAATGTGGTTGGTGATCTGTTTGGTGAAGGTAAGATGTTTTTACCTCAGGTAGTAAAGTCTGCACGGGTAATGAAAAAAGCTGTTGCGTATCTGCAGCCATATATAGAAGCAGAGAAAGCCGGTTCAGGCGCAAGCACTCAAGGTAAAGTGCTGATGGCAACAGTAAAGGGCGATGTGCATGACATAGGGAAGAATATCGTCGGTGTGGTGCTGCAATGCAATAACTATGAAGTCATCGATCTTGGCGTAATGGTGCCTTGCGCAACATTGCTACAAAAAGCCAAAGAGTTGAATGTCGATATCATAGGACTCTCTGGCCTTATTACGCCATCGTTGGATGAAATGGTGCATGTCGCAAAAGAAATGACGCGTCTCGGTTTTACCATTCCACTATTAATAGGTGGCGCGACGACATCAAAAGCCCACACAGCAATAAAAATCGCACCAAACTACGAGCATGGTGTGGTTTATGTGCCTAATGCTTCAAGAAGTGTGTCGGTTGTGCAGTCACTGATTAGTCCAACACAAAAGCCTGAATTCCTAGCTCGTGTGAACGATGAATATCGTCGTGCAATTGAACAGCATCAACGTAGCCGTCCGGGTGAGTCGATGCTGACGTTGGAGCAAGCGAGATCGAATCGCTTCAAGTTAGATTTAACCAAAGTTGCCCCGAAACCAAAGAAATTGGGAGTGCATGTTTGGCAAGACGTAAATCTAACTGTGCTGCGGGACTTCATCGATTGGACGCCATTCTTCTTGACTTGGCAATTATCAGGGAAATTCCCGGCGATACTCAATCACCCTGAGGTTGGACTTGAGGCGCGTAAGGTTTACCAAGATGCCAATGACATGTTGGATCTGATGATTAAACAGCGAAAAGTTACCGGAAAAGCGATTTTTGGACTATTTCCAGCCAACAGCAAGGGCGATGACATTGAAGTTTATGCTGATGATGATCGTAATACAGTAGTAGCGGAGCTCTATAATTTACGTCAGCAATTACAACTTAGAAACAATGCACCAAATAGCTGTCTTGCCGATTTTGTCGCTCCCGTTGACTCCGGTGTTCCAGACTATATTGGAGCCTTCGCAGTATGCACTGGCTATGGTGCTGATGAATTGGCTGCGGAATTCGCCGCGGCCCATGATGACTATAACAGTATTATGGTTAAGGCCTTGGCTGATCGGTTAGCAGAGGCACTAGCGGAATACCTGCATCAACAAGTAAGAAAAGAGTTCTGGGGTTACGCATCTGATGAGAAGCTGGATAATGAACAGCTGATCCGCGAAGCTTACCAAGGTATTCGTCCTGCCCCCGGATATCCGGCTTGTCCAGAGCATACCGAAAAAGGTACTTTGTTTGAGTTATTGGATGTGACAAAGCAAATAGGTCTTGAGTTAACGGAAAGTTTTGCCATGTGGCCAGGCGCTGCGGTGTCTGGCTGGTATTTTGGACATCCAGATGCGAAGTACTTTGCGGTAAGTAAAATAGGTCAAGACCAGTTAATTGATTACGCAACTCGCAAAGGGTTTAGTCCGGAAGAAGCAAGTATGTGGTTGGCGCCAAATTTACGCTAAGTAAGCCACTAATTAGCATTGCTTGAATAGATAGAACCAAAAGACTTGTTTCAATCATATATAAGAGGCCAAATAGTAAAACTATTTGGCCTTTCTCATTAAAGCAACATATCTAAATCCCAAAATACTAGCAATGAGATGAGCGTCGGATCTGTATTGTGCACAAAATTGGAATAAATATAGCGATCAATTGTGGATAACTAGGTCAAAATTTCCTCTTTTAGCTGAAATTAACCACAAATTGTCGATAAAACCTGCAGTCAGTTTAAAAACTTCAAATTCTCGCTTGCGCCTTTAGGAAAACTCCCTATAATGCGCACCATGCCGACGGGGTGGTGCGAAAGCGAAACGCCGGGTGAGTTTGAAGAAAGTGAAAATAGTCGATAAAAAGACGCTTGACACGAACTGAAAACTGACTAAAATGGCCGCCTCGCAACGACGTAGGGT